>NZ_LMUU01000057.1:74209-104726 GCF_009765775.1 Beijerinckia sp. L45
TGGATGGCGCCGTCGGCGGCCAAGGCGACGCCCTCGGCGATCGCGGCAGGCAGCTTCGAGGCGAAGTCCGGGTAGTACATGAAGAAGCCCTTGAGGAGGAGCCGCTTCGCAATGAGGTCGAACGGATCGATCCGACCCGGCTCGCCGCTCATGGTGCCGTACGTCACGATCGTCCCGCCTTCGGTCAGGATCCGCCCCAGAGTGGCGGTGCCCCCGCCGCATACGCCGTCGAGCCCGAGCCTGACGGGCGCGCCGCCGACGGCCGCCGCGATCCTCGTCGGCGCATCGTCGGAGTCAACGACCACGACGTCCGCGCCGAGCGCTTCGATCTCGGCGACGGACGCCTGCCTTCGTACGATGCTGATCGTTCGCAGGCCACGTGTCCGCGCCATCGCCACGAGGGCGCGTCCGACGCCCGAACCGCCCGCGTTGAGCGCGATCCAGTCGCCGGGCCGGAGGCCGACGTGTTCGTCGAGCAGGAGCGCCGCGGTGGGCGGGTTGATGCTCAGCATGGACGCCTGCTGCGCGTCGATGCCGCGCGGAAGCACCACGAGGCCGCCCGCGGGTGCCACGACGCGCTGGGCCCAGGCGAACGTGCCCCTGGGCAGCAGGACCGCGTCCCCGACGGCGACCCCTTCGACGCCGTCGCCCCGGGTCACGACGACCCCGGCTCCCTCGTTGCCGATCACGGACGGCAGGGGCGGCCGCACCGCGTACATCCCGCGAGCCAGCAGCAGGTCGCTCGGGATGATCGGGGAGAAACCAACCTGGATCAGGACTTCTCCGGGACCTGGTCCGTTCGGTTCCGGGATCTCGACGTGCTTCAGGCCCGTCGCCGGATCGCCATAGGCGGTAAGGTGGATCGCGTGCATGCCGGCTGCTCCTGTTGCCTGATGATCGGATAGTGCCCGGGCCGCCTCAGGTCGCCTTGAGCAGGTCGACGCCCGCCAGCGCGCCGCCGGCCTGCTGCGCAAGCCCGCCGATGCGGAGCGATCCGAGGTCGACCACGGCGAAGCCGAAGCCCGAGAGAAGCGAGCCCACCTGTGCCTTCGCCTCGGCGTCATCGCCGGAGATGAACGTCACCCGGCGGGCCCCGGCCTTGAAGGGGCCGCTCTCGAAGCGCTCGACGACAAGGGTGTTCAGGGCCTTCACGACGCGTGCCCCGGGGGCCAAACCGGCGACGATCTCGCTCGACGTCCGTCCGCCCAGATCGGCCAGGTCCCGTCCGACGAACTGGTTCGTCGCGTCCACGAGGATGCGACCTTCCCAGTGCGGCAGTCCGGCGAGCGCCTCATCGATCTTGAGCCACGGTACGGCAAGCGCGACCATGGACGCTTCGGCGGCCTGCCGGATCGAACCAGCCGACACGCCGGCGCCGAAATTCCGGACGAGCTCGGCGAGCGAGTCCGGACCGCGGCTGTTGCTGAGAATCGCCTGATCCCCTCCCGCGGAGATGTGCCTCGCCAACGCTTGGGCCACCCTCCCGGCGCCAATGATCCCGATCTTCATGTCGACGCCTTTCTAATGAATCGAGGGTCGTGCCGCCGCGGTCATCGGGCAGGGCGAACCGGTTCGTTCAGCTTGCGAGATGCACGAGGTCTGTTTCGCGCGGCCGCGGCACGTATCGGATCGCGGGAAGCACCGACATGTCGGAGGGGGGCCGCGCCTATTCTGGCGCACGCCTCGGGCGGCCACTGAGGATCGAGGCGCCCGTCACTTGGTGCCGAAGGGCGATGCGCTCAGGCGTCGGGAAACAGCTTCTCCTCGGAGAGCATCATCTGCGTCTTCGTGACGTCCAGGAAGTTGAGGTCGTCCTTCTTGACGACGTTCAGCCAGTTGTCCGAAGTGGTGAGGGCCAGCGCGTCCTCGAGGCTGTCGAACCAAGCCTCCGCGATCCCATCGAAGGGCGCGGCGCCGGTATGGCTCGGGCTGGAATACGTATTGTACTGTTGGACATACCGCTTCGAATAGCGGCCGACCTCCGGAACCGATTGGACGACCGGCAGGTGCTTGTTGAGCCAGTAGTCCTTGAAGTCCTCGAGGCTCATGCCGGCCTTGCGGGAAATGAGTAGCGTCATCTTGATCATGGGATCTACCTTCGTCGGGACCGGTCGGTGCTGCGAGCCGTCGATACGTCGCATCGCGTACGATGTTCTCGGCTCGGATCGGAAGCTGGCTTTCGAGGCCGCAATGGCGGCGTTCGCCTCAAGTGTCTTCAAGTCATCTCGTCGGTCCTCCAACTACTTCGTTCGAGCCCACGTTGTGGCCACGGCCGGCAAGGATGCCGGCGCGCCGCCCCCACTCGGCGCGGGCCCGCTGGCGCGAAGGCTACGGAGCCGCGAGATCGAACCGGGCGGCATCTACAACGCTGCGCCATCGCCGACCGTCCGGTCAGGCATACGTGCCCCGAAGGCCGGGCGTCTCGTCGCATTCCTCCGCCGCTGGGACGATCGCGTCCTTTTCGTCGGCCGTCTTGGCGGACGCCCTCGTATTACCTTCCGGGTCTAGATAAGCGGGGGATCAGCCACGACGAGGCGCAGCGACAGGAGGAAAGTGCGTTGAGCCTCATCGAGACCCGTCAAAACCAGATGTTCCCGATCCTGGACGCGGACCAGATTGGGGTCGTGAGGCGTTTCGCAAGCGGCCCCTCCCGCACCTTCGCTCCCGGCGCTTCCGTCTTCGACGTCGCCGAACCGATGGCTCCGGCATGGCTCGTCCTCAAAGGGAGCATCGAGATCGTACGGCGCGATCCGTCCGGTGCCGAGGAGATCCTGACCGAGGATCGTCCGGGACAGTTCACCGGCGAGGTCAATCAGCTCGCTGGTCGACCGGCGCTTGCGGGCGGCCGCGCCGGCATCGAGGGATGCGAGGCGCTTCCCTTCGACGCTGCCCATCTGCGCGCGCTCGTGATCGGTTCGGCGGACCTCGGCGAGGTGATCATGCGGGCGCTGATCCTGCGACGCGTCAGCCTCATAGAGGTCGGCGGATCGGGCACCGTCCTGGTCGGCGCGCCCGGCTCGGCCGATATGACCCGTCTCCAGGATTTCCTCGGTCGGAACGGCCATCCGCACGTCGTCCTTGATGTCGCCGATCCCGACGGGGCCTCCTTCGTCGACCGCTTCGGCATCGCGCCGGAAGACATCCCTCTCGTCGTCCTCCCGGACGGCACCATGCTCCGCGGACCGACGAATGCTGAGGCCGGAGCCAAGCTCGGCATAACGCCGATGCTCGATCCCCAGAAAGTGTACGACGTGATCGTCGTCGGCGCAGGGCCGGCGGGCCTCGCCACCGCCGTCTACGGCGCTTCCGAAGGACTCTCGGTACTGGTCGTCGACAGGCATGCCGTCGGCGGTCAGGCGGGCGCCTCCGCACGGATCGAAAACTACCTCGGCTTCCCGAACGGCATCTCGGGCTTCGCCCTATCGGGACGCGCGTTCAACCAGGCGATCAAGTTCGGATCCGAGATCGCGGTGCCGACCGAGGCCGCCCGTCTAGATTGCGGGCCGACGGGAGCCTTCGGTCCGCTTCGCATCCATCTCGGCGCCGGCGGATCGGTCCTAGCCCAAACCGTCGTGATCGCATCGGGAGCGCGCTACCTGAAGCCGCGCATCCCTGGCCTCGAGACCTTCGAGGGCGCCGGCGTCTCCTACTGGGCCTCCCCCGTCGAGGCGAAGCTCTGCGAGGGCGAGGAGGTCGCCCTGGTCGGTGGCGGCAACTCTGCCGGCCAAGCCGTCGTATACCTCGCGGCGAAGGTGCGGAAGCTGCACCTCGTGGTCCGCGGCACCGGACTGGAAGCGTCCATGTCGAGATACCTGATCGATCGCATCGCCGGGCTCCCGAACGTCGAGATCCACACCGGCGCGGAGGTCGTGGCGGTGGAAGGGGACGGAAGCGGCCTTCGCGCCGCGACCTTCCGGGACAACGCATCCAGCTCGGAGCGGCGTTGCCCCCTACGCCACCTCTTCCTCTTCATCGGCGCGGAGCCGAACGCCCAATGGCTCGATGGCTGCGTCGATACCGACGCGAAGGGCTTCGTCCTCACAGGCGTCGCACCGAGCGGCTCGGATCGGGGCGGTCACGGCCCGTCGCCCTTCGAGACGAGCCGACGCGGGGTCTTCGCGATCGGAGACGTGCGCGCGGGCTCCACGAAGCGCGTCGCGGCAGCCGTCGGAGAGGGCGCGGCCGTCGTCGCCCAGATCCACGCGTTCCTCGCGAGTCCCGGAGATGCCTGAGCGGGAGGCGGCTTCTATTTTCTGCGGGCTCTCGGCCGAGGCGCGGGGCTGGACTTTCATCCAAGCGGCTCGGAGGAGATCGGCGCGTCCGACGCGCTCGATCATTCTTCCAACGCCGCATCCATGATCCGGCCCGACCTGGACGACCTGTTCTATTTCGCGGAGGTCGTGGCGCATGGCGGTTTCGCGCCCGCCGGCCGCGCAACGGGCCTGCCGAAATCGAAGCTGAGCCGTCGGATCACGGCGCTGGAGGGCCGCCTGGGGATCCGTCTCATCGAACGGTCGACGAGACGCTTCAAGGTGACCGATGTCGGACTGGCGTTTTACGATCGGTGTCGCGCGATGCTCAGGGAGGCCGAAGCCGCGCAGGCGATCGCCGCAGAAGCCCACGGCGAGCCCCACGGCACGGTCCGTTTCAGCTGCCCACCTGGGATGCTGCGGTTCATCGCACCCATATTTCCAGACTTCCTGGCGCGCCACCCGGGGATTAGGCTGCAGATCCTTTCCACCAACGACCCCGTGGACCTGATCGCGCAGCGCATCGACGTCGCGATGCGCCTGCGCACGGCGTTCGACCGCGAGGTGAGCCTGACGATGAAGCCGCTCGCCGCGAGCGTCAGGATCCTCGTCGCGTCCCCGGCGCTAGCCGCGACCATCGATACCGAGGCCGACATCGGAAGGCTCGCCACGCTTCCGACGATTGGAAGCGGCGGGACCGGCGGCGAGGAACACTGGACCCTCGTCGACGGAGGGGGCGCGGACCGAGCCGTGGACCTCGCGCCCCGCATGACCTGCGGCGACATCTCCACGCTGCGGAGCGCCGCCGCGGCCGGAGTGGGCGTCGCGTTCATCTTCGACCACGCGTGCCGGAAGGAACTGGCCGACGGGAGCCTCGTACGCGTGTTTCCACGATGGTCCGGCCCCGCTGGCACGATCCACCTCGTCTTCACGACGAGGCGCGGACAAGCGAGGGCCGTCCGCGCCTTCATCGATCACCTCACGGACGCCTTTCGCCGCGACATACTCCAGACCGACGAAGGACGGTCATGAGGCCTACGGCCGGAAACCAGTCGACGCGACCCCTGACCGGAACGACAGGCGGCCGCGACGGGCGCAACGTTCAGGCTCCATAGCCACCGTCGACGGACATGACGCTGCCCGTGACGTAGCTGGCGCGCGGCGAGGCGAGGAACGCCACGGCGGCCGCGATCTCCTCCGGACGCGCGTACCTTCCAAGCGCGCTCTCGCTCTTCAACCACTCCGCGATCGGACCGTCCTCCGGGTTCATTTCGGTATTGACGGGGCCCGTGCCGATGACGTTGACCGTGATCCCCTTGGGGCCGAGGTCGCGGGCGGCGCCACGGCTGTAACCATCGACCGCGGCCTTGCTGGCCGCATAGTCGGCCAAGCCCGGCGCACCGGTCCGGGTCGAGACGCCGGACGAGATCGAGATGATGCGACCGCCCTCGCCCATCACCCTGCCCGCTTCCCGGATACCGGTGAGCACGGCGTCCGTGTTGATTGCATACAAGCCTTGCAGGGAACCCTCGTGCTCATCGGTCCCGATGTGGCCGTAGTGGAAGACCCCGGCGTTGTTGACCAGGATGTCGAGGCGGCCGAACTTCGCGACGACGTCCGCTATCAGTCGCTTCACCTGCGAAGTGTCGGCCTGGTCGGCCTTGAAGGCCGCAGCCCGAACACCGGACCTCTCGATCTCCGCCACGACCGCCGAAGCCTTCTCGACGCTCGCCGCGTAGCTGATCGCGATGTCGGCGCCCTGCTCCGCAAGCTCGCGGGCTATAGCCGCGCCTATGCCTCGCGATCCCCCGGTGACCAGGGCGACCTTTCCAAAAAGGGTCTTGGACATCATACTCATCCTTAAACGCGGCGACGCGCCGCTCAGGGCGCACATCTAAGACCGGCGATGTCGCCCCAGTAGACGATGGTTTGCGGACACACCGTTCCACGCCTGGAACGATGGAGCTGCGCTCCGGCTGGAGCGCCCGGTCTCATCCTCGCGCGACACGTCGGCCGAGATCGATAAAGTGAGCGTTTATCCGAGAACGCTTTCGGGCGCGGCCAGTCCCCCGCCCTTCCAACGTAGCGCGGCTTCGGCGACGCGCCGGCCGAGATACTCGGCGGTCCGCAGATCGGACGCGATCGGGCCGAATTCCGCGCTCTGGTCGGCGTTCGACTGCGCCATTGCGCCCAGCATGCTCCCCAGACGGTTGAGGTCGTCGAGGCCACCCGTCGAGCTGTTGTTTCCCGGGACGAGATCCAGGCCGACCCAGATCATGCCGTGCTGCGCCGCGAAGGTCGCGAGCTGCATCAACGAGCTGAACTTGTCGCCGTTCTGCGCCGCGGAATTCGTGAAGCCCGCGGCGATCTTATCCTTCCAGCTCCTCTGGAACCAGAGGGTGGAGGTGGCATCCATGAAGGTTTTGAAGGGCGCCGATAGGCTTCCCATGTACGTCGGCGCCCCGAACAGGATGGCGTCGGCCCGGCTGAGATCGTCCCAGTGCCTTTCGACGGCGTCCACCGGTATCAGCAGGGCCTTGGAACCCTCGACCGAGGCGGCTCCCTTGGAGACGGCCTCGGCCTGCTTGGCGGTGTGCCCGTAACCGCTATGGTATACGACTGCGACCTCGATCGTCATTCCGTGTCCTCTCGTCGGCCCTATGGCCTATGTTTCCATGCCGTCGATGCGGCGGAGCGCGGGCGGAGGGTGGGGGGTACATCCGCCCGCGGGGCTTGGCGCCCTTCCCGTCGTCTGGACCGGATCCGGCAAGGCGGAACTACCGGGCCGGTCCGGGTCGCCGGGACCAGTCAAGCTAGGACCCGCGGGACTGCGCGTCCCGCCCGTTTCCGCGCCGGCTTGGACGATCGTGCCGCAAAGCGAATGCCGCTGACATCGGTCGGACCCAAAACCATGTCGCAACCGAGCCGGACGAGCTCCGGGTCGGCGGCGACACGGCCCGGAAGCCACGCGAGCGTCAGATCCGCTCCAGAGCCAACGCGATGCCCTGGCCACCGCCGATGCACAGCGTCACGATACCTCGACGCAGACCGTGTCGGCGCATCGAGTGGACAAGGCGCGTGGCGAGGACGGCGCCGGTCGCACCGATCGGATGGCCGTGCGCGATGGCGCCGCCTTCGACGTTGACGATATCCTCGGGGATGCCGAGCTTCATCGCCACAGCGATCGGAATGGCGGCGAAGGCTTCGTTGATCTCGAAGCGGTCCACGTCCGACAGCCGCCATCCCGCCCTTTCCAAGGCCTGTCGCGTTGCCGGCACCGGACCAAGGCCGAACATGCCCGGCTCGACGGCGGCGATGCCGTAGGCGACCAGTCTCGCCATCGGCTCCACGCCCTTCCCCTCGACGAAGGAGCGGTCGCCGACAACCATCGCCGCAGCGCCGCTGTTGAGGCCCGGCGCATTGCCGGCCGTGATGGTGCCGTCGGGCCGGAACGCGGGCTTGAGACGTGCGAGCGCGGCCGCGGATGTGTCGGGCCTCGGCGCCTCGTCTCGCGCGAACGGTTCGGGTCCCTTCCTTCCATTCAGAACGACCGGCACGATCTCCCGATCGAAGAGACCCGCGTCCCGCGCCTCCGAGAAGAGATGCTGCGAGCGTTCCGCGAAGGCGTCCTGCGCCTCGCGGGAGATGCGCATCTCCGACACGAGATCCTCGGTGTGCCAGCCGGAATGCCGTCCCGAAAAGGCGTCGTTGAGCCCATCCCGGAGCATGGAGTCGTCGATCTCGGCGGATCCCATGCGGTACCCCCAACGGGCACCGCCCATCAGGTAGGGCGCCCTGTCCATGTTCTCCATTCCGCCTGCGATGCCTGCGTCGTAGAGGCCTAGCGCGACCTCCTGGGCGATCGTGACGATCGCCTGGGCGCCGGATCCGCAAACGCGGTTGACGGTGAGTGCTGGAAGGGAGACCGGAAGGTCGGCCCCGATCGCCGCCTGACGCGCCGGGTTCATCCCGTTGCCTGCCTGCACGACGTTTCCCATGGCAACCCCGCCGATCGCGGAGGCCTCGAGCCCGGACAACCTGAACGTCGCGCGCACCGCGACCGATCCGAGTTCGGTGGCCGGCACCGGCTTCAGCGAACCGTTGTATGCGCCAATGGGCGTTCTTATCGGATGGCAGAGGACGACTTCACGCATCGCGGCTTTCCCCTTCAGTCATTTCCCTGGGTCATTCTGCGGCGGGCCCGGCGCGTCAGATCGCGACCATTCCGCCTGCCACGGCGATGTGCGCGCCGTTCATGTAGCTGCCTTCCGCAGAAGCGATCAGCACGTACGTCCCCGCGAGTTCGGCCGGCTGGCCGGGACGTCCGAAGGGCGCCTCGGTGCCGAATCGGTCCACCTGCTCCGGCTTCATCGTGGCCGGGATGACGGGGGTCCAGATCGGACCGGGCAGGACGGCGGCGACGCGCACACCCTTCCTTCCCAGGCTCTGCGCTAGATTGGCGGTGATGTTCGTTATCGCCGCCTTCGTCGCGGAGTACGCCAGCTGCACGTCGACCGGCATCTTCGCGTTGATGGACGCCGTGTTGATGATCGACGAACCCGGCCTCAGGTGCGCGGCCGCAGCCTTCGTCATGTAGAAGAGGCCGTAGACGTTCACTTCGAAATGGCGCCGCCACTCGGCATCCTCGATCTCCGTGATGTCGTCAGCGAGCTTCTGGAAGGCGGCGTTGTTGACCAGGATGTCGAGCTTGCCGAACATCTCGATCGTGCGCGCCACGTGGGCCCTTGCCTGATCGGCATCCGATATGTCCCCGGGCAGCAGAAGTGCGCGGCTTCCCGCCTTGCGGACCCATCCAGCGACGATCTCCGCCTCCTCGTGCTCGTCAAGGTAAGCGATCGCCACGTCGGCGCCCTCCCGCGCGAAGGCGATCGCCACGGCGCGGCCGATGCCGCTGTCCCCGCCCGTAACGATGGCGACCTTCCCACGCAGGCGTCCATTCCCGACGTACGTCTCCTCGCCATGATCGGGCGGTGGCAGCATCGCTCTGCCGTCGCCGGGATAGGGCAACTGCTGTGGACCGAAGGGAGGCCTGGGATATCCGGTCGGCGGCGCGGCACGGTCGGTCATCAAACGCCTCCTTCGGGTGATGATTCAAGTCGAGCCGAGAGGACGAACCTCACTGCTCCGATCTCGGGTCCGGGGGTGCGGAACGCCCGTCGAAGAAATGATCGATGGCCCGCCTGAACCAAGCCGCGTGATCGTCGGGACGCGAGGACGCTGGCGACCTCTGCTCGTTCGAATGTTTCGCTTGCGTGCTGGACGGGGAAACCTGCGCAGTGAGCGACACGGTGGATGCAGCGATCAAGGACATGGCCATCGCAAAGGCTCGGATCATGACGGTCTCCAAATCACCGAGCCATCTCTTCGCCATTCAGCAACGGACCTTCTCTCGAGGTCGCCGCCAGCGCTTCCGTTCTTCCCGACCGTCGGGGAGGTTCGAACCTACCTGCCTTCTTCAAGGCGCGTCGCGCACGAAACCGCGCAGATTTGTCAGATCCCGCCGCAAAGGCGTTTGTGCCGCCTGCCTCAGCCGGCTCAGAGGCCGGCAAGGCGGCGTGCGGAGGACCGGCCGCTCTCGAGCGCTCGATCCGACGAGGCCTGGTCAGTCAGGAACCTGGCGAGCTGGAGGACGCCCAGGAGATGGGAGAGCAGGGTCGTGGCGGCCTGAGTCCGGTCCAGGGCCGGAATCCCCTCCGGCAGCGCAGCCGCGATGCGGCCGAGCACCCCTTCCGCCTCTGCAGCGAAAGCCTCGCGGGATTCGCGCGGACGTCTCGCCATGTCCGGTCCAAGAGCCACGATGACGCAACCATGCTCCGGATGGTCCCGGTGCTCGCTGGAAAGATAGAGATCGATGAAATTTCCGAGTTCGACGGCCCTGGGAGCGCGTCCCTCCAACGCCCGCAGCGCCGGCATCGTCTGGAACGCGTGAAGCACCGCTTCGTCAACGAGAGCGCCTTTGGACCGGAAATGGTGGTAGAAGCCGCCATGCGTAAGGCCGGCATCCGACATGAGGCGTGCCACGCTCACGCCGTCAACGCCGTCCTTGCGAAAGCGCTCCGACGCGACCGTCACGACGCGTGTACGCGTCTCGTCCTTCCGTTCCGATCCGTACCTCATCAGCCGCAAGCCCTTGCTACGGTTGTCGAGGCAGTCTGCGGCCGAGCTCGCTCCGGATCGCTTATATTCCACTCGACCGACCTCAATCTTCCAGGCATTACGGCTCCGACACGAAACTCCTTCAACCGTCCAGACATCATCGACATCGTTCGTCGAGAGCCAAGGCGAAACATGTTCCGCCCGCCTCCCTGAAGAAGGCGAGGCCGTCATGCCGGGGGCGCAGTTCAACGCCCGGAATGCCGCGAAGCCTCTCGACCAGAACCCCCATCGTCTTCTGGTCGGGCACCCTCCACGCGACGTGCTCGATGACGCCGAGCCCGTGCGAACCTGGACGATGCTTGTTCGAAAGCACATCGACCGCGAGCGTACCCGAATAGAATCGCCCGATCGGGCCGGCGTTGGGGCCGGCGACCAGACCTAGGGCGTCTACGAGGAGCCGTGCGGTCTGCGCCGGCTCGAGGGAGTCGAGCTCCACGGCGAAAACCCCTTTTATCGACGGCATGGACTTGGCCGGGCCGGTGGCCTGTTCCGTCGCGCCGACACCCCGTTCCTCGACAAGGAAAAGCGCGAGACCGTCGGGATCGACAAAGTACAGGTATTCGTCGTCGAATGCCCACGCTCGGCCGACCACGTCGCACTGCAGCCGCACGAGTCGCTGCCGCCAGAGGCCGAGCGAGCCGCGGGGGATCGTCAGCGCGAGGGAGCCGACCTGCCCTCCTCCGTGACATCCTTGATCCGCGGCGGGGTCGATGCGGAACGTGAGCGTCGGCCACGCGTCGGCTGCATCGCCGATGTCGAAATGCAGTTCGGCATCGTTTCGGTCACGCGCGGCACGCATGCCGAGAATGTCGCCGTAGAACTTCAGCGTCCTGAGGGCGTCAGACGCGACGCACGATACGCGATGCAGTCCCGCGATGCCAAACCCGGCGTCGGTCATCGGCCCGCCTTTCCGTTCGCGTCTCGACCGACGCGCGAATTGATCCGGGTGCAGGATAATCCGGGTCGCCGGACCCGGCTCGGGATGAATCCGACGTTCTGGGACGATCATGGCGGAAACTCGCCAGTCGCGCGGGCGTCGTTGCCTAAGCCGTTTCGTGGACGTCAGATGTTGTCCCGCTTCCAGACGCTCGGCGCGCGTCCGACGATCCGTGAGAACACCCGCGCCAGATGGCTCTGATCCGAGAAGCCGCACGCCTCGGCGACGTAGGAGAGCGGCATCGACGTACGCAGGATCATGCCCTTGGCCATATCGATGCGCCGCTCCAGGAGGAACTGGTAGGGTGCACGACCGTACGAGGATTTGAAGGCTCTGCTGAAGTAGCTCGAGGAAAGGCCGCAGGCGGCGGCAAGCTCGGACAGCGAGACGTCCTCGCTCAGCCGGGCTTCGATCAGGTCATTGACCCTCCGCGTCTGCCACGGTGCGAGGCCGCCGCGCGCCTTTCCGACGGATGTCGGTGTTTCGCCATAGGCGGTGACGAGGTGGGTGAAGAACGCGAGAGCGACGTGATCGACGAAGAGCGTCGCCGCCTCATGGGGCCTTTCGAAGCGCGGGATGAGACTACCGGCGAGGTTGGCGAATGTCGCGTCGGGGCTTCCCCACGCCGGCGCCTTGAGACCTCCCCCGTATCGGAGACCGTTCTCGGCCGCCAACTCGCGCAGCGTCTCGCGGCTGATGTAGAACCTGACGTTGTCGAGCGGACTGTTGAAGGTCGCGACCGGTGGCTTCTCCAGGTCGAACAGGAAGACGGAGCCCGCTTCGGCCCTGTATATCTCGGCGGGGGCTCGACCGAAGGACAGCTTCGGAGCCACGAGCCCGCGCATCAGGACCTGGATGGAAAAGGCGGATTCAGCTGGCGCGGCCGTCGTGGTTCCCGGCCGGTCGGCATCGCTGCTGTGCCGGATGAAGGTGACGGGCCTCTTACCTGGAAAGGCAGCGGCGAGCGTGCTGACGTTGCCAATCCCCACGCGTTTACCGAAGTCTTCGCCGAAGGCCGTGCTCCGCATCGATCACTCCGCAAGATCCAACCCTGCACGATTGGTCTTCGTCCTAGCGGGAACTAGATGTTCCCGCAGGGCGCCCATGGGAGCCCGATGACCAACGCGCCCCCACAATCATACTGATCACTATTATTAAATCATTGATAGCGTAGTCAATGATTGAATCATGCGAGTGTAGGATGCGTCAGGCCGACAATGCGTCCACACCGTTGGCGATCGAAGCATCGCGACGGGCAGCGGCCACGGACGTCGGCCATACGTCGACCTTCGGCGGTACGGTCACGGCGTCCATGATGATCGACATGTCGCCGCGCTCGATCCGCCAGTTGGTATATGTGTTGAAATCCTCCTCGCTATCCCAGGACTCTACGAAGATCATGCGGTTCGAATCTTCCTTGTGCCTGACCGCGATGATGTTCCTGAAGCCCTTGTGGGTCGCCGTGACCTCGAGCAAGGCCTGTACGCCGCTGAAGAACGTCTCGGCGATTTCCGGCTTCACGTTCAGTTCCACGATAATCGTTACGCCGTCGGTCATCTATCAATCTCCATTTTGGTCAGAGCCGCGGGGTGCGGCGGTATGCCAGCGGGGGCGGTGAGGTCCGCGGGACTTGTTCGCCCGGCTTGGTCAAGGCGCTGCTCGACCGTCCGGACACGTCTTTCGAGCTCCGCCCAACCGCTGGTGGATCCGGTCTCGAGGAACGCTCGGCAGAACGATCGCAGGAACCGCCAGAAGTGCCGGTACGATGTCGTCATGATCGATGCCGCGCTGGCTGCGCCCCGGAGTGCGTGTCCGCACGGCGGAGCGCGAAGCCACGAGGCCTCGCGTCAGCGACGGGATGCGAGCACGGCAACGAGGCGGCCTAGGCGAACAGGGCTGCGTCGAGATCCCCGCCGAGGCGATCCTTGACCTGCCCGGCGATCCACAGGACCGCGCCGAGCGGTCGCATCAGACTTCCGATATGCGTCACCTCACCGGTCGTACCGCGGGTGACTGTGATGACGCCGGTCACGGACATCCCTTCCGGTAGACCGGCCTCGTACCCGTAGATCTCGACGTTATCGCCCGACGCGCGGATGCCGGGAGCCTGAGACGTGAAGAGGCCGCCGACCGTGCCGATGACCTTCCTCACGTCCGCGGCCCCTGAGACGGAACCGTTCAGGATCGCCGCTTCCAGTACGACGTCGGGGGCCAGTTCGTTCAAGAACGCCGGGCCGGGCCGCTCGTGGGTCTCTTCGCTCATTGCATCGCCCCGTGTGCGTGGTTATGATAGCAACCGCTATCTTAAATGCTTATTAGTGTGGTTGCTATGATTAGGTCAACCGGTATCTGGGCCCGGTCGGAGATCGCGGTATGAAAGTGACGAAGGCCAAGGCCGAGGAGCATCGCGTCGCGCTGGTCAAGGCCGCCTGGAACCTGTTCCAGGAGCGAGGCTTCGAAGGCGCGAGCGTCGCCGACATCAGCGCCGAGGCCAAACTGAGCCAGGGCGCGTTCTATGGTCGGTTCGCCACCAAGAGCGCTCTGGCGGCGGAAGCCTGCCGAGCCTCCCATTCGGCCGGTGTCGAGAGCTGGAAGGCGGTAAAGGGAACGACGTCCAACGATGCTTCCGCATACCTGCGGCAGTATCTTCAAAAGGACCATGTCCTGGATCCTGCCGGAGGATGCCCCATGGCTGCGTACTCGGCGGAGGTGCGACGGCAGGACGACGAGGTGCAGCAGGCCTTCACCGAGGGCGTCGTCGAGATGGCGGAGCTCATGCGGGACGCGTTGTCCGCCAGGTTGGCGCCGGAGGTCTCCCGAAGGCGTTCCCTCCTGCTCGTGTCCGCGATAGCGGGAAGCGTGGCGATGGCGCGCGCGACAGCGAAGACCGATCCTCAACTATCGGCGGAGATCATCGAGGCCGCGCGCCGCGAACTCGAAGTGCTCACGACGCTCAGCTGACCGGATCGTCGCTGTCGGACCCGAGGAACGACGCGAGCAACGGAATGCGCGTCGAGCCGGGCAGGAGCCGTCGACGCGGTCGATGCGCGCGACGTCCTGGAACCGCCCGTCAGGGACGTCTTGCCGGGCCCGGGTGATCACCATCGTCACGCGATCGGACCTCAGGCGATCCGGCGAAGGTCCTCGACGTCGTAACCCTTCAACTGGTCGAAGCGTCCGTCCTGCACCATCGCGGCCCATTCCGGATTGGTGATCAGGGCCCGGCCGACGGCGACTACGTCGAACTCGCCCCGATCGAGCCGTTCGAGAAGATCATCGAGCGCGCGCAGCTTCGCGTCGTCGCCCTTCGAACGCGCATCGCCGGCCGCCGGCTTGCCCCAGTCATCGCCCTGGAGGCCGACCGAACCCACCGTGATCGTCGGACAGCCTGTGATCTTCTTCGCCCACCCGGCAAGGTTCAGGTCGGACCCCTCGTACTCCGGCTCCCAGTACCGGCGCTGGGAGCAATGGAAGATGTCCACGCCCGCCGCGGCCAGTGGGGTGAGCCAGCTTTCGAGTTCGGAAGGGTTGTGGGCGAGCTTCACCTTGAAGTCCGACTCCTTCCACTGGGACAGGCGGAGAATGACAGCGAAGTCGGGACCAACCGCCTCGCGGACCGCCTTCACGATCTCAAGCGCGAACCGACTGCGCTCGGCGATGGTGCCGCCGCCGTAGCGATCGGTGCGGTCGTTGGTGGCGTCCCAAAAGAACTGGTCGATGAGGTACCCGTGGGCGGCATGGATCTCGACCGAGTCGCAACCGAGATCCTTGGCGTGCCGGGCCGAGCGGGCGAACGCCTCGACGGTCGCCTCGATGTCGGCGACCGTCATCGCACGGCCGTTCGCCTTCCCGGGCGCGTAGAAACGTGACGGCCCTTCTGCCTCCGGCAGCCCGACCGGTCCCTCGGGATTGTCCGCTTGAACGCCCATGTGCCAGATCTGAGGCGCCATCGCCGCGCCCGCGTGATGGACCTTCTCCACGACCGACTTCCACATCTTCAATGGTGCCTCGCCGTGAAACCGCGGGATCTGCGGCCATCCGGTCGATGACGAAGGGCGGTCGACGACGGTCCCTTCGGAAATCACCAGTCCGACGCCGCCGAGGGCGCGTCGCTCATAGTAAGCAGCCATGGCGGCGGTCGGTACCCCGCCGGGCGAAGCCAGGCGCGTCATGGGCGCCATCGCGATCCGGTTCCGGAGCTTGAGCGTCTTGTGTTCGAAGGGACGGAAAAGCGGTCCGTGTTGCACGGTCATGTCAGTTCATCCTTGTGGCGGCTCAGGTGTCCCGGTCACGGAATAGGCAGCGGCGGGACGGCTTGGTTTGACGTTCACCCCCGACCGGCCCATAACGATTACGTTCGTAATCTAAATTATGATTACCATCGTAATCCAAGGTGTCAAGGTATGAGGTTGGCTGATGAAGATCTCGCGTGATCGTGCGGCGGCGAACCGTGATGGGGTCGTCGAGGCGGCATCGAAACTATTCCGGGACCGCGGGGTCGACGGAGTCGGGATCGACGCGGTGATGGCCGCCGCCGGCCTTACGGCGGGAGGGTTCTACAAGACCTTCGGCTCGAAAGAGGATCTCGTCGTCGAGGCCTTCGCCGCAGCGCTCGAGTCGACGGTCGATGGACTGCGTCGCACGGAAGCGACAGATGGCACGGTGTGGCAAGCGTTCGTCGACAGCTATCTCTGTCCGCAACACCGCGATGGCCGGGCCGAGGGCTGCGCTCTCGTCGCCTTGTCGGCGGACGCCGGCCGCAGAAAAGGGAGCACGAGCGAGGTCTTCGCAAAGGGCGTAGACGCTTTCATTGGATCGGTCGGCGACATCCTACCAGCGAGCTCGCAGGCAAGGCGCAGAGAGGAAGCAGTGATGGCGACCGCCGCGATGGTGGGAGCGCTCACGCTCGCCCGCGCGGTCGGGATCGGCGCACTTTCCGAGGAGCTGATGCAGACCGTCAGATCGAGTCTGCTTTTACTCTCCTCAGCTCACGATCGACCAGAAAACCCTGAGCCGTAGCGATCCAGATTTTCAAGAATTGCGTCCGCGCGGTGAACGATGCGTCGAGAGGTGTGAGGACGGCCCGTTCCGTTTGCGGGTCTTCCTAAGAGTCGAGCCGCGGGGCAACCGGGGCGGCACCTGTCGTAGGACTGCCACCAAACGAACTATCCCGAGGGATCTCGGCGACCAGTCGCACAAGTGATCCGGAGTTCGAATGGGGGAGACGCTTTTCGAAACCACGCACGGAGAATGCGCCCATTCACTTGGCCAGCCCTGGCGGATCCGCGGTCGAACCCGGAA
This sequence comes from Beijerinckia sp. L45, assembly GCF_009765775.1. Taxonomy (GTDB): domain Bacteria; phylum Pseudomonadota; class Alphaproteobacteria; order Rhizobiales; family Beijerinckiaceae; genus RH-AL1. The sequence goes on from NZ_LMUU01000057.1 coordinate 90,875, forward strand.
AAATTGAGGCATGAACATACCAATCACCACGGAAATGGGCGTTACGGGACGCCTCATCGAGTCTTAACCTCGCAATGCGACTCGGCGAGCGAGCGAGGTGTTCGGGCATTCCGCTGGCCCGGGCTTACCGCGCGAGCCTCGTGCGCCACAGCCACTCGAGCGCGCACCCAAGGGGGATCTGGCCATGGTTTCGGTTCCATCTGTGAAGGCGCCGGCCGTAGGGGCGTACAAGGTCGCCTGGTTCATCGCGCTGGTCTTCTACTTCTTCGAATACGTCGTGCGTTCATCGCCGGCCGTCATGATCCCAGAACTCTCAAGCGCGTTCCGAGTGGACGCTGTCGGCGTCAGCGCCATCATAGGATCCTACTACTACACATACTCCGTCACGAGCCTCGTTGCGGGGGCGGCCCTGGATCGGTTCGGCGCCAGGGCTTCAATACCGTTCGGCGCGGCCCTGCTCGGCCTCGGCTGCCTCGTCTTCGTGATCCCGGTTCCGATCGTGGGCGACCTCGGCCGGCTGCTGCAAGGAGCCGGATCGGCCTTCGCGTTCACGGGCGCGGTGTTCCTCGCCGCACACGGCTTCTCGGGATCGGTCCTGGCGACGGCGATCGGCGTCACGCAGTGCATCGGGATGCTCGGCGGCTCGGCGGGGCAGTTCGCCGTGGGTCCGCTCATTCACGGACCGATGGATTGGAAGGTGTACTGGATCGCGACGGGCGCCGCCTGCGTCGCGATCGCGATCGCCCTGTTCGCGTCAACGCCGGGCGAGGAGCACGTCGAGGCGAGGCCGACGAGCATCCTCGCTCCGTTCAAGATCGTTTTCACCAATCCCCAGTCGTACCTCTGTGGCGCCATCGCCGGCCTGCTGTTCGTCCCGACCACGGTGGGAGACATGATATGGGGCGTCGCATTCTTCCAGCAGGACAGGGGATTCGACTACGGCAACGCCGTCTCCGTGGCCTCGATGGTGCCTCTAGGTTGGGCGATCGGCTGCCCCGTCCTCGGGTGGCTCGCCGACTTCCTAGGACGCCGGAAACCAGCCCTGATCCTTGGCGCGGGCATCATGCTCGCGGCGATCGTCGCTGTCGCCTTCACCGGGGGCGTCGCGGCGACCCACCTCGAGATGCTCGTGCTCGGCATCGGCTCCGGCGCCGCGATGATCCCATACACGAGCATCAAGGAGGTGAACCCCGACAGCGTGAAGGGAAGCGCCGTCGGCGTCATCAACTTCCTAACGTTCGGTGTCACCGCCGCGATCGGACCCGTGTTCGCCAACCTGCTCGGCAAGGGCCTGGCCTCCAACGCGGACCATCTACAGCACTTCAGGCAAGGGGCCTGGTTCTGGGCCGGCGCGGTCGCGCTCGCCATCGTCCTCAGCTTCTTCCTTCGGGAAACCGGCCGCAACGCGGCCGTCGGTCATAGCGTGGCGAGGTGACCGTCGGACAACCTCTGGAACCGATGGGAACGGACGATGGGGAATCAAAACGTGGCGGCGACGGCGGTATGAGCAATAGGGCGTGCCCTACGTTCGCCTACCGCACCCGCCGCGGGTCCTTCCGCGGGTCTCCTAGGGATGCATCATCGCAACGGGCAACGAGACCGTCTTCATATCGCAAAAGTCAAACAATCCGCATTCGCGGGGGAGAACGACCAAGTGGCAAAGCAAACCATCGCCGAAATGATCGTCGACACGCTGTACGCGGCCGGGGTCAAGCGGATCTACGGTGTCACCGGCGACTCGCTGAACGGCTTGAGCGACGCCCTCCGTCGCAGAGGCACGATCAAATGGGTGCATGTGCGCAACGAGGAGGCGGCGGCCTTCGCGGCCGGCGCGGAGGCGCAGCTGACCGGCAAGCTCGCGGTGTGCGCCGGGAGTTGCGGCCCGGGCAACCTGCATCTGATCAACGGTCTCTTCGATTGCCATCGCAGCGGGGCGCCGGTCCTGGCAATCGCCGCCCAGATACCGAGCAGCGAGATCGGCAGCGGCTACTTCCAGGAGACGCATCCCGACAAGCTGTTCGCGGAATGCAGCCATTACGTCGAGCTCGTCTCGACGCCGTCCGTCATGCCGCGCATCCTCGACATTGCGATCAAGCAGGCCGTGGGGAAGCGCGGCGTCTCCGTCATGGTGATACCCGGCGACGTCGCGATGAAGGAAGTGGACGCGCCGAAGGAACGCTGGCTCGTCCCGACCCCGCCCCTGGTGAGACCGACCGACGAGGGCCTGAAGGCGCTCGCCGATCTGCTCAACGCATCCGACAAAGTCACGATCCTGGCTGGCGCCGGCTGCGCGGGCGCCCACGACGAGGTCGTGGAACTCGCGAACGCCTTGAGTGCGCCAGTGGTCCACGCGCTCCGCGGCAAGGAGCACGTCGAGTGGGATAATCCCTACGACGTCGGCATGACCGGCCTGATCGGCTTCTCGTCGGGCTACCACGCCATGAAGGCCTGCGACACACTCCTGATGCTCGGTACCGACTTCCCCTACCGACAATTCTATCCCGACGGGGCGAAGGTCGTGCAGATAGACATCGATCCCACAAGGCTCGGTCGCCGGACGCCGCTCTCGCTCGGTCTCGTGGGGGACGTGAAGACGACGCTTGCGGCGTTACTGCCATCGATCGAGCCGAAGTTCGACCAGGCGCATCTTGATCGGGCGGTCCACCACTACGCGTCCGCGCGGAAAGGGCTTGACGAGCTGGCGACGGCCGGCAGCGGCCGTTCGCCCATCCATCCGCAATTCGTGGCGCGTCTCGTTAGCGAGATAGCCTCGGAGGACGCAGTGTTCACCTGCGACGTCGGGACACCGACGGTCTGGGCGGCGCGCTACCTCAAGATGAATGGGAAGCGTCGACTGCTCGGTTCCTTCGTGCACGGATCGATGGCCAACGCGATGGTCCAAGGCATCGGAGCCCAGGCCGCGTTCCCGCAACGCCAAGTGATATCACTGTCTGGCGACGGCGGCTTCGCCATGCTGATGGGCGACTTCATCACTCTCATGCAGGAGAAGCTCCCGGTGAAGGTAGTGATCTTCAACAACGGCGTGCTGGGCTTCGTCGACCTGGAAATGAAGGCTTCGGGATTCCTCGAGACCGGGACGAACCTCGCCAATCCGAACTTCGCGAAGATGGCCGAATCAATGGGGGTGCTCGGCATCCGCGTCGAAAAGGCCGTCGACCTAGAGGCGGCGCTGCGTTCCGCCTTCGCGCACGAGGGCCCCGCCCTCGTCGACGTCGTGACGAACCACAACGAGCTTGTGATGCCGCCGAAGACCACTGCGGAACAGGTCGGCGGCTTCAGCCTCTGGATGGCGAAGGCGGTCCTGAACGGACGCGGCGACGAGGTGATCGACCTCGCGACATCCAACCTGTTTCGCTGACGTGGTGGGATAGCTGTCGATGACGAGACCGACGGAGACCATCGGATCGATGCCCTGCGGATCGGCCGATCGCGTCCTCGCGGCGGTGCCGGCCATCCTATGGTGGGCCGACCGCCGCGGCCGTCTCCGGTTGATCAATCCGAAGCGACATCATCCCGTCGGCGCGGACGAAGGCCGCCCGGTTTCGTGGAGGTCGTTCGTACATCCAGCGGACCAGCCGCTCGTCATGGAGAAGTGGGCGGATGCGGCATCCGGAAGCGGGTCGTTCGAAGCCGAACTCCGCGTCAAGGGAGCCGACGGCACCTACAAGCGGTGCCTCGCCTCAGCGCAGCCGCCCGATGAGGTTGATGTGCGCGTCTCCCTGGTCGGCGTCTGCGTCGTCGTTGACGGGGTGATGTCAAAGCGAGACGATGCCGAACGCAACAGCCAGGCATTGACGGTCCTGCTCGATCGGAGGACGCACGAGCGCGACATGGCCTGGGCGAACTCCTGCGACCTCCTGGTCGTGATCGACTCCCATGGCGTGCTCTGCGAAGTCAGCCCGGCTTGGGCCGACATCCTGGGTCACGATCCGGCGACCGTCGTCGGGAGGCCCTTCCTCGAATTCATCCATCCTGACGATCTGGATTGGATGAAGAGCTCATCCGAAGATGCCGTCCGAGGCGAAGGTCCCATCAATCTAGAGATCCGCTACCTGCACAAGGACGGGACCCCGAGATGGATCTCTTGGCACACGACGTTCTCCAACGGCCACGCGCATGCCAGCGGGCGGGACGTAACCGCGGAGAGGCGGAGGACGGAAGCCCTGCTGATCGCGGAAGAGAAGCTTCGCCAAGTGCAGAAAGTGGAAGCGATCGGCCAGCTGGCGGGCGGCATAGCGCACGACTTCAACAACATGTTGAGCGTGGTGATCGGCTCCCTCGATCTGATGACGCGCAGAAACATCGACCCCGACCCGCAATGCCGCCGGTACGCGGAAGCCGCGATCGACGCAGCACGCCGAGCGTCCGCTCTGTCCCAGAGGCTCCTGGCGTTCGTGCGCCAGGAGCCTCTGCGGGTGGAGCCCGTCGACCTCACCGCGCTCGTCGTCGGACTCCGCGATCTGATCCGCCATTCGGTCGGGGAAGGCGTTCGGTTGGATGAGGAGCTCGCCGAAGGTCTCTGGACGGTCGACGCCGATCCGCATCAAATCGAAAACGTCGTCTTGAACCTGGCGGTGAACGCGCGGGACGCGATGCCCGACGGCGGCATCCTCCGCGTCGTCACGCGAAACCTCATTGTACAAACCGGCGTCACGATCCCTGCCGAACTGCCCGGCGGGTCCTACGTCGTCCTGAGCGTGTCCGATACGGGGATCGGCATGGAGGCCGACGTGATGTCCCGGGCGTTCGACGCGTTCTACACCACGAAGGCCGTTGGCGAGGGTACGGGGCTAGGCTTGAGCCAGGTCTATGGCACCGTGACCGGCGCTGGTGGACATGTCAGGATCGAATCCGAACCCGGACGGGGTACCGCGGTGGTGGCGTACCTACCGCGATCCAAGGGGGACGATACCGGACCCTTGATCACCGCGCTGATCGGAGAGACACAGTGATGGCCGGCGCGGGCGTGTTTCCAAGGCGTTCGGTCCGAGGGAGGATCTCGTCGGGAGGCCTCCGCAGCGACGCTCCGGGTGACGGTCCAGAGCGTGAGCGGCAGCCGTCACGCTGCGGCTTGCGACGCCGGCCTGACGCTCCTCGCCGACGCCCGTCCACGACTGCCTGCATTTGCAGGATACCGGTCGCTCGCGACCGTCGGAACCACTGAAAAAAAAGGAAGCGAACATGGACCTCGGGCTCAAGGGACGGACCGCCCTGGTAACAGGTTCGACGGCGGGGATCGGCGTCGCCATAGCCAAGAGACTGGCGGCCGAGGGCGCGGAGGTCATCATCGCGGGCCGGAGCCGGGATAAGCTCGATGCCGCGTCGGCCGAGGTCGGCGCCGCGGGACGCGTGCGCGCGATCCTCGCGGATGCCGGGACGCTGGAGGGCGCGGATAGGCTTGCCCGCGAGGAGCCCGCCATCGACATCCTCGTCAACAATCTCGGGATCTACGAGGCGAAGGCGTTCGCGGCGATCACCGACGCGGACTGGCATCGGCTCTTCGAGGTCAACGTCGTGGCCGGAGCGCGGCTGGCGCAAGCATACTTCCCAGGCATGCTGGAACGCGGCTGGGGCCGCATCGTGTTCGTATCCAGCGAGTCGGGCCTCGTCCCACCGCCCGACATGATCCATTATGCGGTCACGAAGTCGGCCCAGCTCACGATCGCCAGGGGGCTCGCCCAGCTGACCAAGGGCACAGGGGTCACGGTCAACTCGGTGTTGCCCGGGCCGACGCGTTCAGAAGGCATCGACGGATTCCTGAAGAGCGTGGCCAGCAGTCCGGACCTGACGCCGGCCTCGATGGAGGCCGAGTTCTTCAAGCTGCACCGCCCTCTTTCGCTGATCCAGCGCCTCATCGAGCCCGACGAGATCGCCGCGATGGTCGCCTACCTCGCCAGTCCGCTCGCGGCGGCGACGAACGGTGCCGCGTTGCGTGTGGAGGGTGGCATCGTCCCCACGATCGCCTGACGGCGTCAAGCTCGACACGCCGCCGCACGAGGTCGACATGATCGAAAACCCGACAGGCGCCGCCCCTCAGCGCGCCGTTATCGCTGCAGCGATCGGCGCCACGCCCCGGTCCCTTGCTCGAACGACGGGAGTCTGAAGGCGGATCGAAGACGCTGCTCCAACCTCCAGCGACGGCCTCTCGATACGGCCGCCGCAGTTTCCAACGACCTTCTCAGCTCAGTGTGAAAAGACGGCGATCAGCAGCGCTTCGGTGACGATCCCGATTATCGTGCTGAGAAGGATCGTGGCCGTGGCATCCGTGGTGTAGGTGTTGTTCTTGAGCGCGAACATCGACGCCGCGGTCGCGGTCGGCACCGCCCCGGTTATGACGACCTGGCGCATGGGGCCGCCGGTCAATCCGAGCGCCAGCGCGCCTAGCACCATCAAGACCGGCATCAGGAAGTTCTTGAGGCCGACGTTGGTCAGCACGTCGGCGTTGATCCGCAGCTTCTCCCCGTAAAGCATGAGGCCCAACGCGAAGAGAGACGTACCGCCGGCCGACTTGGCGACCATGTCGACCGAGCCGACCACCGGGCCCGGCAGGGTCACGTGCGCGAAGCTCAAGGCCACTCCGAGGATCGGCAGCCAGACGATCGGATTGATGATCGCGCCGAGGATGCTGTGAGTCAGCACATGCACGGTGTCGGCCCAGCCATGCCCCGCTTCGTTCTTGTCCGACACATGGGTCAGGACGATCGTCAACGGCAGCATGAAGATGCTTGTGACGAGGTTACCGACCAGCACGGCTATGAAGCCTTCGGGACCAAACATGGCCGCGAGGATCGGCGCGCCGAAATAGGCCATGTCGGGAAAGCCGCAGACCAAAGCCTGCATGGTCGACGTGCGCAGGTCGTGCCGGAAGACGAAGCGGCCGACGCCCAACGCAATGAGGTACGTGCCCATCAGGCCGAAGACGAGGCAGATCGCGAGCCCTGGATTCGCGAGCTTCTCAGGGGCTGTCTTGATGGCGCCCTCGAACAGCGCGAACGGCAGGGCGAAACGGATCACGTATGTCGCGAGAACGCCGGCATCCTCGTGCTTCAGAAGGGCAAGTCGAGCGGACAGCCAGCCCAGCATGATGACGAAGGCGACGGGCAGCAGTCCCGACAGGATGGTCTCGAGCATTGGAACATTCCACCTTGCGCGTCGGACTACGAACCGGTTCCGTCGAGGCGCTGATAGGCCACGTAAGCCGGCTGCCAGACCTTTGCGCGGATGAGCCCTTCGATCTCGTCGGTGGCTATACCTTCCGTGAGACCTTCCTTATGGGCCTGGAGCGCGACGGCAAGCGCCACTGCGGCTGAGACCTCCCGCAAGGCGGTGACGGGCGGAAGCAGCGTGTTCCTCGGGTTGTCGCGGGCGGGGGACGCCGCGGCCAGGGCCTTGGCCGCAGCCATGAACATCTCGTCGCTGACGCGCCTGGCGCCGACGGCGATCACGCCGAGGCCGACGCCCGGGAAGATGTAGGAGTTGTTGGTCTGGTCGACCTTGAACTTGACCCCGTCGCGGGTCAGCGGCGGGAACGGGCTGCCGGTCCCGATGACCGCCTTACCGCCGGTCCATGCTTCGATATCCTGCGGCGTCGCCTCGGCGCGGGACGTCGGATTCGACAGCGGGAAGATGATCGGCCGCTCGTTGATCTCGGCCATGGCCCGGACGATCGGTTCGGAGAAGGCGCCCGGCTGCCCGGAGACGCCGATCAGTACGGTCGGCCTGGCGTTCCTGACGACGTCGAGCAACGCGACCTTGTCGGGATGGTCCAACGTCCAACCTTCGGTGGCGCTCTCAGACTGGAGGAACGGCTGCTGGAAGGAGGCGATGTCGTTCATCCCCTCGACGAGGAGGCCGTCGCGATCGACCAGGAAGAAGCGCTTGACCGCCTCGTCGCGAGCGAGTCCGGCTTCGACCATCGCCTGGAGGATCAGGCCGGCGATGCCGCACCCGGCCGAACCGGCGCCCATGACGGCGATGCGCTGCTCGGTGAGCGGCGCGCCGGTGACGGTGATCGCCGCCAGCAGCGTGCCCGTCGCGACCGCCGCCGTTCCCTGGACGTCGTCGTTGAAGGTGCAGAGGCGGTCGCGGTACCGATCGAGGAAGCGCGTCGCGTTGTTCTTCGCGAAATCCTCCCACTGCAGGAGGACGTGAGGCCATCGCTTGACGACCGCCGCGACGAACGCTTCGACGAAGTCGTCGTACTCCTTCCCCCGCACACGCTCGTGGCGCCAACCGACGTAGAGAGGATCGGCCAAGCAGTCGGGGTTGTCGGTGCCGACGTCGAGCACGATCGGCAGCGTCGTCGAGGGGTGGATCCCGCCGCATCCGGTATAGAGCGCGAGCTTGCCGATCGGGATCCCCATGCCTCCGGCACCCTGATCGCCGAGACCGAGGATGCGTTCGCCGTCCGTGACGACGATCACGGCGACGTCGTCGAAGCGCGGATGGGCCAGGATCCTCTCGATGCGGTCCCTGTGGGAGAAGCTAAGGAAAAGGCCACGCGGCTTGCGGAACAGGCGGCTGAACTGCTGGCACCCGGCGCCGACCGTCGGCGTATAGACGATCGGGAGCAGCTCCTCGATGTTCTGGACGAGCAATGCGAAGAAGAGCGTCGCGTTGGTATCCTGGAGGTCGCGAAGGAATGCGTAGCGCTCGATGTCGGTCTCGAAGCCACGCAGCGCCTGAAGACGACGCGCGACCTGCTCGTTGAGCGTCCCGATGGTGGGCGGCAGTAGACCGTGGAGGTCGAACACGTCACGTTCGGCTTCCGTGAAAGCGGTCCCCTTGTTGAGCGCCGGATCGGTGAGCAGCTGGTAGCCGCTCAAGGCGGTGGAGAGGCTCGCGCCAGGATTCGAACTCATCGTTGTATCCTTGGTAGGACGAGGCCGCCGTCCCGCCTTAAGCAGTGGACCGCACGCCTCGATGGCCGCGCGGAAGAACCGCTGCAGCGTATTTCGTTTGGCCGGGACATCATACCGCCATTGGGCGCGGATTAGGACGATCGCGCCCCAATCCGGATCCTGTCGTCGCAATGGCGTCGTTGGCCTCGAGCACCACGTCGTACTCGGGACGCCGGCGGGACGCTAGGGCGTGACGCGACCGTGCGACCTGCCACCGGACACCTTACAGGAGCAGCCGCCGCCCACGTTGGATTGATTGTAGAGGGTGCAGGCCTTCACGGGCGTTGGACAGGTGCCGCCCCCATCGCGGCGCTGCGTCCGGCGCGAGCCCGCACGTCGTCGGGCGCCTCGCTGTATTGCACCCCCGGAGCTTAGCCGGTCTGTCCATTGCCGTAGCCAGGACCATACCCGTATCCGTATCGGCCCGCGTCGTAATCGTAGTTGCCCGCGCAGTAGTCCTGACCGTAGAAGCCGTCGTCGAAGCTCGCGGCGCCGTACCCATAGCCCTATCCGCCGCCGAAGCCACCGCCGAAGCCACCGCTATGGCCTTCACCGCCATGACCGAAGGCCGGCGCGACCGAAGAGCCTGAAGTGCGGCTACAAACATATCCGCGTGAAGGCCGAAGCTGGGCTCCTTCATGTTCGGGGCCGGCCAATTCCGTCACGTCGGCTTGCACAGGAAGCGCTGCGCAGGCGAATGTCCGTTTTCCTTCCAGGCGAGCGGCGCTCGCACCACTTACAAGGTCAAGATCATCGAAACGTCGACAGGACCCATCGCCCATCCGCGCGCGGTCATCGCCGCGGCCATCCTGGGTTCCAGCACGGCTTTCATCGACTCGTCCGTAGTGAACGTGGCGCTGCCGGCCATCGCTAGCGACCTCCAGGCCAACGCAGCGTCACTTCCCTGGACCATCAACGCCTATCTGCTTCCGCTCGGCGCCATGACGCTCGTCGGGGGCGCCGCCGGTGACCGGTTCGGACGCCGACGCCTTTTCCTCGTCGGCTTAGCTGTCTTCACCCTCGCGTCCCTCGCATGTGCGGCTGCGCCCACGATCGGTTGGCTGATCGCAGCCCGCGCGCTGCAGGGTGTCGGCGCTGCGGTCCTGATGCCAAACAGCCTTGCGATTATCGGCGCCGAGTTCGGCGGCGAGGAGCGGGGACGTGCGATCGGGACATGGGCCGGCTTCGGTGCGCTCACCGGCGCGGCCGCGCCCCTCCTGGGAGGATTGATCGTCGATGCGGCGGGTTGGCGGACCGTCTTCCTGATCAACGTACCCGTCGCGGCGCTGGCCGCCTACCTCGCCTGGCGTTACGTCGCACACGACGGTGGAGAGAAGAGGATCCGGCCCGACTGGTCGGGCGCGGCGCTTACGGCCGCCTCCCTCGCCCTCCTCACCTGGGCCCTGTCGGCGGCTTCCAGCGACGGGATGAGCCGAGCGACTTTGACGGTCGCGGCTGCGGGTGCGGCGACCCTCGCCGGCTTCGTGGTGCTGGAGAAACGCCTCGGCGATGCGGCGCTCCTCCCACTCTCGATCTTCGCCTCGCGCCCGTTCGTCGGACTGACGCTCGTCACCCTCCTGCTGTACGCGAGCCTCGGCGGCCTAGTCGTCCTGCTGCCGTTCACGCTGATCCATGTCGGCGGCTATTCCGCGGCCCAGGCCGGCGCGGCAATGATGCCGCTGCCGGTCGTTATCGCCGTAGGCTCGCGGTACATGGGACCGGTAGCAGCCCGGCATGGCAGCCGGCTGCCTCTCTGCCTCGGGTCCGCCCTCGTGGCCATAGGCACCGCGTTCTACGTGAACCTCGCGGCTGGACCGATCCCGTATTGGACGCAGGTGTTCCCGGCGACGCTGATCGTCGCGATCGGAATGGGGATCTGCGTCGCGCCCCTGACGACCGCGGTCATGGATTCCGTCGACGAAGGCCACGTCGGCACGGCTTCAGGGTTCAATAGCGCCGTGGCTCGGATCGGAGGATCGTTGGCGACGGCGCTCCTCGGATCGGTCTTCGCGATGCAGGCTTCGCCAGGGGCGTTCGTCGTCGGCGTGCACTACGCCGCCGCAATCGGAGCGGCGGCGGCAGGGGCCGCCGCGATGGCAGCGCTGCTGCGTTGAGCCCCCGGGCTACGGGTGCATCCGACACGACTATGAAGCATATCTTCAGCGGCCGGGGGCGTGCGCCTAACAGCAGGCGCCACCGGCACAACGGACGCTTCCGCACGACTCCGAGCGTTTTGATAGCATTCACTATGAATAATTGACCTCAGCCAGCCGGACCGGTATCTCTCCGTTGCCGAGCGACCTCGCAAAGGCCGCGAGCAAAGGCAGCGGCCCGCGTCCGACGCGTCTTTCGGACAGGTCCCTGATTGGTCCGCGCGTGGAGTCGTCGCCGATCGCTCCAGCAACAGGCGGCATCCGTGCGCCTGCCGATCGCGCCCCGAACGAACTGGAAACGGACATGACCGAAACGCGCACTCTCCTGATCGTCGGCGGCCACGGAGTCGCCGGCGGCGGAATCCTCCGGGCCGCGAAGGCGGACGCCGGCGTCCGGCCCGTCACGGTTAGCCGCCGTTCGGCGCCCGGCGAGTCGGGAGGGCTCGATAGCGGACACATCGCAGCCGACCTGCTCGACGGCGCCGCCATCCGAGAGGCGGTGGCGCAGCTGGACGGCCCGGTGGATGTCGCCTTCGCGGCCTACGCCGAGCACGCCGACGCCAACGAGGCGACCAGGATCAACCTGGCGATGCTCAGGAACCTGCTCGACGCGCTCGACGCGGCCAAGACGTCGATAGGAAGCGTCGTCCTGGTGACCGGCGCGAAGGCCTACGGTCCGCATCTTGGCCCCTACAAGACGCCCGCGAAGGAAAGCGATCCGCGGGTCATCGGCCCCCTCTTCTACTACGACCAGGTCGACGCCCTCCGCGAGTGGGCGGACAGGCACGGGGTCGGCTGGACCGAACTGCGCCCCGACGGGATCATCGGCCACAGCGTCGGCTCTCCGATGAACCTCCTCCATGGGATGGCGGCCTACGGCACGATCAGCGCCGAGCTGGGTCTCCCGCTGCGGTTTCCCGGGCATCCGGACACCTGGTCGAGGGTGCTCCACCAGCTCACCGACTCCGATATGCTCGGACGCTCCGTCGTCTGGGCAACGCGTTCGGACGCGGCGCACAACGAGGCCTTCAACGTGACGAACGGCGATTACTTCCGCTGGGCCCACCTGTGGCCCGAGCTTGCGAAGTTCTTCGACGTCGAGGCCGACGTTCCCAAGCCCATCCCGCTGGCCACGCAGATGGCAGGCTACGGCAAGCTGTGGAAGGACATCGGGAAACGCCACAAGCTCAGATCCACGACCTGGGAGGCCTTCGTCTCGTGGGGATTCGTGGAGGCGGTCTGGAACATCGATTACGACCTCGTCCAGTCGACCGTTAAGATACGCCAGGCCGGCTTCCAGGATTCCGTGGACACGCACGCCAGCATCATCGGCCATCTGGGACGGCTGCGCGAGGCATCGTTCATCCCCTAAAAGGAACCACGGCTGTCAACAGAGGCTAAGGGACCGACGTCGCATCGGCCTTGCTGTCTCTAACCGATCAGGCGTTCTACGCCGCCAAGCGCGGGGGTAGGGGCGTCTACCGGTGCCGCTCCTCTCCAAACCCGCCGCGCAGTAATCAAGGACCCCAAGATGAAGATCGCCCACGTCGCCCTCTGGACGCGCGACCTCGAAGCCGCTGCCGCCTTCTGGAGCAAGTGGTTCGCCGCGGAGGTCGGGCCCCTGTACGAGAGCCGCAACCGTCCGGGGTTCGCGTCGCGCTTCGTCAAGCTGCCGATGGGCGGCGGCGAGATAGAGCTCATGACGGGACCCTGGGTCGGCGATGCCGCGGGGACGGAGGTCCAGGGGTGGGCGCATCTCGCCATCTCGATGGGGTCCCGTGAAGCCGTGGACGACGCGGCCGAGCGCTTTTCCCGAGCCGGCCTCCTGGTGTCGGCACCGCGCCTAACGGGCGACGGCTACTACGAAGCGGTCGTACGCGACCTCGAAGGCGTTCCGATCGAGATTATCGCGTAGGCAAACGTACTCTGGCGAGACCGGCCCTAACGGCCCGGCGCATGCCCGAGGCCCTATCGCCCTTGGCCGAAAAGCCACCAGAGGCGCTAGCCCGACGGCACACCGCAGACGGCACCGGACGACCGGCGAGGAGACTACTTGTCATCGCGCGTGGTTGCCCCGGTGGCAGGCGGTTTCCCGGACTGTGCGTTTCCCACAGGAGTCTGGCCGTTGCCGGGCGACGTCGCTGCGCCAGCCGGCTGCGGCGTACTCGAGGTCGTTACGTCGCCGAGACCTGTGCCGGTGATGCCACTCCCCGCCGTCGGGCCCGCCCCAGAGACGCCGGCGCCTTGTGCGTCGGCCTGGCTCGAAGCCACCACAAGAGATCGAGCGCGCGGCCCAGACCGGCGCGGCCGTCGTCGGTTTCTCCGAGACGTGGCTGCCCGGTTATCCATTCTTCGTGACGGCGGCGCCCGGCGAACTCTGGTGGCAGGCCGCCGCGCGATATGTGTCGTCGACGATCACGATTCCCGGACCGGAGACGAATGTCCTTTGCGCGGCGGCCCATAAGGCGGGAGTGGACGTCGTGATCGGCGTCGCCGAACGCGAACGGACCACGTCGGGATCCGTCTACTGCACGCTGCTCTTCATCGGCCGGGAAGGCACGATCCTGGGGCGTCATAGGAAGATCAAGCCCACCCTGCAGGAAAGGGCGGTCTGGGCGGACGGCGACGCGAGCGGCCTGCAGGTCTATCAGCGGGATTAAGCCCGGATCAGCGGGCTCTGCTGCTGGGAGCACAACGCCGTGCTCCCGGGGTACGCGTTGGGCTCTGACTCAATCTGCGTGCAGTTTTCGGCAAGCGTGAAGGTTTCTGATTCGGGAG
>NZ_LMUU01000057.1:104736-104954 GCF_009765775.1 Beijerinckia sp. L45
CCTGCCCATCGAATGTCAGATCACAGCGGCCAGCGTGCAGGATCGCGACGCGCTCGCGCCGCTGCTCAAAGCCGTGCATCGAAAGAGCCCGTGGGTGAAGATGTCTTTTGTCGATGGCGGTTATCAAGGCGATGAAGCGCAACGCGCCGCCTTCGAGGCGAGCAGAATTTCCATCACCGTCGTCAAGCGAACCGACACGCAAATAAAGGGGTTCATCG
>NZ_LMUU01000057.1:104964-110112 GCF_009765775.1 Beijerinckia sp. L45
AGGCGATGAAGCGCAACGCGCCGCCTTCGAGGCAAGCAGAATTTCCATCACCGTCGTCAAGCGAACCGACACGCAAATAAAGGGGTTCATCGTGCTGCCAAAGCGCTGGGTCGTCGAGCGCACGCTCGGCTGGATCAACCGCGCGCGTCGCCTGTCGAAGGATTTCGAGGCGACCATCAAGTCCGCGCTCGCGTGGTTGCAAATGGCCCTGGCGTTCCTCCTCATGCGAAGACTCGCGAGGCAGCAGACCGCTCAAACGTAAATTTTGAGTCGGGCTCTGAGGTCACTGTGCGTTTCAGCCTAAAGCACGACGGCACGGTCTTTGGAATACCGCGGCTGACCTATTCGCACCTCGTTGGAAGCTCCAAAGATCAAGCTGATTTCGAACGAGCTGTAGTCTCCAGTCTCAATGCCTGTACGCCGGTCCGTCTCGCCCCTGGTTTGGCTGATCTTATCGCCGGCCAGCAGATCGCCATCTCATTTTCAGCGCGTGAGCACTTTTTCTCGATTAGAGGATTTTAAGATGTCAGTAGGCCAAGGTCTTTCTGCCACGTGTGAATTGCACGATCCGCGATGCTCATAATCCTCTGATACCGCTATCGTGAACGCCGGCAAGCCAACCCTTTGCTGACACAGGCGTTGATACGAATAGGAGGACCGGACTATGGTGAGACTTACAACCTTTATTGCCGCCGCGGTTGTTGCGGCTACAATGCCTGTAGTTGCGCAGACGCAGACAGGCCGATCTGTCTCGGTGCAATCTGGTGACGCTTCGAGCGGACAAAATACAACATCGTCCGGTGAGACGGTGGCGATTCCAGGCGGCTCGAAAAGCGCGGGAACAACCGCGCTTGATCGTGGTGTCCAGAAACGTGATGACGCGATCACCGGAAGCATATGCAAAGGCTGCTGATCGGCTGGTGACAGCTTAAGGCTTCGCTTACGCCGGCCGTAGTCCCTCGCAATTTGCGTACATCCAATCTACCTACCGCTTAGTTGTTAGCAAGCCCGTGATCGTTTGCCAGGATCGTCCGATCAGCAAGTCTGCAAAGGAGGAAAGCGTATGGCTCAGTTAGCCTACATCCGGGACCGCTTTGATCCGTTTCGGTATCCTTTCTTTGTCACGTGCGTGACAATTGTGCTCATTGGCACTTTGTTCGTTTATTCGTCAGCGAAGACGATCGTGACGACGGCTGATCGGTACAATGCAGCTGTTTTGCTCTGCAAACAACGCGGAGGCCTGGGCACGCTCGTTCCGGTCAGCGATGCAGGACCCCCAGGTCCGCATGTGGCCGTAAGGTGTAGCGACGAAGCCGGAAATCAAATCTAGTCACCGTTGCACGTTTGCTAGCGAACTATTTATCGCGTTTTCGCGCCCGTTTTCGTGAAAACTGGTTCGACGCTTGGTAAGGTGAGGAACGGTTGCTACGAAACATACCGCACAACGTTCGCACCGCCTTATGGCACATATGTCTTTCGGATTGGCGCTTTGACGAGATCGTCGCGCACGCGCTGCTATCCATCATTGTAGAAGAAACGGCTCGATCGCCGCCGCAGCCGCTCTCAACTTCGGTAGCATCTCCTTTCGCAAGGATTCGATGGATACCCGCGCCACCTGTGTTCCTACGTTAAGCGCGCCAACGGTTCGTCCTCCTGCATCGCGCAACGGCACGGCCATGGACCGCAGGCCGAGTTCCAATTCCTGATCCACGACGCACCAACCCTGCTTTTCGACGGAGTCGAGCAAGCGAAGCAACGCTTTGCGGTCCGTCACCGTCCTTGGCGTCAGCGCCAACGTCGGATCTTTAAGGCGCCTCGCACGCTCTTCAGGAGGCAGGGCCGCCAAGAGTACGCGTCCCATCGAGGTCGATGCGGCGGGCAGCCTGGAGCCAATACCGAGGTCGACCGACATGATCCTCCCGGTCTGCTCCCGCGCGACGTAGACGATCTCGGAACCGTCCAGGACGGCAACGGAACAGCTCTCGCCGAGGTCGCGGCTGAGATTTTCGAGGACGGGACGCACGATGCGCGGCAGCGCCGTGGAGCCAAGGAACGCGTTGCCGAGGACCAGGACCTTCGGGGTCAGGCGATAGAGCTTCCCGTCGCTACTGACGTAGCCGAGCGCATGCAGCGTCAGCAGGAAGCGGCGTGCGGCGGCGCGCGAGATTTCCGAACGCTGCGCCACCTGCGCCAAGCTGAGACCGATCTCGCTTTCCCCGCACACTTCGATGAGCCGCAACCCCCTGGCTAGCGCCGAAACGTAATCCCGGTCGTCGGTGTCGATCGGTTCTTGCGCGTCCATGGAACTCAGATGGTCAGGAAGAGGACTGCCAAGCCGTAGATGACCAACGAGACCAGGAAGGTGATGATCGTATATCCCAGGACGCGCTGGATGCCGATACCGGCGATGGCGATGAGCGGCACGGCCCAGAAGGGCTGCAGCATGTTGGCGACGTTTTCCGCCATGGCTACCGCCATGGCCGTCGCCGGGATCGACGCCTTCAGCGCCTGGGCCGCCGGGATCACGAACGGGCCCTGGACCGCCCAATGCCCGCCTGCCGAAGGAACGAGGAAGGTGATGATCAGCGAGCTAAGGTAGCTCCATGCCGGAAGCGTGGAGGCCGTGGCGATCCCGACGAAGAATTGCGAGATCAGGCCGGCCAGCCCCGTCGCGACCATGATGCCCATGATTCCGCCGTAGAAGGGAAACTGGAGGAGGATGGAGCCGGTCTGCCGGGCGGCTTCGCGCACCGCATCGGCGTAGGCAATCGGCGTCCTCTGCAGTGCCATTCCGGCGAGCAGGAAGAGGAGGATCAGGGTGTTCAGCTCTAGCGAGGCGCCCTTTTCCCACCATTCGAAGCCGATCGCGGCGGCGCCTACGGCGACGATGAAGATCGTGCCGAGCGACGACGACTCGAAGGAGCCGGCGAAGGTCGTCGCCTCTCCGCGATCTCTGCGGTGCTCGATCGATGACCCCGGCGCATCTTCCGCCAGCGGGATGACGTCGTCGGCGGCCGGCTGAATCCTGATGAAGATCACGCACATGACCACGACGACCGCTATAGTCGGCAGCATCGTGAAGGTCGTGAACACCGTCTGCGTCATCGGCAGGATGTGGCCCGTCAGCTTCTCGACCACGTTGAGGCTGCTGCCGTGCGAAGCCTGCGAGAGCGCTATCGAGCTCGAGAGCCCGCTGTTGCAGACCGACCATGCGGAATAGGCCGCCGCCACGAGCCACCCGTAATCGACGCGTATCCGGCCTGCGATCTCCCGCGCCAGGAAGGCGCCGACGACGAGACCCAGACCCCAGTTCAGCCAGGCTGCCGAGGACACGACGGCGAACATCAGGATGATCGCCTGGGACGGGGTCGATACGACCGAGACCAGTCTCCTCAGCACGCGGCGCACCGGCGTCGCGGTGGCGAGCGCGTGACCGGTGACGAGTATCAGCGTCATCTGGAAGGCGAAGGCGAGGATGTTGAAGCAGCCGGCGTACCAGGCCGAGAGGATCGTTTTCAGATCCCCTTTCGGCGCAATGGCGAAAGCCAGGACACCGACCACGAAGGTCAGTCCGATCGCGAGCGCGAAGGGATCGGGCATGAATCGCTCGAAGAGCGTCACGAAGAAGCTGACCATGCCCCGGCGGGGCGGCCGAACAGCGGCCACTTCCATTTGCGTTCTCCCTGATCGTCTCATGGACGTGTGTTCGGCCCGTTTGCCGGACGTCTGCTTTTTGGTCTCGAGGTCCATCAGGCACGTCGTGTGCGCCGGACGAGTAAAGCGTCCTCTTGTTCAGACGCGTTCCAGAAGGAGCGCTATGCCTTGCCCGACACCGATGCACATGGTGGCGACGGCGCGCTTCAGCCCTAGTGTTTCGAGCCCGTGCACGGCGGTGAGGGCGATCCGCGCTCCGCTCATGCCGAGCGGATGTCCCAGCGCGATCGCTCCGCCGTGCGGGTTCACATGCTGCGCGTCGTCGGGCAGGCCGAGCTTACGCAACACGGCGATGGCCTGGGATGCGAAGGCCTCGTTCAGTTCGACGAGATCGATATCGCCGACCCCGAGTCCGGCACGGCTCAGGAGCTTTTCTACGGCCGGCGCGGGGCCGATGCCCATGATGCGGGGCGGAACGCCGGCGGTCGCCATGGAGAGGACCCTGGCGCGTGGCGTGAGGCCATGCCGAACGATCGCCGCCTCGCTGGCGACGATCATCGCCGCGGCGCCGTCGTTGATGCCCGCAGCGTTGCCCGCGGTCACCGTGCCTGGCGTTCGAAACAACGGCCTGAGGTTGCCAAGCCCGTCGAGGGTCGTCTCGGGCCGTGGATGCTCGTCCTCGGACACCACGGTGACGCCCTTGCGGCCCGGTATCGACACGGGCGCGATCTCTGCATGGAAGTAGCCGGCCAGCCTCGCCGCCTCGGCCCGTGCTTGGCTTCGGAATGCGAAGGCGTCCTGATTGGCGCGCGAGATCCCGAACTCTTCGGCGACGTTCTCGCCCGTCTCGCCCATCGAGTCCGTGCCGTGGAGCGTCTTCATCTTGGGATTGACGAAGCGCCAGCCAAGCGTCGTGTCCTCGAGCTTGGCGTCGCGCCCGAACGCGGTTGCGCTCTTGCCAAGGACGAAGGGTGCCCGGGTCATGCTCTCGACGCCGCCAGCGAGGACGAGGTCGGCATCGCCCGAGCGGATCATCCGGGCGGCTGTCCCCAGAGCATCGAGCCCGGAGCCGCAGAGTCGGTTGATCGTCGCGCCTGGCGAAGTTGTGGGAAGTCCGGCGAGCAGCAGCGCCATGCGGGCCACGTCGCGGTTGTCCTCGCCGGCCTGGTTGGCGCAGCCCATGTAGCAGTCGTCGAGCGCACCCCAATCGATGCCGCCGTTCCGCTCGGCGAGCGTCCTCAGCACGTGCGCCGCCATGTCGTCGGGACGCACGTCCCTCAGCGCGCCGGCGTAGCGCCCAATGGGCGTGCGGACGAAATCGCAGATGAAGGCTTCAGCCATGGGTTACCCCGTCGATGAAAAGCGTTGCGCCGGTCAGCGCCTGGAGTTCGTCGAACCCGAGGCCGGTGATGCTTTCGCGCAACACGAATCCGCGCTCGGTCACGTCGACGACCGCCAGATTGGTGTAGATGCGGTTGACGACGCCGAGCGCCG
>NZ_LMUU01000057.1:110129-114133 GCF_009765775.1 Beijerinckia sp. L45
GGATACGAGCAGCGTTCTACCAGGCGGGGCCTGCCGTCTTTGGTTAGGTGCTCCATCACGACCCATACCCGGGCAGCGCCGACCGCAAGGTCCATCGCCCCGCCGACCGCCGGTGCGGCATCGAGTTCCGACGTCGCCCAATTCGCGATGTCGCCGTTCGCGGCCGCCTCGAAGGCGCCCAGCACGCAGAGATCGAGATGTCCTCCTCGGATCATCGCGAAGCTGTCCGCGTGATGGAAGAAGCTGCCGCCGTCGTTCAGCGTCACGTGCTGCTTCCCGGCATTGATCAACCATGGGTCGGCCTCGCCGGCAGGCGGCGCCTTCCCCATGCCGAGCAGACCGTTCTCGGAATGGAAGATGACGTCCTTGCCACCGACCTGGTCGGCGACGAGGGTCGGTATACCGATGCCCAGGTTGACGTACCAACCCTCCGCGATGTCGCGGGCGACCCGCTCCGCCATCTGCGGTCGGGTCAGGGGATGATGTGTCGCGACGCTCATGCTGGTTTCCTCGTGCCATCGTCTGGATCGCCATAGGGCACGTGGACGACGCGGTTGACGAAGATGCCCGGGGTCACGACGGCCTCGGGATCGATCTCGCCGGCCTCTGCGACATGCTGGGTCTGAACGACCGTCCGCTTGCCTGCCATCGCCATAACGGGATTGAAGTTGCGCCCGCTCTTTCGGTAGACGAGGTTTCCCAGCCTGTCGGCGCGCCATGCCTCGATCAGGGCGACATCGCCTGCAAGAGCCGTCTCCATCACGTACCGCCGGCCCTGGAACTCGCGCTCCTCCTTGCCTTCCGCCAGGCGGGTGCCGACCGCCGTGGCCGTATAGAAGGCTGGGATGCCGGCGCCTGCCGCGCGCAGCCTTTCGGCCAGAGTGCCCTGCGGCACGATTTCAAGCTCGATGCGTCCTGCCTTGTAGAGTTCCTCGAACACGACCGAACCGGAGCTTTTTGGGAAGCTGCAAAGGATGCGGCGCACGCGACCAAGCTCCATCAAACGGGCGAGTCCCGTATGACCCGTGCCGGCATTGTTCGCCACCACCGTCAGGTCTTTTGCGCCTTGTTCGACAAGCCCTTCGATGAGGGCGTTCGGCTGCCCGACGCTTCCGAACCCGCCGACAAGCACCGTTGACCCATCCGCTATGCCGTCGAGTGCTTCGGCGACGCCCCGCACAAACTTGTTGATCACCTCGAAGACTTCTTAAATTGCGCGCATAGCGCACAACGTGTACGCTCAGCGAACAGAATGCAGGTCGGGGCGAGCGCTGTCAACGAAGTGCGACCTCGTTACGACCATTGACCGATTATATAGCGCCGCTGAAGTTCGATAGATTGGCACATGCTCGATCAAATCGAATGAATGTCTGCCATCACTACAGACCGCATCGAGACGTATGGTTTTTAAAAAAACCTTATGGCGGTTAGACTTGCGTCGTGATTACTTTACCAGGTTAATGCACTACCTTGGAAGAAGTCTTGGCGTTTTGGCAATATATCGGCAAGGGAAGCCGACACTTCGTCTTCATGCAGGTCTGAGACCTGCCGCTGCTGTTGAGCATCGCCATGGCTCCCGAGGAGATCTTCGCAAGCTGGCGGTGGAAGGCGATAAGCCTCGGCACCGTCGTGATGGTCCTGTGTGTGGTCACCACGCTTCTGACTTGGCTCTTCAGGAAGGCGCTTAGAGACCCAGAGCGCGCGGAGCAGGCGATGGCGGCGGCCAACGTCCGGCTCGCGACCACCGATGCGCTTACCGGCCTTTTGAATCGTCGTCGTTTTGACGAAGCTTTGGCTCGCGAAACGCGTCGCGCAGTCCGAAAGGCGAGACCTCTATCGCTGTTGCTGCTTGATGCGGACTGCTGCAAAGGGTTCAACGATCGGTACGGCCATCAGAAGGGCGATGAGGCCTTGAGGCCGATTGCCTGCGCGATAATGACGGCCTACGATCCAGCTGCGGATATCGCGTGCCGGATCGGCGCATAAGGGCCGCCGTGGCCTGGGTGAAGATGCCTCATGCAGCGAATGATCACGGGATCGTTTCGTAAGCGGTGGGTTGGCCGCCCGGGTGCGATCCCCCCTGGTGCGTGTGCTGGCCGCCGCGCGCCGCAGCGGTGCACTTCCGAAGTGCTGACTTTCACCGTCGTCGCAAAACGCGATTGGCACGAGGCCTCATCTTGTAGATGTCGACGAGCAGGTTGGCTACCCCGAGCCCAGCAGGCGCCAGATGGTTGTCGATGATGCGAAGCGAATGCGCTCTGATGCTTCCTGCTCGGATCTTCCTGTCGCCCGCGTCGCAAGGGGGTCGGCGCAGCCCGTCACCCTAACCGATTTGCGCCGGGTTGATCGGCAGACCTTCATCTCGACGACAGGACTTCGGCTGCCGGCTGCAAAAGTGAGCCGCCCTTGTTGAAGATTGCCATGTCGGACGATCTGACCAGAAGCGCTTCAGGCGCCGATCAAATATGCTCGTCATTGAAGCGATCATTAATCCTTAGATGGAATGCATGTCCTGAAGGGATGTTTGCATGCTTCTTATCACTGATCGGCCGAGCGAGGCGCACCACCTCCACAAGACACTGAGCCAGATCCAAAACTGCGCGGTCATCGCCTGGCACCAGGTTGCAACTTACTTGGGCGCGCCGTCGATCGTTATCTGTGACATCGGTTTCGGCAGCCAGGCATCGATCGAGTTGTTTCGTGATGCCGTTAGCCGCTACAGTGACGACGCTAAGGCACCGTTGCTGTGCTTGACGCGTGACGATGCCCATTTCTCTGACATGCAGCGCCACGCCGATGGTGCGGCCATGGTTCTTCGTCCGGAGACCCCGCAGGCGACCCTAGTCGAGATCGTCAAAAGCATCGTTAGACGCAAACAGGTACGAGCAGGCGACGCCGAACTCCATCGTTTTGTCCGACGGAGCATCGGAGAAGCTGACACGGTGCTCGTTGGGTTGTTTGAAGATGCACGTAGAGGCCATCAGGTATCCTTGTCAAATCTGGAACGCGGCGGACGTGCGATCGTAGCTGCCGTGGGCCGATCGCGCATCCGCGCGTGGCTCGACGTCGTCTGGCACTACGACGACATCACTTACCAGCACTGTCTCCTGGTCGCGGGCCTGACGGCAGCCTTCTCCTTCAATTTGGGGCTTTCCCTCAACAAGCAGCATTTCCTATCCCAGGCAGCGCTCCTCCATGATATCGGCAAGGCGCGGATCCCGCTCAAGATCCTGAACAAGCCGGGCAAGCTGACGGGCGCGGAGATGGATGTGATGCGGGGGCACACGACCATCGGTGCCGAGATGATTAGCAGCAGGCGCGCCGTCGACCGGCAGTTTCGCGAGATCGTCCGCTCTCACCACGAATATTTGGATGGTACGGGGTATCCCGACGGTCTACGGGGCGAGCAGATCTCCAACTTCATGCGCGTCATCACGATCTGCGACATATACGGCGCTCTTATCGAGCGCAGGTCCTACAAGGAGCCTCTGCCAGCCGGAAAGGCGCTTGCCGAACTGGTGGCTATGGGGCCAAAGCTCGACGGCGGTCTGGTCAAGGCCTTCCACCGTATGATCCTGGATGCCTGACCTCACGCGGAGGAGGAGCTGCATAAAAGGCGCACACCGCATGGAAGACTTGACGCTAAGCCGCTCTGTAAAGGCGAGGGGGCCTTTGCCGACCTAGAGCATCGGACCTTTAATCGGCCGCATGTCCTGCTGCGATGAAGTAATTCCAGCATTCCGTTTGGCTGAACAGGTCACAGATGCTGCCGATGGCCCGCCAAAGAGCGTCGAAGGTTCGCGCTTCGGCAGCGCGCAGGTGGGCCTTCAGCTTGGCAAAGGCCATTTCAATGGGGTTGAGGTCCGGGCTGTAGGGCGGCAGGAAGAGGAACCAGGCGCCGACGTCCTTCAGGATGCGCGCCGCCATGGGATCGTCGGCTTTCAATTTTGGCTCTGACTCAATCTGCGTGCAGTTTTCGGCAAGCGTGAAGGTTTCTGATTCGG
>NZ_LMUU01000057.1:114345-114605 GCF_009765775.1 Beijerinckia sp. L45
TTCCGATCTCCCGGCCCACGGGTGCGCCGTATCGATCGAAGTGACGGTTCGAAGGTTCCGGTGTGCAAGCACTGTGTGTCGTCGCCAAACCTTTGCCGAGTCTCTCGGCGATAAGATTGCAAGACCGTTCGCGAGGCGCACGAGCCGCCTCGACGGCATAGTCCATTGTTGCGGCCTTGCCCTCGGCGGGCGCCCCGCTGCCCGGCTCGTACGGCGTCTCATGCTGCCTGTCAGCCGAGATACCCTGCTTCGAACCGTTC
>NZ_LMUU01000057.1:114981-116395 GCF_009765775.1 Beijerinckia sp. L45
TGCGGAAGGCATGACGGTGAAGGAGATCGTGCGACGGGTCGGCGCGAGCCGTAATCACGTTCGAGACGTCATTCGAAATGGCTGCGGTGATGTCTTCCGTTCGCGGCAGACCTCGTTGGCGCCCTATCTCGCAGCCCTCGATGCGGAATGGATGGGTGGCTGCCACCGTGGTGCCGAGCTATGGCGTCGGCTCCGGCGGTTAGGCTTCCCTGGCTCCTTGCGGGTCGTCACGGAATGGGCAACGCGACGCAAGCGTAGCGAGAAGGCGGGCCTCATGGGATTGGGACGTGTTCCGTCCGCACGCGTGATCGCTCGGCTGATGAGTGTCATGCGCGATGCACTGAGCAAAAGCGATGCGACGATGATGGCCGCCATTGAAGCAGGCGTCCCTTCCCTTGTGATGGCTCGCGACCTCCTGCTGCGATTCCAGGCCATAGTCCGATCTCGTACGATCGGTAATCTGCAGGCTTGGATCGATGCCGCGCGAGACAGCCTGATGTCATCTTTTGCCGTCGGCCTTGCGGCCGACCAAGTCGCGGTCGCGGCGGCACTCACGGAGCCCTGGTCCAACGGTCAGACCGAGGGACAGATCACGAAGCTCAAGCTCGTAAAGCGCCAAATGTACGGGCGTGCCAACCTCGATCTTCTCCGCGCTCGTCTCGTTGGAGAACTGCACGCAGATTGAGTCAGAGCCATTGTTGCGCGCCGAAACACACGGTGAAGGCCGCCTTGCGTTCCGGGACGATGCGAGGTCGGGGTGCTTCAGGCTGCGTGAGCGGCAGCGATCTCGGGTGACCAGTTCCACGGGAGAAGCTCGTGGATGCGTTTCGCGGGGTAATCGAGCAGACGCATCAGGACGTCGGCTAGCCATGCGCGAGGATCGACGTCGTTAAGCTTGCAGGTTTCGATCAAGGTGTAGATCGCGGCGGCGCGGTGACCACCGGCGTCGGAGCCAGCAAACGTCCAGTTCTTGCGGCCCATGGCAACACAGCGCATAGCACGCTCGGCGGCGTTGTTCGACAGGCAGATACGACCGTCATCGAGAAAGCGGGTGAAGGCTGGCATCCTCTTCAGCCCATAGTCCATCGCCTTCGCAGTCTCGGACTTCGAGGAGAGCGCGCCACGCTGGCCGCGTAGCCAAACCAGCGGGTCGCCGACAAGTGGTTTGATCGTTTGCTCTCGCACGTCTTGGCGTCGCGAGGGCACGGCGCCGTTGATTGTGCGCTCGGCGGCGAAGATGGCATCGATGCGCGTTACGGCCTCGACGGCGATTGGCGCCTTCTTGAGCACGGCGATGTCGTAGAACTTGCGCCGCCAGTGCGCCCAACAGCCTGCCTCCAGGATCGGACCAGGCGAGCGCCCGGGCTCGTACAGCCTGTTGAAGCCGGCGTAGGCATCCGCCTGCATGATACCG
>NZ_LMUU01000058.1 GCF_009765775.1 Beijerinckia sp. L45
TTATTGATATGCTTAAGTTCAGCGGGTATCCCTACCTGATCCGAGGTCAACCTGATAAGTATAAAACAGATTTTGAGGCCAGGGCGGCCGGTCCTGGAGGCGCTGGTTTGTTGCCCATTCGCCTAGGAAGCCGGAATCGCGGCCTGGCCACTGCTTTTCGGGCGCGTCCCGCACCCCCAAAGACGGGGGCGCCGGACGGTCGTCCATCACACAAGCCGGGCTTGAGGGGCTGAAATGACGCTCGAACAGGCATGCCCCCCG
>NZ_LMUU01000059.1 GCF_009765775.1 Beijerinckia sp. L45
CAAGTCATGCGAGCCTCTCTGATGTGCGTTTCGAAACTGACTGTCGATTGTCCAGTTCCCACACGAGCCGTCATGAGATGCGCTTACTGCGCGTCCTGTAATTGCGATTGTTTGCAAAGGTGTTTGAGCTGCGCACGCAGCTTAGCGCAAGAAAGGTGGCCGTCCATTTCTTCGGCCGAATAACCCTCTGCCTTCAGGCGCTTTCTCACAGAAGTTAGGCCACCGCATGATCCATCTTGCGCAAATTTAAAGGCTCTTTCTATGACGCCTTTCACGTGTCTTTTCATTCCGTCAATCCTAGTCTGGCGTAATATAACGCCAACGACCGAACCAAGCTATGGGCTGGACGTAAAACGGTTTTTTCTTTCTTGGTTTACATGCCTATCCGTTAATCAGATTTGATATACAACCATCAGCCGGTTGTCGTCTGGACATATTAGTTCGATAGGTGGCGGCTGATCGGCATTCAGCCACCCCCAAGGCGTGAGCCATTAGCCCACCATGGTAGTGGCCTACGCCTGTCCGATTGCGAGAAGATTGCTTGAAGCTGTCACACATGGAAGTCGCCTGGACGGAAAGTGTTGCCGCTAAGGCGACTGCAAAGGTAGCTGGTCAAAGAGCACGT
Source organism: Beijerinckia sp. L45 (assembly GCF_009765775.1). Classification (GTDB taxonomy): domain Bacteria; phylum Pseudomonadota; class Alphaproteobacteria; order Rhizobiales; family Beijerinckiaceae; genus RH-AL1. The sequence continues at coordinate 626 of NZ_LMUU01000059.1, forward strand.
CTTGCGACGATGAGCCACGACGATCCTCACCGCGCTGCGGAGGAGCAAATTCTGGTTGCTCTGGAGCAGAGCGCCGCATTAGCAGCCCTCGGTAGAACGCTTGCGGCGACCGACAGCGAATTTGTGGATAGAAGCGTTAGCGCCGCCGTTCTTAGTCGGGATTGAGCATCTTCGCCCACTTCGAACGTGCTCGGAACCTTAGCGCGCCCGCGCTGTTATCAGGATAATCGATCTCCCCCATCGAGAAAAACTGATGAAGCCGCCATTTTCCCCCGAAGGGCGGTTTCTTCGTTTTAGGCGGCATTTTTGCGCGGGCGACCACGGCCCTTGGTGGCAACCACCTTTGCTGCGGCTGGCTTACGAGCCCGCAAATTCGCGACCCCTAACCCGGATTGTTTAGCCAGCGCCGACCGAGCTGCCGCGTACGCAGGCGCCACCATCGGATAATCGCGCGGCAGGCTCCACTTTGCGCGGTAATCATCAGGCGTCATGTCGTAGGCGGTCGCGAGATGGCGCTTTAGCGACTTGAACTTCTTGCCGTCTTCCAAGCATATCAGAAATTCTGGCGTGATAGACTTCTTCACTGACACCGCCGGTTCCTGAGGCTCTTCCGTCACTGTCGCAACAGTGGTCATCGAAAGAGCTTCATAAACGCTCTTGATCAGCGCTTCGAGGTCGCCGGGCCGTACCGAATTATTCGACACATAGCTCGCAACGACATCCGCAGTCATAGACAGGTAGTTGGTCTGCTCAACATTGTCATTTGCTTCAGTCATTGTCGGCCCCGATTGCAAGATTCACATCATTTTTTAATCCCTTTTTACACGACTGCGCAACCAAAGACTGAGCCGGGCGCATTCAGTCTTTAATTTGTTGTGTATTTCTTTGAACCCGTGCGTAGACGCGTCATCTCAGCCTCGACGCGGTTCAAGGCTGCTTCGGTTTCTGAACACTCCGCTGCCTTGCGAGCCCAAAATGCAGCGCGTTCCTTTGCAGCGTTGAAGCCACTCGGCAGTCTGCCCGATGCTAAATTCGTTTTGCGAAAATCCATAATCTTACCCAAATCCAAATCCTCTCAAATAGATGTTGCGCAGCGAAAAATCTGTTAGGCGGCGAAAGGTTGCGCATACCAGCACTGCATCTGCTTAGTTAAAAGAAAACGATCCTTCTTTGACTCAATTTCTAATTAAATTCCTCCCTCAATCTAGGCTTGCTAATAGTGTGTGATCGATCGTGCATTCTTCTTCTCTGCAATCCGGCCAAAGCTCTTTTCTTCCATGACGCAAGATCAGCTTGATGGCTTTAACCACTTAATCGACGTATGGGAACAGTCCTACTCGACGAGCCCGATTGCACATTTGGCCTACTGTCTCGCGACGGCCACGTGGGAAACCGGCCGCACGATCTAGCCGGTGAAGGAAGAAGGCGGCAGCGCCTACCTATCGCAATGAACGCGCCAGCTCATCGCGACGGTATGGCTTGTTGAGGACCGGTACCTCGCCCTTCGCTACGGTCTAGTTTTCATCGAGATCAGCAACATATCCGGAGGTGAGCAACACCTTCAGGGCCGGCCTTAGCAGGCTGTTGAAAAAGCCTCTCGTCTCTCCTGCGTGATCGTGATTCAATTGGCCCGTTGCTGGAGGCTGATTTGCGCGGATCTGACGAGAGAACGGGATCGTTGTTCAGCTACGTGGATCTGGAAGCGCGGGTGCGCAAGGATCATCCGCTGCGCACGATCCGGCGGCTGGTGAACGAGACACTCGCCCTGATGGAGCGCGATTTCGCGACGCTTTACGCGGGCATCGGTCGACCCTCGATCGCGCCTGAGAAGTTGTTGCGGGCGATGCTGCTGCAAGCCTTCTATTCGGTACGCTCCGAGCGTCAGCTGATGGAGCGGCTGGAGTTCGATCTTTTATTCCGCTGGTTCGTCGGCCTCGGCGTCGACGAGCCGGTGTGGGATCACTCCACCTTCTCGAAGAACCGCGATCGGTTGCTGGAAGGGGCTGTTGCCGCGCGTTTTCTGGCAACGCTGCTGGCGCAGCCGAAGGTGAAGCGGCTGTTGTCCACCGAGCATTTCAGTGTCGATGGCACTGATCCAAGCCTGGGCGTCGATGAAGAGTTTCAAGCCGGTCGACGGGCCGAGCGATCCGTTGCCACCCTCAGGTGGGCGCAACGTCGAGACAGACTTTCGCGGCGAGACACGCTCCAACGCGACCCATGCCAGCGCGACCGATCCCGATGCCAAGCTCTATCGCAAGGGCGCGGTCATGGAGGCGAAGCTGGCCTTTCTCGGCCATGCCCTGATGGAGAACCGCTACGGGCTGATCGTCGACGCCTGCCTGACGCAAGCCAGCGGCCATGCCGAGCGCGTCGCCGCTTTGGCGATGATCGAGCCGCACGCCGATCGTCCCGTCGCCGTGACGCTTGCGCCGACAAGGGATACGATGCGACCGACTTCGTGAACGAGCTGAAGACGATGAACGTGCGGCCCCACGTCGCGCAGAACACGACGCGGCGCTCGGCGGTGGATGCGCGCACCACGCGGCATCCCGGCTATGCGGCGAGCCAGCGGGTCCGCAAGCGGATCGAGGAAGCCTTCGGCTGGATGAAGACCATCGGCGGCATGCGGCGACCGATGCTGCGGGGGACGAACCGCGTCGGCTGGGCCTTCACCTTCGCAGCCGCCGCCTACAACCTGGTTTGTCTGCCGAAACTACTGAAGAATACGGTCTGAGCGCGATGCGATCGAGCCAGCGGGCACCGCAGCGAACCGCGAAACGGACCGTGACGGCGCAGATCAGAGATTACTTGCGAGAAAAATTCATGCCGCGCCAAGTGCCGCTTGCGAATTACGTTCTTCAACAGCCTGCTAGACGATCCGTGTGTCAGGCCTGGCCGATGCCTTGGTGTATCGGCAACCTTAACATCCACTTCAGCTTGTGGAGCGGGGACGGATCCCCGACCGTGGTCTACCTCGTCATCGGGCTTTATCGCTGCATCAAGTGGCCGATCCCGATGACATTCCAGAACCGGAGATCGACATGGACTTCAAGAGAATCGTGATTGTCGGCGCCGCCGCATTGACGCTTGCGGCTGGCTCGATCGCTCTTCCGTCGGCGGCCGACGCCAGGGGCGGTCACGGTGGCGGTGGCCACGGTGGAGGAGGTCACGGTGGCGGCTTCCACGGTGGCGGCGGTTTCCATGGCGGCGGGCGCGGCTTCCATGGTGGTGGCTTCCACGGCGGCGGACGTGGTTTCCGCGGCTACGGCGGCGGCTATGGCTATGGCTATCGTTGCGGTCCGATCCGTTTAGCCGCTGGCCTATGTGGCCGCTACGGTTACTAGCCATAAGGAACGCATTGCTCCGGCACGTGCCGGAGCAATGCATTCGCCTGTTGGTCGGCGAGCAGCGTTTGTTCGGTGCGGCCCTCTCAGTCCGCCTTCAACCCGATGAATCTCGAGCACGCTACCGCCGCCACTTCCACGGCGTCCTCGTCGTTCGTCATCCCGCCGCCAGCCTGGATCCGCTTACCCGCTACGCTTGCGACGATCTTCGCGAGCTTCGACCTCGCGGCCTCATCGAGGTCGAACTCCGGGCCGAGCTCATCCAGCGCGAGGAGGAAGGCACGTTTCATGAGGATGGCTTCTTGGGACGCGAAGACGTCACCTTCTTCGATAACGGTGTTCATCCGTCCTCCCCGGTTCCGTTACCAACGTATAGAGACGGTGCGGAGGGGTATCGCAACATCGCCGTGGGCGACCAACCCTCGCCCGTTGAGATGGCCACGCAGATCGCCGGGCGCGGGCGGGTCATACGTGATGGCGAGGTGGACCAGCTCGTCGCCTACCGTCTCATCGACGTTCCGACGGAGCTCGCCAGTGTCTGTCATCGCACGACGCGTTCCATCGCGCGCTTCTGCTCCGATCCTTGCAGCATAAGAGCATGTGCTTCGTGAATCGATAAAGCCAAGCCGGTGTGCGACGACGAGCGTGCTGGACATTCTGCCGCCACCACGTCGATGACGATCAGGCGGCCGAGCGCGTCCAACGAGCGATCAACGTCTTCGCGTCCATCGCATGCATGGGGGGCTGACGAGATATCCCTGGACCTCGGTACATCCTTCCTGCCTGACACGGTTCAGTTGCTCTTCAGTCTCGACCCCCTCGGCGGCGATCGCCGCGCCGACCCGTTCGCCGAGCCCTACGACAGCCCGCACGATGGCCGCCGTGTTGGGGTCGTCGATGTCGTGCACGAAAGCTCGATCGATCTTGATCTTGTTGAAGGGAAACTGCCTGAGGTAGCTCAGGCTCGAATACCCCGTACCGAAATCGTCGAGCGCGATGCGGACGCCTATCGCCCTGAGCCGACGCAGGCTGGCGATCACGGCTTGTGCGTCCTGGACCAGCACGCTCTCGGTGATTTCCAATTCCAGGCGGTCCGCAGGAAGGCCGGATGAGGCAAGCGCTCTGCGCACGCTTTCCTCCAATCCGGGTTGCCGGAACTGCACCGCCGATACGTTGACCGCGATCCGAAGATGCTCGGGCCAGGAGGCGGCCTCGCGACAGGCCTCGACGAGTGCCCATTCGCCGAGACAGACGATCATTCCGCTTTGTTCGGCGATGGGGATGAACTCCGACGGCGGGACCTTGCCCCGTATCGGATGCTCCCATCGCATCAGCACTTCGAAGCCGACGATGTTTCCTGTCGCGAGCAGGATCACCGGCTGGTAGTCGAGGCTAAGGCCACCAGACTTCAGGACACCTTGCATATCGTGTTCGAGGCACGCCATCCCGGCAATCTTTGGTTCCATTTCGGCCTCGTAAAAGCAGTAGGTGTTGCGACCCGCCGCCTTCGCCCTGTAGAGCGCGACATCGGCGTTCTGGAAGAGTCGAGCGGCGTCTGCGCCTTCGCCCCGTCCGGTCGCAATCCCGACGCTAGTGCTTATGCGTACCGAGTGCCCATCGATCGCGATTGGCGTCTCGATCGCTTCGATGACCGGCATGCGACCGCTCTCGCTTCGTCGTCCGTGCTGGTTTGCCCCAACACAATGGCGAACTCATCGCCTCCAAGCCGAGCGACCATGTCGCCCTCCCGAACCACGGCCTTGAGCCTTTCGGCAACGATCGCGAGGACGGCGTCGCCGGCGGAATGCCCCCTCGTGTCGTTGACGGTCTTAAAGCCATCAAGATCACAAGCGAGCACGGCGAACGTATATCCTTGCTGCTTCGCCTTGCCGGTTTCACGTGCCAGCCGATCCTGGAACAGGATGCGGTTCGGTAGGCCCGTGAGCGCGTCGTGCGCCGCCATGTGCTCGATCTGCCGCTCGACCTCCTTGCGGCGGGTGATGTCGATCTTAGTGCCGACCATACGGGTAGGCCGCCCCTTCGCGTCCCTGGCGACGATCTTCCCGCGCGCGAGCACCCAGGCGTAGTTGCCGTTCTTCATCCGCACCCGGTATTCGCATTCGAGACGATCCGTCTTCCCACGCAGATGGGCGGCCAGCTGTTTGCGTGCGAGAGCGACGTCATCAGGTGAAGTCGGCCTCTCCAAGCCCGGATGTTCGGCGCGATGTCCCCCGGCCCGTAGCCAAGGATTGTCATCCACTGCCCCGAAAGGTCGACCTCGCCCGTCTTCAGGTTCCAATCCCAGAGGCCGTCGCTGCCGCTGTCGAGCGCGAGCGACAGGCGCTCCTCGCTGATACGCAAGGCTTCCTCCATGGCTATACGGTCGGAGACGTCGCGCAACGAGGAAACGAAACCATCGGCGATCCCGGTGATCGGATCGCGCGTCAAGCTGAAGGTCACCTCGACCCAGATCCACCGACCGTCCTTGTGACGGTAGCGCTGAAGAGCGATCCCCCTCTCGATCCTCGCATTCGCGAGGTCGTCCATGTTTTTGGCGAAGGTCTTCATGTCAGCGGGGTGGATGAATTCGAACGGACTGCCCCCGAGCAGATCCTCGGGATCGTAACTAAGGATGGTCCGGGCAGCCGGGGACACGTAGCGACGGGTCGCGTCAAGATCGGAGCGAATGATCAGGTCGGTGCTGTTGTCCGCCAAGAGGCGGTATCGCTCGTCGTCCTTCCTACGGGCGATGCGCGCCTCGTGAAGCCGGAAATGGCTCTCGACGATGCTTGCCAGATCATAGAGGCCACTAGACTCTGTAGCGCCGAAATCCGGGCGTGGAACGGTGTCCATGATGCATAGCGTGCCGATGTTCACCCCCGACTCCAACGCGAGCGGCACACCCGCGTAGAAGCGAGCGTTCGGTCCGCCCCGCACCAGGGAGGACCCGCGCCAGCGCTCGCTCTTTTCGAGATCAGGCAGGACTAAAGCATCTCCTGAGACGGCCTCGATGGTCTGGTGGCAGAAGGCGTCAGACCGGGGCACCGGGGCCGGGTCGACGCCGTAAGCCGCCTTGATCCAGACCGTCGCCTCGTCCACCAGGTTTACGAGCGCTATCGGGACGTCAAAGAGATTGGCGGCGACCCGGCAGACTGCGTCCAGATGGGCTTCCGCCGGGGTGCCTACGATGCGAAGGTCGTGAAGGGCCCTTAGCCGTTCGTCCTCCAAGGTCGAATGCGTCATGGGTCACCGTTACTCGATTGCCAATGCCATTTGACTGTACGATCCGCATTACTAAGCTTTTGTTTAAAACTGGCCTTCGATTCGAATGTAACGCTCTTATAGAAAATTACTTGTTGGTATACTCAAGCAGAGTATTCGCTATAGTGTATCGACATAATTTTTCTATATGTGCCAAGCTATATCAGTATTCCTGCCTACTTCTCCCGGAAGGTTCGTCTCATTTGATCTGTCAGCGGTTTCATCAGGTATGATGCCATCGTCCGCTCGCTGGTCTTGATGAAGGCCTCGGCAGGCATCCCGGGCTTGAGGGCCGTCCCGATGCCGCTTCCTCCCCCTGGCATGGCGATCTGCACGACGTAGTAGGCCTGCCCCGTCCGGGCGTCGGCCGTCGTGTCGGCCGCGACGCGCGAGACGTGCGCCTTGATCTCGGGCGTGGTGCGCTGGTTGAAGTTCGGGAACCGCAGCATCGCCTCCTGGTCCATGGCGACCTGATCGATGTCTTGGGCTGCGACGTGGACCTCCACCATAAGACGGTCTGCGTCGGGCACGACGAGCATGACGGTCTCGCCGGGTGACACGACCGCGCCCTTCGCATGGACTGCAAGTTCGTGGACGACGCCGTCCTGTGGTGCCCTGATGTCCAGGTGCGAAAGCTGATCGGCCGCCATCACGCGGCGTTCGACGACGTCGGACGTCTTGGACCTGAGGTCCGCCAGCTGTCTTGCGACGTCGCTGCGCATGTCGGCGTCGACCTGGATGACCTGCATCTCGGTCTCGGCGATCCTGCCCTCAGTTTGGGCGATCTGTGCGACCAGGGCGCCGCGCTCGCCGGAGATCCTGGTCCTGTCGCGTTCCAGAGCGTCCAGGCGCGTGAGCTGGATCAGGTTACGATCGAACAGGTCCTTCACGCCGACGAGTTCGCGGGCGACGATGACGAGTTCGCCATCCTTGGCGGCGAGCTGCTGCTTCAGCCCTTCGATCTCGTTGCGTAGCTGGCCGATGCGTTGGCGCATCTGGTCCTTCTGGCCGCTACGTGCCTTCACCCTCAGGAAGAACAGCTTGGATTCGCCGAGAATGATGCGACCGGCGTCCGGATCGCTCGTTCCGGTCAGCTCCTTCCCGTAGACGACTGCCTCGGCCCCGTCCGCCTCCGCTTCCAGACGGGATTTCTGCGCCTGCATTTCGTAATAGCCCTTTGTCAGTGCCGAAAGCGTGGCCTTGGCCACGGTCTCGTCCAGCCTGATTAGGACCTCACCCGCCTTCACGCGGGCCCCTTCGTCGACGAGCAGGGCCGCGACGACGCCACCGGTTTGGTGCTGCACCTTCTTGACGCTCGACTGGACGACCAGCGAACCAGAGGCGACGACGGCGCCGGCAAGCTCGGTGCTTGCGCCCAAGACCCCGATGCCGAGGACCAGGACGCCGGCACCGACGCCGATGGCGATCAGGTGGTTGCGGATGGAGCGGCGAGTGACCAGAGCGGCTCCGATCTCGGGCAGGTCATTCCGCTGCTTGGGCATATGTCGGGCTCCTTTTCGCACGGGGCTTCGCTCGGGTCTTGGCGGACGCCGTCCCCACGACGGGTTTTGCCTTGGAAGGGGGAACCGGCTTGGCGGTGGAAACGGTATCGGCGACAATCGTTGGCGCAGGCGTCGGTTGGGGCGCCGACAGGCGCCGCAGGATGTCGTCGCGGGCTCCGAAGGCCTGGACACGTCCCTCGTTGACAACCATCACCTTGTCGACGGCGGCAAGAGCGCTCGGGCGGTGGGCGATCACGACCGCCATGCCGCCGCGCGCTCGGACGGATTGGATGGCCTTGGTCAGCGCCACCTCGCCTTCCGCGTCTAGATTGGAGTTCGGTTCATCCAGGACCAAGAGGAAGGGATCGCCGTAGAGGGCGCGCGCCAATGCGATGCGTTGGCGCTGGCCTCCGGACAGGAGTGCTCCGCCTTCCCCGACCTGGGTCTCGTAGCCGTTGGGCATCCGCAGGATCAGTTCGTGCACGCCCGCCTTCTCGGCCGCGTCGAACAGTTTTCGGGGGTCCTCGTCGCGGAACCGGGCGATGTTCTGGGCAAGCGTGCCCGGTAGGAGTTCAACGTCCTGCGGCAGGTAGCCGATCGTGGCGCCGAGCGCATCGATGCTCCACTGGTTCAGTTCGGCATCGTCGAGACGGACGACGCCGCGGGCCGCAGGCCACAGGCCGACCAGCGCCTTGGCCAGGGAGGATTTGCCCGAACCGCTGGGGCCGATGATCCCCATGGCGCTGCCCGCTTCCAGCGCGAATGTGACGTCGTGCACGACGGGCGCCTCGCGACCGGCGACGAGGAGGCTGACCGAAGTGAAACGCAGGTTGCGGCTTGGCGTCGGCAGCGGGATCAGTTCCGTTGGCACGGGCGTGTCGGCAAGCGCGGCGGCCAGGCGCGCCAGACTCTGACGCGCGGCGATGAAGCCCTTCCAGTTGGCGATCAGGAGTTCGACGGGTGACAGGGCGCGGACCGTCAGAATGCTGGCTGCGAGCATGACGCCGGCGGTCGCTTGCTGCTGCACCACGAGGTAGGCGCCCAGGGCGAGGAGGGCGGACTGGAGCAGCATGCGGAAGGACCGCAGCAGGCTTCCGAACCCGCTGGCGATGTCCGCGCTACGCACCTGTTCCTGGCGGCACTCCCTGTTCGCGACCTCCCAGTGCTCGCCCATGACGGCGTGCATGCCGAGCGCCTGCAGGAGCCCCGCGTTACGCTTCATTGTGTCGGCGAAGGCGCGCCGGGCGTTGGCTGCGTCGAGCGCCCGCTCTGTGGGACGGCGCAGCGTCGCCTCCGTCAGGAACGCGAGAGCGCAGAGGCAAGCTACGCCGCCTAGGACCGCCCATCCCATCAGCGGATGGAACATGAAGCAGACGCCGACGTAAATCACCATCCAGGGAAGGTCGAAGAAGGCGGACAGCGCGGTCCCTGACGCGAAGCCGCGCAGGGTGTCGAGGTCGCGAACGCACTGGTTGGCGTCGCCGCGCGGACCGGAACGCCTGTCGCTCTGCAGGAGGAGGGCGAAGACGCGCCCGCTCAGGCATTGGTCCATGTAGAGGCCGAGCCTGGTGAAGACCCGGCTGCGCAGGAACTCGAGGCAACCCATGAAGGCGATCATGACGAACGCCAGGACGAACAGGCCGACCAGGGTGGGCATGCTCTTCGAGGGCAGCACGCGATCGTAAACCTGGAGCATGAAGAGCGGACTAGTGAGCATCAGTATGTTGATGAGGCCGCTCGTCAGCGCGAGCATCCCCAGGACGGGACGCAACGTCGTGAGGATCGGGCCGAAGTCGGTCGAGCGGAAGATGGATGGCGGCTTGGCGTGCATGGTCCCTCCGCGCAAAGGCGGGTTGGAGAACGACGGGCCGAGACGGGAGTGGATGGGGCGGCCTATTGGCCGCCCGTCCTATTAGGCATGGTGGGCTTCGTGACCCAAGGCCGCGAGCGGATCTGAGTGGACGATCGGTAGGTCGACGTGCGCCAGCCCCAAGTCCAATCCCGCGTGCTCGACGGCGGCGCCAGCGGGCGCCGTGGCCGAAGCGCCGGTGCCCGTGAGGGCGCCCGTCAACGCGTCGGTTCCATGCCCGCCGAGCGACGGGAAGGTGATGCTGTCGCCTGTCAGCAGACCGACGTTGGCGAGCGCAGGCACGGAGGCCGGGACGCTGGCGGCGTGGACGTCGGCGACGTGAGACTGCCCACCCGACGTACCGAGCAGGTCGACCGTTCCGACGTTCGGCGCTCCCGCAGGACCGACGGCGACCGTCGCGAGGTCGTGGGAGCCGGCTTCGGTGCCGCTTCCGCCGAGCAGGTTCGCCACCGGAGCGAGGACGTTCGATCCCGATCCGACCGCGGCGCTCACCGGCGCGAGCGCACCCGTGAGGTCGCCGTGCGAGAGGGCTCCATCGAGTCCGGACAGCGGGGACGATCCGCCGGCCAACCCCGACACCAGGCCCGTGACGGGGGTCAGCGCGCCGGCGCCGCCGGCTATGTCAGGAAGATGAGCCGTCTCTCCAACCGCCGATCCCACGATGCTCCCCAAGGACAACAGGTTCGCCTGGACATCGGAGGGCAACGGAGCGAGGCCCTGGCTCAGGCCGGCGATCGCGTCGCCCGGGACGTGGAGGACGTCCGTCACGGTATGGTCGAGCGTCCCGGCCAGGTCGGCGGCCGCCGAAGTCACCGGGGCTAGACCGAGAGACGATCCGGTACCTGCGACCGCTGTGGCCACGGGCGTCACGATCCCGTCGACGATGCCCTGGCCGGGGAGGTCGCCCGCCAGCAGGCCGCCGCCCGTCACAGGATGCGTTAGGGTATCGAGTACCGATCCGGAGAGGTCGGAGGCGACGGCGTCCAAGACGTTCGGTGCCGCCTGCGAGACCGAACCCAGATCGTGGCCGAGGTCACCCGGCAGTGCGGCGATCGGCGTGACGTCGCCGGAAGCCAGCGCACCCGGCGCGGACAGGACGTCCGTCAAGGTGTTCGCGCCTGGCTGGCCGAGGCCGACGGCGTCACCCAGGCCAACAACGGCAGCTATGGTGTTTGGAGCGGTGGCGCTCGTAGCGCCCTCGACCGTGCCTTCGACGCCGGTGACCAAGCCGTCGACGGCGGAAGCGACCGGGAAGGTCGTTAGGCTATGCGCGACGTCGGTGACGACGCCCAGCGGGTCCTGTAGCGCAGCGCCGCTCGCCAGGTCCTTGTCGGCGCCGTGCACGAGGTGCATCCCGGCCGTCCCGATGGCGGAGAGATCCGTCGGCAGGTTGGCGATCGACGACGTGTCGCCATTCAGCAGGGTGTCAGGCGTCGAGACGACATCGGTGAGCAGATTGTCACCGCCAAGTTTGCCCAGCCCGACGGTCTCGCCAAGGTTGGTGATCCCGTGGACCGTGCCCGACGTCCCGTCCATGTCCGCTGCGGACTCAAGGGTGGAATGCACGGCCAGGATCGGGGCGTTGAGGCCGTACTCCAATGCCGTCGGCTGCAGGGCCTGCGCGTCGGCAAGGGTCGCCGCCGCCGGAGCCGCGATCGATGGGTTCACGCCCGCGTCGGACAACGTGCCGGTCGCCAGGTTTTCGGCAGTGGCGACGATCGACGTCGCGTCGGCCGCAGGATGCAGCGTTGAGGTATCACCCGAAAGGACCGCCGTCGGAGCCGAAAGCACGTCGGTCAGGAGGTTCGCCTGACCGATCTTGCCGAGGCCGATCGCTTCGCCGAGGCCGGTCACGCCATGGAGCGAGCCGATCAGGCCGTTGGTGTCGGCGGTCTGTTCGATATTCGAGTGCAGGTCGAGGACCGCTGTGTTGGCGGCGTCGGTCAGGCCGGCGCCTGACGTGTTTCCATCGTCGGTGGTGTTTGGCAGGTCCGTCAGGGAGCCGAGCGACGAACCGGCGAGCGGTGAGGCCGCGACGTCGTCGGACTGCAGCGTCGCCGAAGTCGGGTCGCCCAAAAGAGCGTCCCCGCCGTTCAGGATCTCGGAATTACGGAGGGTCGAGAGAGCGTTGAGTATCGAGTCGAGGGCCATATCTGGTTCCTTCCACTGAGAGTACGCGATGGACCAACAGTGACCACGGGGGAATGTTTGCATCCCGAAATTGGTAAACAGACTCTATTGTAAAGTAATATTAAAGCCGATTATTTCGATTTGATTACAACTGGCAATGTTGCATACGCACCATTCCTTGCTGTTACTTTCAATTTGGTGTGTTGTCCGACGTCCTGCATGCGACCGCCGTCGCCGAGAGATCGCCAGGCGCCAAGTCGACATGGAAGATCTGGGACCCCAGGCCTGGAGGCCTGCGGAACAGGCAGGCGACGCCGTACGCCGTTGGCTTCGCCCCGCTCCATCGATGCGCATCGAGAACCGACTTTGTGGCGAAGCCGGCGTGAAGATCAGCGTTTCGACACGATGTGCAGGGCGCCCACCTCTTTCAGGTCAAGCTGTTTTTCGAGGACATGGATTACCGCGTCGCCGATCTCGTGGGCGCGGTGCATCCTCAGGACCTCGCCTCGGCCTGCGGCGATGGCTGCAAGGTTTGCTGAGAAGTGCTCCGTCCGATGCGGGGTCAGCTCCACCTCGGCCGTGCTGAACCGCGTCGCGATTTTCACCCGGTGACCGTACTGCTCGATGAGTCGGGGATGGCGATGATTGCCGTCGGGCAGCAGCGAGCGCTCTGTTACCGCCGCAAGCTGCGCCTGCGCCATCCAGCCCGCGCCTCGGCCTCGGACATGCCCTCCGGCTCGGCGGCGCCCGTGAGGCGGAGCACGCGGATCAGCGGCGCAAGCGTCGTGCCCTGGACCAGGACGGTGACCAGGATGACCAGGAAGGTCGTCGCCAGGATGAAGTCGCGGCCGGGGAAGGCTTCGGGAAGCGACAGGGCCGCGGCGAGGCTAACGACGCCGCGCATCCCCGCCCAGCCCATGACGATCGGCACGGCGACGGGCGGGTAGGGGTCGCGTCGCCGGTACGACTCGATTGCAACGCGCGGCAGGTAGACCGCCGCAAAGATCCATACAAAGCGTGCCAGGATCACCGCGGCGACGACAGCCGCAGCCGGCATCAGCAGCACGTGGATCGCCTGCCACGTCCCGCCAAGACGGCCGAGGACGCCACGCAGCGACAGGCCGATCAGGATGAAGACCATCGACTCGAGGATGAAGACGACGAACCGCCAGACCGCCATCAGCTGCATCAGCACCGTCGCGCTCAGCCGCTCGTGCTGCCGCCGGCCGATCACCAGCCCGCAGGCGACCGTGGAGAGCACGCTCGAGCCGTGCAGCGCCTCGGCGCCGACATAGGACATGCATGCGGCCAGGAAGCTGCCGATGATGGCGAGGTGCGCCTCCTTGAGGCAGCCGACGAGCGTGCTCGCAAAGAACCCGCAACAGACGCCCGCGGGCACCCCCACGATCGCCAGGATGCCGAAGCTCGCAGCGGCGTGCCTGGCGTCGAAGCCGCCGGTCAGCGCCGCCGCGACGGCGAAGCGGAACAGCACCAGACCGGTCGCGTCGTTGACCAGGCTTTCGCCTTCCAGCAGCAGCCTGACGCGGCGCGGAAGTGGGAGCTGTTCGAGGACGGCTTTGGCGGCCACGGCATCGGGCGGCGAGACGATCGCACCGAGCGCGAAGCAGGCCGCCCAGGGCAGGGCGGGAACCACCCAGTGCGCGACGACGCCGACCACGAGCGTGGTGAAGACCACAGCGCCGATGGCGAGCTGCAGGATCGTGCGGAGGTTCGACTTGAAGTCTTGCAGGAGGTGAGGTAGGCGCTGGCGAGCAGGAGCGGCGGCAGGAAGAGGATCAGGACGAGGTCCGGATCGAGCTCGACGTCCGG
>NZ_LMUU01000060.1 GCF_009765775.1 Beijerinckia sp. L45
CCTCCTCATGGCAAAATGCCATACTTCAGGGAGGACCACTTCAAGGGGGGCACGCCAGAAGCGGCGGCTGATGAGGTGTGTTGGACTGATATCTTCTCAACGACGGGCATAATGTTTTGGACAAAAAATCTACCTGGATTCGTTACTCGGCATAACAATCTCAGATCACAAAATGTCCGCCCGCAAGACGAACGAGAAAAATGCTCGCCACGATCGCCGAGCAGGTCGGCGTCATGACCAATTAGATCTTCGAATTGGAAGCCGGGCGTGAAGGCATGGCGATCCCTTCGCACCTTGCAGATCTGCTCGCAAATGACGACGATCTCGATCGAGGGCACCGACATCGGTAAGCTTGAAGTCTGCCTAAACCGTGGTGATCGACGTGGCGATGCCACGTGCTGCTCTGGCGCAGACGATGAGGTGGTCGGACCTATTTTTACTGCCGGTCAGTGATGGCGAAGTTCGCTATCCCGACCATTCGTGCCAGACGATGGGTTTGTCAGCGACTGGAGCAGGAAGTATGGGGGCGACCGGCCACAGCCAGCTAACCACCATCAGTGACGAGGTATGCCGACCCTGCTCGAATCGGTCAGCGGCACCCCTCGAAGGACCGGCACGTGCCGGATCGTTTTCCGAATCGATCTCCTTCGATTATAGCTCAAGATTTTCCGGACCACCTTTGTCGTCGTCGCCACTAACAGAGCGCAATTGATGCGGAACAGACACCTCGGTCCATTCACCAGTATCATGTACGATGGTGTTTAAAGGCGCTTTGAAACGGTCATCTTCGTGACAGCCAAAAGCTTCATCGTCACGGGCCGCTAGACCAAGCGTAGTTGCGATTTGGTCTCGTGCATCCCATGCATCGATTCCATAGACCCAATAGCTATCTCCTCGCGCGGGAGGCTTCGGCCACAGATAGAAATTTGGCATTCGCAACCTCCAACGATACGATTCAAACACCCAAAAACTATCTACGTCCATATGTGCTTTCGATGGTGCGCAACCAATAGCACGCAAGTGAGTTTCCATAAGCGGCGCTCTAACAGGTCTTGTTGATGCTCTACAGAGAAGCTTTTGATATTATTAGCACTTCTGAGGGCCGTGCAGATGCTTTGCTTTTAAAGGCTGCGAGAACGGTTCTTGAGACCGGAGCTGACATAGCCGCGCAGCAACTTGCGAGGGCGGTGTTGTCAGAGGTTCGTGAGCGACTTTGGAATGAGGACAGTGCAAAGGCCCTGACCGTCGCGGAACTCGGTGAAAAACCTATTTACAAGCGTCGCAGTCATTGAAGCTTAGCTTTGGCTTCGGCTCATCAGCCCAACCCTTCATCTTTGTTGCGCAATCGATTTGCACTCATTCGTAAACTATCTCGGCCTAAAGGCATATGCCAAGATAGGCTGAGCGCGGATGTCAACGATGAACTACAATGAGGGCGTAGACATCGTCGCGAGACTTGATAGCCATACCGATTCTGAGATCGCCGAAGCCGCAACAGCGATTATCGACGGTGCAGGCGGCGAGCTGATTATGCGCATTCAGGCTGTTAGCGCCTTGATCCTGGGCAAAAATCGCCAGCGATTGTCTGATGTCGTTGGCGGCGCGGCGACGCGGAAACCGCTAGTTTAACATAGCCGTCGGTCAGCTTGTGCTGAGGAACGGCCGAGCTGTGACCGATTATCGGCTCGAACTCTGGCTTTTGGGAGCTTTTATCGCCGCCTCAAACGAAGAGGAAGTTCATGGTCGGTAGCTGGCTTGAGATGCACTTGAAGGAATCCGAGACAGACGGACTTCGTAGACAAACTGGTTTAAAAGCTGCTCGGGATGCCGCAACCTCGATCCTGCCCGACGTAGCGCGTGAGCTTGTGCTTGATGGTGCCAATCACGATTTTAGGTCCTGCGTTCGCGATGGCTCGGGCAAGGTTGTCTTCAGAGCTTCGCTGTTTCTTCGTTCGGGTTTTGTATCAGCAGAAGCCTAAACGTCGTCCAGTTTTGGTAGAAGAGGCGCGGTTACGCCAAAATGATCCTGAAGTGCGATGATAGCCACAGCCTCGGCATCCCAATGGTTTCGAAGGCTGAAGCCTTTTGCGACGCGCTCATTGGCAACGATTAGGATTGCCCTGGCTAAAGTTTCCGCCACTGCCTCATCCAGCTCCCTGACTAGCGCAAGCTCGATGAAAGCGATTGAGTAGGCCTGTTCAATCAGGGTTGCCTGAGACGGCTCGAATACGGAGTGTAGCCTGACTATCTGGCTGGTCATCCGTTACGACCGCCCGCGAGCAGATGCAGGAAACGATCGCTTGCGATGGTAGCCACGCTTTCCGAATCGTCAGCGGTCATCAGCTCACCACCGGCTTTGATACGACTGTTGGCGACCGCCATGACGATTTTGGCCAATTTTGCTTGTGCTGCGTAATCAAGCTTGTAGACGCTTCCAACAGCAATGCTGGCTTGTGCATAAGCCTGAACGAGGGTCGCCGCCTCCGATGAATCGTACGAAGTGGTGTCGATTATCCCTATGAGCATTGGCGGTCCTGCGAGAGGCCGTCGCGACATGTTCGGGCTACCCATTAAGCGCCCTATCGTATGTTAAAGATACCTCGTAGACGCTCTTTGATCGGCAGCCGTGTGTGGCGCGGACCAGAGGTGACTCACGGGGCCAATATCGACTGTCGGCGACGCACGGCACAAGGGAAGCGTATCGTTGCAACGGAGAGCCAACACGCACTTCGCCAGCGCGAAGGCATGGGTGAGAATGAGCCCCGACGTAGGGAGGTGAACGTATTGCGTTGCGCATAGCTGGTACGTGCAACCTTTTGCCATGCCAGCGCGTAACCGACGCACTGCTCGACGCAACGGTCCAGCGCGTACAAGTTGAAGAAAATGCGTATGAATCTCCCGGACAAGACCGGTATGATCGGGCTGCCGCGCGGTATCAGCCAAGAAGCATCCTTTGCTGCGTTCTGGGCACGGAAGGCGGAGGATGCAAAGATCTCGGAGCAGGTGCTGAAACGGCTCGATGCGGAACGAGGGCGCGACCGCCATTTGCAGTTGGCAACAACTATCAAAGACTAAATACGTCTTGTGTCGATGCACTTAAGGGGCTCATGTTTGTTCGTCTGTGAATCACGGGAATGAACATGTCCGAAGAAAATCAAGAAGCCGTTTCCGCATCAGCGCTGTTGAATATCGCGAGTGACATCGTCGCCTCTTAAGTGTCGAACAATTCGATTCGCTCAGGCGATTTGGCCGAGATCATCGCGACCATCCACAACACACTGACCGAGCTTGCAACAGGGCAACCACCGACTGTAGTCGAAGAGCAGAAAGAACCGGCCGTGTCGATCAAGAAGTCGATCACGCCCGACTTTCTGATCTGTCTCGAAGACGGCAAGAAATTCAGGACTCTGAAGCGCCATTTGCGCACCGAGTACGACATGTCGCCTGACGATTATCGAGCGAAATGGAAGCTGCCGCATGACTATCCGATGGTGGCCCCTGCCTATGCTGCGTCGCGCTCGGCGTTGGCGAAGTCGTTCTGCCATGGTAACAATCGCCGCGCTGCCAAAGCTGTTCCTGCCGCAGTAGCCACGAAGGGTCGCGGACAACCCAAGAAAGCAGCGTAGCGGTCAATCAAGGCGCACAGAAGCGAAAAAACTCAATCTCTCGTTTAATGTGCTGTGCGTCGAGAAGATTGAATAGAAAGGTTACGCGAATCATTGTCTCACCGACCCGAGGTGATGCTTCATCGGGCAATGAACGTGCTGCTGAAAGTAGGTGTCGATGAAGACACTGCTTTCGGTGCGGTCGCCATTGAAGTAATCCGCTTTGGGCAGCGGCAGCGGACAGCGGGTCGCGCGCTCTTAAGCTATTACGATGCTACTGTTGTAGCCGAGATGGTTCTTGCGAGATTGCTGCACACGAAGCATTAAATTGATTGGCGCACCAACCATCTCTGCCTTCCCGTTCTCGCCATTGAAGTTCTGAGCGCCGGGTCTCCTGAACGTACTGCGAGAGCCACAGCCGCCCCCGAACAAGTTATCGTGTAAGCTGCGTGCCTTCAAATCGAACCTTAAGCAATTGATCCATTGTCAGACTCCCTGCTTGCCAAGCATTGTGCAACGTTTGGCCTGTGTCGGTCGAGATCGTCGCATTTGTAATGTCAAGTAATGCTTGCGTTCGGTCCGGGTTGTTCGCGAAGCCCTCAAAAAATGGCACGCCGTTTCGATGGCCGGAGCGAAATTTTCCTTCGAGAACAACGCTGGTCTCACCCTGCAAGATTGTAAGTTTCATAATCATTGTTCAGCGACACTAACCACATGGAGAAATCGCGCTCGTAACAAACCAATCACGCCTCTCGAAGCGAGTAAACGTCATCGGGATAGTGAAACAGATATATGGTTTCGAAGCCATGTAGATCAACTCGTGCCCGTCGCTCGGCGCAGCTTCCCTTCCACAAGATGAATTTCGCGAGGATGGGCTTTGCACACACCTTTTACAGGGGTTGGAGGCCGCCGAGGGCCTTTCCGCTTCTCGGAGGCAGCAGATATTGTCCTCGCATCCCATGTTAACAAACTGAGGTGTATACATCTTCTGATTGGACGGACACCTGAATCGCAGGTGAGACGCGCCGACCAAAATAATGCGTGCGGTTTAGGCCAGGATGAGGAAGATGCTGTTCGACAACTTGGAGGATCAGCGGAAGTTTGCTGGCCCATTGATTGTACTAGTTTGCTGGCTGATGGTGCCAATCACCTTTCTTGCCGGTATGTCCACAGGCATGAGCGCGGTTCCAATCGGCTTGGGTGCCCTGGCGTGCGCCATTACGGCCAACATCTGCTGGCTTTCTGGTGGCCCTACAACATTGAGCCGCACGCTGTCGGCTATAGCGCTCATGGCGCAGATTTCGATCCTGGTGGCGTCATACGTTGGCACGCCTTGGCAAGGAGATCTCCACATGGCGTATTTTGCAGCTTTGGCGCTCCTAGTGGTTTATAGCGATCGAGCCGTCATCGCTGCCGCTGCCGTCACGGTCGCCGTTCACCACTTCATGCTCAGTTTCATATTGCCATCGGCAGTTTTCGTCGGATCATCCGACTTCAGTCGTGTTCTGCTACATGCTGTCATTCTCCTCCTCGAAGCCGGATCTCTTATTTGGGTGATTGGCAGCTTGAACAACATGTTCGCGAAATCCGAAGCAGCGTTCGCCGCCGAGAAGCGGGCGAATGAGCACGCCGAACGTGCTGCCGCAGATGTCCTTTCTCAAGAACGGGATCGGGTCGTCGAGTCCATTGGATATGCGATGAAGATGCTAGCTGAGGGCCATCTCGACCATAGGATTTCTGGGATTCTTCCGGGTAAATATGAAAAACTCCGCACAGACTTCAACGCGGTAGCGGCCCAGTTTCACGAGATGATCGGGTCGATCGCGTCTTCAGCGGCCGACTTGATCACAATCTCAAGCAATCTCTCTGTATCCTCTGAGCGTCTGTCACGTCGGACGGGCCAACAAGTGGTCGCGTTGGAGGAGACAGCTGCTTCTCTCCACGAGATTTCGGCTACCTCACGGAACAGCGCAAATGGCGTCCAGCATGTTGCAGCAGCGGTTTTCGAAACCAAGACTGATGCGCTACGCCACGGGGATGTCATGCGCGAGGCGAGCGATACGATGGCAGAGATCGCCGCCAACGCCGAAAAGGTTTCCAGAGCTGTCGGGATCATCGATGAGATCGCTCATCAGACAAACCTTCTGGCGCTCAACGCGGGCATCGAGGCAGCCAGAGCAGGCGACGCAGGTCGAGGCTTTGCGGTTGTCGCTCAGGAGGTGCGGGGCCTAGCGGGACGTTCGACTACGGCGGCCAATGAGATCAAGAAGCTGATCAAGGAAAGTGCAAGCGGTGTTGGCCGAGGCGTCCGCCTCGTGCGAGACACCGGCAGCGCACTTCAGGAGATCGTCGAGCGTGTTGCAAAGGTCGATGCGCTCATATCGGAAATCGCTCTTTCTGCACATGAGCAATCGATCGGCATCGATAGTATCAGCAGCTCAGTTCATATGATGGACCATTCCAACCAGCAGAATGCGATCATGGTAGAAGAGGCCAGTGATGTCGCCGACGCCCTCTCGACCAAGGCCAAGACCTTGCAAGGCCTGACTGGCTTTTTTCACCTTACGAACCCTTCGGCAGGCGAGATCCCGCCAGTCGGAGGTCCTACGTCGATCAACTTGTATGAAGTAGCTTAGGAGCCGCCTTCGATAGAGGTGTCTCAGGTGACGACCCGGCTGCCAACGATATCATACGAGGGTAAGCCGCCCTCGAATGAATGGAACGGCCGACACGCAAGCGGCGCAAATCGATACGGCCTCTGCCACACATACCTTCATTCCCGCTTCGCTGCGCTCGGGTCAGCCGAGGCTCCGACCAAGCGGTATTACTCCATTCTCGGCAATCAGCAGCGGGATGCGCAGGCTATCAAATTTGCTAATCGCTGAATCTACTTAACTTCACGACTTAAGCTGAGCTATAAGAAAGTCCCTTTTCGGGAGTGATTCGCAATGTTGACCTCAGCAGGTCTCAGTTATTGCGTCCTGTTCGTGCGCGTAGTGTGATGCACCATTATCGAGAAAAGCTCGGCACACCGCGCGGGCATGCTTTCATCAATGCAGCGAACTATCGCGGACTTGGCGAGATCGAGCGCAACATATTATCGCGCGCGTTCGATCGAGCTTGTCTGCTGCTCCGGCAAGACTTCCATATCGATAATCAAGCCGAGGCAAAGCTGGCACAGCTTATTCTCCGCACTGGCAGATCCTACGCATCGTCGCGGCGATTGCGGGGGCGTGATGTTACCGAACTGTCATACGCGGCCCTCCATATCTTCTTGAGGTTCAAAGCATGTATCCCTTCACCACAAGACCGCAAGTCAATTGGCCTCGGCTCCTAAATATCGGTGACCAAAAAAAGACGTTGGCCAAGAGCTTCAGATAAACCGCTTCGCGAACGTTTTGAGCAGAGAAGTAAGGTTTCGCCTTGCTCTGGCCTATGCGCATGATGCGGGTCAAACGATTTGATGCCACTCAATGGAAAAACACCGGACCTGAAATGACTGAAGTAACCTACGAAGCGCTTCCCAGGCGTCGATACTCAACATCGTCTCTGACATTGTGGCGTCATATGTGTCGAACAACTCAGTTCGTTCAGGCGATCTTGCCGAGATCATCGGCACCGTTCACACTACGCTCTCCGCACTCGCTGCTGGACAGACAACGCAGGTGGTCGAAGAAGCGAGGGCGCCCGCCGTACCGATAAAGAAATCCATCACCCCGGATTTCATCCTCTGCCTGGAGGACGGCAAGAAGTTCAGGTCGCTCAAGCGACACCTTGCAACCGCCTACGGCATGACGCCAGACGACTATCGAGCGAAGTGGTCGCTGCCTCGCGATTACCCGATGGTGGCGCCTTCTTATGCGGCGCAGCGCTCAGCGCTGGCCAAGCAGAGCGGCCTGGGGATCGTAGGTGCCGCTGGACGGAAACCGGCTGCGACCAGGGGCCGTGGGCGGCCACACAAGGCAGCTTGAGACGAAGAATCTGCCCTTCGGGGGAAAGGGCGGCTTCATCGGGGCGTTTCTCGGTGGGGGGAGATCGACAAATTTTCTTGGCTGTAGAGGTGACAATTAGTTGAACGCTGCGTGTGCATCTTTGTCCCGTTTGCTTACATTGCAACGGGGAAATCGAGGAGGCTTCGCATTGTCATATAGGATAGATTTGAACGGCCCAAAGGTAAAATGGCCAGTTAAATCGTCGGCTGATCGCTGGGCGGCAAAGCGTAACGGCATTGAATTTTCGCCGGAAACTGTTCGACACTTCGCGGCCCTCGCCGAAGAGCTGCGCACCCTTCAAGACGAAGCCGCGCTTTTGGAGAGACATGCTGATCGCATCACCGAATAGCGAAATTTTCCTCGTCAAGATCTGCTAGCCTGGGTTGCAGCTGCCGGAGTTGCAATAGTAGCACTAGCAACCGGCTTCCCCGCCACCGACCACCGGCTGCAAACACCAAGCCGATCGCCAAAACACCGCAGGCCGTCGCCCGATCCTTCATTCGCTCACCTATGTATTGGAACTATTTGCCGAGCAATGCTGCCGCATCGATGTGCGCGATCTGATCGCCGGGACGGATCATCGAGGTCCGATGGGTCACGGCGATGATCGTGAGACGGTCGGCGAGATCGCGCAAGCCGTCCATGATCTGTCTCTCGGTCTGGTCGGCGAGCGCCGAACTCGCTTCGTCGAGAACGAGCAGTGCATGCTCGTCGTATAGCGCACGAGCGATGGCAATGCGCTGGCGCTCGCCACCAGATAGCTTGAGTTGACGCTCGCCCACCACCGTTTCGAAGCCTTCCAGCATAGCGTCGACGCGTGATAGGACTGAGGCCTGCGCAGTGGACGCGAAATATGTCCGGCCTACTTCGAGCCAGGACGATCGTTTCCCGAGCATGGAATACAGGCCGCGCTCGCGATCCACCAGCATGGCTGCGCCAAGCGATCTTGCCGGGCAAAACCAATCGCGGCCATGCGCTCGGACCTACACGGAAGCGCCATGGCGCAGAGGCGGCCTCCTGATCGGCAATCGTCCTTTGGCCTATCGCCAAGCCGCGCTATCCGCCGTTGAAATGCAGCCTTATGCCGATTTTTACGAACTGCTGAGTCACGGTATTCGGGATTGGGGTGAATGGCGCGGCTTTCGTGATCAACCGAAGTGCAGCCAGATCAACGAATTCATATCCGGAACTTTGCGAAACACTGTTTCCGATGAGCGCACCACTTCTATCGACGATAAAGACAACGCCGACAGAGGCCGATCCAGCAAATCCTGGCGACGATCGTGGGACAGTTCGAAGAATGCGACTACGCACAAGCGATGCCCAAGCTGCGAGGCCCGGCTCAGGTCGTCTCGCTTGTTTGATCCACGGACCCGTCATTACGTTTCGCAGGCCAGCAGCCTGGGACATATGCGGCGTGATCGCCAGAAGGCCGAAGGCAAGAAACCCGCAGAAGACTTGCGCGCGCATTGAACACTCCCAGCCGATCCATCGGGTCCAAAGCGCATTTGCATGGCCCTTGCTACGCATATCTTCGACGAAGATCCATGCAGTCAATGTCATGCGCTTTGCTCCATGTCATAGGGGCGGGATCAAGATTCTCGCTCGCTCGCAAGAAGGAGGGCGCGCTCCCATCCCAAGTCTGTCTGCTATGGCTGTGTCAGCCAGTGCTGAACTAGCGAAGTCCTGACCTCGCGCGGCCCACTCAATGGACATCAGGAAGCCGCGCCACTTGACGGTCCAGGCCCAAGATTTTCTTTCGGGCATTACAAGCCATCCAGATGCCGAGCAGGGGCGTCAACAGGGCCAGCCAAGACGCTTCCGCGTATTGCTCGACAACCCAACGCTTTTGGATCTTGAGGACGTGAAGGGTGCCAAGGAACAGCGCGGTCGCGAGCGCGAATCCAACTGCGGTGGACAAGAAGTATGCGGCGATCGCTCGGGACCAGGACGATCGGCGTCGAAGCATGAAGAACGCGATACCAAACGCGGCCGTGCCGAGCGATGATGAACATCACGGGCGTGCGCCAGGGCCTACTCGGCCTTTGGGGCAGCGAGCAGAGAGCCCAGAACGATGATGGCTTCAGCCGAGGCGAGCATACGAATGTTCACGGAAACCCTCTTGGATCGGCACGCAGAGCGCTGGTTCATTCATCATCCGCATCGTGGTTTGACAAGGTGCTGATCGAACGGTGTGCCCTGACCGGCTTATGATCGGCTCGACTTTCACGGCGCTTGGCCCTTCCGGTGGTTCTCTTCCGCTCCGGTAGCCATCGCCAGATCAACGGCGGCTGGCGAAAAGCCTTCGCTGGGCCTCGTCGATCGCGCTTTCGGCCCAATCGACTTCGCGTTTCGACACCGGCAAACATCGGCGGCGGCTCTCGTATTCGTAGTAGAGCGTGCCGTGAATGCCTTGGGCGTCTCGCTTCAAGATAAAGCGTTCCCAGATCAGGGTGAGAACGCTCGTCGCTACGTCCGGCGTGACGCGAGCAAGGAAATCCTCGATAAATTCCATATCCTGTTGATCACCGATGAAGATGAGGTCGAACTCCTCGTCGGTGGCTTGGAAGATGCTGAACGTGGCGTTTTCCGCACGGTCGATGATTTGGATGTTTTTCACCACCTCTCCTAAGGCAGTAGCAGAGTTGCCGTAGATCGTCGCGCCCACGGTCATCGACTTGATCACGAGGCGGCTGGTGTAACACCAGAGCAAGTGACCATGGGGTAGAGAAACAATGATAGATGCTTCGGTCATTCTCTGGGGCGACCATCTCGATCCCGATCTGGTATCCGATACGATCGGGATCAAGCCGACGAATGCGATCCGGATGGGAGAAGAATCGAGGGGTCGTGTCGCGAAGACCGGACGATGGTCGTATGACACGCGAGACGATGTCCGGAGCGATAGCCTGATCGATCACCTGAACCCTTTCCTGCCGCGTCTCGTCGCAAACGCAGAGAAACTGAAGAATGAGCTTGGTGTCGAAAAGGTCCGGGTAACGATCATCGTAGAATGTTTCGACGAGACCTGGGAGGAGGAGCTGGATGACAATATCGTTCGTGGGCTCGCGGCCATCGGCGCGTCATTTTGGATGACAGTCTTTTCACAGAAGCCCGAGCTATAAATCGCGGGCTCGACCGACCTGAACCTGGAAGTGGAATTCGGATGCCCGCTTCAAGCACGTTTGGCCAAGCCCTGATCGATGTCATGGTGCAAGCGACAGATGAACGAGATTGGGAGATGCTCGCACACGCGTTGGCTCAACTCGGCGATGATCACGCTATTCCATACAGCACCGGCTCCACGCCGGGCCAGTACGTGCTGCATGGTGCATCGGAGTGGCCGGTCCCCACTGAGTGGTCCGGGGTTTATGTTAGTTCATGGTCGGCCTGAGC
>NZ_LMUU01000061.1 GCF_009765775.1 Beijerinckia sp. L45
TTTGGGCATTGCCGATGCTGCCATGGATGATCTCCTGATTCAGGGAGCGCACACGTCGTCGCGATCGAGACAGGCTTAGGAGACGCGCGTTACTGCTGAATTGCGCGGACGTTTCCGCTGTAACGCCAGAATCCCGGGCCGCGGCCGGATTTGGCCACCCGCTGGCAGCGCGATCGGCGCTCGGTGGCTGCTGGGACGTGCTGCGCTAGATTTTTCCGGGGCGCACGCGGCTGGCCGCGACGGCGGGGCGGGTGGAAACGCCGGTCGAGCCTTGCACGCGCAACCCAGCAACGTTTCGCTTGTACCCTCATGATAAGTTCATCGCCGATTCAGACCTTAAGCTTCAGTCTGGTGATGGGAATGCGGGTATCCGTCTTCCTCCCAAGCGACTTGAAACCGTCACCCGCCCCAGTGACGGTTTCTTTTTTTCCCGGTCCCGACTCCGACGTTGCGGTGCGGGCCCGTGGCCGCTTCGGCATCGCGCCGCCCCGTCGCTGGCTCGATTATCCGGGCACCCGGATCGGCGTGCACAGTCTTCCTGGCCGCGCGGTGGCAAGAGCGCGGATGCGGCATCCGGGCCAGCCGCAATTCAAGAGGATCGGGCGTCGCGCTTCCAAAGAGGAAAACAATATATGTTATTTATTTCCACCCTACGGCAGAGAGAACATCCGCCTGATTAGCAGTAGCCAAGTCACGTGTGGCAAGTTATGCCGTAGGGGCTGCCGTGCGGTTTTGCCAAGCCGTGGACGCAAACTAGCGAGATGTGCCGACGAGACTGACATGCCCACGTATATTTTCAAGGGTCGCCCTGATGACGTAAAGCAGACTTGGTGGATCTACGCCATCGACGACTGGGATGCGCGCGACCAGATCGCGCGAACACTGAGAATCCAGGCGCATGACGAAACACTCTATACGTGCAAGATCGACTATACGCGCCGCCTGCCCTTAGACGTTATCCTCGACTGTGACGGCAACGCAACTGCGGTCAAGAGACCGATGCAGCTCTTCGAAGACTAGCGGCGCTTCTGCCGGCTTTGCTGCAATGCTTTGGGCACGGCATGCATCGAGCCATGCGATCCGGCGCGACGGCTCCTTGACAGCCCGTCACGAAAACGCTGTTTTTCTCGATATTCGGGCTCTGCCCCTTATGCATTTTCAAGGCGTCGGGAGCGTCTTCATGCGCAAGCCAAGCCGTGCCGCCGTGACGGCGCTGGTGCTCTGGACCGCCCTCGCCGCACCGGCCCGCGCGGCGCCCGATCCCTATCGCGAATACCTGGACAAATACCGCTGCCCCGTCGCCGACCGGCTGCAGCGCCTGTACGAGGCCGGCGATCCCGCGGTGACGCGCGACCGCTTCCTCGTCATCGAACTGCTCGAGCACAAGTTCGGCTACGTGCAATGCCTTTTCCACGACCATGAGACGCGGCTGACCTGCGAAGCCGCATCCGGATTCTGGTATGACAAGGCCGACGTGCCCCGCCGGATGTTTCTGGCGCCGGTTAAAATCGCGGCGCTCGCCCGACTCGGCTTCTCCACCGACGACTCGCATGGCAATTTCAGCCTCGACAGGCCCGTGCCCGAGCCGGTCGATTTCACCGCCATCGCCGACTTGATGCTGAAAGCGCTCTACGACGGCTATGACGCCCGCGTCGACAAGACGCTGACCTTCATCGCGCCCTTCGCGCCAGGGCTGACGCTGGCATGCGATCCGGTGGGGTGAGGGAAGAGTGAGGGCGCGCGTCGGCGCGGTTAGTGCGTAGTCAACGATGTCATCCTGGGGCGCGCGAAGCGCGAACCCGGGATCCATGAAAACGTGGATGCAGAACAGGCTGCATCGTTGGGTTCTGCTTGCGGCCGTGGATGTTCATGGATCCCGGGTTCGCACCTTCGGTGCGCCCCAGGATGACATCGCGGACTGCGCGGTGATCTGAGTTGATGATCGCGGAGACGCGCGGTGCGGCGCGGAAAACCCATTGATCGCTTGGCTGATGCTCGCTCTCGGGATCGCGCGCCTCAAGGATGAAACCAGCGGAGCTGGCGGGAGTTTCGCCCCCGTCCTTGACCCGCGCGATCCCGAGGGCACACTGGCCACCAAGCGATCAATGGGGTGGGCTACAAACCTGTTTGTCGTTGAATAAAGCCGCTGGCAACTCCCTTCTCCCGCGAGCGGGAGAAGGGGGGCTTCGTTATTTGTTTCGATGGGTTTAAGCCAAACCGGTTCGTACGCTATCGTGTCAGCGATCGTAATCATCCACGATAACCCGAGACTGCGTTTTTCGGCGTCAGCCGACACCGGAGCGGTCGGGTTAACGAGCGCTGACACGGGCCGCATCTGTGTCAGCCGACGCGGACGCGGGGTCGCGTCTGTGTCGGGGAACGGGGACATGGGGCCCGGTCTGTGTCGGCGGGCGGTGACATGGTTTATGCCAACGTCTAAGACGGCGTCTTTGCGAGCCGAAGGCGAAGCAACCCAGGGGCCGAAGCGCTTGCTCTGGGTTGCTTCGCTCCGCTCGCAATGACGGACGCCAAGGCGGTAGCGCTTGCTGCGAACGCCGTCCTACTCCGCCGGCGTCGCGTCCACATAAAGCTTGCCGCCGCCGGCCAAGAACTCCGCGCTTTTGTCGGCCATGCCTTTCTCCGCTTCCGCCTTTTCCATGCTCAAAACTTCGGCTCGGATGTCCTGCGTGATCTTCATCGAGCAGAACTGCGGGCCGCACATCGAGCAGAAATGGGCGACCTTGTGGGCGTCCTTCGGCAGCGTCGCGTCGTGGTATTTGCGCGCGGTGTCGGGGTCGAGACCGAGGTTGAACTGGTCCTCCCAACGGAAATCGAAGCGCGCGCGGGAGAGCGCGTCGTCGCGCAGCTGCGCGGCGGGGTGGCCCTTTGCGAGATCGCCGGCGTGGGCGGCGATGCGGTAGGTGATCACACCGACCTTCACGTCGTCGCGGTCCGGCAGACCGAGGTGCTCTTTCGGCGTGACGTAGCAGAGCATGGCGCAGCCGAACCAGCCGATCATCGCCGCGCCGATGCCCGACGTGATGTGATCATAGCCCGGCGCGATATCCGTGGTCAGCGGCCCGAGCGTGTAGAACGGCGCCTCGTGGCACTCTGCCAGCTGCTTTTCCATGTTGATCTTGATCTTGTGCAGCGGCACGTGGCCGGGGCCCTCGATCATCACCTGGCAGCCCTTATCCCATGCGATCTTCGTCAGCTCGCCCAGCGTCTCCAGCTCGGCAAACTGGGCGCGATCATTGGCGTCGGCGATCGAGCCGGGACGCAGCCCGTCGCCGAGCGAGAAGGAGACGTCATACTTGCGCATGATGTCGCAGATCTCGGAAAAATGGGTGTAGAGGAAACTTTCCTTGTGATGCGCCAGGCACCAGCGCGCCATGATCGAGCCGCCGCGCGACACGATGCCGGTGGTGCGCTTGGCGGTGAGCGGGACGTAGGCGAGGCGCACGCCGGCGTGGATGGTGAAATAGTCCACGCCCTGCTCGGCCTGCTCGATCAGCGTGTCGCGAAAGATTTCCCAGGTCAGTTTGATCGGGTCGCCATCGACCTTCTCCAACGCCTGGTAGATCGGGACCGTGCCGATCGGCACCGGCGAGTTGCGCATGATCCAGTCGCGGATATTGTGGATGTTGCGGCCGGTGGAGAGGTCCATCACGGTGTCCGCGCCCCAGCGGATCGACCACACCAGCTTTTCCACCTCGTCGGCGACGGACGAGGTGACCGCGGAATTGCCGATGTTGGCGTTGACCTTCACCAGAAAGTTGCGGCCGATGATCATCGGCTCGAGCTCGGGATGGTTGATGTTGGCGGGAATGATCGCGCGGCCCTTGGCGATTTCCGACCGCACGAATTCCGGCGTCACGAAGGCGGGGAGTTCGGCGCCAAAGCTTTCGCCGTCGGCGAGCGCGGCCTCGGCGCCCGCCAGCGCCTCTTCGCGGCCGAGGTTTTCGCGCGCGGCAACGTAAATCATCTCCTCGGTGATGATGCCGGCGCGGGCGAACTCGTATTGCGTGACCATCTGCCCGTCCCGCGCACGGCGGGGCAGCGTGTTGGCGGGGCACGGGGGCACCAGCTTGTCGGCGCCGACGTTGCCGTTGTCCTCGGGTTTTACCGCGCGACCTTCATAAGCTTCGAGGCCGGGGCGGGTGGCCAGCCACGCGCGGGCGGACGGCAGGCCGGCGGCAAGGTCTACGGCGAAATCGGTCTCGGTGTACGGGCCCGAGGCGTCGTAGACGCGCACCGGCGGCTCGTTGGCGGAGGGATCGAGCGGGATCTCGCGGAACGGCACCTGGATGTCGGCGCGGCCGGACGCTGCGTGATAGACCTTGTGCGAGCCAGTCAGCGGACCGGTGGTCACGGTCTCCGGCACGAGCGAGCCGGGCTTGTATTGGATGTTCATGGCGTCCTCCGCGGTATGGCGTGGAGCAGAGCCTGGCGCGGCGACGCGATACGGGCGTCGATGCGGCCGGTCCCTGCGCTGGCATTACCCAGGTTCAGGTTCGAAGGGTATGATCTCAGCCGCTTCGCGAAGCAGCACCCCTGTGGCTGACTGAGAAGGTAAAGCGGTCCGGCGCGGCCCGCAAGGTCTCATTCCATGCTGCCGTCGGACACCGTTTCGGGGGTGGGCGTTGTCGGTTTGCGCGGAAAGATGATGGCGGAGACGGCAATGGACGCCAGCGTGCCGATCAGAATCGCGATCACCCGGTCGAGCGGGCGATGCCAGGTCGAGGCGGCGGGCACCAGAACGACCACCACCAGGGTCACGCAGGAGAGCCGCAGGTTCGGCTTGATCGCGGTGAGGATGGCGAGCGGAACCAGGGCGATCCAGAACAGCACCGGCAGCGGCCAGCCGCCCTCGAGATTGGCGGCGATGACCAGCGCCCCCATCACCGCCCCGATGACGGTGCCGAAGATGCGGTCGCGGCCGGCCTGCACGGTGGAGCTGAGATCGGCCTGGGTCACCACCACGGCGGTGATCAGCGCCCAGTAGCCTTCCGGCAGGGCCAACAGCGTGGTGATGCCGTAGGACAGCGCGCAGGCGCTAAGGATGCGGATCGCCTGCCACAGTTTGGCGCGTCGCAACAAATCGCCGATGCCGGCCATGCGCCTCCGGGATGGGTGGACAGGGTCCGCCTCGGTGTGGTCTTGAGTCGGGGTGCCGCTCGTCCCAACCTATGGACCCAATTCGCCCATGAGCCATCGGTTTTGTTGACGCGCTTTTGCAGGGGTCTCGCTCTCGGCCTGACGTTGCTGGCCGCCGGTACGGACGGCGCGGCGGCGCAGATGTTCGGGTTTTTCGGGTCGCATCGGCCGGCGCGCCATCGCGCGCATGTCCTGCCGCCCGCCCCCGCGATCGATTTGCCGGTGCCGCCCGTGCGGCCGCGCGCCATCCCGGACACGCCGGCGCCGGTCGCG
>NZ_LMUU01000062.1 GCF_009765775.1 Beijerinckia sp. L45
GCGCTCAGGCCGACCATGAACTAACATAAACCCCGGACCACTCAGTGGGGACCGGCCAAGCGACTCGTTCAATAACAATAGTATTATCGATGTCTAATGGCCGGAGGGTCGTCCGTCTATCGTGCAGTATCCCTTACCGCGAACTTTGAGCGAGCGTCGCAGCTCAGATGGACGATCGGCAGGTTTTGGGATCGGCGTCGATCCGCCCCAACTGGGCAGAGCCGCCAATATTTGCATGGCACCTTAGGGTATACCCTCGCGTGACGTAACAAGCGTCCCCCTCGAGTCGTAACATCTGGGTTGACGCCGACTATTTGTGACAGGGTAGCCTTGGGCCTAAACCTTGAGGTGACATATGGCCCGTATCGGTTACGCCCGCGTGAGCACACTCGACCAAGATCTCGATATTTCTCGTTCTGCCCTGGTGCACCACACAAGCCATGGCCGAGCATCTCAAGGAAATCAGTCTGGCGGTCGATCCGGGCGCCCATGCCGTCCTGATGCTCGACCAGGCCGGCTGGCACACGTCCGCCAAGCTCGATGTGCCGACAACATCACGCTGCTGCCTCTGCCGCCGCGCAGCCCCGAACTCACCCTGTCGAGAACGTCTGGCAATACATGCGCGGCACTGGCTGTCGAACCGCTCTTCACGACGTAGACGATATTGTCGGCCACTGCTGCGACGCCTGGAACAAGCTCACCGCCCAGCCATGGACAATCATGACCATCGGAATGCGAGAATGGGCTCACAAATGCTGATCAGCGCAGGTTGGTGTTAGCGAACAGGGGGGCGGGCGTGACCCAGCCCCTCGAATCTGCATAGGCCCAGATGGGGCCGCCTTGACCATTGTTCCAGGACATCACAATCCGGCGTCGAGGCCACGGACGAGCATCAGGAGCCGCTGGAACTCGGCGTTGTCTCTGTCGCTCTTCCAGAAGTTGATGAACTGGCAGACGATCTGTAGATTTCCCACCTCATAGTGTCCTGCGCTGTCGATCCGGTCGAGCGAGGGCAAGAGGTTCTTGTCGGCGGCGGGCCCGTGGAACTGAAACGCGATGCCGGTTAGTGCGCAGCGATTGTCCTGGAGATCGAGCAGGGAAGCGATCAGCTTCTCCAACTCCGCCGAGGTCATCCGCAATTCCTTGTTCTTCAGGACGCGTTCAACGATCTGGCCGTTCGCGTTTTTGACGGCGTTCTCAACTGCGAGGCGCATCGCGATGATCGATTTCTCGCGTCCGCCAAGGTAACGGACGTGGTCGCGCTGTCCTTCCGCATGCGCGAGGGCGCCCTCCGCCTCCAGTTTCAGAAGCGTCGAAAAGAGCCAGCAGAATGAATGCGCATCGACTAGGCGGACATTCTTGAGGCCGGCAGCCGCCTCTATCAGCAGGCGAAGTGCGTCAAGCGTCTCATTGTAGGAGGCGTAATTATCCCAACTGCACCGGCGCAGAGTCGAGAAGTCGCTCCCGAGCGCCCGGAAACCGCGGTCGAAGCCGGTCGGCTGGATCGGCATAAACCGGTCCATGTCCTTCAGAAAATAGAGGTAGGCGAGGAGCGGATATTTGCCGTCCGATAGCTCGCTCAACCGGTCGAACGTGCCGCCTTCATCGGCGTCGCCGCGGAAGAGGCTGAACAGTAGCGCCTCGAACTCGCGGCGCAGCTTCGGGTTGGATGTCGCCTCCAGGAGAGCGCGATGATCGCGGTTCGCATGGCCGAAACGGTTCTGCCAGAAGACAAGGTTGTTGGTGAGGTTCGTCCGGCTGTCCTGGATCTCGATCGCCTCGACTACACAGTTGAGGATCGCGCCCGAACCGATGCCGGCTTCCGACCAGTCGCCGGCCCTAAGCAGGACGAGTGCGTGGTCACGCAGGCGCGGCTTGTAGCTTTCCCAGTCGTGGATCAGTCCGTCGCTGAAACTCGAGAACGGCCGTCCGGAATTCGCTATGATCAACTCCTGAAAACGGGCGAAGCCCGCGCGGAAGGCGCTTGGATCGATGCGTGCGCCGGAGGTCACGGCCTTCGGCGCGCTTTCCGCGCCTGCATACCAGTCCAGAAATCTGTTCAGCGCGCCGCCACTGTCGACTTCGACCCGAAGCGTTGTTGGGTCGCGAAGCGGCTGGAGCGGCCCGTTGATGTTCGAGTTCGCGTTTGAGACTTTCTCCAGCAGGCGCACCCCGCCGAGGCTTGGGGGCGCGGGCGGCTGAAACCAGATGCGCGTTTCGCTCGCCACGCGATCGATCGCGAGAACCCGACCGGTTCTGGTCGCGAAGCCGGTCACATAATTAGTCGAGGTCTTGACCGGTTCGCCAAGTCGGGACCGTAGGATGCCTTCGGCGTCTCTAATCGTCAGCGTCATTCGGGCAGCACCCTTCCAGATCCGCGTCATCGTTCGGGCGCTCAGTTCTGCACGAACAGCGCCCACTCGTCATCGGAGACGTCGAAGGGATACGCTTTCCGGATCAGGCTCATACCTGACCATCCGAGTCACCACACCGACAGGTCCACAACAGCCTCTAGGTCAGCATTGGGTTGTGAGCGGGCCCCGCGGCTATGTCCGCCTCAATGCATCCCCCGGCCGGAAGCTGACGGGCAGAAAACCACCATGTGCGGCCTGAATGGCATGCTTCAGTCGGCGTCTGCTTTCGAGCCGGGCTCAGCGTTGCTGAACGACCGACTTCGGCGCACAGCAGACATCATGTTCGTTCCTCGCTGCCTTCAAGGCTCGAAACTATATAGCAATTTCAATGGTATAGGTGTTCGCAGTTTTGTTCCGAGTG
This sequence comes from Beijerinckia sp. L45, assembly GCF_009765775.1. Classification (GTDB taxonomy): domain Bacteria; phylum Pseudomonadota; class Alphaproteobacteria; order Rhizobiales; family Beijerinckiaceae; genus RH-AL1. Next base: position 2,776 of record NZ_LMUU01000062.1, read on the forward strand.
GCGCGCCAACGGTTTCTACGGGTTGCGGCTTCCCTGCTCGCTTCGATTAGAGAGTATGGTTAGGGGAGGCTATCTGATCTGCCAGGTCGGACGTTCGCCGAGACGCAACTGAGCCGATCACCATCTGCGATGCTCCGATAATCGCCACTAAAAACCCGGTATGGCGCGCCTTGCCGAAGGCGCGACGCGCGGGCTTCATCGATGGCTGATGAAGATCGCGTCAAGGGCCGGGTAGAGCGGTGCGAAGCGTCCCCCCCTTACCACCCGCTGATCTTACGTCGTGCAGTTGCGCTTTGCGTCGGCCGAGCGCCGCCGGTTTCACATGACCGACGGGGGGCTATGCGGCGCCTGGAGAGCCCGTTCCGCAGCCTGGGCCGGCGGCAGATCGCTGTCCCAATCGCGGGCGGCTATCCGGCGCCCATTGATGGCGTTGGAGTCGTCGGCGCAGAGCCAGAGGGCGGGCGCAGCCATGATCTCCGGCGGCAAAAGGCCGCCTTCGACCAGGCCTTCTTGGCCGAGCGCGCCCTTGCCGGCCTTGAAATTTGGGGTCGCGCGCGTGCCGATGCTGCTGCCCCATATCAGCCCGGTATCGGAGGGGCCGCCGGGCAGAAGCACGTTGACGGTGACGCCGGTGCCGTCGAGATCCTTGGCCCAGACGACGCTGGACGCCTCGAGTCCGGCCTTGCAGGCTCCGTAAGGGTTGGCTCCCTTCCCGATCATCGTCGGGCGCGAGGTCGAAATGTTGATGATCTTGCCGAAACCGCGCGCCACCATGCCTGGCGCGACCGCCTTGGCCATCAGGAACGGGCCGACGAAATTGGTGTCGACGATCCGGCGATAGCCGTCGACATCGGCATTCCAGAAGGCGTAGCGCTCGCCCGGCACCGGTGCGGCTTCGGAGGAGGGGCGTCCGGCATTGTTGATGAGCACGTCGATCCGTCCGAACTTGCCTTCGACAGCCTCCGCGACAGCCTTGCAGGCCGCAAAATCGCTGACATCGGCCAGCATGCCGAGGCATCGGCCGGGATAGAGCGCATCGGCGCTGGCAACGGTTTCGTCGAGGTTTTCCTGCGAGCGAGCCCCTGTCAGCATCAGCCGAACACCTTGCTCCAGCAGGGCCATTGCCATGATGCGGCCGAAGCCGCGTGCACCGCCGGTGACGATCACCACCCGGTCTTTAAGGGACGAATATACCGTCATAGTGAAACCTCGGACCTCGACAGAAAAGATTGTCTGACATTCTGTTTATATGCTTAGCGGTCCTCATCTATCCCGGGAAACAGAAGCGTCAGCTCGATCGCGGCGGCGACGCGGCAGATCGTGGCCTCGTCGTGAAAGCGGCCGGCGATCTGCAGCGCCAAGGGCAGGCCACCGGCCGATAGGCCGCTGCGCAACGCGATCGCCGGATGGCCGGTGACGTTGAAGGGCGTGCGCGCCTGCCGTCCATAGGTGCGGGCGATCTCGGCTGTATCGTCGATGCGGCACGGCGCCTCCATCGAACTTGCGGTGAGTAGCACGTCGATATCCTGCAGGGCCGCCTCAACCGCTGCAATCAGCTGTCGCCGCCGCCGTTGTGCCTGCAACAGATCTTCCGCGCTG
>NZ_LMUU01000063.1 GCF_009765775.1 Beijerinckia sp. L45
TCGCGGGTACCGGCGCCGTAGCGCTGGAAGCGCTGTCGCGCGGCGCGAGCTTCGCGCTGATGGTGGAGGATGGGGCAGAAGCCCGCGCGCTGATCCGCGACAATGTCGAGAGCCTCGGCGTCGGCGGCGAAACCCGCATCTTTCGCCGCGATGCCCGAAAACTCGGCGCGGCGCCGGCCGGCGAGCCCTTCGACCTCGCATTTCTCGATCCGCCCTACGGCAAGGGCCTGGGCGAACTTGCCCTCATCGCGCTGCGGGACGGCGGCTGGGTCAAGCCGGACGGCCTCTACGTTTTGGAAGAAGCGGCCAGCACCGTCGTTCAGCTGCCCGGCGGCTTCGAAAAACTGGAGCAGCGCACCGTCGGCGACACGACGGTCTATTTTCTCCGGCGGCAGAGCGCATAAAAAAACCCGGCTCTCGAAAGAGCCGGGCCTGTCGTCCTCGCAAGCGGAGCGATGGATGACGCTTACGGGAGCAGGACGGTGTTGATGACGTGGATCACGCCGTTCGACTGCATCACGTTGGGGATGGTCACCGTGGCGACGTCGCCCTTGCTGTCGATCAGCTCGATATGGCCGCCCTTCGATTCGACGGTCAGCGGCTCGCCCTGAACCGTGGTCAGCGTGGCCTTGCCGCCGCCGTCCTTGATCATCTTCATGAGGTCCTTGGCGGTGATGGTGCCCGGGACGACGTGATAGGTCAGCACGGCCTTCAACTGCGGCAGCGCCTCAGGCTTCAGCAGACCCTCGACGGTGCCGGGCGGCAGCTTCTTGAAGGCGGCGTTGGTCGGCGCGAACACCGTGAACGGGCCAGGGCTCGCCAGGGTGTCGACGAGGCCCGCGGCCTTCACGGCGGCGACGAGCGTCGTGTGATCCTTCGAATTCACCGCGTTCTCGACGATGTTCTTGCTCTCGAGCATCGGCGCGCCGCCCACCTTGGGGTTCGCGAAAGCAGCGGTCGAAGCACCTGCAAGCGCCATCAAGGCCACGCCGGCAACAGCCATCTGATTGAACTTCATGTATTTTCTCCAATGAAAGCGGGTTCTTGTCCCTCTTCACTGGGTCTTACGGGTCGCCAAAGCGAAAGGTTTCGAACTCTGACTTTCGGATGATTCTTTTATATTTCGCAATTTGATGAAACTTTTGCGAAAGACAGTATAGAGCGGGGCAACGTTGCGCGATCAGCGCATGATAGCGCGGCGATCATGCGCCGATCGCCCGGGCGCCGATGTCCCGGCGGTAGTAGGCGTCCGTCCAATCAATGCGCGCAGCCGCGTCATAGGCCCGCGCGCGCGCCGCGGCGATCGTTGCGCCGCGACCCGTCACGTTGAGCACCCGTCCGCCGTCGGCGACCAGCGTGCCGTCGACGGTCTTCGTGCCGGCGTGAGTGACCGTTACGCCGGGCAGGTCCGCTGCACCGTCGAGGTCGATGGCGCCCCCCTTGCGCGGCGCGACGGGATAGCCGTCCGCCGCGATGACGATCGTCAGGGCTGCCTCGGAGGACAGGCGCGGCGACGTCGCGCCCATCGTGCCATCGGCGCAGGCGAGCAGCAGCGTGAGGAAATCGTCCTCGAGCCGCGGCAACATCGCCTGGGTTTCGGGATCGCCGAAGCGCACGTTGAACTCGATGAGTTGCGGCCCGTCGCGGCCGATCATCAGGCCGACGAAGAGCACACCCTTGAACGGCGTGCCGGCTTCGGCCATGCCGTCGAGGGTCGGCTGCACGATCTCGCGCATCACCCGCGCCTCGCAGGCCGCATCGAGGATCGGCGCCGGGGAATAGGCGCCCATGCCGCCGGTGTTGGGCCCGGTGTCGCCGTCGCCGAGCCGCTTGTGATCCTGCGCCGAGGCGAAGGCGACGGCCCGGTTGCCGTCGCACAGCGCGAAGAACGAGGCTTCCTCGCCTTCCAGCACCGCTTCGATGACGACGCTGGCGCCGGCGGCGCCGAACGCCCCGCCAAAAACATGGTCGATCGCCGCATGCGCCTCGGCGACGTCGGCCGCCACCACGACGCCCTTGCCGGCGGCGAGCCCGTCCGCCTTGACGACGATCGGCGCGCCCTGCGCCGTCACATAGGCCTTCGCGGCCGCCGCGTCGGCGAACGTGCCGTAGGCCGCCGTGGGAATGCCATGCTTGGCACAGAGCGCCTTGGTGAAGGCCTTGGAGCCTTCCAAAGCCGCCGCCGCCTTCGACGGCCCGAACGCCTTGATGCCTTCGGCCTCCAGTGCATCGACGAGGCCGCCGACCAGCGGCGCCTCCGGCCCGACGACGACGAAACCGATTTTATGGGCGCGGCAGGCCGCGATGACTGCGGCATGATTCTCAGGGTCGAGCGCCAGACACGTCGCAACCGCGGCGATGCCGGGATTGCCCGGCGCCGCAAATAAGGTTGTCAGCAGTGGGCTCTTGGCCAGCGCCAGCGCCATCGCATGCTCGCGTCCGCCGGAGCCGAGAAGAAGGATGTTCACGTGTTATCGTCCCGCGGGGTCATTACAGTCAGCGCTGCTTGTAGGGGCTGCGCCGGGTTACGGGAAGCGCTGCGGCGAACGGCTATCGATCCCGCCGTGTATGCCAAACATCGTAAATGACGATCTCGTCGTCGCTAAAACGATAGTTGATTGCATAGGGGTAAGGGACCGCGTGAACCCGGCGCATCCCAGGCCTGTTTCGAGACGCGGCCCCGGCATTCGGCCAGAGCGCCACATGCTCGATCACCTGTTGGATCCGCTGCTGCACATTCTGGGCTCCCGCCGGATTGCGGTCGCTGATATAATCGAGGATGGCGGCCAGCTCGATCGCGGCCGGTGTCGTGAAGCGGATGCGCCTCACAAACCGTGCTTCGCCCAGAGGGCGCGCACCTGGTCGTCCGTGGCAAAATCGCCGCGTGCTGCCGCCGCCTCCGACCGGTCCAGTCGCTCCATTTCTTCCGGCGTATAATCGAAACTGCCAGGGTCTTCCGCCAGCTTGAGCAACAAGGCCGCGACCCCTTCGCCACGCTCCGGCGGCAGGCTACGCAGCATGCCGATCGCTTCTTCGACCTTGGTCATCGCCGTTCCTCCCTCAGGTCGTTTCAGCTCAAAATCAGATCGGCTTGCACCAATATTTTGACGGCAAAAGGCGTTTTGAAGCAACGATAACCCTGCCCAGCAGGGCGGCCAGGGCCAGGCCGGTCACCATCCACCCCGTCTACCGCCGCCCGAACAGCCGTTCGATATCCCCGAGTTTCAATTCCACATAGGTCGGCCGCCCGTGGTTGCACTGGCCGGACCCAGGCGTGCGCTCCATCTCGCGCAGCAGCGCGTTCATCTCGTCGCCATTGAGCCGGCGCCCGGCGCGCACCGAATGATGGCAGGCGAGCGTCGCCAGCACGTGGTCGAGGCGGCGTTCGAGGCTGGCGGTGTCGGCCTCGTCGTCGCGAAGCCCCGCCGCGAGATCGCGGAGCAGGCTGCCGGCGTCGAGTTTTGCCAGGCTCGACGGGGTCTCGCGCAGCAGCACCGCGCCGGGGCCGAAGCCTTCGAGCGTTAGCCCGAGCGTCGCCAGCAGCGGCGCGGCATCGACCAGCCGCTCGACGTCGCGCGCATCCATCTCGACCACGGCGGGAATCAGCAGCGCCTGGCGTTCGATGCCCGAGGCAGCGCGCGCGGCCTTCAGCCGCTCGTAGACCAGCCGCTCGTGCGCGGCATGCTGGTCGACGATGACCATGCCGTCTCGCGTCTGCGCCAGGATATAGGTGTCGTGGACCTGGGCGCGGGCGGCGCCGAGCGGCGACGCCACCGCCTCCGGTGCCATCGCCGCCGCGCCGGCCCGCGCGTCGGCACTCGGCGTGACGTCGAAGGCCGCCTGCTCCGCCTCGCCGAACCCGAGCGGCCGGGTGGGCGACTGCGCCGCAGTCCAGTTCTGCGGCCCCGGCGCGCTGTAAGTGCTCCAGCCCGGCCGGGCGAAGGCTGCAATCGCCGCGCCCGCGGTCGGCGAGGCCTTGTGCATCGCCGCGGTCAGCGTCTGCTTCAGCGCGCCGACGATCAGCCCGCGGATCAGGCCGGGATCGCGGAAGCGGACCTCCGCCTTGGCCGGATGCACGTTGACGTCGACCTCGGCGGGATCGCAGGTGACGAATAAAGCCAGCGTCGGATGCCGCCCCGAGGGCAGGAAATCCATGTAGGCCGCGCGCACCGCCCCGAGCAGCAGCTTGTCGCGCACGGCGCGGCCGTTAACGAAGAGATAGAGTCCCGTGGCATCGCCGCGATGCCAGGTCGGCAGGCCGGCAAAACCATGCAGCGTCGCGCCTTCGCGCATGGCGTCGACGGGCAGCGCGTTGGGCTTGAAGTCGCGCCCCAAAATCTGGGTCAGACGCTCCAGCAGCCCGTCGGCGCCGGGCGGACAGGCGGGATAGTCGAAGCCTGCGGTCTCGGTGCTGGCCAGGGTAAAGCGCACCCAGGGATGCGCCATCGCCAGGCGCTGCACGGTGTCGCCGACGGCGCGCGCCTCGGCGCGGTCGCTCTTCAAAAATTTCAGGCGCGCCGGCGTGGCGCCGAAGAGATCGCGGACGTCGACGCGGGTGCCAAGCGGCTGCGCGCCGGGCCGGACCTCATGCTTGATGCCGCCGTCGACGGTGATCGCGTGGCCCTGGGCGCCTGCGGCGGTGCGGGTGGCCACCGTCAGCAGCGCCACGGAGGCGATCGACGGCAATGCCTCGCCGCGAAAGCCCAGCGTGTGGATCGCCTGCAGGTCGCCGTCGGGCAGCTTCGAGGTGGCGTGGCGCTCGACGCAGAGGGCGAGATCCGCGGCATCCATGCCGTGGCCATTGTCGACGATGCGGATCAGCTTGCGGCCGCCAGCTTCGATCGCGACGTCGATGCGCGTCGCCCCGGCGTCGAGCGCATTCTCGACGAGCTCCTTCACCGCCGAGGCCGGACGCTCGACCACCTCGCCGGCCGCGATGCGGTCGATCAGGATACGGTCGAGACGCTGGATGGGCATGCGGTGTCCCCGGGTACTCCTTCTCCCGCCTGCGGGAGAAGGTGGGCCTCGCGTCAGCGAGGCTCGGATGAGGGCGGTGCCGTGTCGCTTCGACGTCGAGGCAGCCCTGCCATCGCCCTCATCCGTCACCGCTACGCGGCGACACCTTCTCCCGCAAGCGGGAGAAGCGGGAGTCTCATCACAGACCCACAGGCTTTCCGGCGATCGTCACCAGCAGGGCGCCGTCGCCGAGCAGGCGCTTGGCGGCACGGCTGGCATCCGCCATCGTCACAGCGGCGATATCGGTGTTGCGGGTGTCGAGCCGCGTGACATCGTAGCCGTCGAGCTGCAGGCTGACGAGCTGGCCGGCGATCTTGTGCGACGTGTCGAAGCGCAGCGCGTAGGAGCCAATGAGATACTTGCGCGCCTTGTCGAGCTCCTGCTCGGTGATCCCGCCTTCCGCCATCTGGCGGATTTCATCCTGAATCACCGAAATCGACTCGGCGGCGCGCTCGTTCTTGGTCGAGGTTGCACCGACCAGCATCGCCGCATGGTCCATCTCGCTGTTCTGCGAGTAGACGGAATACGCCAGCCCGCGCTTCTCGCGCACCTCCTTGTAGAGCCGGGCGGTGAAACCGCCGGCGCCGAGCACGTGGTTCACCACGGTCGCCGCCATATAGTCGGCATCGTCCCGCGGAATGCCCTGGCGGCCGAAGCGGATCGTCGACTGCGGCACGTCGATCGTCGTGACGTGCTGCGTGCCGGTGCCGCTGAACAGCACGGTGGCGACCGGCATCAGGTCGGCCTTGGCCGGGAGCACGGCGAAGACGCGGTCGAGCTCGCGGCCGAGAGTCTCGGCGTCGATGGCGCCGACCACCGCGACCTTGAGATTGTCGCGGGCGAACAGACGGCTGTGCATCAGCACGAGATCGTCGCGGGTGATCGTCTCGACGATATCGAGGTCGCCGCGCACCGGCTGACCATAGGGATGGTTGGGGTAGGACAGCTGGCGGAACAGGCGCGCCGCGGCGTGGTCGGGATCATTCAGCTCGCGCTTCAGCGAGGCAACCACTTGCCCCTTGACCCTGGTCAGCGACGGCGCGTCGAAACGCGGCTCGGTCACCGCCAGCGCCAGCAGCTCGAAGGCGCGGCCCATGTGGCGCGACAGCGTCTTCATCCGCCCCTGGATCGCATCACGATCGGCGGAGAATGAGATGTCGATCGCACTGTCATCCAGCGCCTGGTGGAACGCCGCGGAATCATAGGGGCCGGCGCCTTCGTCGACGAGGCCGGCGAGCAGCGTCGCCACGCCCGGCTTGCCGAGCGGGTCCTGCGAGGCGCCGCCCTTGAACCCGAAGTTCACGGCGAGCAGTGGGATCGCGTAATCCTCGACGAGCCAGGCCTCGATGCCGCCGGGCGAACGAACCTTCTGCACCCGCGAGGCACGGGATTCGACCGCGACGAGGCGCGGGTCGAGCAGAGTATCGACGTGGGCTGTCATGCCGGCTTTCCGGAAAGCGTTATGGTGGAAGGGCGGCATCAGGCGGCCTCCGCCGGGAGGAGATAGCCGGCGACGGCGCGGCGCTTGTCGAGGTAGCGCAGCGCGTCCTGCACCTGCTCGACGGTTACCGCCTCGATGCGATCGGGCCAGGCGGCGATGTCGGCCAGGGTCTGCCCTGTGGCGAGCGAGGCGCCGTACCAGTTCGCCAGCGTCATCTGGCTGTCGCGGGCGTAGATGGCTTCGGCGACCAGCCGGGTCTTGGCGCGCGCGAGATCGGCGGCATCGAAGCCGGTCGCCGCAAGCTTGCCGATGATCTTGGCGATGGCCTGGTCGATCTGCTCGAGGCTGACGCCCGGAACCGGCACGGCGTAGATGAAGAAGCGCGTCTCGTCGAGCGCGGTCCCCATGTAGTGCGCACCCGCCGCCACCGCGATCTTCTCGTCCATGACCATGGCCTTGTAGAGGACAGAGGTCTGGCCGCTGCCGAGCAGGAAGGCCAGCACTTCCAGCGCCTCAGCCTCGCCGGGCTTGCCGGTCGTGTAGGACGGCACGAGATGCAGGCTCTGGTAGCGCGGCTGCTCGACCTTGTCGTCGACCATGGTGACGAGGCGATGCGTCTTCGGCTCGGGCTCCTGCGGGCGGCGGCGGATCGGCGCCTTACCGAACGGCTTGATCGGCCCGTAAATCGTCTCGGCCAGCGCGATCGTCGCCTGCGGATCGACGTCGCCGGCGACGATGAGGATCGCGTTTTCCGGCGTGTAGAAGCGCTCGTAATAGTTGAACGCGTCGCTCCGATCGAGCGTCTCGATCTCGTGCGCCCAGCCGATCACCGGCTTGCCATAGGGGTGCGACGTATAGATCGCCGCCTGGATCGCCTCGTCGAGGATTTCGGCGGGATCCGAATCGGTGCGCATGCGGCGCTCTTCCAGCACCACGTCGCGCTCGGGCGCGACGATCTCGTCGGTGAGGACGAGGTTCTTCATCCGGTCGGCCTCATATTCCATGCAGACCGAAAGATGCTCTTTCGCGATGCGCTGAAAATACGCCGTGAAGTCGTTGGACGTGAAAGCGTTTTCCTGGCCGCCGAAATCCGAGACGATGTTTGTGAACTTGCCCGCCGGATTGTCGTGGGTGCCCTTGAACATCAGGTGCTCGAGGAAATGCGCGATGCCGGACTTCCCCGCCGGGTCATCGGCCGAGCCGTTGCGGTACCATACCATGTGGGTCACCACAGGCGCGCGATGATCGGGAATGATGACGATGTCCATCCCATTCTCGAGCCGGCCCTGGACGACGGCGGTATCGCTCGCTGCGCCGGAAGCATCGCTGCCGGGCGTGAGAGCATGGCTCGGAATAAGGGACACGCTGCCGCCGGAGGACGCGAGGGGGCCTGACGCCATGACTTGGTTCACCTTGATCAAAACGGTCGCCGCTCGCCGTCGAAACGCGGGCGGCTCAAGCGATCAGGTATAGCGCAATCAATATGGGCGCGGCATCCCCAAACTGCATTGGACAAATTGCCCCGACTAAAAGCGAGGCCTCGTTACTGCGCGGCGGCGGCCTCTTCGGCCTTCTTGTGGTGGTGGTGCTTGGCAACCGGCGTCGCATCGCCATGGTCGGCCTTGTTGCCGGTCGCGACCACAGCCGAGGCATCGAAATAGGCGGCCGGCGGCTCTATGAGGTAGTTGCGGGCCTGTCCGCTCTCGGCCGGCGGCACCGGCTGGCGCGGATCGACGAGCGCTTTGCGCCGCGCCATCACGTCCGGGTCGTCGGGGAAGCCGGCCGCATGACGCTTGGCGCCGGGCTCGACGGGCGGCGGCAGATCGTTGCTCGGCGGCACCGCGATGGGGGCGCGCGGGCTGTAGTCGATCGGCTCGTGCTCCTTGCCGAAGCCGACGGCGCTCATCAGGTTGCCGTAGATATCCTTGTAGTCGGTATGCTCCTGAGCCCGCGCGGCCGACGTCGCGGCCTGCGCGGCGAAGGCCATCACGACCAGCGCGACCGACAGCGGCACGCGATTGCGTAATTTCATCGCTTCATCCTCAAGATCTTCGAAAGCATCGGCCTATAGTCCGCGCCTTCACGGCAATTTGGAGGCGTCGGCGCTTCTATCACGACTCCGCGAGCCTCGGCCAATCGACTTTACGGCTCGTACCGCGCCCCGGCCACCGGCCGGGCCGTCAGGAAAAAGGCGTCGATCAGCAACAGGCCGACGCCTGCGACGATCGCGACGTCGGCGAGATTGAAGACGTACCAGTGAAAATCCCCGACGTGGAAATAGTAGAAATCGGCCACCCAGCCGTAGCTGAACCGGTCGATCGCATTGCCCAGCGCGCCGCCGACGATGAGGCCGAGCGCCAAGGCGACGACGCGCGTGGTGGTGCGCCACAGCCAGACGCCGATCAGCGCAGTGGCGAGAACGGTGAAGCCGACCAGCGCCCAGCGCGCCGCCGGGCTGTGGGCACTGAGCAGCGAGTAGGAGATGCCCGGGTTGCGCGCGGCGATGACGTCGAAGAACGGGGCGAGCCGCACCGGCTGCCGCGCCTCGATGTCGAACACGTCGAGCAGCCACAGCTTGTTGGCCTGATCGACGACCAGGGTCATGGCCGCGACCAGGAAGCCGGCGACGCGGGGGCTCATGTCCTCCCCCGCCAAATCCTCACCCGCAAAGCGGGGGAGGGGGACCGAAGGCGGTGGAGGGGGCAAAGTGCTGCAGTGGAAAAACGCGGCGCCCCCTCCACCATGCTGCGCATGGTCCCCCTCCCCCGCTCCCGCGGGTGAGGATACACGCGGCCAAAGTTCATACCCAAAGCCCGGCGGCCTTCAGCTCGCGCAGCGCCGCGGCGTCACGCGGCGTGACGTCCGGGAATTCCGGGTCGCTGCCGACATCCGGCGAGATCTTCCACGAGCGCGCGCATTTTCTGCCCTCAGCCCGCTCGACCATGACAGCGACGCCCGGGACCTCGGCGAGGCGGAACGCCGCATCCGGCCCATACCCTTCGGTCAGCGTGACGTCCGAAGTGATGCAGATCTCGGCGAAATCGATCCCGACCAGACTGGCGCGCAACGCCTCGTTGGCGATGAACACCGTCGGTGCCGCCTCGAGCGACGACCCGATCGTCTTCTGCGCCCGGGCGATTTCCAGCGCCCCGGTGACGACGGCCCGCACCGCCCGCACCTGCTCCCATTTCGCGGCCAGCTCGACGTCGCGCCAGTCGGCCGGGATATCGGGGAAGGCCTCGAGATGGACCGACGTGGCCTCGGGATAATGTGACAGCCAGGCCTCCTCGGCGGTGAAGACGAGGATCGGCGCCAGCCACAGCGTCACGGACCGAAAAATGTGCTCGATCACCTCGAGCGACGCGCGGCGGCGGGCGCTCGACGGCGCGTCGCAGTACAGCGCATCCTTGCGGATGTCGAAGTAGAACGCCGACAGATCGGTGTTGAGGAACATCGACAGCCGCGACACCACGCGCTTGTAGTCGAAGCGTTGGTAAGCCTCGCGGATCTCGGCATCGAGCTCGGCGAGCCGGTGCAGCATCAGCCGCTCCAGTTCGTCCGTCGCCTCGAATCCGACCTCCTGCGCCGGATCGTAATGCGCCAGCGTGCCGAGCATCCAGCGCAGCGTGTTGCGCAGCTTTTTATAGGTCTCGACGAAGGTTTTGAGGATCTCCGGCCCGATGCGAAGGTCGTCGGAATAATCGGCTGCGGACACCCAGAGGCGCAGGATATCCGCGCCGGAATCCTTGATGACGCTTTGCGGCGCCACGACGTTGCCCTTGCTCTTCGACATTTTCAGGCCGCGCTCGTCGAGCACGAAGCCATGGGTCAGAACCGCATCGTAGGGCGCCCGGCCACGAGTACCGCAGCCCTCCAGCAGCGACGAGTGGAACCAGCCGCGATGCTGGTCCGAGCCTTCGAGATACATGATCTCGTCCTGGCCGCCGTCGCGGATCCGCTTGATGCCGGCGAGACCGGGAAAGGCCTGCGGGTCTTCCAGCGTGAAGGCATGCGTCGAGCCGGAGTCGAACCAGACGTCCAAAACGTCGTCGACTTTTTGCCACTTCGGGCCGTTCCCGACGAGTTCGGCGGCAAGCTCTTCGCCGAGGAAGCGCTCCCGCGCGCCCTCCTGGTACCAGGCATCGGCGCCCTCTTGCGCAAACGCGTCGGCGATGCGCGCGTTGACGGCGGCGTCGACCAGCGGCTCGTGGTCGGCGTTGACGAAGATGGCGATGGGCACACCCCAGGCGCGCTGCCGCGACACCACCCAGTCCGGACGGTTGGCGATCATCCCGGTGATGCGGTTCTCGCCAGCGGCGGGATACCATTTTGTCCGGGCGATCTCGGATAGCGCGACGCCGCGGAGGGTCGATTCCCCTCCCCCTTGTGGGGAGGGGGCAGGGGTGGGGGTCCCCGCCCCTGCTTCGGTTACCGAGGAACGGGACGAACCCCCATCCCTACCCTTCCCCACAAGGGGGAAGGGTTTGCCGTCGGCGTCGGCCGCCGCCGGCACAAACCCCTTGTCCAGCGCGATGAACCATTGCGGCGTGTTGCGGAAGATCAGCGGCTTCTTGGACCGCCAGGAATGTGGATATTGATGCTTCAGCCGCCCGCGCGCGACCAGCGTGCCGGCTTCCACCAGCGCCGCGATCACCGCCTCGTTGGCATCGCCCTTGTTGCCCTTGTCGTCCAGCACCCGGCGCCCGACGAAGCCCGGCGCGTCCTCGGTAAGGAATCCATCGGCATCGACGGTGTAAGGGATGCGCGGATCGATGCCGCGCTCGCGCAGCAGGCGATTGGATGCCATCCAGATGTCGAAGTCGTCGCGGCCGTGCGAAGGCGCGGTGTGGACGAAGCCGGTGCCGGTGTCGTCGGTAACGTGATCGCCGTCGAGCAGCGGCACGTCGAAGCCGTAGCCGAGCGCCGCCAGCGGATGCGCCGCCGTCAGGTTTTTGAGCGCCGCTGCCGTGACGGTGCGGACTTTTTCAAAGGACTCGACCTTGGCCGCCTTGAACACGCTTTCGGCCAGCGCATCGGCGAGCAGATAGAGCGCGCCGGTCTTGGCCCAGTTGTCGTCCGCAGCCGCAGTGACGCGGTAGAGGCCGTAGGCGATGCGGGAGGCGAAGCTGATGGCGCGATTGGCCGGCATCGTCCACGGCGTGGTCGTGTAGATCACCACGCGCGCCTCGGCGAGGTCGGCGCTCGCACCACGAAGCGGAAACGCGACAAAAACCGTATCCGAAACATGGTCCTCGTATTCCACCTCGGCCTCGGCCAGCGCAGTCTTCTCGACCACGCTCCACATCACCGGCTTGGAGCCGCGATAGAGCAGCCCGTTGGCGGCGAAGGCCATGATCTCGCGGGCGATCTGCGCCTCGGCGGCGAAACTCATCGTCTCGTAGGGGTGGGCCCAATCGCCGGTCACGCCAAGGCGAATGAATTCCTCGCGCTGGATGTCGACCCATTTGCGGGCGAACTCGCGGCACTGGCGGCGGAATTCGACCACCGGCACATCGTCCTTGTTGCGCCCCTTGGCGCGATATTCTTCCTCGATCTTCCACTCGATCGGCAGGCCGTGGCAGTCCCAGCCCGGCACGTAGTTCGAGTCCTTGCCGGTCATCTGCTGCGACCGGGTGACCAGATCCTTCAAGATTTTGTTGAGCGCGTGGCCGATATGGATGTTGCCATTGGCATACGGCGGCCCGTCGTGCAGCACGAATTTGGGCCGGCCCTGCCCCGCCGCGCGCAGCTTGCCGTAGAGGTCGATCTCGCTCCAGCGCGCGAGCAGCTCGGGCTCCTTCTTCGGGAGACCGGCGCGCATCGGGAACTCCGTCTGCGGCAGATAGAGGCTCTTGGCGTAATCCACGCCATCGGCGGCGGCTTTGTCGGGCTTGTTCATGGAGGTGCTTTTAGAGGAAGAGCCCGACGGAGCAAGGCCGCAGATCAGCGAGCATCATACCGCGTCACGGCGCGGGCCGGCCACCGTCAAAGGCGTCGAGCGCGAGGCTGCGCGCCAGATGCCCTTTGATGCCTTCCAGGTACTGGAGGTCGTTTCCATCCCAGTCTGACGAAGCGCTGAAGTTATGGCCTTGCAGGAAGGTCTCGATCGCCTTCAAACAGAACAATGCCGTGTCGTCGGAGATGGAGACATAGCGCATGGGGCGCTCCGAGCCGGCTGGCGATCCAGAGCTTTGGTAGACCGCGTCTTGGCGCAAGTCCTTGACATGCTGATCGTCGGCGAACGCCGACTGCTGCTCCGCGACCAGGCGAGCGAAGCGCAAGGCTTTTAGCGACAATTCGATCATGACCACCCTCCGACTCGGGTGAAGGATCGATGCGTGGCTCGTAGCTCATCCTTATACGCCGCCAAAAGCATATGCCCGCACGCACCCAATCGTCGCCGCCGTACCGGAAGTGCTCAATGTCCTTCGGCCGAGCATGGTCCATACGCGCATTTTGAGCGTTGCCCATGCGAAAGAGGTCGATCGTTGTCCGCGGCAAGGATTAAACGACTTGTTGAGAGCGGATCGTCATCAGGGGTCGCTTATCCCGCGTTGTCGTCGCCGAAGATATACATCATATCATGTGTATTTTGGAGCATGCCATGCAAATCGCGAAATGGGGAAACAGTCTTGCGGTCCGCCTTCCCGCAGCTCTCGTCGAAGCCCTGAACCTGAGAGAAGGCGATGATATCGAGATCCATGTCGTGGGCGAGCGCGCCTTCGACGTGGCTCGCGATACCAGCCGCGAACGCGCCTTGGAGCAGCTTCGTTCGCTGCGCAAGCCTCTGCCCGCCGGCTGGATCTTCGATCGCGAAGATGCGAACAGGCGATGAAGACCGCGCCTGCCTTCATCGACAGCAACGTCTTGATTTACGCCGCGAGCGACGATCCGCGCGCCGCCATCGCTGAAGGTTTGATGACCGTCGGGTGCGTCACGAGCGTTCAAGCCCTGAATGAGTTTGCGACCGTCGCGCGCCGCAAACTGAAAATGAGCTGGGTGGAGGTCCGCAGCGCCATCGATGTAATGCGTGTTCTCTTTCGCGTCATCGCCCCAATCGACCTCGCGATTCACACGGATGGGCTTCGGCTTGCCGAGCGTTATGGCTTTGCGTTCTACGACGCCCTAATGATCGCGTCGGCCCTACGGCTCGAGTGCAAGACGTTCTGGTCGGAAGACATGCAGCACGGCATGGTCGTCGATAAGACTCTGATCATTAAAAATCCTTTCAAATAAAACCGCAGCGCGACAAACACTCGCCTTGGAGCTTCATAATGGAACTAAAATTATTGCAATCTCATTTCGAGAAAGCACAAAAACTTGCTCTAAATCTTTTCCAGGCTGCGAGCTGCGTTATTCCACATGAGTTTTCTCTACCTATTATCGAACAGACCACAATGGATTTGATGGAGTTCGGCTTTCATGCTCGGCGCGTAAATGAACTTGCACAGATAGACCCGTCTTTGATATCAGGCGCTAATGGCAAGAGGTTCAAATATGAAAACTCGAGCCTCGACGCACCTCTTGAAGAGAATTATGGGCACGCATTAAATCGTCTACGACACCCAAATACATATTCCGTCGGCCTCATCGAATGGGGCGGAGATATTGTATTTGAAAAATCAAGCTCTCACGTTATAGTTTCATTCGCCCGTATCACAACAAATGATCCCCGCTATCTGGACAAGAACGTGAGTATATTTGGAATCTCATTTTCGTTCCTAACTGAGGTCAGGACGCTGATGCACGCTAAGTATCCTCAATATGGATATTAATCGCCTACAGCCCCCGCGCTGCGCGCCACAACACCCACTGCCGCCGCCACTGCGGCAGCTCGATCGGCGTCGCGAAGGGGTCGAGGCCCGGCTTCTCCATCCGCCGCAGATAGGATTCGCACAAGAAGGCCGGCAGGCAAGCGAGCGGTGCCGGGCAATCCGGCAGCGCCGCGTGCATGGTTTTGAGGTGGCCGCGGACCCGGGCGCGCAGATCATTGAGGACGAAGCCGAGGGCCGGCGAGTTGCGGTGCGCCAGCACTTCGTCCGGTGGCAGCTGGAAGCGCGCCAGCACGTCGAGCGGCAGGTAGAGCTGGCCCTTCATCACCTGCCACGGCAGGCCGCGCAGCAGGCCGGTCATGGCATAGGCGCGGCCGGCCGCCTGGGTCGCGGCGCTCGCAGGGAAACCGGGCGCAAGAATCTGTGCGGTACAGGCGAACAGGGTGGCCGACGTCGCGTGGACATAGCCCTCATAAGCGTCGAGCGAGGGCATCGGATCGTCGTAGAGGTCGAAGCTGCGCGCCTCGATCAGCGCCAGCAGCGGCGCGATGTCGAGCTTGCAGCGCACCACCGTGTCGAGCAGCGCTTCGGCCGCGGGATGGCCGGCGGCAGCGCCGTTCGCCAGCGCGTCGCGCCACCACTGGAAGCGGATCTCGCCGAGCATCGGCTCCGACACCGTGTCCCGGACTTTTGCCATTTCCAGGTTGAAGGCGAGCAGCGCGTGGACATGCGGCCGTGCTGCGTCCGGCAAAAACAGGCTCGCCAGCCAGCGGTCGCGATCGTCGCGGCGGACTTCGGTTTCACAGTGTGCGTAGGCGCTGGCAGCAGCCATCACGGCACGGCGAGAAGCGCCGCCGCCACTTTCCGCTTTTCGCCCAGCAGGATAGAATAGGTGCGCGCGGCCGCGGCCGTCGCCATCGGCTCGGCTTTGATCCCGCGTTGACGCAGCGCATCGCGCAGATCGAAGAGCGGCAGCAGCGTCGGCCCCGTGCCGATCAGCAGATGCTCGATCGCGCCGGCCTCGGAAAGCACGCGGGCGAAGGCCGCGATCACCAGCTGACCGGGATCGACGAGATCCCAGGCGTAGATGCCGGACGGCAGCACGAGAAGCGATCCGCGATGCGACATGCCGGCGAACTGAAAGCCGCCGGCGCCGTAGCCGTCGAGAGCATGCAGACCGGGGAGAAAGCCATTGATGTCATCCATCATATGATCTGCACCCGGACCAGAACGGTCAGATCGTCGCCTTGGCCGGCTTTGCCGCCGGCTTCGGCGGCACCGCCAGCGCCGTCGTCTCGTGGCCGAGGCCGAGATAGATCAGCATCGGCGAGCAGATGAAGATCGACGAATAGGTGGCGACGAAGATGCCCCAGATCATCGCCAGCGAGAACGAGCGGATCACTTCGCCGCCGAACAGGACGAGAGACAGCAGCGCGAGAAACACCGTGGTGGCTGTCATGATCGTGCGCGGCAGCACGGCGTTGACCGACATGTCGATCAGCTCGCTCGTCGAGACTTTGCGGTACTTGCGCATCATCTCGCGGATGCGGTCGAGCACCACCACCGTCTCGTTGAGACTGTAGCCGACGATCGTCAGAATCGCCGCGATCGACGTCGTGTTGAACTCGAGATGGGTGATCGAGAAGAAGCCGACGGTCAGCAGCAGATCGTGCATGGTCGCGATGATCGCACCGACGGCGAACTGCCATTCGAAGCGGAACGAGAGATAGCAGAGCACGGCGACGATCGAGAGGACGACGCCGAGCGTGCCGGACTGCACCAGCTCGCCGGAGACGCGCGGGCCGACGACTTCGGAGCGCCGCACGGTGTAATCGGTGCCGACGGCGGTTTTGACGCGGTCGACCGCGGTTTGCTGCGCGGCCTCGCCGCCGGGCTGGACGCCGAAGCGCACGATGACGTCGGAGGCGTTGCCGAACCCTTGCACTTCCACGGCGCCGACGTTCATCGCCTCGGCCTGCTGGCGGATCTTGGCGAGATCCGCGGTGCCGGAATTGGCGCGCAGCTCGATCAAGGTGCCGCCTGAAAAGTCGATGCCAAAATTCATGCCGACGGTGAGGAACAGCACCACCGAGACGATCGAGAGCACCGCCGAGAACGGATAGCTGAAGCGCCGGAAGCGCATGAAGCCGAACTTGGTATTTTCGGGTGCGAGGCGGAGGAGTTTCATGGGATACCCTTATCCGGCCTAAATCGGGAGCCGGGTCGGACGCTGGTAGCGATACCACAGCGCGATCATCATCCGCGTCATCGTCACGGCGGTGACGATGGACGTGAGAATTCCGAGACCGAGAGACACGGCGAAGCCACGGACCGGGCCCGCGCCGAGAAAATACAGGATCGCGGCGGCGACGAACATCGTGACGTTGGAATCGACGATCGTCGCGAAGGCGCGGGTAAAGCCGGCATCCAGCGACTGGATGATCGAGCGCCCGGAATGCGACTCCTCGCGGATGCGCTCATATATGAGCACGTTGGAATCCACCGCCATGCCGATCGTCAGCACGATGCCGGCGATGCCGGGCAGCGTCAGCGTCGCGCCGAGCAGCACCAGGCCGGCGAAGATGAAGGAGATATGCACCGCCAGCGCGATGTTGGCGAAGATGCCGAACGTGCCGTAAGTCACGAGCATGTAGGCGAAAACCAGCGCCGCGCCGACATAGGCCGCGAGCTTGCCGGCGTTGATCGAATCCTGGCCGAGGCCCGGTCCGACGGTGCGCTGCTCGACGACCGTCAGCTTGGCCGGCAAGGCGCCGGCACGCAGCAGAACGGCGAGCTTGTTCGCCGTTTCGAGCGTGTAGTTGCCCGAAATCTCGCCGGAGCCGCCGGTGATCGCGCCGCGGATCGTCGGCGCGGAAATCACTTTCCCGTCGAGCACGATGGCGAAGGGCCGGCCGATGTTTTCCGACGTCACCTGGCCGAATTTCTGGCCGCCGCGGATGTTGAACTTGAAGTTGATGACCGGCTGCTGCGTCTGCGAGCTGATGCCCGGCTGCGCGTCAGTGAGATCCTCGCCCTGGACCATGATGCGCTTTTCGACGGGGATCTTGCCCTGCTCGTCGGTCTGGTCGAGCAGTTCGACGTCGGCGGGGGCCTCACCCGGCTGCGCCACCAAGCGGAACTCGAGCTTGGCGGTCGTCCCGACCAGCGCCAGCAGCTGGGCCGGATCCTGCAGGCCCGGCACTTCGATCACGATGCGATCGTTGCCCTCGCGCTGGATGCTCGGCTCCTTGGTGCCGCTTTCGTCGATACGACGGCGCAGCACTTCGATGGACTGGTCGACGGCGCGGCGGACGCGATCGGTGACGCCGGCATCGGTCACCGTCATCTGGATCGTGCCGGAGCCGTTGTCGCTGAGATCGTAAGGCGCCGCGCCGGACTGGCCGAGTGCGGAAATGCCGGGATAGGCGAGTTGACGCAGCTTCGGCATCAGGCGGGCGCGCTCGGCCGCATCGGGCACGCGGACCTGGACGCCACGCGGCAGCACGCCGATGCCGCCGGTGATCTGGACTTTTTCGTCACGCAGGGTGCGGCGCACGTCGTCGCGGGCGTTATCGACCATCGTCTTGACGACGGAGGCGTTGTCGACCTCGAGCAGAATGTGCGAGCCGCCCTGGAGATCGAGACCCAGCACGATGGTGCGGGGCGTCGCCCAAGACGGCAGCGCGGCGTCGAGTGCGCTTCGCGCGCCGGGGCTCAACAGGCTCGGGATCACGATGAGCACCGCGAGCGCCGTCATCAGGATGATGGAAATGATTTTCCAGCGGGCAAAGCGCAGCATGCGTATCAACAATCCAAATTGAGCGACGGACCGTAGCCGGTCCGTCTGGTCAGCGCCTCGAGATCAGCTCGCCTCTTTGACGGGCTCGCCCTTAGAGCGGACGTCGGAGACCATGGCGCGCACGACCCGCACGCGGACGTTCAGGGCGATCTCGACTTCGAGCTCGTTGGCGTCCTCGATCACCTTGGTGACCCGTCCGACGAGGCCGCCCGTCGTGACGATCGTATCGCCGCGGCGGATGTTCTTGATCAGGTCGGCCTGGTCCTTGGCGCGCTTCTGCTGCGGCCGCAGCACCATGAAGTACATGATTACGAGAATCGGGCCGAACAGCGTCACGTACTGGAGGATCTGGTCGTAGCCTCCTGGCGCCGCGGCAGCGGTCTGGGCGAAGGCTGGGGTAATGAAAATGGTCGTGCTCCATAGCAAGACCCGCCTTGGGCGGCGGGATGGGCGGGTTATACCGGGGGGATAGGCGAATGCAATGGGACTGGTGGCGGTCGGGGCACATCCTCTCCGACGCGAAGCGTGGGGAGGGGGACCGCCGAGGCGGTGGAGGCGGCGGCGATGCCATTAACATCCAGTCTACCTCAGCCGGCCGAGCGCCCCCTCCACCATGCTTCGCATGGTCCCCCTTCCCCGCCTCGCGGATGAGGATCAGCGCCTTGACGTTATTAGATGCTTGTCAGATCATTCGCTTATGCTTGGATGCCCGGCAACGCTCTCGCTTGACCAGTTCCGCGCCGCCTGGCAGTCGGGCGAGTTCAATCGTGTCGGCGTGACCGGGTCCGGCGGGCTGTTCTTCGTCACAGGGCAGCGCGGCGGAGATAAGGTGACCCTTGCGACGACACGGGGCAAAGCCGTCCGCGGGTTTCGCGACGCGGGCAAGGCGATCGCCGTGCTTCACGGCATGGGCGCGCGTCACATCGATGTCGACAAGTCGAACTGGACGCCCGATCAGGTCGGGTCGGAAGGCAAGCGCCGGCCTGATACGGCGCTGCGGCAGCAGCGTGCACATGCCGCAGCAGCGCACGACTCATGGTTTCGCGCCGAGGTTTTGAGAAGCCTGGAGGAGGCGGATGCGTCGGATGCCAACTGGATCGCGCATGACGACGTGAAACATGCTGGAACCGCGCGCCGTGCCGTCTGGGTCAATCGGGTCGAGGCGGGACGAAAGCCCGGTTGATCGTCGTCTGGCTCAAGTCAGGCGTTCGCACGCGCGACAATCAGCTCGACTATATCGCCGAAGACAATCCGTCGGCCGCCCTGCGCATCGAGGCGGCGATTGATCGGCAAGGTCGCTGCGCCCGCCCCTGGGTCGCGTCGCGTCGCTCGCGATGACGGACCTCAGGTGAAGGCGGATCGTGACACAAGGGTCGCCCGTGCTAAAGGCCTGCCAAAGAGCCCAAAAATCGAGGACACCCGTGACCACCGACCGCGACGATCTGCTCGCCTCCCTCTCGACCCCCGATGCCGCCAGCGCCCTGACCCGCATCGCCGTGGCGCTCGAAGCGCTGGTTCCCAAGCCGCCACAAAAACCCGACTTCGACGCCGCCGACGCCTTCGTCTGGCAGGCCGAGGGCAACACGCTCGTGCCCGTCCCCCACGTCAGCCGCGTCGAGATCGGCCTGCTGCGCGGCATCGACCGCGTGCGCGACATCCTCACCGACAACACCGAGCGCTTTGCCCGCGGCTTTGCCGCCAACAATGTGCTGCTGTGGGGCGCCCGCGGCATGGGCAAGTCCTCGCTGGTCAAGGCGGCGCATGCCAGCGTCAACGCGGCGCATGCGGCGGACGCCGGCTTCCTGCCGATGAAGCTCGTGGAAATCCACCGCGAGGACATCGACAGCCTGCCCGGCCTGATGACTCTGATGCGCGATACGCCCTACAATTTTCTCGTCTTCTGCGACGACCTCTCGTTCGACTTCGACGACACAAGTTACAAGTCGCTGAAGGCGGTGCTCGACGGCGGCATCGAGGGCCGTCCGGCCAACGTCCTGTTCTACGCGACCTCCAACCGCCGCCACCTGATGCCGCGCGAGATGCTCGACAACGAGCGCTCCACCGCGATCAACCCCGGCGAGGCGGTCGAGGAAAAGGTCTCGTTGTCGGATCGCTTCGGCCTGTGGCTCGGCTTCCACAAGTGCTCGCAGGACGAGTTTTTGGCGATGGTCTTCGGCTACGTCGATCACTACGGCCTGGTGCAGGACCGTGCGATCACCGAGGCCGAGGCGCTGGAATGGGCGGCGACGCGCGCCAGCCGCTCCGGCCGCACGGCCTGGCAATACATCCAGGATCTCGCCGGCCGCATGGGCAAGGCGATCGGCTGATGGCCTGGATTCTCGTCCTGGTGGCCGGCCTGTTCGAGGTCGGCTGGGCGGCCGGCATGAAAGCGTCGGACGGGTTTACCCGCCTGACGCCTGCGATCGTCACCGTCGTCTGCCTCACCGCCAGCTTCGGTTGTCTGACGCTGTCGCTGCGCTGGCTGCCGCTCGGCACCGCCTATGCGGTGTGGACCGGCATCGGCGCGGCCGGCTCGGCCGCCTTCGGCATGTACTTTTTTAGCGAACCGATCTCGGTCTTGCGGATCGTCAGCATCGCCTTGGTCGTCGCGGGGATCGTCGGCCTGAAAATCGCGGGCTGAGATCTTGGCGGAAAGCGAGGGGCAATTGGCATAACCGCCAAAGCCCTGTCGGTAGAGTGGCCCATGTTGCCGGCGCGCTTCGACGCGTCCGGTCCCAAAGCCCCTCTATCGGACAGGAATGATCCCATGGCCTTGACCCATCTCCACGCTTTCACCGCAGCGATGCAGCGCAAGGACCTCGACGCCATGTTGTCCCACATGGCCGATGACGTCGTGCTGAAGACGCCGCTCCACGTCGCTCCCTTCGCGGGCAAGCCCGCCATCCGCCCCGTCGTCGATGCCCTGCTGGCCGTCGTCGACCGCTTCGAGTTTCGCGAGATTTTGCAGGGCCCGCGGCACGTGTCCGCCGTGTTCGGCGTGGTCGTCGGCACCGACGTGCTCGACGGCATCGATCTGTGGCGACTCAACGACGCCGGTCTCATCCAGGAAATGACGGTGTTCTGGCGTCCGCTGCCGACGATCGTCTCGGTGCAGGCGAAGCTCGCGCACGCCTGAAAAGCTCAGGCGGCGACGGCTTCGCTTTCCACCTGCGGCGCCCGGACGTGGCGCAGAGCGTCGCGCAACACCGCCACGCCGGCGCCCGCCTTGACGCCCTCGGTGGCGAGATGGCGGCGCCACGCCCGCGCGCCCGACCAGGTGTTGAACAGGCCGAGCATGTGGCGGGTCATCGCGTGCAGCGGCACGCCCTCGGTAAGCCGCGCCTCGACATAGGGCATGAACCGCTCAACCGCGTCCCGGCGGTCGAGATCGGGCGGGGTCGCGCCAAAGATGCGGCGGTCGACCGAGAGCAGCAGCGACGGATCGCTGTAGGCCGCGCGTCCGATCATCACCCCGTCGACATGCGCGAGCTGCGCTTCCGCGGCTTCGAGCGTGGCGATCCCGCCATTGATCGAGATCGGCACGGCGGGGAGCCGCTGCTTCAGCCGATACACCAAGGGATAGTCGAGCGGCGGCACGTCGCGGTTTTCCTTCGGCGACAGGCCCTTGAGCCAGGCCTTTCGCGCGTGGACGATCAGCGCGTCCGCGCCGGCCGCGATCACCGCATCGGCCATGGCGTTGAGCGCGACCTCGGGATCCTGATCGTCGACGCCGATGCGGCATTTGACCGTGATGGGCAGCGGAACAGCCGCCTTCATTGCCGCGACGCAATCGGCGACAAGGTCGGGCTCGCGCATCAGGCAGGCACCGAACGCGCCGTTCTGCACCCGGTCCGAGGGGCAGCCGACATTGAGGTTGATCTCGGCATAGCCCCAGTCCGCGCAGATCCGCGCCGCGGCCGCGAGCGCCGCAGGATCGCTGCCGCCAAGCTGCACCGCCACCGGATGCTCGACCGCGTCGAAGCCGAGCAGCCGCTCACGATTGCCGTGCAGGATCGCGCCGGTCGTGACCATCTCGGTATACAGCCGCGCCTGCTGCGAGAGGACGCGGTGGAACGCCCGGCAATGCCGGTCGGTCCAGTCCATCATCGGGGCGACGGAAAAGCGATGGGGTTGCGTCGGCATGGGCACCACCGGCGCGAGCGCGCGCCGTCATGTTGAGCGGAAGCCGCAGACCATAGGGTGAGCGGCCCGCAAGGGAAAGTGCAACGTCCTGTCAGCCTGGGCCTAACGCTGCGGCACAGCGCTCGCTCCCAAACACCCGAAGGTCAGCTTTTTCCAACTTCGGACGCCGATCTGCGCCAGATTGAACCACTTTGCAGGTGGAACGCGGCACAGACGGCGCCCTTCGGGAGCCCGAATGAAACACCAGGCCACCAACGAACTGTTTCGCTACTGGAACGAGCTTCGCGGCGAGCGCACCGCACCGGAGCGCAACGAGATCGACCCCGGCGCGATCCGCCATGTGCTCGCCGACACGTTCATGCTGGACATCGACGCCGACCAGCGCTTTCCGTTCCGGCTTGCCGGGACGCGCGTCAACGCCCTGTTCGATGCCGAGCAGAAGGGCCGTTCGTTTCTCGATATCTGGACCGAGGAAGAACGCCGCAACCTCGCCGGCGTGCTGATGACGGTGGCCGATGGCGCCTGCCCGGTCGTCGCCGGGGCTATCGCGTCGCCGGCCGGCCAAGGCGAGTGCCCCTTCGAGCTGCTGCTTCTGCCGATGCGGCATCACGGAAAAACGCATTCGCGCATTCTCGGCATCATCAAGAGCGTCAAGACGCCGTCGTGGCTGGGGATGCTGCCGGTCGGGCCGCTCAAGCTCCGCTCGCTGCGGATCGTCGATGGTGACGAGATGGAGTTGATCGACGTGCGCCCGCAGGCCGGGCCGCACCGCCTCGCCAGCAAGCTGCGCGGCGCGGGCAGCAAGATGGATATCCGCCCGTTTCTCCGCGTCATCGAAGGTGGGGCGTCGGGCGGCTTCGAGAGCCGCCGGGTCGTGCGATCAAATGTCTTCGAGGTCGAAGTCGAGAATAGCCATCTGTAGGGTGAAGGACTTGCCCTTGGGGTCATCGGCCGAGATGATGCCGAGGAAATCGTCGCCGCAGTTCAACTCGACGGAATCCGTCTTCTTGCCGCGCGGCACGATCTTCAGCTTGTCGTTCTCGAACAGGCGCCGCAGATATTCCTGAAGCGTCGCGCGATCGACGGGGATGTTCAGCTCGAAGCCGAACGAGCGGTCGCCATCCTCGTCGTCGACTAGAATCTTGCCGATCGTCCGCTCGCCGAGATGGACATCGGCCGCGTCCGACAGCTTTTGCGACGGCGTGACGCGCAACCCCTCGTTGACGAACGAACGGCGCAGAAAATCCTGCAGCTTGTGCAATTCGGTCTTGTCCACGTGAAGTCTCCAGAGGCGCAGGGCGCGTGGCTTGCCAGAAATCGGCTCGACGCGCAATCGCGCCGCGCGCTCCCGGCTGTTTAGCGTACCGCGCTCTTAATCGAAACAGCCATAAGCCGAGCGGCTAGCGGCGCGGCTCCAGGATGACGCGGCTTTCGCTGTGTTCAAGGATCGGCTTGGACGCCAGGATCTGGTCCATCGTCCGCGCCGGCTCGGCGCAGCCGGCGTCGCCGACGATGCGCGCCGGCACGCCGGCCACCGTCTTGTTGTTCGGCACGGCATGCAGAACCACCGACCCTGCCGCGATGCGGGCGCAATGCCCGACCTCGATATTGCCGAGGATCTTGGCGCCGGCGCCGATGAGCACGCCATGGCGGATCTTGGGATGGCGATCGCCGGTTTCCTTGCCGGTGCCCCCGAGCGTCACGTCCTGCAGCATCGAGACATTGTCTTCGATCAACGCGGTCGCGCCGACGACAAGCCCGGTAGCATGGTCGAGGAAGACGCCCTTGCCGATGCGCGCCGCCGGATTGATATCCGTCTGGAACACCGCGGACGCCCGGCTCTGAAGATAAAGCGCGAAATCGTGACGGCCGGCGCGCCAGAGCGCATGGGCCAGCCGATGCGTCTGGATCGCGTGAAAGCCCTTGAAATACAGGATCGGCTCGATGACCCGGGTGCAGGCGGGGTCGCGATCGATCACCGCCAGCAGATCGGCGTGGAACGCCTCGGAAAAGCTCGGATCCTTGGCGATGAAGTCGAGATAGGCCTGCCGAATCAGGTCGCTCTGCACGTCGGGATGCGCCAGACGCGCGGCAACGCGATGGACGATGACGCTTTCGAGCGAGTCGTGGTTGAGGATCGTCGAGTAGATGAAGCCGGCGATCTCCGGCTCGCGCCGAATGATGTCCTCCGCTTCGCCCCGCATGCGCGCGAAAACCGGATCCTTGACGTCCAGCGGGACGATGATCGCGCTTCCCTGGCTTCTGCCACTCATGAATTCACCACTCGATTTCGATCGCATCACTGCGAACGGGGAAGATCATCCGTCTCGTTGCAGTGCACATATAGGAAAGCTTATTCCCGATCGCTCAAGAAATCGAGAACGCCTGTTTTGTAGGTTCTGTCACCGACCGCCTTGTTATGGTCGCGCCCGGGGATCGACAGCACCGTCGCCGACGGGAACATCGCCGCGAGGCGAAACGGATCGCCGGCGACATCGTCCTCGGTGCCGACCGCGACCAGCACCGGCAGCCGCATCGTGGCGATCTTCGCCTCGGGCAGAAGGTCGCGCGAGCCGCGGATACAGGCGGCCAGCGCCTTGCGGTCGCTCTTCGTGGCATCGGCGAACGCGCGAAACATCCGCTGCATCGGGTCGGTGAGGTCGTCCAGCGACGCGGCTTCCATCGCGTCGGCGACACCGACCGGCAGCGTGGCGCCATCGGCAAGATGGTGACCGATTCCGCCGAGGACGAGCGAGCGGACGCGCTCGGGATGGGCCTCCGTCAGAAACGCGGCGATGCGCCCGCCCATGGAATAGCCCATGACGTCGACCCGCTGCAGCCCGAGATGATCGAGCAGAGCCAGCGCGTCAGCGGCCATCAGGCTGATGTGGTAACTCCCGGGATCATAGAGCTTTTCGCTGCGACCATGGCCGCGGTTGTCGAACAGGATGACTCGTCGGCCGGCTTCGGTCAGCGTCTTGACCCAAAGCGGGAACACCCAGTTGATCGCATGGGTCGAGGCGAAGCCGTGAATGAGGAGAATCGGCTCGCCGCGATCGTCGCCGACGGCAGGCTCGTCGAGATAGGCAAGGCGGACACCGCCGTTACCTCGAAACTCTTGCATGGACACTCTCTTGGCTTCCGGCGACGCCGGATTGGCGCTCGGGACGGCTTGCTTTTGGTCAATAATCGACGCAGGTGAAGAGGGAAAGGCCTCTGGCCGGTCAGCACAGGACAGCGCGATGGCTCATCATGGTACGCCGCATTTCCACAATCAGCCGGGCCTCGCGCAGATCCGCGTCGGCGCCCGGGAATTCATGTGCATCGGCGCCCTGCCCCCGTTCGACCACCCGCATATCTTCATCGACATGGGCAGCGAGAACGACATCGTCTGCTCCTACTGCTCGACGCATTACGTCTACGACGCCGCTTTGCATGGCGGCTGCGCGCCGGCGGAATGCCTCTACATGCCGGACGCCGAAAAGGCCGCCTGAGCGAACGCGCTGCGCGTGATGCCTTCATGACCCATGTCCTGATCGCCGGCGCCGGCATCGGCGGCCTGACGGCGGCCCTCGCGCTGGCCAAGGCGGACATCGCCGTGACCCTGATCGAGCGGTCGACGGCTCTCGGCGAGGCCGGCGCCGGCCTGCAGATCTCGCCCAACGCGAGCGCCATCCTCCGCCGCCTCGGCCTGCTCGAGACCTTGCGCACCAGCGCCGTCGCGCCGAAGGGCATCCATGTCCGCGAGGCGCGCAGCGCCGCCACCCTTTCCTATCTGCCGCTCGAGGCGGCCGAGGCGCGCT
>NZ_LMUU01000006.1 GCF_009765775.1 Beijerinckia sp. L45
CTTGGGGCAGCTTGCCGCGGCGGTGGCGAGCCTCGCCGCGCAGCACCAGGGCAAGCAGGCGGAGGGCACCCGTCTCCGCGATACGATCGTGGCGCAGGACCAGCTGGTGGCGACCTTGCGCGAACGTGTCGACATGCGTTCGACGCTGCTCGATAAAAACGCGGGCTCGCGCGCTGCGGTGATCGACGCGCAGGAAACCCTGCAGAAGGAAGGCACCACACTCGCCGCGCAGAAGGGGCAGATCGGCGAAGTCGCCGCGGCCTTGCTGCAGGCGCAACGCGACATCGACAGGACCTACAGCAGCTTCATCGCCGACAACGCCGACAAGCTCGACGATGTCGATCGCCGCATCGACGAGGATCGCCAGAAGCTCGCCAAGGCGAAGATCAAGACCGCGGAGATGACGCTGAAAAGCCCGATCGACGGCGTCGTCATCGGCCTCACCGTCACCAGCGTCGGCCAGGTGGTCACCACCGGCCAGCAGATCCTGCAAGTGGTGCCGCGCGACGCCGCGCTCGAAATCGAGGCCTATCTTCCGAACGCCGACGTCGGCTTCGTCAAGACGGACCAAGCGGCCGTGGTGAAGATCGAGTCGTTTCCCTTCACACGATATGGGACGCTGGTGGCTCATGTGACGCGGGTTGCCGAGGATGCGATCCCCCAGGCCGAGGCCGAGCAGCGCGAAGGCAATCCCGCGTCCGTCGCCAGGGACGAGATGTTCGGCGGCGGCCAGCGGACGCAGAACCTCGTCTATCCCGTCAACCTGACGCTGGACAGGACGACCATGGATGTCGACGGGCGGGCAATCCCGCTGGTGCCGGGCATGGCGGTGACGGTGGAGATCAAGACGGGAACGCGGCGGATACTCGAATATCTGTTCTCGCCCGTGTTCCAGATCGCCACCACCGCGATGAAGGAGCGATAGCGGAATCGTGCGCCTCGGGGCTTCCCGGGGCGTAGGCCGGCGGCCCTCGTCTGTGATAGCGATGCGACAACAATCGCCATCACAGGAGAACGACATGGACTATCGACGTCTCGGCCATTCCGGCCTGCGCGTGCCCGTCCTCAGCTTCGGCACCGCCACCTTCGGCGGCGGCAATGATTTCTTCAAGGCCTGGGGCAGCACCGATTCCAGCGGCGCGTCGCGGCTGATCGACATCTGCCTCGACCATGGTGTGTCGCTGTTCGACACAGCCGACATCTATTCCGACGGCCTCGCCGAAACGATTCTGGGCGACGCGATCAAGGGCAAGCGCGAGCGGCTGCTGATCTCGACCAAGGCGACTTTCCCGATCGGCGAGGGTCCCAACAATTTCGGCTCGTCGCGCCAGCACCTCGTCGAGGCCGTCGATCAGGCGCTGCAACGTCTCGGCACCGATCACATCGACCTGCTGCAGCTCCACGGGCAGGACTACAACACGCCGGTGGAGGAGACGCTGTCGACGCTCGACCAGCTCGTGCGCTCCGGAAAGGTCCGCTACATCGGCGGTTCCAACTTTGTCGGCTGGCATCTGATGAAGTCGCTCGCCGTTTCCGACCGCTACGGCTATGCCCGCCATGTCGCGCATCAGGTCTACTACTCGCTGCTCAACCGCGATTACGAGTGGGAGCTCATGTCGCTTGGCCTTGATCAGGGCGTCGGCGCGCTGATCTGGAGCCCGCTCGGCTGGGGCAAGCTCACCGGCAAGATTCGGCGCGGACAGCCAGCCAAACCTGGCACCCGCGCCTTCGACATCGCCGACACCGGCCCGCACTATGCGGAAGAGCGGCTCTTCGCCATCGTGGACGCACTCGACATCGTGGCCCAGGAAACCGGCAAGAGCGTGCCGCAGATCGCCCTGAACTGGCTTCTGCAGCGCCCGACCGTCTCCAGCATCATCATCGGGGCCCGCGACGAGGCGCAGCTGATCCAGAATATCGGCGCGGCTGGCTGGAGCCTGAGCGCCGCGCAGGTGGCGGCCCTCGACGCCGCCAGCGACGTGCCGCCGGCCTATCTCGTCTGGCACCAGCGCGGTTTCCCGATGCTGAACGAGCGCGGCTAAAGCATTTTCCACAAAAGTTGCAGACTTTTGCGGTCAAGGAAATGCTCTAACTTCTTTAAAAGAGAGCGATTTTTTATCGCTTTGGTCATTCCACCAAAGCGGAAAGCGCTCTAGAGATTCGCCGATAGTTTCGGGCTGATTTGACGGGGCGCGCAAGGACCTTGGGCGGCTCTTTGCGCTCCGTCATAGAGACGCGGCCGCGGCGGTGCGCGAACCCGTTGACAGCCTACCGCAGACACCCTAGACAACCGCGACCTGCGGGCGAAGCCCGCGGCGACCGGCCTGGCGCCGGCCATCAGGCGCACCCGTCGCGCCTTTTGGGGGATAGTTCAACGGTAGAACTGCGGACTCTGACTCCGTCAATCTAGGTTCGAATCCTAGTCCCCCAACCAGATCTATCGCCGTACCTACGGCGTTTTTTTGAATTACAGTCGTAATTCTAGCATCTCCATTTTACAGTCCATTTTACAGTTGGATCGCCCGGCGCCACGTTCGGCTGCCTCGTGGCTGAGTCTCTTCCCTGTGGATAACTCGAAGATTTCTCGGGTTGTTAGCTGGGCTGTGACCACATTTGGGAGGCCTCACCGGAGGCCCGCATGTCCGACCACACCCCCTACACACAGCCCAGCATCACCTTCCGCTTCCGTGAGGTGGGTCTGGCGGCGACCGGCCGCTTCGCCATCATCGTGGCCGCGATCGTCGTCGTGATCCTGATAGGCGGCGACCACCAAACCGACCATTTCGGCGAGCGCTACGCGCCTGAAGCGAAATCCAAATACTGGTGTAACGAGCCACCTCCGCAAGCATGCGCCAAGAAACTGTCATCGCTCCATAGTACGGAATCGATGTCGGAGGCGTGTCTGAACGACACTCAATGAGTAGCCGCCAAACTATACGCTTTGGTGATCAGGTTGTGCTTCAAAAAGATATTGATTTGTTATCTCCGTCTCCGTCATGGAGGGACGCCATCACGCGATGGCCGAGGGAGACATCAGTGCAGCACGAGCCCGGATCGCCTACTCGCCGCGCCTATTGGCGGCTGCGCAAGTTTGCCGCCTACCGAGGGTACACGCTCTACGCCGAGCGTCGGGTGCCATTGGATCAGGCGCGGTATCGGCTGATCAATAGTCAGGGTGAGCTGGTCATCGGTCAGACGCGGGATGTCACTGAGGCGGAGGTCACCGCCTACTTGATCGACAAAGCCACAACCCGCCCTCGAAAGACGGCAACAACACAAGGAAGGACGACGACCACCAGTAGCTGAAAAAGCAAACGGCCCAGAAGCGCCCTTGCCGGGGAGCTTCGAAGGCCGTCGCGGTAGTGTCGAAGTAAGAAGTCGCAGTAACAACGACAACTTGCCCGACCAAGCCGCTCACGTCAACGCGAAATCGTAAGTGATCGCGTACGGCGGAGCTTTGTCACCAACAGGTGGTCCCGGACACGGGACAAGATGGATACGCATACAGCTGCGAGAGCGGCATCGACGACGGCTGCCTCCAGTTCGGAACAGCCTCTCTGGGGGATCTCGCTTTGGTCAGGGAATTATCGACTGCCGCCATGCCTCGCGAAGGTCGCGATGGAACGGCTTGGCACGATCGCGAACGCCGAATGGCGAATGAACGCGATCATCCTATTCGTCTTTTTGTGCCGGATGCATGGGGCCGAAGCTGTGTTTGGCCGTGAGTTCGCGCTCGATCGCAGGAAGCTCATCGAACATCCAGATCTGGATGGGATGACCGAATGGGCGATGCGGAAGGCGATGGGTTTTCTCGTCGAACACGGCCTCGTCGGCCGGATGGTTCAGGACAAATCGGTCTGGTGCCGAAAGCCGGAAGGCTATCGAAAGAAGCCTATCCTGTTCGTGTTTACCACCATGATCAGCTGCGTATTCACGAAGCTCTTCGTTCGGTTAAAACGCTCTCCCATAAGTACGGGTATAGACTATCATCTTCCTAAAACAGAAGAAGAAGAAAACATATATTTGGGAGAGCCTGCGGTGATGCAGGCTGAGCCTGCCAAACCATTCGTTTCGGCGATGCGGATCAGATCAACGCCGCCAAGTCGGCCGTCAGCTGCTGTGAGAGGCTTCCAGACGGCCATCAAGGCAGCTGCCGGGCTGTTCAGCCCGCCGAGCACCGAGGCGACCCTGGAGGGCGGCCTGAAGCGCATCCAGGCCCGCCTCGCTGCTCAGTCCCCTGTCGGGCCGTCCACGTCGACCAATCAATCCCCGTTCACCAATCCCACTGGAGCACACGCATGATCATCGTAGGAATCGCAAGTCAGAAGGGCGGAACCGGCAAAAGCTCGATCGCGATCCATCTCGCAGTCGAGGCTGCCCTGACCGGCAAGAGCGTCGCGATCGTAGACCTAGACCCTCAGACGAGTACGATGTCGTGGAAGGATGACCGGCAAAGCGACGACCTACTGGTGGTCTCGTTGCAGCCGTCGAGGCTGCCGCAGTTCTTGAAAGCGGCCGAGACGAACGGCGCCGACTTTGTGTTCCTGGACAGCGGGCCGAACGCCGAGCTGACGATGTGCGCAGCCGACGCGGCCGAACTGCTGATCATCCCAGTCCGGCCGTCGATTTTCGACCTGAAGGCAATCTCGACCACGGCCAAGATCGTGCGGACGCTCGGCAAGCCAGCAGCCGTGGTGCTCAATGCGGTGCCAACCCGGTCACCGCTCATCGTCGCCGACGCCACACGGGCGGTTGCCACGTACAAGCTCGCCACGTCGCCGGTTGTCGTTCATCAGCGCAGCGTGTTCGGGAAGGCCATCGCCGAGGGCATGGTCGCCCGCGAGTACGAACCCGGCTGCAAAGGCGCGGACGAGATCACCGCCTTGTACGAGTGGATCTTGAACCAGCTCAACCAACATCAGAAGCCGAACTAGAATTACTAGAAACCCTAGAAACCCTACTAGAAATAGGAATGAATCAATGCCGAACCTCGCAGCCAAGATGCCTGACTATCAAAGCGACGACATCAGCCCGGTCATTCCCGATCGGCCGTCCGCACCAGCGCCAGAGCCGCGTCCTTCTGCCGCGCCCTCAGGCGTGTCGAAGAAAGTGCTGATCCAGATCGACCTTGAAACGCACATCGCGCTCAAGGTGCTCGCAGCTCGACGCCAAACCACGCTGGAGGCGATCTGCCGAGTAGGGCTGGAGGAATATGCGAAAGGCGTCGGGTGATCGTCCTAGAAGGTAGGGCCTTTGCCGTATGTGAAATATCCAGGATCTTTGGCGTGGGAGGGCGGAAGCTGCGATTGGTGCGGAACCGAAGTTTCCTCGCATACCTGCTCAATGATCAGGTTCCGACCATCCTTGACGGCCACCGACGATTGTTGCCGAGGCGCACACGGCTTCATCTCCCGATCTGGAGAGGTCGCAATCAAAATTGCTACTGAGGCGAAAGCTGCGACTGCGTTTAGCAATGGGATCACCTTTAGACGCGAGGGGCTACTAGAGAAAATATTTCTAATAGAAGTTCCAGTGGTCCTACTCGATCAGGCAGCCATACCGGTGCTGCTATGGTCAAGTTCGATCTTCAGTCGACAGCCGGGAACAGCCATTGCCGAATATCGAAGCAGCGGCGATGTCGTCGTGGTCGAGTAGCTGACCTTGCTTGCGAGCCAAGACGGAAAACGAAGTCGGTGAACGCGGGCTCGACCTGAATGCCCCGCGCGGCGGTCAGGGCGGTCAGGTCTATTCCCAGTGTCGGATATAGATTGCCGCGATGACGGCCTGAAACGATCTGGCGAACGCCGTCGCGGCATCGTTGCGCCGACGGATCACCGCCCGCTCTCCTTTGCCTCGATCCGTCGAGGGGAGGGCAGCCGGTAACTGCGCACAACGCAGACATCGACGGGATCAGCGGAGCCCAGGATCACTTGGGCACGGGCTGACGTATCCGACTACTCGATGATCGAATGTCAGGCTGCGTCTTGATCGGCCGTCGTCGTCACAGCCCATACAAGTTTTGGGGTGAGCGGTTGAATTGGAGATCCAGCGTCTTGATTCACGTCCAACATTTTAATGCACTCTCAGTTTAGATTGTTTTACAGCATCGATTAGTGCCGATAAACTAATCGGCTGATCTGGCATCGCGAACAAACCGTTCCGCCATGTGGACAAGCCAAGTACGTCACCATGCGCTTGCTCGCTTAACGACGATCCTCTCGGAACAACCGCTCTTAAAACATGGACAACTATGCAACTATCGGCCTGCGCCTCAATAGAAAGCATTTCGTTTTGCTTACAATATACCTGGACAACCGGGAACCGCCACCGTCCATTATAGGTTATCGGCAATATCTTTCAGTATGTCCACCATTTTCCGCGACTAATCCCATTCGAGTCTAACATATAGAATCGGTTGGAGTTATTAAAATAATAGGCAGCAGTTTCTATTGCGGAGCCCGACACAAAGAAAGTTTTGTCTGATAAGGAAGAAGTAATATTGGCGGCTGAAGGAAATATTGTATCAAAGGCCTTTTGACGCTGAATTTCTGGCCAATTGTACCCATCAATTTTGTAAACAAACATTACCTTTAGATCGTAGATTAGGTAGAATCCCACGAAAACAGTGCCGACAAAGGTTATTGCAAAAAATTTCATGAGCCGCTTAGTCATCGTTCGCGCAAACCCTCTTGTTTGAACCGGCTAAAACGCCGGAAGAAGACGCAGCATATTGCGTCGAGTTTTGACCGTGGCATCGTTGATTATTTAATTGGTCAAGGTAGGATGCAAATGGATGAAGCGCCGTCTTAACCACGATAACTATTGCTGCCGCGCCAAAGAAGACCATCAAACGCTTTGAAGGTGAGAGTGTGGAGTACTTGCGTGGCAGACGCGGGTGAGACAGGATCAGCCAGATAATCGAGCCAGCCATCGCGAAGCTATTCGCAATTATTGTGTAAGTAAAAACGGCTCCGACAGTGCAAGACTTAGCTTGTAGGAAGAAAGCTTCGACAAAAATGAGAATAGGAGCTGCTGCGATGCAATTATACAAAATGCGTCTTTGCGCCGGGATCGCGGCTATCCTAGCGTACCATTCCTCGCTTCGATCAACGCGCGCCATGTGCCCACCCACTTTCAAGTTGATGCATATCACGGGCTTACCTAACGCTTGGTTGCTCCCAGGATTGCGCCACAACGGTTAGGTACGACCTCGTCGCGCCAAGCCGTGCGCGGCATCCTCCAGGAATCTTTTACTATTTGAGATTAGCGCCGATCTCAGATTATCGCATTTG
Organism: Beijerinckia sp. L45; assembly: GCF_009765775.1. Taxonomy (GTDB): domain Bacteria; phylum Pseudomonadota; class Alphaproteobacteria; order Rhizobiales; family Beijerinckiaceae; genus RH-AL1. The sequence goes on from NZ_LMUU01000006.1 coordinate 7,293, forward strand.
AAAGCGTTTGCGGCGACGTGCTGATCCGCAGGACGGCGGTCTGAGCATTGAAGCGACCTTTCCTCCTCGGACCGGAAGTATGTGGCAGCACAAGCGTGCTCAACACGAATTTGCTGGCGTCGATCCTGCGACGGAGCTGTCGAGGTCATCTATTAAGGCCTCTGTCTTGCGCCGGACGCGCTCGACGATCGTTCTCACGACGCCTGTAGCAAGAAGTATGCGACGCTGGCGCGGGCGACCTGTCGGGCCAAGATTACCATCATCAGAGACAAAGTTGGCCGACCCTGCTCGGCCTCGGTTCAGGTTGGCATTGGCCCACCAGCAAGCGCCATCGCCGCGATCATCCCGTTCATGATCACGCGAGCGTCAGACCGGGCAGAAACCATGTGGGCCGCCGATTGAGTGAGTTGAAGCGCTCCTTTCGAAGACCTCGACCACACTGGTGAACTCTCGACCGTGCCTGCTGACTTGATCAGCCATCCGAGATATAGCCGAAGGCGCACATACTTCGCGATCGGTGCGTTGCCGAGTAGGACCGGTCTCGCGCCGAGCAGATGGTTCAGACCATCGACATGGCTCTGATGCAGCGTCTCAAAGAGCCGAGGCTTGATGGCGGTGAAGAAGTATGTGCGGTCTATGGTCACTCATGTATTTATGCTGGGATGGACTTAGCAAGCCTAAATCGCCTACATTGTTGCGAGATGAAATTTGTCTTGGGGCCTTTGATGATGGTTGACGGTCTAATTGAGAAGGAAATGTATATATTCTTCTTTCTATTTGTTTTTTTATCATTCGTGGCAGGCGCTGGAGTCGAGGTCGGTATTGGAGAAGGCCTTGCGCACGTTCGTGACTGGATAACGGCTATAGCCCCGATAGTCGGTCTCGCTTTTGCCTACTTCGCGTTTATCAGAGCTGGCCGGAGTCTCCAATACACTGGAAAGCAGTTCGCGATATCCCACAGCTCGTTCCTCCAGGCTCAAGCAACAAAGATGATCGAAGCGGACTACAAGTTTAGAAAGAAGACCCACAACATCGTCAAAGCGATCGAAAAAATCGTGGACGAAGATATGGATCCGTCAAACTTTGTATTCTCAGAAGAAATAAAGAAATCCGCTCGTCTTGTTGCGGAGTTGTTGTTTGCCGTCGAGCTGGATATCAAATCCATCAACGAGGATCTGTATGATCCCGAATTGTATCATGACACCGAAAGGTGGACCGATGAAGTACATGAAACAAGCGTAGAAGTCGTAAGGCTTTCTAGGACACTGGCAAGGTGGTTGGCTAAACCGGAAAATGAAGATACGGAGCAAAGAGACATCCGGATAGGTGACTTCAATCTGGATCTTTCCGGACTTGGGGAGAAACTACTCTCAGTTAAAATCGAGATATCTAAAGCCGAAGTGCTGCTGACGAAGAGAGCTGCCGCCGTCATCGACGAATACCAACGTAATAGTCTAATAATCGAGAAAATGACTTAAAATTTTTTCACACGCCGGTTTTCGGTTCTCGTAGCAGCCAGTGGTCGCTTGACTCCTACTCGGCGCCCATGCCTAAAAATGAGGATGAAACGTGAACATCAGCATGGGCCGCTGCCAACTGTCGCCGACATCCGGCGTCACGGCATCAGCTCATTCACGGTCTCTTGTGATCGGGCTGGATGTCCGCACGAGGCCGTGGTGCAATTCGGCGCGGTCGATCTTCCTCCCGAGGTGCTGTTCATAGACATTCCCCGCCACTGCCGGTGGCTCTGCTCGGTGCGGATCTCGACAAGTGCGGGTGAGGCCAAATTGGTTCGATGGCCATGTCGCCTCAGGATCTGGAAAACGGCAGCTCGAATAGAAAGAAATAGCGCCGCGACCTTGCCAGCTTGACCGAAAGGAGTCATGCAGCCTTATCCTAGATAATTGGACCGAATATGACTGAAGAACAACAAGACGGCCTATCCCAAGCTGCGTTACTCAATATTGCCAGCGACATTGTCGCTTCATACGTTTCGAACAACTCGGTTCGCTCAGGCGACTTGGCCGAAATCATCAACAGCGTCCACGCGGCGTTGACCGGGCTGGCTGGAGGGGAAACCGCGCCAGCTGCGGAAGAACCCCAGGCGCCAGCGATTTCGGTGAAGAAATCGGTCACAAGCGAGTTCATCATCTGCCTGGAAGACGGCAAAAAGTTCAAGTCGATGAGGCGCCATTTGATGACCGCCTACAACATGACACCCGAGCAGTACCGGGCAAAGTGGGATCTGCCGCGTGATTATCCGATGGTAGCGCCCGAATACGCGGCGTCGCGATCGGCTTTGGCGAAGAGCGCCGGTCTCGGTCAGTACCGCGCCGCTGCAAAGGCTGCTCCGGTGCCGGGGGCTACACGAGGGCGTGGTCGGCCGAAGAAAGCCGCGTAACGATCAATCGAGGCGCACAGAAGCGGAAACCTCAATCTCACGTTTAACGTGCTGTGCGTCGAGAAGATTGAATCGAACGATTACGCGAAGCATTGTCTCATCGACCCTAGGTGATGCTTCGCCAACGGGCGATAGGGCGAGCGGTATCGTCGTTCGGTCTGAAGCCGAGCGGATACCGCTACCCTTGATCACAGGGTATTTTCCACGCAGATTAATGATAAACGGGTCTTTGTGGGATCTTCGTTGTTGCTGCCAAGCTGCCGCAAGCTGATCTCGAATATTGCTGCTCTCAATCGCAACCGTAACAAACGGATCAGTCACAATTTCAAACTCAAGAATTTGTACGTCTCGCCGGTTCAGGTTTACAATAACAAGATCAGCTCGTCCGCCGTCGATCCCTAAACTGTTTCTTGAGCTTATGGAAACGAGCGGATCGATCTCACCAAGGGCGGAATCCGCCTGCCGTTTCGCGATCCGCGCTTGCCAGATCGAGACACACATCGACAGAAATGCGATGAGCGCCGCGATCGTCGAGATAACCTCGGCCAAGCCGAATGCGGGTAGAGACATAAGCCCATCGTTCCAGCGTGGTGGTCACGCTTCGGCACTGTACAACCTTCTACTCGGCGCTCACAGCCACGTCAGCTTGAACATGAGTGCGTCGGCCGGGTCCGCGAAGACGATCTTCCCGCGTGGTCCGCTACTGTAGATGATCTGGCCTGGAACGATTGGCGCGTCCTAATGATCGACACGTCCCCCATGCTCGTCGACCCATTCAAGGATCTCGGTCAGATCGGTATCCCATCGGATCAAGAAGCTACCGTCCTGTTCGATGATGCGTGCCGGGGGCTCTGGTGACCGCCGCACGTTCGTCACTATGACGGTCGGCGCCGGGAAGAAGTATGCGCGGATGGTGCTGACGACGCTCACTTCGCGGCCCTACTCGGCAACGCGACGATCAGGTGATGATCGACTTCAGCAAGGGCTTCAAGGACGCCGTCGTCGAACGAATAGCCGTTCCAAAAGCAGTGAGCGAGAAGCTGTTCCAAGACCTCCCTCACTACAGTAGGCCCTCGGTCGGTCGAAGAAGATACAAAATCAACAAGTTGAGCGCGCGTCACGGACGAACGGATAGGGTTCATTCGACTTTCTCTGGACATCTACTTCTCGTTGCCGACTCACTTGTTCACACAACCATTATTCCACCGTCGAAAATCGGTGCAAGCGCAACTTGATGCGTCATTGACTTAGTAAAGAAAGAAGATCATTCAAAATCAACAGCGTCAATTTCGTCTTGATCGGGCGATTTTGACTTTGATCACTGCGTGACCATAGAATTCTATTCACAATGGTCGGCGCGATCGTCACAGTCACGCTCGCATAAAACGCGTGTGCGTGATGTCGGTCGTCTCGGCGTGTGATGCTGAGAAACACACTTATTTTACAAAGATTTGGCTCAATCGGCGAATTGCCAAGCTTGTAACTGCTGGCTAATATGTCCCAGCCAAAGTGCAGGCAGCTTTCCACGTGTTGGCTTTCACTCACCTGCGCTAAGCGGGAGATCATGATGGACAATGACACAGTACGACGCGCTGCCGCCGAGTTCTTTGGAACATTTTGGCTGACGTTCGGGGGGTGCGGAGCCGCCGTTCTCTCCGCCGCCTATCCCGGACTGGGAATTGGTTTCCTCGGCGTGGCCTTCGCGTTCGGCCTCACGGTCCTCACCATGGCCTACGCGGTCGGCCACATCTCGGGCGGTCACTTCAACCCAGCCGTGTCGCTCGGACTATGGTCGGCCGGACGATGCGCAAACCGCCATGTCTTGCCCTACATTGTGGCACAGGTAGCAGGAGCGATCGTAGGCGCAGGGGTGCTCTACTTCATCGCTTCTGGAAAAGCGGATTGGATTCCGGGCGGTTTCGCGGCAAACGGTTACGGTGATCTCAGTCCGGGCAAGTACAGTCTCGCTGCATGTTTCGTCACAGAGTTCCTGCTGACGTTTTTCTTCCTGTTCATCATCATCGGCACAACCTCGAAAGGTGCGGCAACAGGGTTCGCGGGTATCCCGATTGGATTTGCGTTGGTCCTTATCCATCTGATCTCGATCCCGGTGACAAACACCTCTGTGAACCCGGCACGAAGCACCGGTCCTGCTCTGTTCGCTGGCGGTCAGTACGTATCGCAGCTCTGGCTGTTTTGGCTGGCACCGCTCGCTGGAGCGCTCTTAGCAGGCGCTTTAGCCAAGTGGCTTTACGAGCCCAATGCCGTCATCGAAACAATTATCATTGAAGAGCGCACTACGGCGTAGTGTCGGGCTCCAAGGTCCGCGCGGTATCTGTAAGCGCGGTCATCGCGCGCTGAAGCGGCTCATGTTTTATAATTGATACGACGGGGCCGCCTTGCAAACATCGAAGGGTTGGGAGTGTCAGCAGCGACATTACAGAGGCCAGCTGCGCTCTATATGCTGAGATCATCTCTCCGTGGCCGCAAAAAGCATTCGAGCAGCGCGCCTAAGTATGCTTGCGGCCTTCCAGGGTGTCCGGTGTTGAGCCAGCCGCCGATCGCATTGCGACGTTCGAGATCAACAACCTCACCCGTTACACTTTGGCGCCGATCTCGCGATATTCCATCAGGAAAAGACGGAAGCTGATCGAACTGCGTTTTGGGCGCGTAAAGCGCAGGAAGCTATCGAATCCGATGGAACCTTGAAACGAGTCGAAACCAAGCTTAGTCAACACGATCGGCTGCGCCTCGACTGAACAGGACAGATGATCGACGTTTAGCCTGCGGTCGCGGCACAAAATCTATCATTGCGCGACCGGAGCCTGATAATGCCGACTGAGTGCTTCTGCCGCAGCATTTTGAGTAGCAAAAAGAGCGCGCGCTTCAGCGTTGGCGTTTAGGTTTCGCTCTTGACACCAAGACTGAAACGCTTCTGCTCGCACGACTATCCAGATAACGAAATCGCCTCGATTCACGACGGTTCGTTCGTCGCAATCAGCGCAGACAAGGAATTCATCATAGGTCGATGGCAGTCGATCAGCGTCTACCATGACATCGAGGATCTTTGGATAGTCGTCGCGCATGTACCAACACAAGCCCTTGAACTCGGCCTTCATCCACTATTCCCCAGTTTGACTATTGATCATTGCGCCGCTTGCTGGAATGATAATTCATTCGAGCACTCAGTCTCGGGTTATCATAGGACGAGAGATCACATCGGCGTGCGCGCAGCAGAGGATGCGGCGCCGAGCTTTGGCGTATCTGTCGACGACTCTTCGCGGTTCGACCTTTACGCGTTTAGGCTGACGAAGGCACAGCCCTGTCGCGAGCGCGAACCCAACTGCGGCGGATAAGAAGTATGCGGCGATCGCTTTGGTTTAGGACGATTGGCGTCGAAGCATGAGAAACGCGCTGCCAAACGCGACCGTGCCCATAACGAAGAAGAGCATAATGACCGCGTTCCTGACGCACTGGGGCAATCAGCGCTTCGGCGTTCGCGACCATCTCATGTATGATAATGCCGAGCTTGAAGACAGACGTGGCGATGACGAAGTGGCCGGTCCCCACTGAGTGGTCCGGGGTTTATGTTAGTTCATGGTCGGCCTGAGC
>NZ_LMUU01000064.1 GCF_009765775.1 Beijerinckia sp. L45
CCGCAGGCCTGGCCTTCGGGCTTGAGCTTGAGGTTTGGCGTGTGTCTCGTAGTAGTGTTATATTCTTCCAGTTTCTGAACCTCGCTTCTCCAGATGTTTCTTCCCTTCTTCCCAAAGTGATCGGTGTGCCACACCGATCATTTTGGGAAGAAGCGTCTGGACTTGGCTGGTCCCCTTCTAGCCAAGCTGTTCCGTGGTATCATGCGCCGTATGCATGGCGAGCTGGCCAACTACCTGCGACGATGTGTTGAGGGCAACAGACACTTCAACCTGGCTGTCGGTATTAAGCCGGGCACTCTCTCCAATGGTCTCAAGTACTCCCTCGCAACTGGTAACTGGGGTGACCAGAAGAAGGCCATGAGCTCTACCGCTGGTGTCTCCCAGGTGTTGAACCGTTACACGTTCGCTTCTACACTCTCCCATCTCAGACGCACCAACACTCCCATCGGTCGTGACGGCAAGCTGGCCAAGCCTCGACAACTGCACAACACCCATTGGGGCCTTGTCTGCCCTGCCGAAACTCCCGAAGGCCAAG
>NZ_LMUU01000065.1:0-10512 GCF_009765775.1 Beijerinckia sp. L45
CAGAATATTCGAAGCCGGCCACCGACCCCTTGGGCCGGTCGACAACACCATAAAGCGGCGGCCCCACCTTGACGCCGGCGCCCTTCTCAAAGTTGTGGCAGGCTTGGCAGACCTTGGTGTCGGCCTGCCCCTTGGCCGCGTCGGCTTTGGCGAGGAGAGCCGGCAGCGGCACGGCGTCGGCCGGTTTACCCGTCGGGGCCACCGCCTTCGGCTCGGGAAGTTCGTAGCCGGGCTTGGCCGGCTTGCCGCTGCTGTATATGGCGTCCGCAACGATGCCAAGGCCCATGGCGAACACGCAGGCGCCCAAAATGGCTCCAGCTATCTTATTGAATTCGAATGAGAACATTGTTCGTCACCGCCCTCAATTGCGGCGCTATGCGCGCTGCCAAAACAAGGACGGGACCTCCGCCCAAAGCCCGTCGCTGCTTAGCCGTTTTCCCGTTGCGCTGGCAATTGTCTCGCCCTGCTTCTTTTTGTCTTTTCACGAAACGGCTGTGCTAAACGCGACCGGAGCAATAAGCCTTGCCAAGCAAGATGAAGTCTAGCCCTGACGCAACGTCCGAACAGCCCAAAAGACAGAGATCTCCTCCGCCCATGACCGATAAACTCATCGCCTATCAAGGCGAACCCGGCGCCAATTCCCACATCGCCTGCAACAACGCCTATCCCGGCTGGACGCCGCTGCCTTGCGCAACCTTCGAGGACGCGCTGGCCGCTGTGGCGGAAGGCCGCGCCGGGCTGGCGATGATTCCGATCGAGAACTCGATCGCCGGACGCGTCGCCGACATACACACGCTGCTGCCGGCCTCGGGCCTGTTCATCGTCGCCGAATATTTTCTGCCGATCCGCTTCCAGCTTCTCGGGCTCAAGGGCGCGCCGATCGAGGGGCTGACCTCGGTCTACAGCCACGTCCATGCACTCGGGCAATGCCGGCGCATCATCCGCGAGCGCGGCCTGCGGGCGGTGGTGACCGCCGATACCGCGGGCTCGGCCCGCGAAGTCGCGGCCTGGGGCGACCCTACGCGGGCCTCGCTGGCGCCACGCCTCGCCGCCGAAATCTACGGGCTCGACGTGCTGGCCGCCGACGTCGAGGACGAGAAGCACAACACCACGCGCTTCGTCGTGCTGTCGCACACGCCGGAATGGCCGAAGGGCGGCGCCGTACCTGTTGTCACGACTTTCGTCTTCCGGACTCGCAACGTGCCGGCCGCGCTTTACAAGGCGCTCGGCGGGTTCGCCACCAACGGCGTCAATATGACCAAGCTCGAAAGCTATATGGTCGAGGGGGCCTTCACCGCGACGCAGTTCTTGGCCGACGTCGACGGGCATCCCTACGACCCGCGCCTGTCACGGGCCCTCGAGGAGCTCGCCTTCTTCTGCAAAGAGATCCGTGTGCTCGGCGTCTATCCCGCGCATCCCGATCGGATCCTGGCGCAGTTCGAGGCGGAGTAGGGGTTGTCAGACACGGCGACGGCGGGCTTTTTCAAATCATATTTGTGGGTGTTCGCCAAAGGATTCAGGTCTCGATCCTTTGCGCGTCCTGAGACCATCCGATAGAAATCCTTTGGTGATCCTTTGCTCCAGTTGACAAAGAAAGTGGCAGATCATATCTCTCACATGGGATGTAACCTGTAAATTGACACACGTCTCTTGGGTTTGCTACGGTTTGCGCTCGCTTACCGCTAGGAAGCAAGATGATTGTGTCGTTCAAGAACAAGGGCCTTGCGGAGCTCTTTGCGACCGCTAGGTCTGCCAAGATTCCGCGGCCGTTCCATGGACGCATCAGCCGACAGCTCTCTGCCTTGGGTGATGCGAGCGTACCGAGCGATATGGATATTCCCGGGTGGGGCTTTCATGCGCTGAAAGGATTCAAGCCGATCCGATACGCGGTGAGCGTCAATGGACCTTGGCGTCTTACCTTCGAGTTCGACGGCCCTGACGCCTGTCGTGTCGACTTCGAGCAGTACCACTGACCGAGCCCTATCGCCTTTCGGCGCACGGCGCGCAGAGACGGCCGGGAGACCAGTATGGACGACATTATCATCGCCGAGCGCCCGAACCGAGCGCCTACGCATCCGGGCGCTATCTTGAGGGAGGATGTCCTACCGCACCTCAATATCACGGTGACCGCTGCGGCGCTGCAACTCGGCGTCACGCGCCAGCAGCTTCACCGCGTCCTCGCCGAGGAGTCTGGAATTTCTCCCGAGATGGCGCTTCGTCTTGGCAAGTTTTGCGGAAACGGCCCGACGATATGGATTCGGATGCAGGAGACGTTCGACCTGTGGCATGCTGCCAAGAAAATCGGTTCCAAATTAGACAAAATACCGAGCCACAAGATCACCGAGCCGGCATAAGCTTCCCGATTTCCGACGGCGCGCTCGGTTAAGAGACAGGCAGTCAGCTCCGCTATGACAACAGGTCATAGATGACCATGCTGCATGGCCGAACATCAGCCCGAGGGATTGTCGTGCCCGTCAAAGCTCTCAATTCGCTGGAATTTCAGCCCTTTGCGGTTTGCCATTCAGCTGAGCAAGTTGTCGACATGGGCTGTTATTCTCGATCTGACCTTCAAAATATCGCTTTTTGGTAGAGCCGACTGTTTCTGTTCAAACCGTTCGCTTGACCCCCTTCGATTCCGATTGCAATGGTGCAATCTTCCCGACTTTATCGAGATCGCTCGATCGGGACCCGCAGGGGTAGACGCATTGAAATTTTTGGGAACGCCACTCGCTCTGGCAGCCGTTTTGGCATTGAGCGCGCCCCTGGCCAGCCAGGCCCAGGAAATCAAAGCCGCGACGGAAACCAAGCCGTCCTCGAAGTACGGCGACATGTCCGTCGTCACTCAGGACCAGTTGAACCGCGCCGCGACTGACAGCTCGAACTTCCTGCAGACGAACGGGGACTATCGTCAGCAGCGTTTCTACCCAAACCGCCAGATCAATGCGAGCAACGTCGCCAAGCTGCGCCCGGCATGGATCTTCCAGACCGAGATCAAGGAATCGCTTGAGACGTCGCCGATCGTCGTCAACGGCGTGATGTTCGTCACCACCTCGTTCAGCCAAGTCTATGCGCTCGATGCGCGCACCGGCGAAGAGATGTGGCACTTCACCCCCAAGATGGGCCCGATCACCACCTTCTGCTGCGGTCCGAACAACCGCGGCGTCGCCGTCTCCGGCAACCTCGTCTACATGGCGACCCTCGATTCCCAGCTGATCGCGCTCGACGCCAAGACCGGCAAGGTCGTGTGGAAGACCGAGATCGCCGATCCCGAGGACGGCTACAGCGAGACCATGGCGCCGACCGTCGTAAAGGGCAAAGTACTCATCGGCACCAACGGTGGCGAGTACGGCATCAAGGGCTTCGTCAAGGCCTATGACGCGCTGACCGGCAAGCTGGTCTGGACCTTCAACACCGTTCCGGACAAGTCGATCGGAGTCTGGGCGGAAAAAGACCCGACCGGTCGCGTCCTGCACCGCGACATCGCCGCCGAGAAGGCGCAACTCGCCAAGACCGGCGATCCCTCCAAGACGCTCGGTGGCGGCGTGTGGCAGAACCCCGCCGTCGACCTCGACACCAACCGCATCTACTTTGTCGTCGGCAATCCGTCTCCGGATCTCGATGGCGCCCAGCGTCCCGGCGACAACCTCTATACGGACTCGCTGGTCTCCCTCGACCTCGACACCGGTAAGTACGTTTGCCACTTCCAGTACGTGCCGCATGACGTCTGGGATCTCGACGCGGTCTCGCCGCCGGTCATCACCAACGTCGCGGACAAGGACGGCAAGCCGATCAAGGGCATCCTGCATGCCGGCAAGACCGGCCATGTCTATGTCCACGACGCCAAGGACTGCAGCCTGATCCGCTACTCCGAGGCCATGGTGCCGCAGGAGAACATGTGGGTGCTGCCGACCAAGGAAGGCGCGCGCATGCTGCCGGGCGCCAACGGCGGCGTGGAATGGTCGCCGATCGCCACCAACCCGTCGCTGGGACTGGCCTACGCGATCAACCTGCATCAGCCGATGACCTATCAGGTGCAGTCCTCGGCCTATCCGTCGGGTAAGCTGTGGCTCGGTGGCGCGTTCAAGGTCATTCCGACCGAAGAGCAGTGGGGCAATGTCACCGCCGTCGACTACAACACGGGCAAGATTCGCTGGCAGGTGAAGACGCCGCAGCCGATGATCGGCGGCATTCTGGCGACGGCCGGCGGCCTCGTGTTCACCGGTGAAGGCAACGGCGAGTTCAAGGCCTATGACGCCGAGAACGGCTCCGTGCTCTGGCACTTCCAGGCCGGCGCCGGCGTCAACGCCCCGCCCTCGTCCTACGCCATCGAAGGCAAGCAATATATCGTCGTCGGCGCCGGTGGTAACACCCAGCTCGACTACAAGCGCGGCAACTCGATCATCGCCTTTACGGTCGATTGATTGCCGTCTGCCTGACCATGCCGGGGCGGGGCCTTGATAGCCTCGTCCCGTCTTTTCGTTATGCCTTGAAGGTTTGCTGTCATGTCGCTGAAGATCCTCTCGAAGATGCTGATCGCGGCGGCATGCGGCGCCATCCTGACGTCGGGTGCCGTGCGCGCCGACACGATCGAAGAAAAAGCCGCGGTCTGCAGCGGTTGCCACGGCGAAAAGGGCGTGCCCGTAAACGCCGTGACGCCGATCATCTGGGGCCAGATGGAAGGCTACCTCTATCTCGAACTGCGCGACTTCAAGAAGGGCGCCCGCAAGAACGAGATCATGAGCGGCATCGCCTCGTCGCTGGAGCGCGACGACATGCTGGCGCTCGCCGCCTACTTTGCCGCCAAGCCGTGGCCGAACCTGAACCAGCCGTCGGCCTCCGACGCGGTCACCAAGCAGGCGGCGACGGCGAACGGCTCGATCGGCTGCACCGGCTGCCACCTCGACAAGTATCAGGGCACGGGTTCCGTGCCGCGCCTCGCCGGCCAGAACCACGACTACCTCGCTAAGACGCTCGCCGATTTCCGCAGCGGCGAACGCGGCAACAACCCGGGCATGTCGAGCCTTGCCAGCGCGACGTCCGAGTCCGACCTTGCGGCGCTCGAGACCTATCTCGCGGGGATGTAACCGCACACCGCAGCGTCATCCCGGCCGAAGCGTAGCGGAGAGCCGGGACCCATGAACACCCGGTTTGCCGCGAAGACCATCACGACGGACGCGGGACCGCAGCGGCTGACCAGATAGCCGGTGCGCCTGGGTTCCGGGCGCGCCTTCGGCGCCCCGGAAAGACAACGGCAATCTTTTACCGCGCGGCCAGCTTCGCCTTCAACGTCGTCGATGTCGCAAGATCCGCCGCGCTCTGCCCGGCCTTGTCGCGGACATCCGCCTTGGCGCCGCGCTGCAGCAGCAGGGCCACGATCTCGTCGTGGCCGCGCTCCGCCGCCGTCATCAGCGCCGTGCGACCGCGATCATCCAGCGCATCGATGTTCGCGCCCTTGTCGAGAAGCGCCGTCACCAGCGCGACGCCATCGTCGACCGGCACATCGTCGGCATGGCCAGCGGCCCACATCAGCACGGTCAGATCGTTGCCGTAGGCGACGTTGACGTCGATGCCCGTCGCCAGAAGACGATCGACCACGGACCTGAAACCCCGCGCTGCGGCGTAGAGCAGCGGCGTCTTGCCGGTGTTGTCGCGCTGGCTGGCGTCTGCCCCGTGCGTCAGCAGCACGTCGACGATTTTCAGCCGCCCGTTGTAGGCGGCGGCCGACAGCGGCGTGACGCCGCCGCGGCCGGCCACGTTAACCTTGGCGCCGAGCGCGATCAGGGCCTGCACGGCTTGCGGCCGGTCGCTCTCCGCGGCGACGAACAGCGGCGTGGAGCCGGCGACCGTCTGCTGCTCGATGGCGGCACCATGCGCCACGAGCAGCTTGATGACCGCGACGTCGCCGCTGCGCGCGGCATGGGTCAGCGCCGTCCCGCCGGCGTGGTCGCGGGCGGCAACCGAGGCGCCGAAAGCGAGCACTTTCTTGGCCAGGTCCTCGCAGCCATCGTCCGCGGCGGCGAACAAGGCGGCGCTGATCTGCGGCGGTGCGAGCTCTGCCCGCCGGGCGTCGAAGCGGGTCGTGAGCTCCGTGCAGGTGCCGCTGTCGGCCCATGCCGGAATCGACGTCGTGGCGGATAGAAGCAAGATGGCGAGCGCGCGTGACCGCATGGGATGATGATCTCCTCTGTCGTCTCGTCACGGCTCACGCCGACGTGGACTGTATCGTGTTGCGACGGCGCGTGGTTCTGGCGCAAAGCGGCGCAAATCCAGGGGTCGCCGTGACACGTCACTTGCAGAAAATGCGCGTCACGCGGCCTGCCGCCTGATACGACACGCAAGCGCTCTGTGCCACCCAGCGTTATCCGCGACAAGGATTTTGCGCGACAAGGATTTTGCCGATCTTGCCCAAGACTTGGATGTACGCCATCGCCGCGATGCTCGGCCTGATCGACGCGGGCCCGGCGCAGGCTGCGGGGACCGGTCTCGCCTTCGTCTCCAACGAACGCTCCAGCGAGATCTTCGTTCTCGACCAAACCGACTCCGTCGTCTCGTCCTTCAAGAGCTGCGGCCGGCCGCGCGGCATGGCGTTTACGCCCGACCATATCCGGCTGATCGTCGCCTGCGGCGGCGACAATACCATCGCCCTCTACGATGTCGCGAGCCACAAGCTGATGAAGCGCTTTCGCGACGTCCCGGACCCGGAGACCTTCGCGCTGCACCCCAACGGGCACGATCTCTACATCTCCAACGAGGACGATGCCGAGGCGACGGTGCTGAACATCGAGAGCGGCGAGGTTACTGGTCACTATCCCGTCGGCGACGAGCCGGAAGGCGTGTTGGCGACATCGGACGGGCGTTTCGTCTTTGTCACCTCAGAGGCCGCTGATCTCGTGCAGGTCATCGATGTCGCGGCCAAGACGGTGGTGAAGGAAATCATCACCGCATCGCGCCCGCGTCGTCTCGCGGCGACACCGGACGGCAAGCAGGTCTGGGTCTCCGACGAGATCGCCGGCATCGTTGAGATCATCGATGTCGCGACGCAAACCGTCGTCGGCCGTGTCGAATTCGCGCCGCCGGGCCTGCGCCATGACGAGATCACGCCCGTCGACATCGTCATCACACGCGACGGCGCGCGCGCCTATGTCGCGCTGGGGCGGGCCAACCATGTTGCGGTCGTCGATGTCGCCACGCGCAAGGCGACGGATTACATTCTGGTCGGCAAGCGGCCGTGGGGCCTGCGTCTCAACCGCGACGAGAGCAAACTTTACGTCGCCAACGGCCTGTCCGACGACATCGCCATCGTCGACACGAAGAGCGGCAAGCTGTCGAAAGCGGTGCCGGTAGGCGTGACTCCTTACGCGATCGTCGTCGATGACTGAGGTGAACCGTCTCCCGCTGCGCCGCGTCTTCGTGGGGATCGCAACCTGCGTCGCGCTCCTTGCGGGGACCGGCGCGTCTCCTGCGCAAGAGGGCGTTGCACCGACACCCGTAAAAATCCTCTATCTCTCCCGCGCGGATGATGTGGCCTACGCCGACATCCAGGCTGCCGACGGCGTGTTCCGGCCGCCGCTACCCTCGCCCTTCGCCGGGGCGGAACTCGCCGTCAAGGACACGCGCGCCACGGCGCACGCGCTGGGCATCACGATCGATCTCGACCACACGACGCTGGAGTCCGACGGGCCGATCGCCGCCGAGGCGCAGCGCATCGTCGCGGACGCGCCGGCCGCCGTCATTGCGGACCTGCCGGAGGCCGACATGGTCGCGCTGGTCAAGGCGCTGCCGGCCTCAAGCGTGCCGATCTTCAACATCCGCCACCGCGCCGATAGCTTGCGGCAGGATCTCTGCGGAAGCGCCGTCTATCATGTCATACCCAGTAGGAGCATGCTGACGGACGCGCTGGCACAGTTCGCCGTGCAGAAGAACTGGCGCAAGGTCTTGGTCCTTCGCGGTCCCGCGCCGGACGACATCGCTCTCGCCAATGCTTTCGAAACGTCGGCGCAAAAGTTCGGAGCGCGGATCGTCGACACAAAGGCCTTCGTGCTCGGTCACGATCCCCGCAAGCGTGCGCAGACGAATATTACGCTGTTGACGGGATCGGACGATTACGACGTGCTGTTTCTCGCCGATACGGGCGGCGATTTCGGCCGCTACGTGCCGTACCAACTTGCAAGGCCGCGGCCGGTGATCGGCACCGAAGGGCTGCGCGCGACGGCCTGGGATTCCTTGTCCGATCGTTTCGGGGCGCCGCAGGTCAACCATCGCTTCGAGCGCAGCGCTCATCGGTCGATGACGGAGTATGATTGGGCGGCTTGGGTCGCGGTGCGCGCGGTTGTCGAGGCGGCGCGACACAAAGCCTTGACCGGGCCGGCCGTCGCGGCGGCGCTGGCGCATGACGCGATCACCATGGACGTCTCCAAAGGCATGGAAGCTTCGTTCCGTCCGTGGGACCACCAGTTTCGTCAAAGCATCGTGCTGCAGACATCGGACGTGGTGATCGAGATGGCGCCGCTCGAGGGGTTTCTGCATCGCGTGACGCCGCTCGATACGCTCGGCACCGACGCGCCGGAGTTTTCCTGCAAGGCGGCGGTGCGATGACTGCCGTTGCGATCCGTGACCTGTCGAAGTCATACGGCCGAACGAAAGCGCTCGACGCCGTGTCGTTTTCCGTCGAACCAGGTGAGGTCGCCGCGCTGCTCGGCCTCAATGGCGCGGGAAAATCCACTTTGTTCCAGATTCTGACCGGCCTCTTCGTCGCCGATGCCGGCAGCGTCGCGATCTTCGGCCACGATCTGGCGCGCGCGCCGATCCCGGCCCTCACTGCGATGGGCATGGTGTTTCAGGCCGCGGTGCTCGACGTCGACCTGAGCGTGGCGCAGAACCTGCGCTTCTACGCCGGACTGCACGGTCTGCGTGGCAAACGTGCGGACACCGAGGCAACGGCTGCCCTAGGCCGGTTCCGCATCGCCGATCTCGCCGGCCAGAAAGTTCGCGAACTCTCGGGCGGCACGCGGCGAAAAATCGAGATCGCCAGGGCGCTGATGACCCGCCCGCCCTTGCTGTTGCTCGACGAGCCGAGCGCCGGGCTCGACACGCAGAGCCGGCGCGATCTCGTCCGCGACCTCGTTGCTCTTGCCAAGGACGAGGGCACGGCGATCCTGTGGTCGACGCATCTCGTCGACGAGGTCGAGGCGGCGGCCAAGGTGATCGTGCTGCATCGCGGCCGCGTCCTCGCCGACGGCACGCCCGCAGCCCTTGCGGTGCAGACCAACACCGCGACGCTCGAAGCGGCGTTTCTCGCGCTCACCCGCGCGGAGCCCGCGTGATGCTGTGGTTCTCCGTCTTCGAGGCCATCGTCGTTCGCGAGCTCCTGCGGTTCCGCTATCAAACCAGCCGGCTGGTCTCGGCGATCGTGCGTCCGACGCTCTGGCTTGTCGCCTTCTCGGCGGGTTTCCAGAACGTGCTGGGCATCTCGATCACGCCGCCCTATCAAAAATACATCACCTACGACGTCTACATGGTACCTGGCCTGCTCGCGATGGTGCTGCTGTTCCAGGGCATGCAGTCCTCGCTGTCCCTAGTGTTCGATCGCGAGGCCGGCATCTTGCGCCTGCTGCTGACCGCGCCGGTGCCGCGCTGGTTCGTGCTGTTTTCCAAGCTCGTCGCGAGCGCCGTGCTTGGTGTGATCCAGGCCTATGTGTTCCTCGCCATCGCCGCGCTTCTGCGCGTCGACATGCCGCCATGGGCGGCCCTGACGCTGACGCCGGCGCTGTTTCTCGCAAGTTTCACGCTCGCCTCGGTCGGCCTGCTGCTGACGGTATACGTCAGGCGGATGGAGAATTTTGCCGGCACGATGAACTTCGTCATTTTCCCCGCCTTCTTCTTCTCGACCGCGCTCTACCCGGCCTGGAAGGTCGAGGAGAGCGGCGTGACCTGGATCCTTTGGCTCATCACGCTCAATCCCTTTACGGCGATCGTCGAGCTGCTGCGGTTCGCCGCCTATAACCAGTTTAACATGGCGGCCTTCGCGGTAACGGCCGGTGTCGGTATTGTGTCCTTCGCCCTTGCTGCACGCGGTTACGATCCGCAAAAAGGCCTTTTGGGTCGCAAAGCCCGCGACGACGTCTGAATATTGCGGAATGACTGCGGTCAACGGCGATATCGGCGGGCTGTCGTAAACAACGACCGAATTCATTCAGAGACGCTTAAGGGTACAAGGGGAGTATGCAGCCATAAATTGCGCGCAGACGGGCGCCGCATGCGCTTTCCCGTCAATCAAGGACACGAATGAAAAACGCGATCGCGGTGCGCATCGGCGCCCTTCTCAAGGAGGGCGCTGCGGATAAGCGCGCGACCGTGGCGATCACCGTCGCTTTGACCCTGCTTCCGCTGATCCTCATGATCGGCGCCGGCATCGACTATTCGCGGGCGGTCAAGGAGCGCAGCGCCTTGCAGGCCGGAACGGATGCGGCGGTTCTTCAGGGCATCATCGACGTGCGCGGCGGCAAGTCGATG
>NZ_LMUU01000065.1:10550-34583 GCF_009765775.1 Beijerinckia sp. L45
GCAGCGGCGCGGATCGCGACCTCGACCTTGTCGACCGACGGCACGACCCTGTGCATCACCGCGACCTCGACGACGGCGACCGCCTTCATGTCGATCGCCCGCATCATGACGGTAAACGTCGGGGCCAATGCCTGCGCCAAGCTGAACCTGGATACGTTCGAGATCGCCGTCGCGATCGACAATTCGGGATCCATGGCGAATTCTGCGCGCAACGGGCAGACCAAGATGCAGGCCGCGATCGTCGCGGCAAATCAATTGGTCTCCGCGATGAATCCCGCAGGGCAGACCTACAATTATGCGGGGTTCGCGATCGTCCCCTTTGCATCGACCGTCAATATCGGCTCCGGCAACGCCACGGCGTCCTTCATGGATACGCAGGGCGCCTCATCGATTCATTGGCAGAACTATCTGCGTCCGACGGGCGCGACCGTGCCGACCTCGCGCTTTGATATGTTCACCTCGATGAATGTCGCCTGGGGCGGCTGCGTCGAGGAGCGGCCTGCGCCCTATACCGTCAGCGACGATCCGGCGTCGACCAGCAAGCCGGATACGCTTTATGTCCCCTATCTCTATCCCGACGAGAACGACACCAACAAAGGCTCCTTGAACACCTACCTGCCCGATACCCAGTCTCCGTATTGTGCCGCCAACGACGTTTACGCCACTGCGGACGTCGCGTCCGGCACCGGCGACGGTCAGACCAAGCTTTGCAAGTACAGCGATCCCAAGATCAACACGGGCAGCAGCGGGTTCGGATCGGCATTTCCTTTGGGGCCAAATCTTCTGTGCTCGACCAAGGCGCTGACGCCGATGACCGCGACTACGTCCACCGTGACGGCTGCGATCAACGCGATGGTGGCGGGCGGCGATACCAATCTTCTGACCGGTGTCATGTGGGCTTGGCGTACGATCTCGCCGAACGGTCCGTTCAACGCGCAATCCGCGACGCCAGGCAGCGGACCGCAGAACGCGAAGGCCTACAATTATGTGGCGACCAACAAATCGAGCAATCACAAGATCCTGATTATTCTCACCGATGGGATGAACCACTGGTATGGTCAGGCGAGCGACGGCACGGTCACCGACCCGAACAAGTCATCCTATTCCGCTCTGGGGTTCTTCGCCAACAATCGCCTCGATTCGACCAGTGCAACCAACGCACGCGGTCTGATGGATGCCGCGACGCTTCAGGCCTGCCAGAACTTTGTCGCCAACAACACCGACACCAATCCGGCCGAGATCTACACCGTCGGTTTTACCGCGACCGACGGGATCGACGCGGATGGCCAAAAGCTGCTGGCGGGTTGCGCCACGCAGGACGGCGCCCACGCCTTCATCGCGGCCGATGGCACCCAGCTCGTCAGCGTCTTCGCGAAAATCGCCGCATCGCTGACGCAACCGCGTGTCTCGAAGTAGCCTAGAGCATCGGACGCAAAAGTTGCAGACTTTCGCGTGCGACCCGATGCTCTAAGTCTTTGGAAAGAGAGCGACGGCTTATCGCTTAACTGAGTCCGCTTAAGCGGCCGGCGCTCTAGAAGCAGATGATGCCGCTCTGGCCGGAGCCGGGCGATACCGGGCTCTGCAGCGTCACCTGGCCCGCTTCGCGCGGGATCGTGAAGGTCGTCTTTTCCATACCGTTGCTAAAGTAGTGCGCGGCCTGGCTGAAGATCGAGCTGTAGGTGTTATGCACGTCGGCGACGATGATATAGGTGGATTGGCCGGCGGCATAAGCGGCCTGGGTTGCCGAATCGCCCGGGATCATCGGCGCCGGAAAATTTGTTGCGGTGTCGGGCGTCGACGCAGGGACCTGGGTAAGGGGCGTCTTGCAGGCCCGTAACGGCCCGCCCTGCGTATAGGACCATCGCACCATCACATCGCAACAGGTGCCATCGCTCTTGGCTCTGATGTCGAGCGCCGAAACGGTCAAGCTCATCGCGCTTGTCGGAAACGGCGCCATGATGGCTTTCGCCGCGCTGAAAATCGTGCCGAGCGTCGCGGAAGTCGTCGGGCTCGTGGTCGGTTGCTGGCCCACCAGATCGGAGAGCGTGCGCGATACGAGATCGCCCTTGCGGCTGGCCATCACCGCGCGGGTCACGTCGACCGACCCGACATAGATGATCAGCATCACCGGCAGAATCATCGCGAATTCGACAGAGGCGATGCCGCGTGTGTTTCGCCAGATCCGCCGCAACGCTTGAGAGCGAAGATCCCTGCCGGAGAGGATCGGCTCCCGTTTCAGCATGACGGCGCCGGGGTAAAGCTGGTGCTCGGATAGGGCTCCGTCTGAAACACGGCGGTTCCCATCAGCAAATGCTTCCAACCGGGATTGCTGGGCACGTTGTTGACGAGGCCCGTTGTGATCTGGCCGAAAACGCCGGCCGAGATGGAGCCGAGAAGCGGCAGCATGACCGGCATCGGATAGACGACGCGCACGACCATGATCGCGGCGGGGCCGACGGGACAGAACTGTGTGGTCTTTGGATTGAGATAAAACGTGTCGGATGTATCGACGGCGCCGAACGTGCTAGCGGCGCGGACGTCGATGATCAGTTTGCTGCAGTCGATGAAGCTCGGCAGGACGCGTGGACCAGTTGCCGGGCAGAGATACGTGGTCCGGAATTGATCGGCCGTCGTGATATTGGCCTGTTGCGCCGCGCCGGTCATCATGTTGCGGGCGGCTTCTTGGGTCGCGGCGGCGAGACCTTCGTTCGTGAAAAAGACGAAGCCGACTTCGAAGGTCGCGAGCAGCAATCCGAGGAAGGGTATGGAGACCAGGCCGAACTCGACCGCGGTCGAGCCGCGCCGATCGCACTCGAACCGCCGAAAAAGACGGCGGAGCCGCGACAGCCCCCGAGGCCGGGTCACCTGCGCGCACGCGTCAATTCTTTTCAATAAAAAATCCGATTTCGGGCCGGCACACGGCTACGGCCCCACATCGAACGTTATGAAAGAAACCTTTATGCTGGCTTAAACCAATTGTTTAATTGTCGCGATCATGGCAGTGGCGCGCAGCATTATTCTGCTTTGCGCGCTGTCTTTTGTCTATTGGACGCGCTTTACAGTGATCGCGGTCACCATGCGTGCGGAACGCGCCGGGCGCAGATCGCCCTCGACGATCAGCTGAAACGGACCCTGCTTCTCGCTGAGGGCGGCGCCGTCCATCTTGTCCGCGAGGATCACCCGGTCCTTCCGCGTGATGGCGTCGGTGTCGGCGAGATCGATCACCACCTTGTAGCCGTCCTTGGCCTGCACCAGGAGGACGTCGCTGAGATCGGGGCCGTGGAGCGCCTTGCCGCTTGGAACGTGAATTTTCGCCAGCACGTCGGTCAGCAGCGCGCCCTCGTAGGTGTGCTTCATGTCGTGCTGGGTGACGTCGAGCGTGACATGTGGCAGGGCGTCGAGGTCGGCGATCGAAATCGTCGCCTGCTGGCCATCGAGGCCAGTCAAGGCGACTGTCGGGCCGGCCGTCTGCGCATCGACGGCGCCGGTGAGTGCGAGGACCAGGACGAGGGCGACGGGGCTTGCTTTCATCGATGTCTGTCTCGCGTTGCAGGGCAAGCCCCAAGCTTTATAGTCGAGGAGGAATAGCCGGAAGCGGCCGAAACCGCCAGTAGCCTCTCCGTGAAACCATCCGCCGCCGTTTGGCTGCCGGCAGCGCGTCCTCCCGTTTGCCCTGCACAATCCTTGCCTTAAGCCCGGGCGACCAAATATAGGCTGCACGACGAAAGCGCGTCGGAGCGCAGGAGATCCAGCATGGACATTGGTTTCATCGGCCTCGGAGCGATGGGCGCGGGCGTCGCCGGCAATCTCGTCAAGGCCGGCCATGCGGTAACGGTTTGGAACCGCACCGCAAGCAAGGCCGACGCGCTCGTCGCGGCCGGCGCCCGTCTCGCGGAAACGCCGAAGGCGGCCGCCACCGGCATGCACATCGTCTTCAGCATATTGGCCGATGATCCGGCGCTGCAGGCGGTGCTCGACGGCGGGGACGGCCTTCTGGCCGGCCTGCCGAAAGGCGCCCTGCACATCTCGCTCAGCACGATTTCGGTCGCGATGGCGGATCACGCCGCGAGGCTGCACCAGGACCACGGCCAGCGCTACATGTCGGCGCCGGTGTTTGGGCGTCCGGAAGCCGCTGCCGCCGGCAAGCTGTTCATCGTCGCCGCCGGCGCGACCGCCGATCTCGACGAAGCCGCACCGGTCTTCGCTGCGATCAGCCAAAAAGTGTTCCGTATCGGCGAAACGCCGTCGCATGCCAACCTCATTAAATTGTGCGGCAACTTCACCATTCTCGCCGCCATCGAGGCTATGGCCGAAGGCATGGCGCTGGCGGAAAAGGGCGGCGTGCCGAAAGCCAAGCTGCTGGAAGTGCTCACCGGCACGCTATTCGACTCGCCGGTCTACAAGAACTATGGCGCCGCTTTGGTCGAGGACCGCTTTACGCCGGCCGGCTTCAAGGCGCCGCTGGCCCTGAAGGACATGCGCCTCGTCGGCGAAGCCGCCGAAAAGAACCGGGTGGCGATGCCGTTGCTCAGCCTGTTGCGCGACCATCTCCTGGAGACGCTCGCCAAGGAAGGCGAGGACATCGACTGGTCCGGCATCGGCAGGACCGTGGCGCGGAACGCCGGGCTGTAACTCTCAACTGGCGGCCGGCGCCAGCCCACCCGCGAGGTCGGCCTCGATCTGCTCGAGGGTCCGGCCTTTCGTCTCCGGCACCAGAGCCCAGGCGAAGGCGAGGCCGGCGACGGTCAGCACGGCGAAGAGCAGGAACGTCCCGGCCGACCCGAGCAGCCGGATCAGATCGAGAAACACGACCGTCACGGCGAGGTTGGAGCCCCAGTTCGCCACCGTCGCGACGCTCATGCCCCGACCGCGGACCGCGAACGGAAAGATCTCCGAAATCAGCAGCCAGAAGATCGGGCCGAGGCCGATGGCGAAGCCGCCGACATACGCGGCGAGCGCGCCGGCGGTGACGAAGCCGAGGACCCGCGACTGGCCGCCGGCAAAGGCGCCGGCCAGGATCAGCAGGGTTACGCTCATGACGGCAAGCCCGATCAGCAGCAGCTTGCGGCGGCCGGCGTGATCCATCAGCCGGATCGCCAGAACCGTCATCACCACGTTGACGACGCCGATGCCGGCCGAGGCAAGGATGGCGGCGGAGGCCGAACCGAGGCCCGCCTGCTGAAAGATCGTCGGAGCGTAATAGATCACGGTGTTGATGCCGGTGATCTGCTGGAACACGGCCAGCCCGACGCCGATGATCAGCGGCTTGCGGGCGCCGCGGCGCCACAGCATCGACCACGCTGGCGCCTCGGCGTTTTCCGCCCGCAGGTCCTGCTGCAGTTCGGCCAATTCGGCCGAGACGTCGCCGGTGCCGCGCAGACTGTGCAGCGCCGCCTCCGCCTCGGCGGTGCGACCGCGACCAAGCAGCCAGCGCGGGCTCTCCGGCAGGAGCAACATGCCGAGACCCAGCACGACGCCGGGGATCAGGCCGACGCCGAGCATCCAGCGCCAGCCGTCGTGGACTTCGGCGAGGCCGTAATCCACGACGTAGGATGCGAGAATGCCGAAGGTGATGCAGAATTGGTTGAGCGAGACCACCGCGCCGCGATTGTCCGCGGGCGCCATCTCCGCGAGGTAAAGCGGCGTCAGCATCGAGGCGACGCCGATCGCCAGACCGACGATGGCCCGCGCCAGGATGAGAACCCATAGCGCCGACGCCAACGCCGAGAGCAACGCGCCCAGCGAAAACAGGATGGCCACCGCGATGATGACATGCTTGCGGCCAAAGCGGTCGGCGAGCGTGCCGCCGAAGGCCGCGCCGAGCGTGGCGCCGGCCAGAACGATGCCGGTCGTGATGCCCTGCATCGTCGGGGTGAGCGAAAAATCCTGCTTGATGAACAGCAGGGCGCCGGAAATGACCCCGGTATCATAGCCGAAGAGCAAACCGCCGAGCGAGGCGACGGCGGCGACATGGGTGAAGCGCATGCGAGGTCTCGGTCGAGGAGGTAAGACCCGGTAGCCTATGCCACAATGTTGGTAAAGCCGACGCGAGATCGGTCTCTCGTCGGATGCCGCGGCCTGCCGCTCAGGCGAGGCTACGCCACCGCGATTTCGGCACGATGCGCGTCATACTGACCGGCCAGCAAGCCAGCGATCGCATCCTCGGGAAGCGCCGGCGAGAACAGGTATCCTTGCAACTGATTGCACCCGGCGATCGCGAGAAACCGCATCTGATCGTGGGTCTCGACACCTTCTGCCGTGACGGTGAGGCCCATCGCACGGCCGAGCGCCACCACGGCCGCCACGATGGCGGTCGATTCCGTCCCTTCACCTATGTTTTTCGTGAACGACCGATCGATCTTGATCTTGTCGACCTGGAAACGGCGCAGGTGGCTCAAGCTGGAATAGCCGGTGCCGAAATCGTCCAGCGCGATGCGGAAGCCCGCGCTGCGTAACGCTTCCAGCGCGGTCTGACACTGTTCGCTGTCCTCGATCAGCACGGTCTCGGTGACTTCGAGTTCGATGCGCGTCGGATCGCAGCCAACGCTGCGGACGATCTCCGTCGTCCGTTCGGCAAGGCCGCTCGATCGGAACTGTATCGGCGAGAGATTGACCGCGATGAAAAGGTGCGGCCACCGCAGCGCGACACGCGCCGCCTCGGCGAGCACCCATTCGCTGATCTGGGTGATCAGTCCGCTTTCTTCCGCAATCGGAATGAACATGTCCGGCGCGATCGTGCCGCGCGTCGGATTGTTCCATCGCAGAAGCGCCTCGAGGCCGATGATCGCGCCGGTGTAGGCGCTCACTTCGGGCTGGTAATGAACCTGGAGTTCGTCGCCTCTGGCGAGGGCCGCGCGGAGTTCGTCCTCGACCGCCCGGCGAAACTTCACCGCCTCGTCCATCGACGGGACGAAATAGCGGTGGCAGTTCCGACCGGCCGCTTTGGCGCAATAGAGGGCGATATCCGCCTTTCGCATCAGCTCGCTGGGGTCGATCGCGGCGACCGGCGCCGAGGCGATCCCGATGCTGATGCCGACGTAGACATTGGTGCCGGCGAGATCGAAAGGGCGCTGGATCGCCGCGAAGATCCGCTGGCAGACCTTCTCGATGTTGTCGTCATGTTCGATGTCGCAGAGCAGGATGGTGAATTCGTCGCCGCCGAGACGTGCTACCGTATCCGTGGATTGCAGAATGCTCGCCAGGCGTAGCCCGAGTTCCTTGATCAGCATGTCCCCAGCGTGATGACCCAGGGTGTCGTTGACCTGCTTGAACCGGTCGAGATCGAGGGTGAGGACAGCCAGCATCGCGCCACGCCGCGCCCGGGCCCGGGCCCGCTCAAGGCGATCGGCGAGGAGCGCGCGGTTGGGGAGCCCCGTCAACATGTCATGGAGTGCCAGGTGTTGCGCCTGAGCTTCGCTGGTTTGCAGGTCCGCCACGGTGGACTCGAGCGCCCGGACCGAGTTCCAGAGCCATCGGGCCAGCAGCAGAAGCGCCAGGATCAACGCGCTGACGCTCGCGATCGTGATCGGCACCAGCACCCGCATCATCTTGGTGCCCGGCAGGTCGGGCTGCCACATGAAATAGCCATGCTGCCCGCCGGCTTCGTCCACAAGCGGCACCAGGTGTTCGCCGCCAACGGGATCCGCGACCGATGAATAGCGCATGCCATCGATCATGTTGCGATGCGCGACCTGGTGGAGATAGCGGCCGTCCAGGAACACGACCACGACCATGATAAAGGCACTGCCCGGCCGCTCGACGACGTCGTGTTTCGGCGCGCTGATCTTCATGACACTGATTGCGGCGGGACGACCGAAAAGCGCAGCGACTTCCGAAACATGGACCGTCTCTGGCCGGGTGCGGGCGGTGAAGTCGGGCCCAGGGGTGCCCAGGCTTGTTCTGCTATGGCGTGCGTTCGGCAGGGGACTTCGACCCCGCTCGCGATCGATCAGCGCCGCCAAGACCGGTTGCGCCTTGCGGAATGCCCCCATCGGATCGGGCGCGCCTTCCACGGCCGCATAGACGGGGACATCGTTGGCGTCGAGGATGTAGACCTGATCATGGCCGAACATCTGGTTCAGCCAACCGCCGACATTCTCGTCGAGCCAAGCGGAATCCGGATGATCCTTGGCCAACTCGCGGACCAGGGGCGCACATTGCGCGGCGCTTTGCTGCTCGTAAGCGAGATCGTCGACTGCAGCCGCGATGGCCCGCCGCATCTTCTCTTCTTGCTTGGCGATCGCAAAGTGGTTGCTTTCTTGCGTCATCCACCAGAGGCCGGCGCCGGCGATCACGATCGCGACCAAGGCAACCACGCCGATCGGCAGCATCACCTGCCGTGCGAAGCGCCAGCGCAAGGATGCGATATTTCCTATTGCGCGAAGCATCGCCGGGCCTTTGCGGAGGAATCGCCGTATGATCGTCGGCCCGCGGTCAAGGCGCGCGGCTTCTGCCGCCCCGGCGCTGCCCCGTATATGCAAGTAAAAGATATGGGTATACGCATGCAGTACTTCGATGTTGGCGACGCAATGCTATCTGCCCACACATCGAATTAACAAAATGAAAACATTACTAGGTAACTGGGCCATCTATAGCCTGAGTATCAGCCGCCGCGTCCGGGTCGACGGCGGAGCCGCCGCGGCTATGACGGGGTCATCAGCCAGCACGGCGTCGCCGACGCCTGAACCTCCTCCCTTCGCGCGGCCGACGCCCTCAACATCGCCCTAGCCCAGCGCGTCGGCGCGAGCTTGCCGACCTTCGACATCAGCTGGCGGCATCGGCCCGAGCGCAGGCTCGACGTGGCCGCCGCCTAACCCTCGCCCGACGCCACCTGCGTCTCCAGTCCGGCCAGCAGGATGCACAGCGCGATGCCTTCCGACGCCGCCTTGACCTCGGCAAGCGTCGGGAACGTCGGGGCGAGGCGCAGCGTGCGGTCGTGTGGATCGGTGGTATGCGGCCAGGTGGCGCCGGCCGGCGTCAGGCCGACGCCTGCCTCTTTCGCCAGGGCCACGATGCGCGTCGCCGTGCCGTCGGTGGCGTCGACGCTGACAAAATAGCCGCCCTCCGGCCGCGACCAGGTCGCCACGCCGGTGCCGCCGAGACGCGCCTCAAGCGCGGCGATCACCGCGTCGAATTTTGGCGCGATCAGCGCCCGGTGACCGTCCATGTGGCGCTGCAGCCCGGCATCGTCACGCAGAAAGCGGACGTGACGGATCTGGTTCAGCTTGTCCGGGCCGATCGTCCGCTTGGAGGCGCGGGCAAGATACCATTTCACGTTGGCTGGCGACGAGGCGAAGAAAGCGAGGCCGGCGCCGGCCAAGGTGATTTTGGACGTCGAGCCATAGATGAAGGCGCGGTCGGGGTGCCCGGCCTCGGCGCAGGCCTCCAAAATGCTCGCCACCTGGTGCCGCTTTTCGGTGAGGTGGTGTACTGCATAGGCGTCGTCCCAGAACAGCCGGAAATCCGGCGCGCCCGTCGTCATCGCCGCGAGGCGGCGCGCCGTTTCGGGCGAATACACGTCGCCCGACGGGTTGGAATATTTCGGCACGCACCACATGCCCTTGACGTCGGGGTCCTTGGCCAGCGCCTCGACGGCGTCCATGTCCGGCCCGTCGCCGGTCATCGCCACCGGCAGCATGCGGAAACCGAACTCTTCCAGAATCGCGAAGTGCCGGTCGTAGCCGGGCACCGGGCAGATGAAGGCGGGCGACGCCGTCTTCGACCACGGCGCCGCGCCGCCGCCGACCCCCTTCAGCAGCGCCCAGACGATCGTGTCGTGCATCAGGGCAAGGCTGGAATTGTCGCCGATGACGACCTGCTCCGGCGGCGCGCCGAGCATCGTCGAGAACAGGCCGCGCGCCTCGGCGATGCCCTGCTGGCCGCCGTAGTTGCGGCCGTCCTCGTTCGCCTCGGTGCGAAAATCGCCATTGCCCGGCAGCGCCAGCATGCCGTTGGCGAGATCGAGCTGATCCGGCGCCGGTTTTCCGCGCGTCATGTCGAGTTTCAGCCCGCGCGCCTGGAACGCCGCGTAATCCGCGCGGACG
Organism: Beijerinckia sp. L45; assembly: GCF_009765775.1. Classification (GTDB taxonomy): domain Bacteria; phylum Pseudomonadota; class Alphaproteobacteria; order Rhizobiales; family Beijerinckiaceae; genus RH-AL1. The sequence continues at coordinate 20,594 of NZ_LMUU01000065.1, forward strand.
CGCGTGAGCAGGGCGTGGCGGTCTTCTGCGGACATGTCGGCAAGAGCGGTCATTTCTAGAAACTCGGTTTCGCGGTCTGGATTGATGCGCGTCGTCATAAAGCGCCCGACACGATCCGTGAAGGTGTTTCAGGCGAGCCCCGCCCAGGTCGCGAACAGCCCCGGCCAGGCGCTCGCCTCGCTGCCCGGCCTACCGATGTTGAAGCCGTGGCGGCCGCCCTGAAAGATGTGCATCGCCGCCGGCACCGCCGCCTGACGCAGCGCCGCGAACATCAGCAGGCTGTTGTCGACCGGGGCGATCGGATCGTCGACGGCTTGCGCCAGAAAGGTTGGTGGCGTCTGCGGGGTCACCAGCCGCTCGACGGAGAGCGCCGCACGCTGCTCCGGCGTCGGCGCGTCGCCGAGCAGCGTCTTGGTCGAAATTTTGGTGATGAAGGGCGGGATCATCGTCAGCACGGGGTAGATCAGCCCGGCGAAATCGGGGCGCGCCGATAAGGCGTCGGCCCCGTCGATCTTGGGGTACAGCGCGGACGACGGTTGCACCGCGGTCATCCCCGCGAGATGCCCGCCGGCGGAGAAGCCGATGATGCCCACGCGGCCGGGATCGTAGCCCAAAACCCCGGCGCGGGCGCGGATCAGCCGCATCGCCCGCTGCGCGTCCTGGAACGGCGCCGCCTGCGCCCAGCCGCTGTTGGGCAGCCGATAGTAGAGCACGAAGGTGGTGACCCCGAGCGCCGTCAGCAGGCGCGCCGTCGGCACGCTTTCGCGGCCGATCCCGATGCGGCGATAGCCGCCGCCGCCGAGGATCAGCACCGCCGCGCCCTTGGACTGCAGCGGCCGCCGCATCACCATGCGCGGCGCGAGAATGTTGGAATAGGCCCCGTCCGGGTTGACCACCTCGGGGCCGGCGGGACCGGGGCCGCCGGGCGGATCGCCCGGCCACAGCGCGATCGTCTCGCTGACCTCGTCCGCCCGCGCAAAATTTGCTGCCGTGGCGAGCGCCGCGGCGCCCAGAACGAAACTGCGTCGAGGAAACATGTCTGCTGAGCCTTTTCCCGGGACGATGCAGGTCACTTGGCGGATCGGCCCTGATCAAGACGAAGCGAATTTGACATGCCGGCGATCCGTGGCTTGCCATACAAACGGCCGACCATCGCCTTCAGGCGCCAACGCAAGGATCGCTCCAATGTTTCGCCATCTGACCCGATCGAAAGCCCTGCCCGCCGCGAGCGTCCTGGCCTTTGCCCTTGGCGCCGCGGCGTTCGGGGCTGTGGCGGTCGGCGCCCTCGCCGTCGGCCGCCTGGCGATCGGCCGCATGGCGGTCAAAACCATCCGCATCGGCACCTTGGAGGTCGACGACCTCACCGTGCGCCGCCTGCGCGTCCTCGACAACTAGACCTTGTCGAGCCCGTAGAGCGTGTGCAGCGTGCGCACAGCGAGCTCGGTATAGGCCGCCTCGATCAACACGGAAAACTTGATCTCCGACGTGGTGATCGCGCGGATGTTGATGCCTTTTTCCGACAGCGCCTTGAAGGCGCGGGCCGCGACGCCCGCGTGCGAGCGCATGCCGACGCCGATCGCCGACACTTTGACCACGTCCGTCGAGCCTTCCAGCACGGCGAAGCCGATCTTGTCCTTCAGCCCCTCCAGCACCGCGCAGGCGCGGTCGAAATCCGCCGCCGTCGTGGTAAATGTCATGTCGGTGGTCGACTTGTCGTCCGACACCGTCTGGATGATCATGTCGACGTTGATGTTGGCGTCCGCCAGCGGCATGAAAATGCCGGCGGCGACGCCGGGCGCATCGGCGAGCCGGCGCAGCGTGATCTGCGCCTCGTCGCGCGAGAAGGCGATGCCGGTGACGACGGGCTGTTCCACGATATCTTCCTCTTCGCAAATCAGGGTGCCGGGACGGGGATTTTCCGGATCATCGAAACTGGAGCGCACGAAGGTCGGCACCTTGTGGACCATGGCGAGCTCGACGGAGCGCACCTGCAGCACTTTCGCGCCGAGCGAGGCCATTTCCAGCATCTCTTCGAAGGCGATGCGGTCGAGCCGCCTGGCCTTGGGCACGATGCGCGGATCGGTCGTGTAGACCCCGTCGACGTCGGTGTAGATGTCGCAACGGTCGGCCTTTAGCGCCGCCGCGATGGCGACGGCCGAGGTGTCCGAGCCGCCGCGGCCGAGCGTGGCGATGCGGTTGGTCGGCCCGTGCACGCCCTGAAACCCGGCGATGACAGCGACCTCGCGGTTTTTCGCGAAGGATTCCAAAATGGCGCCGCCATGAATCTCTTCGATCCGCGCCGCGCCATGCGCGTCCGACGTCTTGATCGCGACCTGCCAGCCCTGCCAGGAGCGGGCGGGAATGCCGATCGTGTGCAGCGCCAGCGCCAGCAGGCCGGCCGTGACCTGCTCGCCGGAGGCCACGACCGCATCGTATTCGCGGGCGTCGTAAAGCGGCGAGGCGTCCTTGCACCAGGCGACCAGCTCGTTGGTCTTGCCCGACATCGCGGAGACCACCACTGCCACCTCGTGGCCGGCATCGACCTCGCGCTTGACGTGGCGGGCGACGTTGCGGATGCGGTCGATATCAGCGACGGACGTGCCGCCGAACTTCATGACAAGACGGGCCATTTTTTGACGCAGGGTGCTCGGGAGGGGTGTAGGGCGCGCATACATGACGGCGTGGGCCCGCTTCGTCAATCGCGGGGTCAATCCGCGCCTGCGCCGCAGGCGCGGGGGACCATGCGCAGCATGGTGGAGGGGGCACCACCCTGTGTCCCCAAAGACACGAATGCGAAAGCGAAGCCCGCATTTCTGCGTCACTCCGCGTCACACGTCACGATTTTCGGCCCTCCCGCGATCCAGACGCACCCCGCCAGCATGCGCGCCGCGCCCGGCCTGATCAAGGGCGCCGCCGGGACCCATCTGCGCAAATGGACACCCGCACGCCGACGGCCGGTCTTACCCTACCCCACGCCGTCCCGGCGTGGGGTAGGGGGACCATGCGAAGCATGGTGGAGGGGGCGCGGGTTGCCCCCATGAAGCGATCCCGCCCACGATCAGCTTGCGTCACGCCGCGCCCCCTCCACCGCCTTCGGCGGTCCCCCTCCCCCGCGTTGCGGGTGAGGATAAGCCCGCTGCTTGCGGTGTAAACTGCCCAGGCCGCCGCTCTCACCGATGTAAGATCGGCCATAAACGCGACCGCCGCTATAGCCACAACCCATTGATATGAAACAGTAAACGAGCATTCTAAAAGCCGGTTCGTAACACGGACGGTGCGGAATGATCGGTCCTTTTGAACGCTGGTACCGCCTCGTCCCGCGCGGCGGTGTCGGCCTCGTCTGTGACGAGGCAGGCGTCGCCCTCGGGGCCGTGGATCTCGCACCCGCGCATCGCGACGCTGGCGGCGTCTATCGCTGCGAAGTGCGCTCTGAGGCCGAGGTGGGCCGCGTCCTGACGCTGGCCTATGGTCCTCAGGCGGATGCGATGGTTGCGCGCCTCCACCGCGGTCTGCGACGGGCGGCCGGATGGATCGAAGCCAGCGACCTCTGCCTCGCCAGCCTCAAGACGGTCCTGCTCCGGCTTCCGGATCTGACCCCCGAAGGCATGGCCAAGCTTGTCGAAAACGCCGAGCTCGAGAAGGGCGGAACGGCCTGGCAAGACTAGCCGAGACGCTCGGGCGGGGAGGCAGGCGGCGGCCAATGGACGTCGGGCGTTGTACAGGCCGCGAAAATTCCTTCGCTAAAGCCGAGAAAACCGTCAGTGGGCGCAGACGTTACGACATTTCCTATTCTCCCAGATCCGAAATAACGAGTAACAGTCGAGACTATGATAGTACGCCGCCTCGGACATACAAGATTCCGGACATGCGTATACGCGATATAACGTACGATTGGTCACTGACGGAAAAGAAGATCTCAGATGAGCAAATTCGCGGCTTCTTTGCCGCTGACTCGAGGCCCGCCGCGATCGTTATTATTCGCCCTTCGCGCCTCGGGGGCAGTTACCTACTGGTACGTCCAAAATGATCTGCGAATTGGGAGCTGAGCATGGCACAAGCCTACGCACCACCGATTTGGGAAGAGGTCGGCGAGATCAGAGACCTCATGGATTGGATGATGCTTGCCTCACCAAAGTTCCTTGACAGAACTGGATTTTTCCCAGGAAGGAACATTGACACCGTCTTCTATGAGCTTGACCATATCCTGCAAGCCACGCGTGCAAAGCTGGGCGAAAACCTGTACCGCGCCTTGATCGACTTATCGCGTCAGATGCGAGCTTACCTCGAAGCCGATCCCGAGAGACAAACGGACAGTTACCGGAAGGGTCAAGACATCCTTCAAATCATGTGGGATTTGCTGGATGCGAATATGCGCCAGCAGCGCTCGAGACGGTTGTGATCAGCAGAGAAACCCACAATCCGCGGTCGGGTTGACGCTACGACGTCGAAGGCGCCGGTATCGCCTCGTCCCGCGCGGGGATGCGGGTCTCGTCTGCCCCCCGCTCTTCCAGTTCGCCGTCTAAGAGGTAATTCATGATCAGACCCTACACCCCGCTGATTGTGGACAACATCGGCGACATCAGCGATCTCCTAGATTGGATGATGCTAGAATCGCCTGCGCTAATTGACAGGACCGGCTATTTTCCTGGCAAAACCCTCAATACTGTTTTCTATAGTTTGAACGAGAGCTTGGCTCAGGTTCGAGGGAATCTCGGCGATCAATCTTATTTGCAATTGCTCGACATGTCGCACCATATGCGTGCGCACTTCGAGGCTGATCCGCACAACAAGACCGACGATACGCTCAAGGGTCGCGGGCTGATCAACGAAATGTTGGCCGTGTTGAAGCAAGCTGCGTTAAAGCGTTAGCCTTTGCTCATGCCTATCGCTCGCGGGGGCTTTAGCGGCCGAGGATAGGTAGCGAAGACGAACTCATCGACGATATCTCTGAGGTGTTGATCCCTGCTATTCTCAATTGTCGAAAGGCCTCGTCGCCCAAGCCGGCGCCCGATCTTCGTCTACGCGAGCCAACAGGCTGTGCCGGCTTGACAGAGGACTGCAAGAAAACGTTTTGAAGCGAAGGCGCGGAACTAAGGAATCCTGCTTGGGCCCGAAGTCCCTCACGCATCACCCACAAGGACACCCCCATGGCCACCCCCACCCCGGGCGCCTTCCAGCGCGATACGATCGACGACGTCGATCTCGCCAAGTACGATGCGCTCGGCGCCGAGTGGTGGAATCCGCAAGGGCCGATGGCGCCGCTGCACAAGTTCAACCCCGTGCGCGTGGCCTACATCCGTGATCTGCTGGCCGGCAAGACGCCGGCCTCCACGGACACGCCGCTGGCGGGCCAAAGGATTCTCGACATCGGGTCGGGCGGCGGGATTTTGTCCGAGAGCTTGGCGCGGCTCGGGGCCAGCATGGTCGGCATCGACCCCGCGCCCAACAATATCGCCGTCGCCGCCCGGCACGCCGCGACGGAAAACCTCGCCATCGACTACCGCTGCACCACGGTCGAGACTCTCGCGCAGGAGAGCCAAAAATTCGATGCGGTGCTGGTGATGGAGGTGGTCGAGCACGTCCGCGACGTCCCCGGCTTTTTGCGCGATGCCGCGTCCCTGGTGCGGCCGGGCGGGCTGATCGTGGGGGCCACGCTGAACCGCACGCTGAAGAGCTATGCGCTGGCCATCGTCGGGGCCGAATACGTGCTGGGCTGGCTGCCGCGCGGCACCCACAACTGGCAGCAGTTCGTGACGCCAGCCGAGTTCAAGGGCCATTTTCGTCGCGCCGGGCTCACCCAGGTGGCCGAGGCCGGGGTGACCTACAACCCGCTGACCGCGCGCTGGGCGCTGTCGCGCGACATGGGCGTGAACTACATGGTCGCCGCCCGCCGCCCGGCGTGAGCGAGGCTTGTTTGCCGGCGAACCCCGTGCTAGTGCCACCGCACCACTGCGGGTCCGCCCGCCGGCCGGAGAGGTGGCAGAGTGGTCGAATGCACCGCACTCGAAATGCGGCATAGGTGCAAGCTTATCGGGGGTTCGAATCCCTCCCTCTCCGCCATACTACGCCCCTAGGCCGCTGTTGCAGCACGAAAAGACGTGGGCGTTGCGCAACGGGCCGGAGCCTTTTCCACAAACGGTGCAGACTTTCGTGGTCGAGAAAGTGCTTTGATGTCTTGAAAGCGCGCCAGGCGTTGCTTGCTGGACCTGGCGCGAGCGGCGCTCGATCTCATGCTGCCTGCATGGTCGCCGGAGCCAATCCTGCGAGGCGCATGGCTTCCGCCTCGTCATTATGGAAAAACGTCAGCAGGACGTAGCGTCTGCCCTTCGTCACGGGCATGGCTTCGTGGAGCAGCGACGCTGAAAAGATGATGCCGGCGCCACTGTCCGGCCTGTAGCTGTGATTGTTGTATTCGGGGAAGCTCAGGTGGCCGCCTTCGTACTCTCCCGCATTGAGGTTGACCGAAAGAGCGAATTGCCGGAATGCGACGCTGGCCGCAACGTTGTCGCGATGACGCTTGAAGAAGCCGCCTGTGTCGTCATAGCGGGCGATCAGGATCCGATCGGTGTGGCTGGCATCGAACTGGTAGGCCTTCTTCATCTCGGGCACGCAGCGGCGCGCCAAGGCCTCGGCGACCTGAGAATGGATCGGGCTGCCGCGTTGGAGGATGCAGTCCTGCCGGCGCTTGTTGTCGGCGTCGATCTTTTGAATCGGGTTTCCGAACGGATCGACGCTCGCTATGACGCCTGGCGTGGGCGATCCGTTTTCGAAATGGGCGATCAGGGTTCGGCAGAAGGCCGTGCCGAAAATGTTGGGGACAGACAGAACGGGAGCGGGCAGGGCAATGAAACGCGCCTCTTCGGTCGGGACCGTTGTGAGACACGCGACCGCCGCCGCTAGCCAATCCGACGTCGCGGCAGGATTGAATTGAGCCATGATGCGCTGATTGCGGTCGATAATGAAGGCCCACGGACCCTTTTCATCGAAGCCGCAGCGTTCGAAATAGTCCTTGAGGCAGTAGATCACCTTCACGCCGGCAATCGGCGTGTCGTCATGCGCCAAGGCCGACGCGTTCTCGCCATCCACCATCAGCAACACGTCGGTGGATAGCGACGAAAAAACGTCCGCATGATCGCCTAAAGCGTGAAGCGTGGCACGGACTGATGATGGCGGAAGCGATCCGCCGAGGATGACGACAGCGGTTCGCCCCGCCTGCCCTTCGAACGAATAAAACCTCTTGTCCTTATCCATGCCATAGCATGGTGGGGCGTATTCCCCAGTCCGAAGAGAAAGAGGCCTCGAGCGATCACTGACCATATTGCACCCCACATCTGTCTTTCCAAGCGTATGAAGCAATATCGTCTGGCTTTGCCAGGCCGCGCGAGCGTCGCTATTGCCGCGATCCGCATCAGGACTGAAGACTGCCCGGCAGTCCGTGCTTGGATACATCTTGTTGCCATTTGAATTATGGTGCCGGCATTAAAAAATCCCTAAATGGGCGAGGGTAACATTCCCACATTTTTGTGAAGTTGGTTTGGATACAGACCGCTTCCGCCGTCGTGACAGCCCCCTCCTAAGAGGCAGCATGGACGGTTTGGATGACGGCAAGAGCGGCGCAAAATGTCGCTGCCAGCACACCGACCCGCCACCTTCAAGAAAACGTGTGGGATTAATACCCACCTCTTTGAAATTTGTTTACCGTCTCTGCCTAAGAACCGAAGCCGACAGACGTTGGTTTCTACACAACAGTCGAGCGCTATCCGTCCGCGGTCAACCGAGAGGTCGTCGGTCCAATCTTCTTCGGAAATCTGCATTTGCGCGTATTTTACAGGAGTTACTAATACACTACTAATACCCATGGTCGACACAATACTGTTTGTTAAGGCTACTACCTCAGCAAAAAGTCATCTCGTGACATATCTATGTCAGCTCGTCTATGTCTCTTCGAAATATCAGAACACAACATCTAAAGCTTTGCTGCCGTTTAGTGGGAGCGGGAAAACGAAGACAGCACACGGCCGACCTGTAATTAAGGCGAAATCATGCAACGTCTCTTCATTCATTGTGGCCTGCATAAAACCGGCACAACCGCGATCCAGATCGCATTCGCCGCGCGCCGTGCGACGAAGCCGTCAGAAGGCGACATATTCTATCCCAAAGCGGGTTGCCCGCTTGGTGCGTCCGGCCACCATAATATCGCATGGCAGAGCACGGGCGATTGGCGATTCGAGCCCAACGGCGGAACGCTTGACACCTTAAAGGCGGAAATTGGCAGCGCTGGCGGCGACGTCTTGATCTCGAGCGAAGACTTCGAAAGCATATTGTGTCGCGATGATCTGATCCGGATCATCAGTGAGTTCGCCAAAGCGGTCGGTCGGCAGCCCGTTTTCATCGTTTATCTGCGAAATCAGCTCGCCTATGCCGATTCGCTCTACCGCACCCTGGTGAGGCACGGGTTCAATGAAGAGTTCGGACAGTTCGCTGAGCGCGCAGCGGCGCATGGCCATGTCGCATTGTGCGACTGGGTCTTTCACTTCGACTACGCCCGCGCTCTGTCACGTCTGTCTCGCTGCGAAAACGCCGTGACCGTGGTCCGGAGTTACGATGCCCTTGGCACCACGTCGGCCGTCGTGGACCTCGCTCAGGTGGTAGGGCTCGAAACCATCGCGATACAAAACCGCGCCGTAGACAATCGCGCCGCGGCGAAGCCGGCTTTGGCTGACTCGCTCAGGCATTTCTGCGCCAACCGATGGAGACGGCCGACGACTATCCTCGAGGATGCGGTCATCGAGATGCTGGTCGGATCGGCAAGGGGCCTGCCGATCGCGGCCGGAGCCGGCATCGCCGATAAATTTGCCGTCGCCTTCTCAGGGGCCAACCACGCGCTGTGTGAAAATTTCGGTATCGCGCCCCACGGTTTGCGTTCCGGGGCTCCGGGCTTCGACGCAGCTCCGCTCTTGATGGAACGGGTTTTCTCCGAACGAACAGTGACGATGATTGCCGCACTGGCGTCGTCGAACCCGTCGAATCACTTTGGTCATCTCGACTTCGACGGCGGTCCCGCGGCTTGGTGGAGAGAGCCGTCCGTCTGCACGCCGATGGCGGCATGAGCCGATCATCGATCGCCTGTCCGGGCCTTGTCGATCGCATGGACGGGATGGGGGCGGTGGCGGTATAGCCGTCTCGACCGTGTGACCGGAAAGGCCAAAATGTCCGACTTCGAACTTTATTACTGGTCCGTGCCGTTCCGCGGCCAATTCGTGCGGGCCGTGCTGGCCTTTGCCGGCAAGACCTGGAGCGAGGCGGGCGATGCCGCGATCGCGGCGGCGATGAGCGGGCCGGTCGCGGCCATGCCGGTGCCGTTCATGGGGCCGCCGCTGCTGATCGACAAGAAGGCGGACGTCGCCATCGCCCAGATGCCGGCCATTCTGTTCTATCTCGGCGAGACACTCGACCTCATGCCGGCCACCCCGGCGCTGCGTGCCCTCACCGTCAAAACCATCAACGACGCCAACGACGTCATCGACGAGATCACCTTGGATGGCGGTCGCGCGATGTGGACGGCCGAGAGCTGGGAGGCCTTCGTCCCGCGCCTGCAGAAATGGATGACGATCTGGGAGGAGACCGGGCGGCGCCATGGCCTGACGGAGGCCGGCTTCCTGCTCGGCGGCAAGGACCCGGGCCTCGCCGACGTCGTGACCGCCACGCTGTGGTCGACGATGACCGAGCGCTTTCCAAAGCTCGCGGCGATGCTGGACGAGGTCGCGCCGCTCACGGCGGCGTTGTCGCGACGGATGTCAGCGCTGCCGCAACTGGCCAAGCTGGCGGCCAAGGCACGCCGCGATTACGGCGACGCCTATTGCGGCGGCGAGATCGGCGCCTCGCTGCAGAAGGTTTTGGGCGCCTAGAATCTTCGGTCGCTGATCAGCCGCTTGCGGGCATAGCGACCGAAACGAGGGCGCCTTCGATCGCGTCCAGGAACAGGCGCGGGTTCTGCAGCTGCGGGACGTGGGCGCAGCCCGGCAACAGCGTGAACGTGGCATCGGGCAGCAGCGACGCGAGCTCGCGCGCCATCGCCGGCGGCGTCGCCTCGTCCTGTTCGCCGGCCAGCACCAGCACCGGCATCGTCACGCCGCCGAGGGCAGGCCTGAGGTCGAGGCCGGCCAGCGCCTGACACGCCGCCTGGAACACGCCGATGTCGGTGCGCAAAAAGGCCGCCCGGCGTTCCGCCATGAGATCGGGATTGGCGGCCTGGAAGTCGGCGGCGAAGAGCCGGCGCATGGCGGTCTCCTCGATCGCCTGCAGGCCCTTCTGTGCCGCCGCATTCGCCATGTTGCGAAACGCCTGGCGCCCCGGCTCGGAAAACGCCGCGCCGCAGTCCGCCAGGATGAGCCGCGCCGGCAGGTCCGGATGCAAAATCGCCAGCTGCAGCGCGAGAAAACCGCCAAAGCCGTTGCCGAGGATCATCGGTTTCGCCGCGCCCGCGACCTGCCTGATGGCGTCGGCGAGCCGTTCGGCGAAATCGGCCAGGCCGCCCGTCATCGGCGAGGAGCCGCCGAAGCCCGGAAGATCGATCGTGATCACGCGGAATTGCGCCGAGAGGGCGTCGACGATGCGATCGAAGCTGCCGCGATCGGCGAGGAGCGAGTGCAGCAGGACGAGGGGATAGCCCTCGCCACGCTGCGTCGCGGTGATCGTGCCGCCCTTGACCGGAATGTCCATGCGCATCGCTTCCTTCACCAAAAATCTGCCGCCGCAACGAGGCCGCGCGTGTCGAGACCCCCGGTTTGGCCCGTTTGACAACGCAAATCAAGGGTGTCATGAAATTTCACGACGAACCGGTTTCGTCACAGGATCGATCCCGCCGTGCTGCTCAGAGACGACATTTACGGGAGCGTTCGCTCCGATATCCTGGCCTGCCGCCTGGCGCCTGGCGAAGAGATGCGCGAGCAGGATCTCGCGGCAAAATACAACGTCAGCCGCGCGCCGATCCGCGACGCGCTGCTGCGTTTGGAGCGCGAGCACCTCGTCACGGTGAACGCGCGGCAAGGCTCGCGGGTCAATCCCATCTCGCTCTCGGATGCCAACGAGATTTTCCAGATGCGGTCGGTTCTGGAGCCGGCCTGCGCGTCAGCAGCGGCGGAGAACGCCGGCCTTGATATTTTACAAAGCCTGGACATCTATCGTACGTTCGAAGCAGGCAGCGAGTTCATCGCCTATAACAGGGCGTTCCATGCGGCGATCGCCGAGGCGTCCGGCAACCGCCGGATGGCGCGCACCACGACCGAATTGCTCGACCAGTCCGAGCGGCTGGTTCGGGTCAGTCTGGCCGGGATCAAGGGCCGCGATCCGGCCCAGCTCGTTGCCGAACACAACGCGTTAATCGACGCGATCCAGAGCCGCAATGCCCGCGGCGCCGTTCGCATCGCCCGCGACCACGTGTCGAAGGCGCAACGTCGCGTCCTCTCCGCCCTGGCGTTCAGCGCCGTCGTCTCTTGAAGGAGTTGCAATCTTGAACGTTCTTGAAAAGCCCCTCGCGAAGATCGAAATCCACGGCAATTTCGTCGACGGTCGTGAGATCGAAGCCGGTTCCGGCGAGACGATCGACGTCCGCAATCCCGCCACCGGCGCCGTCATCGCCACGATCCCGAATTCGGGTGCGGCCGATGTCGACGTCGCGATGAAGAGCGCGCGCAAAGCGTTCGAAAGCCGCGAATGGGGCGGTCTCAGCGTGCGCGAACGCTCGCGGCTCATCAACCGCCTCGCCGACGCGTTCGAAGCCAATCTCGACAGCCTCTACAAGCTCGAGACGATGAACAACGGTCGCCCGATCAACGAGACGCGGGCGCAGATCGGCCGCCTGCCCGACTTCTTCCGCTATTTCGCCGGCGTCGCGCTCGCACGGCGCGACGACGTAATCCCCGTCGAAGGCGCCTACCTCAATTATACGTTGCGCACGCCGATCGGCGTCGTCGCCAATTGCACGCCGTTCAACCATCCGCTGATGATCATGTGCAAGTCGCTGGCGCCGGTCCTGGCGTCGGGCTGCACGACGGTCGTCAAGCCGTCGGAATACACGCCGCTGACGACGCTGAAGCTCGCTCAGATCTTCAGCGAGGCCGGCTTGCCCAACGGCGTCTTCAACATCGTGCTGGGCTATGGCGCCACGACCGGCAAGGCGCTGTCGGAGCACCCCGACATCAACAAGCTCGTGCTCACTGGCGGCACCGAGGCCGGGCGGATCGCGGGCTCTGCCGCCTCCCGCGTCTTCGCCCATCAGACGATGGAGCTCGGCGGCAAGACGCCGGTGATGGTGTTCGACGATTTCGATGTCGATCAGGCCGTGAATTACGCCGCTTTCGGCGCCTTCATCGGCGCGGGCCAGACCTGCGTCTGCGCGGCGCGCCACATCGTGCAGGAGACGATCTACGACGAGTTCGTCGAAAAGCTCGCCCGCAAGGCGGCGACGATCCGCATCGGCGATCCCTTCGATCCTGCGACGCAGCTTGGCCCGGTCATCTCGGCGAAGCAGCGCAATCGCGTGCTCGACTATGCCCGCTACGGTCATGACGAGGGCGCGCGTCACATGCACGGTGGTGTGGTGGCAAACGTTCCCGGCTTCGAGGAAGGCTATTTCGTCGAGCCGACCATTTTTGCCGACGTCCGCTCCGACATGCGCATCTTCCAGGAAGAGGTGTTCGGCCCGTTCACGGTGATCACGCCGTTCAAGGACGAGGCGGATGCGCTGCGTCTCGCCAATGATTCCCCCTTCGGCCTCGCCGCCGCGGTGCGCACCCGCGACGTCTCCCGCGCCCATCGCGTCGCCGCGAAGGTCAAGGCCGGCATCGTCTGGATCAACGATCATCATCGCCTCGATCCCGCCTCGCCCTGGGGTGGCGTCGGCGAAAGCGGCATCGGGCGTGAATGCGGTCTCGAAAGCTTTAACGACCACTTCGATACCAAGAGCATCATGCTGCCGACCGAGGACAAGCCGTTCGACTGGTACGAGAACACGGGCGGGCAGCGCCGTTTGAACTGACGCCCACAACGCACACTCTGGCGACAAGCCCACGCAGATGGGCGGTCAGCAGGATTTCCGCTTGGGAGGATTGAAGGTCATGGCATCGATGGTGAACGCAGGAGGACGCCTCGATCGTCTGCCGATCAGTCCGTTCCATTACAGGATCATGTGGCTGATCGGCGTCGGCATGTTCTTCGACGGCTTCGACATCTACGTCGCGGGCACGGTCCTCGCGACGACACTGCGGAGCGGCTTTTCCACGCTCCCGCAGAATGCGCTCTTCATCTCCATGACCTTCGTCGGCATGATGATCGGATCGTTCCTCACGGGCTTTTTGGGCGATCGGTTCGGCCGGCGCTTCACCTACCAGGCGAACCTGCTGCTCTTCGGCCTTGCGTCGCTCGCCGCGGCCTTCGCGCCGAACATGACGGTCCTCATCATGCTTCGCTTTCTCATCGGCATCGGCCTCGGCGCGGAGAACGTGGTGGGGTATTCGACGCTGACCGAGTTCATCCCGGCGCGGTCGCGCGGCCGCTGGCTTGGGTTCATGGCGGTCTTTGTCGTGACCGGTCTGCCGATGGCGTCGCTGGTCGGCTATTTCATCATCCCCGCGTTCGGCTGGCGGGCCATGTTCCTTGTCGGCGGGCTCGGCGGGCTCGTCGTCTGGTACATGCGCAAGAGCCTGCCGGAATCGCCGCGCTGGCTGGAATCCGTCGGCCGCGGGGCGGAAGCCGATGCGCTTCTGATCGACATCGAACGCGACGCCGCCGCCAAGTCCGGACCGCTTCCGGAGCCGGCGCCGTCCGTGACGGTGACGCAGTCGTCGGACCTCGGCGTCCTGTTCAAGCCGCCATTCCTGATGCGGCTGATCGTCGGCTGCATCTGCCTGATCGTCATCAACACGCTGCTCTACGGTTTCGTCACCTGGCTTCCGACCTTCTTCGTGAAGCAGGGCTTTACTGTCGCCAA
>NZ_LMUU01000066.1 GCF_009765775.1 Beijerinckia sp. L45
TTTCCGCCATCGGGGCGAGAAGATCGAGATCGCGCAGCACCAGCGCCGACTTCGTGACGATGCCGACGGGATGGTTGGTGCGCGCCAGCACTTCCAGAATCTGACGCGTCACCCGCTCGGTCCGCTCGATCGGTTGATAGGGGTCCGTGTTGGTTCCGATCGCAATGGTTTTGGCGGCATAGCGCGGCGCTGCGAGCTCGCGCTCGAGCAGCGCGGCGGCGCCGGTCTTGACGAACAGCTTGGTCTCGAAATCGAGGCCCGGCGATAGCCCCATGTTGGCGTGCGAGGGACGGGCGAAACAGTAGGAGCAGCCGTGCTCGCAGCCGCGATAGGGGTTGATCGAACGGTCGAAGGAAATATCCGGCGAGTCGTTGCGCGTGATGATGGTTTTGGCCCGCTCGCGGGTGATCTGCGTCTTGAGCGTCGGCACCATTTCGAGGATGCCCCAGCCGTCGTCCTCGGCGACGCGGCGTTCCGATTCATGGCGTCCGCTGACATTCGTGAGGGCCCCGCGGCCCTTCAGCTGCTGGCGCTGCAGATCGCGCCGGGCCTCGCCGAGGATCGGCTGCGAAGCGCTTGAAAGCACGTCGCTTTCGTGTGGAACGTATGACGCTTTCCTGACCGTCGATCGCGATGCCACCGGAACCTCCTACAAACATGAAGGAACAATTAAGGAACAAAACATGAATTGTCCAGCGCGACCTGTGGAAAACTTTTCGTTACCCTTGTTTTCTGCTTAGTGACGCAAAAGGCAGGGGGATCGCGCGATTCTCTGCTGCGCGTTGCACCAGCTCCCAGTGATTCCCATGATTTCGGCTATCGTCTTCGTGTCCGACGCCAAGCGGCGCGAGGCCTCGCGCGAGCGCGAGCTTCTCGTTCGTTCGCTGGTATGGCTCGTCTCCGCCGTCGTCGCGGGGATCGTGCGCGACGTGACGCTCGCCGGCCCCCTCGAGCTTGGTTTGACCGATATCGCCGATCAGTCCGGCTGCAATATCGTCGAGGGGGAGGTGGAGGCGGAACGCCTGCGCGCGGCGATCCTCGCCAGCAGGGGAACGCGACTGCTGGTTCTCGAATCCGGCTTTCAGCCGATGGACGGCATCATCGGCGAACTCGACAGCGTCGCACGGACAATTCCGCCGGACGCCTCGGTGCGGCTGCTCGCCACCCCGGCGACGACCTGGCAGCGGCTGTTTCCCGATCAGGCGGCGACCGTCGGTCTCTTCGCGCCGGCCGATCGATGCCGCGCCTTACGCGAGGCGGATTTCCGGCAGCTTGTTTCCGGCGTGAAGCCGAAGGCGTTGTTCGTCACGCGGGCAAGCCCGATCGTTTAGAACCAGCCGATCGTCCCCGTCGGTGTCGGGAGCTGCGGGAATTGAGCGCATTCAAACCGTTAGGCTTTTGCTAACCATCTTCGGCTATTAATTGCGGGTAACCTTAAGGAAGTCTTTCCAGGACGCTCCGCATGTCGATTTCCGCTGCTTCCGTCACATCCGTCGTCAACGCTTTGACCTTGTTCAAAATGGCGAACGGGGAGTATGCCGCTGGCGCCGTGGCGACCGACCCGGCCGCCGCGAGCAAGCTGCAACTGATGAAACTGCGAGACGGCAATTACGGGTCTCTCGCGTTCTTCCCACCGACGGATCTGGCATCGTCGCCGGCATCCCGGTCGGCGACCGGCGTTCAGGCCGCGCTGAACAATCTGACGCTGGGCGGCTGAGGCCGCGTCCCATGCCGCAAGCATCGGTTAGACAAATCGGCCCCTAATCAAGCGGGCCACGCCTCAGTCTCGTCATCTCAGGTTGAGGCGAGCCACGAGGCACCGCCCTCGATCCCGCAGCGAAGGCGCTTAGCGCGCAAACGTATTGCAGCTGTCGATCTTGCCGGACTGCAGGCCCGTATTGAGCCATTGCACCCGCTGCGCCGACGAGCCGTGGGTGAAGGAATCCGGCACCACCTGGCCTTGCGCCGCCTGCTGCAGCCGATCGTCACCGATGGCCTTGGCCGTATTCACCGCCTTCTCGACGTCGCCATCCTGGATCACGTGATATTTTTCGTTGGCGTTGGCGGCCCAGACGCCGGCGAGGCAATCGGCCATCAGCTCGATGCGCACCGACATCGCGTTGGCCTGGGTTTTTGACGCGCGCTGCTCCGCGGCCTGGACCTTGCCCAGAATGCCGAGCTCGTCCTGGATGTGATGGCCGATTTCGTGGGCGATGACGTAGGCATAGGCGAAGTCGCCGCCGCCGCCGAGCTTGCGCTTCATGTCGTTGAAGAAGGACAGGTCGAGATAGACCTTCTTGTCCTCGGGGCAATAAAACGGACCCATCGCCGCCTTGGCGCCGCCGCAGCCCGAGCGGGTCTGCCCGGTGTAGAGCACGAGCTTCGGTTTGGTGTACTGGATGCCCTTCTGGTCCGGCAGCACGCTCGACCAGACGTCTTCCGTCTGCGCGAGGATGGCGGCGACGAACTGGCCCATCTGGTCGCTCGGCGTGCCCGTCGGCCGTTGCGGCTGGCTGCGCGGCGTGTTCTGCTGATATTGCTGCGTGTACTGGCCGGAAGTGCGCGCGTTGTTGACCATTTCCGCGCCGTTGATCAGCACGCGGGGGTCGATGCCGAGCGCCCAGCCGATCAGGCCGAGCACGATGACCGCGCCGATGCCGAGGCCGCCGGCCCCCCCAATGCCACCGCCGCCGCCGCCGCCGGCATCCATCGAGCCGCCGTCGTCGCGCCGGTCCTCGATATTATCCGAGCGGCGGAAGTTTTCCCATTCCATGACGTGGCTCCACGCGTTCGGCGCAATTATCGGTGCGATGGTTTAGCCGAAGTCGGCGGCCGATGTCATTGCCGTCATGGTCTGATCTCGGCTTTCGCCTCCAACATCTTGGCGACGCTCATCAGGTCGAGCCAGGCGCGTTTCTTCTGCAACGGCTGACTCAA
>NZ_LMUU01000067.1 GCF_009765775.1 Beijerinckia sp. L45
GCAATGGTGTTTGGTTTGCGATGCCCCCATTACCTCTCATTTTTGCCAAG
This sequence comes from Beijerinckia sp. L45, assembly GCF_009765775.1. GTDB lineage: Bacteria > Pseudomonadota > Alphaproteobacteria > Rhizobiales > Beijerinckiaceae > RH-AL1. The sequence goes on from NZ_LMUU01000067.1 coordinate 51, forward strand.
CCGGTGGCTTCACGGAATGCTGCGGGAGGATTCAGGCACCAGCCTCTTCGAACGCGCGTTATGCAGAATTTTCGGCGATGACTGTTCTATTAGACCTTCGATTTATCGAGCCTTTCTTGGCGCTCAGGGTTTCGATGTTTCAAGTCAGTCGTTTACCGGCCATTTCTATCGAGGTAACCGAGTCTTGCCTCGGTCCTCGACCAATTTGTCAGAAGTTGATGTCCAAATCATTGGACCTTTTCGGCGACTGCTTGGTCTCGGTGAAAGCTGCCGGCGTCTGGGTGAGGCACTGCGATCAACGCATTGGTCAATCAATCTTGTCGATTACGATGTGGGGATGTCCCGAGCTGCTGCGGTAATGAGAACCGACCTAGGAACGCCTCGGCCTGCACGGATCAATATCCTACATCTCAATGCAGAAGAGATCCCGGAAGCAATTGCTTATCTTCCCGAAATAAGTGCGGGATCCTACATTATCGTCATGCCCTACTGGGAGCTAAACCGCCCATCCGCTGTCCACGCATTGGGCTTATCGCTGATAGATGAAATATGGGTTGCATCGTCCTACCTAGTTCGCGTTTTCGATAACAGGAGGGTTCCCGTTGTTCATGTAGGCATAAGCTTCAAGGGGCTCCCGGCTTTGCCGGGCGAGCGCATGAAGTTTCGCGCTAAGTTGGGTCTAAGGCCATCGGAGTTTGTGTTCGTTACGACCTCGGACGCCCTTTCGTGGGTTCAGCGCAAGAATGTCCTTGGAACAATCAACGCGTTCCAGGCAGCGTTTACGTATAATGATGCGGTGAGGCTTATTGTCAAAACGCACAATCTTACGACTGACCTGCCGACGAAGCAGAAAGAGGTATGGTCGAAAATCTCGGAGCTTTGTGCACAGGACCCGCGTTTAATTCTTATTAATGAAACTTTTGAGCCGACCGAGCAAAACAGTTTGCTAGCAGCAGGCGACTGCCTCGTTTCGTTGCATCGCGCGGAAGGGCTTGGGCTGGACATCCTAGATGCATTGAGCGCAGGCATGCCGATTATCGTGACAGCCTATTCCGGAAACATGGATTACTGCACGACGGAAACCGCTTGGCTTGTCGAGTATGATTTGGTACCTGTAGAAATAGATGAATACGCCTTTGTTGAAGCTGGACATTTTTGGGCAGAACCACGTCTAGCCTCTGCTGTCCTAGCCATGATTGACGTATATCAAGCTGGATCAATTGGGCGAGCAGCAAAAACAGAAGCAGCTCGCGCTCTACTTGGTGCCAATGCTTCTTCAAAAGTGGTCACATCGCAGATTTCCGCCCGGATCAGCGCGCTTCTAGAGCTGAGTAGTGAAAAGGCTGCAAACTGAGATTTGTATATTAAATCCGCAGCTTAGGCTGACGCCTGCCATAAACGGGCAGCCCTGTCTGCCAATCAATGCGCTGTCATAGCGCCCTTTGAAGACATATGATGGCAGGCAAAGATACTCACGGTCTGATCCGGCTGCACGGAACACGAAGGCGATGCAGCCAATATGTTTTGTTCAAGTAGTTTCAGATGGAGAGCGCAATCTGCATCCGACATTTATCCTGGCTGCAACGCTGCGCGGACGATTGTTCGCCTCCTGATGTTTCTCCGCACTACCGGCCGCTCAACGGAGGAGCGCGCCGTCAGGTAATGTAAAGCCTGAGAGGTGCTGTCGACCTGATCATCATGACGGCCGTTTGGGAACGCAAGTAGTTCTCCGATGTAGTCACCTAGCCATTCCGCTTCACTAGGAAGATGGATCTGTCCAGCCTCAAACCGGGCACTTTGAGCTAACAATCTGGCCTCCTTGTCGAAACGGGGACGGACGAGGAGGGGTCGGAGTGCGCCGGTCTCCCTAAGATCTGAAACTAGGGCACGCCCCAGTTCGGTATCCTCAACAATGGTTACGTCGGCAGCCCACTGCTGATCGAGTTGAACGATTTGTCTACGCAAGTTCGGCGCTTCGACGCGATTTCGCACGACGTCGAGAAGATAGTAGTCGAGACCGACTGAACCCCAAACTGTTCCAACCGACCAATCGCTTGCTTCGCCCAGTGTGGATGCGGTGTCCCATGACACGACGACCCGGTCGAAGTGTTCCGGTGATTCGTTATCTCGATAAAATCGGAGCCACCCGCGTTGGATAATGTTGCCGCCGGCAGGTACAGGGTCTTGCTGATATTGCGCCTGGAACGTCAGACTTCCCTGGGAGCGTCGAACTTGCTCAAGCACGTCGCGAGGCTCGCGCTGCGGATGAAGGAGATCGCCCGGTTGCCGGACATGCACATCACCCGCCACCTCGCTTAATGGATGAACAGTTTCGTTTGCGGCAATAGCAGGTAATGCGATGACCTCCCAATCGTCATTCTCCAAAACATGGCCAACGAGATCATCTTGGTGCAATCGCTGCATAATGATAACGATTGCGCCCGCTCGCTTGTCGTTGAGGCGCGTAAGGAGCGTGTTATCGTAAAACTCAGCCACGCGGCGGCGCTCGGCTTGGGACACAGCATCAAGCGCCTTTATTGGATCGTCGACGACGATTATGTCCGCACCACGCCCAAGAATGCCGCCGCCTACCCCCGTTGCGAGGCACGACCCTCGCGCGGTAGTCACAAGCTCCAAGTCGCGGGTCCGGGTTCCCGCTAGCTGGAATATCGGAAACAAATCCTTGAACCAAGGTTGCTTAGCGAGAAAGCGGCGGTCAACCAAAAATTTACGCGCGAGATCTTCGGTATGCGATACGCAGATGATCCGCCTCGTCGGATTATGACCCATGACAAATAATGGCCACGCCACGTTCGCGATAATTGATTTGCCGGAGCGTGGCGGCACATTGATGATTAGTCGCCGAAGCTTGCCCTGCCGGACACGTTCCAAAGCCCAACACAGATGCTCATAGTGCCAGTTTGGGACAAATGCGATGCTTGGTTCGAGCGCGGCGAAGCTACGCTCGACGAAAGTTGGCAGATCAAGCCGCGATGCGGCCCTTAGAGGTAAGGAATGGAGTCTCATGATCCCCCCTCCTTGTCGGCATCGTTTGCTCTTAAGCCGGGCTGCAAGTCGCCCCGAGCCTGACGTCTAATTTGACGCTCGATGTAGCGTGAAAGCGCAGCTTCTTCGGCCTCTAGATCTGCGGTATCCGGTGCATCACTAGTGCCAGGCTGACCCATTTGGAAAGCTGCTAGCTTCAACAAAGTCAACGCGATGCGCGGGTCCTTGAGCCCTTTGACACAAACCGTCCGTGCCAACGCTTCGTGCATGGTCATATTCTTCGGCCAACCAGGAGTGTTGCCTGGGATGACCTCGCTTAAAACACGAAGCAGAACACCTTCCTCTGTCTGCTCCCTCTTCGGTCGCCCCTTAACATTAGGGCAATGGCCGGCAGCAAAGCGGCCGTTTGATGTGCGGACGATGGTGGATAGATCCTGATCCCCATCACCGCTCGACACCGTATCTTCATGATGCGGGTCGAGCCCGCCGCCATTTCGTAAACGGGCGCGGGGTATCTGCTTTTTGGTCATGGCAGCACCTCAGGCTCGAACCGGAACGGCTATGGCCTTCCGCGCTGAAGATCTTTCCTCTCGCTTACGGCGCTCAGCCAGGGCTGCGAAAGTGAGGCCACTTGCGGCGTGAATCGCAGGGACACCGGTTGCTCGTTCCATTCGCGCCACCGCAACGTCGACATAAGTTGGATCTAGTTCAATTGCGCGACCAAGACGATGTGTGCGGTGCGCAGCAAGGAGCGTCGACCCAGATCCAACAAACGGATCTAGCACCACGCCACCGGAATGGGATGTGTCGAGGAGAGCATCGACGAGTAGCCCAACGGGTTTGACCGTAGGATGCACTTTGAGCGCTTCCTTCCGGCCCTTGCCGAATTGAGCAAGTCCTGGCGCCGACCACACGGTAGTGCGATTTCGCCCGTGCTTACCAAGTTGAATATTGTTGATGTGCTGTGCCGAGCCCCATTTGGATACGAGAACAAACTCGGCCTGCTGCCGGTAAAGGGACCCCATGCCGCCCGCTCCCTTGTCCCATGTTACTAAGGCTTTCTGGACAAGGCCGATGTCTCGGATCGTCTGCAGAAGGGGAAACATCCCGGGTCCATCAATGAATATATCAACGATCGCGCCGCTATTTAGGTGAGGCGTCATCGCCGTCAAAAATTCCCGAAAGAAGCAAAGCGTATCAACCTCGCTCATCTCGGAGCCCTCTATAAATTCACCATGAGTGCGACTGACATGACCCTTGATGCGACATCCGTAGGGCGGATCAGTGAGACACATCTGAACCTCCTCGTTCCCGAGAAGCGCCTTATAGCTGAGCGGATCTCGTGCGCTGCCACAGAAGAGCTTATGACGCCCGGCAAAAACCCAGAGATCGCCGGCACGTGTAACTGGCGGCCCCTTAGACGCCGGCACCACGTCATCTTCGAGGTTTGGCGCGAAATCGGACAAACACACGTCGATCTCTGCAAGGGAGAAGCCGGTGAACTCCAGCAAGGTCGGATCAACCTCGAAAAGGTCTTCGAATAAAGCTGCGAGAGCGATGGGGTCCCATTCCCGACCTTCTCCGAGCCTATTGACCGCTACCCGAATCGTTTTGATTTCGGCGTCGGAAAAGCCGTCAAGGATGATGGTGGGGACACTCTCAATCTTAAGAAGCCGGTATGCTTCTAATCGAAGCTCTCCATCGATGAGTTCCCCCGTCTTTGTGACAAGCAGTGCTCCCAAAAAGCCAAAGCGCTCATAAGAGCAGACGAGGTGATCGACCTTCCTCTTGTCTGATTTTCGCAAGGAGCAACCAGCTCGCTTGAGAGCCTCGATAGATTGGTAAATGATGGCGAGGGGCTCGCGCTCAACACGAGTGTTTGCTAGCGCGGGGGTTTCTGCTGGCTCGATAGGAACCGCACGACGAAGCTGCATTCTTCTGACGATAACAGGCACATTCTTCTCCAAGAAAAGCATGAGGTCGCCAACGGCTCGCGCTCACGACAGAATGCCGTGCCTAGAGTCTCGAAGGCTTATCTGCTGCTTTCCTTGAGCGGCCACACCGCCTAGAATGCTGCTCGGGCCAACAACCTCAAAAGAGGCGATTCGATCCCAGGGCAAACAATATGCGACCGATACCGTTTCTGTCAAGCTACCTACACTAGACCGCCGCTCACATTCTGTGTCAATTCTCGGCTAGAAGGATCCTTACTTCATTAAAAAATGACCTGCTCATATGCCTGCTACCAACCTGTTACCAAAAATAGCTCTCAGCGTAAAATAACCTTCCGCCGCAAGGTGTTATTACGAACAGAAAGAGCTCGGAATTTAGCGAATCCCTGTTTTACAAAAAAACAGGCGTATCTGGTGAGACAGGTAATTTGCAGAAGCTTGCGTCCAGCATCCATTCAGGACAAGCCATCCTCCACTTCAGTGTCATAGGAGGTGGTTGTGGGCAGCCGCTTTACGCCATGATAGTCTTGGTGAGCTTCGCGCACGTTTGACGAGCCGGGACTCTCTTAGGCCAAGGCCAAGCGAGCGCGCCGTTCGCCTTTCAGATGTCTCGGACCACAAAATCTAGTTTCACCCAAAAGCACCTATGGGCGCCTGTAAGATCATCATTTGGTGTCGGTCTTGGATTTCGTCCGTCGAACAACACGTTTTTGCTGGTGTTCTTCGATCGGTGGACCCGCTTCGCGCCATTCATTGTCGCGGAGACCCAAGCGCTCGGGGAACATCTCTCTAAAAGCCTCTTTAACGGCGTCCTTCAAAACATCCGTGTCGAGCGGCTGAAGGGCTTGGCCTGAGAATGATTGCTCAAGACGAGCTACAATTTCCGCGATCATCGAACGTTTGTTTTCGGCGGCTGCGGCTTCAATTTGCTCTTTAAGCTCAGCTGGAATCCGTATGTTTATCTGAGGGTCGCTTCTAGCCATCATCATTCGGTATAGACCCGTGCTGTTGCGATCAATCCAGCACCGAGCTATATAGCACCGACCTACGTTGGCGGTGACTTATGGCCGTGCGGAGACGGGATTCCTAATGACCAGCACCATTTTGAACCTCCGTATTCAGCCCTACAGGCTTTTCACAAAGGTTGAGGCTGCCGCATATTGCCGGCGTAGCACAAAAAAGTTCGAGGGACAGTGCCCCGTTGCGCCCATCGTCATGGCCGATGGCGACAAGCTTTGGGATGTTGTCGATCTCGATAAGTGGATCGATAGCCTTAAAGCCGGTCATGTTTTCGACAGTGACGACATCATATCGAAGCTGAGCTAACCATGATGAATGCCACGCAGATCGAGGGCTACAAGATCTTCAAGGATCGGCACGGTAAACTGCGCTGCTATCATCGCGCGACCGGCACCGCCATTGACCTGACGACGGCGCCACTGGGTTCTCCCGAGTTCATTGCCGATTGTAAGCGCATCGCCGCTGGACGCGCTGTTAAGCCCCCGACAGGCGGGACGCTTGCTAAGTTGATCGAAGATTATCGCAAGCACGATTCCTTCAAAACTCTCGCGATTCAAACGCAAAGCGATTACCAGAAGGTTTTCAACTATTTAAAGCCGATCGGCGACACGCCCTTGATCAGGTTCGACAAAGCTCTTGTCGTAAGGATACGCGACAAAGCGACATCAAAAGGGCGGCGTTTCGCAAACTATGTAAAAGCGGTTCTCTCGATCATCTTCGGATGGGGCTCGGAGCGCGGCTACATGAGTCTAAACGCGGCGTCAGGCATCAAGGATATCCGCCGCAACAAGAATATCCCCGAGGCGAACCGGGCCTGGACGGATAGCGAACGTCACGCCGCGCTCGCAGTGATGCCGCCACAAATGCTTCCAGCATTTGCGCTCATGACGTTCACGGCCCTCGGCCCGAAGGACGCGTTAGAGCTTCCGAAGCCATTCTATAAGGACGGCGAAATCGCAACACGTCGAGCAAAGACAGGTGAGCCCGTATTCTGGCAAGCGCCGAGAGATCTCGTGGCGATCCTCGACAACGCCCCCAAGCACGACTCATTTACGTTATGTGCCAACCTCGGTGGCTTGCCGTGGACACTAGGCGGGTTCAGGGCCTCTTGGCGGAAGGTTAGGATCAAGCTCGAACAAGACGGTCTGGTTGGGCTAGGGCTTACCTTGTACGGGCTCCGTCATACCGTCGCGGTGATTCTGCGTGAGATCGAATACGACGAGCGCACCATCGCTGACGCTCTCGGTCAGAAGACTATTGAGATGGCGAGGCATTACGCGAAAGGTGCGGATCTCAAGCCAAAGATGCGAGGCGTCGTTGACCGGCTGGACGAAGAGCTGCTTAAACGCCGGACGAAGTCGGGAAAATAGCGCGTACAGCCTGCTCAGTAGCCGGTGGGCTTTAGCCCCCTAACTCCGCCAGGTCGCGATGAGGACGCTTCGCCCTGGCAATCGTGCCCAGCTCGTCTGATCCCCGGCCTACAAAAGATCCATTAAAAAATGAGTACCTGTGGCTGACCGCATTCTGGTCACGTCATTCCCGCCCATATTTGGCTCAAACCGTCGTCCAAACTGAGAGGTTGCCGCGATCGCCAATTCGCCGACTCGCTGGACCGTAAACCTTCGGCCTCCGCGACATGCTGCTCAAAAGCAGAACACCCAGTGTCAAACCTATCGGCTCAAAGTGTCAAACCGGTTTGAAGCCTCTTCAAGAGAGGCCACGTTAGTCAACGAATTGATGAAGTTAGGTGGTAGCGGAGGTCCGCTACAGCGCATCCCCCCAGGAGCTCGCGATAACGTTTGCGTACTCTCGCGCGGCTTAGTGATAGCGGCTCGGCTCGGGCCCAGTTACTTGTTGCCCCGAAGAGCCATTTGACTCGGCGGCGCATGTGAACAAAATGAGAACATGCGCCGCGAACAGAAGCCCATCCTACCCACGCCTCATGACCTCCAGGCGTTAGCCGAGCGGTTCTCCGCCACAGGCGCGCCACGGCGCTACACCCTGACGCCAGAGACGTCGGAGATTGTCCGCCGTGCACTCCAGTTTTACGCGGACGTGATCGCTAACCCGCGAGTCGAGGCAAACTTCACGGTCGATGTCTGGAGTGCCGAGGGCGCGGTCGTCGAGAACATGGCGCGGGCTTCGGGCGCCCTGGTCGCCAGAGCGGCATTCGACCAGGCCTGCAGGGAACGGGTCGGTTTCCGCGTCACGCTGCGACAGGGCATTCGGCTCCTCGAGACGCGTGAGGCACGGCCGGGGGACCTGAAATGAGCTTCCGGATCATCGCTCTCAACAACGGTGCAGACATGGTGTCGTCGGCCATGGACACGAAAGAAGAGGCGTTGGATTACGCTCGCGATCTGCGGCGCGATGGATACGAAGGCCTAAGGATTAAGAACCGCGCCGGCGATGTCGTCGCGGACGAGGCCGAAATTGCCGAATGGTGTCGGACGGCGCCGCCGAACCGCGCTCGACCACATCGGCGGCCCTGAAACGCGAAAAGGCGCCCCAGCCGAAGCTGGAGCGC
>NZ_LMUU01000068.1:0-27140 GCF_009765775.1 Beijerinckia sp. L45
CGCCAGACTCGCAGATCTGCAGGCTCCTGTGAATCCTCTGACATTGTCAGTGCACTAGGTTCGTCCATTCTTGCGTTTGCGGACGGCGTTCCAGATCCGGTCGCGGTAAAAAATGGCATAACAATTCTGACGTTGCAGGCGGTAGGAGTGCAGATCTACGAGTGCTCAGCAGTGGGTTCGGTGGGCGCCAAATGGCTTCTACTGGAGCCGCTTGCGACACTTTTGAAAGACGGGAAAACCGTCGGACGCCATTATGCAGGCCCTACTTGGGAGCTTTCATTGGGCGAAGCAATTGTTGGAAAAGTGGATGGTGAAAAGCTTGGCTCCACAAGTGCCGATGTCAGCCAACTCAGACTCCAGGTCATCGGGCGGAGCGGTGGAGGTCCGTTGATCAAAGCGGACGTTGTCCAGAGGCTCAATACTTACGGTGGCGCGTTCGCGGGGCCGTGTAATGCGATCGGTTCATTCCACCTTGAGCCGTACTCGGCCGATTATGTCTTTCTCCGAAATGCAACGAAGGCCGACCATTCCCCAAAGCTACATTAAATCCAGTCTTGGCATCTGACAACCGAATCCAGAAAGAATTGCTAGGACTTGCCTCCCGCCCAAGTTAGGCTGAAGCGGTCCTTCTCGAATGCTTTGAGGTGGCGCCAAGTCGGCGGTGGTTTGCGTTCCCATCCAATCGCGTCATGACATGCACCACGGCGGGACGACGAACTTGTCAGCATTGTAGGGGGCCGGCGCCACGAGCGCGAGACGCTTCGACAGGTTTTGCACCTGGTAGAACAGATGCGGCATGCCAAGCGACGGGTCGTTGGTATGGTCGGGATAGGGGATCGCGGCCTGCCACGTCGGATGGTAGCAGATCGTCCCTGTCACGGTACGATAGGGCGTCTCCAAGAGCGCTTGCGCGACCCTGCGGTTCTGGGTGAAAGCGCCCGGACCTCCGCTGCCGCCGGCGAGCGACGCCGCCAGCGCGAAGTGATTCAGCGATCCGTAGCTCTGGCAGCCGATCTCCGGCGTCGAGCCCTTGCCGAAGCGCGACAGGTAGCGCTGGGCAAAGCCCTCGCCGATCTTGTCGCGGAGGAGGCCGATGACGGCGCTGACGATGACGCCCTTGGCTCGGTCGCCGGTGAGATCGAGGAAGGATTGGTGCAGCGCGCCGTACTGAAGATACAGCAGGCTATTGGACGGCGCCGCCATGAACTGATTGTGGAAGCTCGCCAGGTCGCTTGCGTAGAAGTGCGTGTTAGCGATCGCCGCCGGCTTCGTCGCCTTGGCCTCTTCGATGACGCCGGTCCATTCATTAGTTGGCGTCGCAACGATCTTCGGCCCGAAAGCGACGCTCCAGCCGAACTGCGAGGCGGCGTCCGCCATCGCGTTGGCGATAACGATGCTGTAGGGCTTCGATCCCGATATGATGGCGAGGCGGTTGCTCTGCGGACGCCATTGGCCGGTATCGCGCAGCCATGAGATGAACTTGATGAAGCCCTGGCCGTACCAGTACTCCGCCGGGTCGGCCATGAAGCATCCGAAATAACGATCGGGATCGCTCGACACCGTGTCGTGATGCTGCAGCAACGTGTTGCTGTGTATGTAGAGGATGCCGGCGTCAGCGACGAGTTCGTATTCCGAGTTCTGCGGTCCGATGTTGTAGCCGTTGACGATAGCGTGGACATTGTGCTCCTCGATCAGACGCGCCGTGGCGTGCACCACGTCCTCGGCATCCTGCCGACCGGTATCCATGAAGATCGGTTGCAGCCGGCGTCCGAGGATGCCGCCTTTGGCGTTCAACTCCTCGCAGGCGAGGATGATGCCGTTCCTGAATTCGGCGCCGTCGGCGGCGGACGGTCCGGTCAGCGGCACCAGGCTACCGATTGGGATCACGGAGGCATCCTGCATCTAGGGCGTATCCACGGTCGGGGCGCTGGTGGGCGCCGGAGGCTCGAAGATGAGGTTGTGCATAAGCACCCGCAGACGTGGCGGGCTTACCGGCTTGATGAGCACAGAAAAGCCTTCCGCCTTGATCCTGGCAACCACGGCCGGATCGATCTCGGCGGTCATGATGAAGGCCGGTATCGCCGACCCGGTCGCCTCGCGGAGGCGATGCACGGCATCGGTCCCCAACTCCTGATTGAGGGAGTAGTCCGCGATAACCAGACGGGGCAGCGTCTGGGTACCGAGAGATCCGAGCGCCTCGGCGATCGATGCGACGGCCAGGACCCGCATGCCCCAGCGCTCGAGTAGCTCGTGTGTCGCCCGACGCAGCTCGGGGTCGTCCTCGACGAGCATCACGGATAGGCCCGCAAACTCGCCACCCTTGGCTTCGCTGATCTCCGGTTCGGCCAGCTCGCTTTGCCAGACGTCGCCGATAGACACGCTGACGGTGAAGACGGAGCCGCGGCCGGGTTCGGATCGAAGACGGATCGGATGCTCCAGGATGTCGGCCACCCGCTTGACGATGTTCAGGCCAAGACCCAGTCCCGGCCGCTTGGTCCGGCGCGTATTCGGCACTTGGAAGAACTCGTCGAAGATGTACGCGTGATGCTGGGACTCAATGCCCCGGCCGGTATCGCGCACCTCGATGTCGACGCCCGCTCCCCGGGCCCTACAAACGACGAGCACGCTTCCAACGTCGGTGTAGCGCACCGCGTTGGCAACGATGTTCGAAAGGATGCGCTCTAGCAGCGCCTTGTCTGAGACGACGGCGAAGCGCGTGCCTACGATGCGCAGGGTGATCCCCTTCTCCTGCGCAAGATGGGCGAACTGGATGCGCAACCGGTCGAGGATGGAGTCGAGCTGGAACGTCGTGATGCGAGCCGCGATTCGGCCTGCGTCCAGCTGGCCGATCTGAAGGAGCGCGCCGAGAAGATCCTCCATGATCGAGACGGAGATATCCATCGTGTGCAGGAGATCGCCGCGGTGTTGGAGATCCTCCTCCCCCATGCAGCTGAAGATCAGGATCTTGAGGGTCGCCAAAGGTTGCCGCAGGTCGTGGTTGGCGGCGCGTAGGAAGCGCGACTTAGCCTGGTCCGACGTCTCGGCGTCGGCCTTGGCCTTCCTGAGCGCGGATTCGATGCGCCTGACGTTCGACACGTCCGATACCGTCGTCGTCATGCCGCCCTGCGGAAGCGCGCGGTCATCAACCTGTAGGGTCCTCCCGTCGGCCATGGGCTGCTCGAAGCTCGTTTCCTGCCCGAAGGCGGCATGCCGATCCTCGACCCATCGTTCGATCGTCCCCTCCAGGATCAACTCGTGAGACCCAGCGACATGATCGAGGAAGCGTCGATAGCTGAGTTCCTCGCGTAATTGTCGATCCAGGAGGAAAAGGGTTCGGAACAGACGGTTGGCGTAGATCAGGCGCCCACCGCGATCCCATACCCCGATGCCGGTAGCCGCTTCGTCGAGGCCTCGCCGTATGTCGTCGGAGATCTCGCTCGAAGCCATTCGCGTCGAGCCCTAACGCGTGCTTCTGGCGTCGACGGCGACGGCGTGGTTGATGGCGAAGTGGATGGTTGCCGCACGGTCCGGCAAACCCAGCTTGCGCATCAGGCTGCTGAGATGCACCCGGACCGTGTGCGCCGCGACGTCGAGTTCGGAGGCGATCTTCTGTACGGAAAGTCCCTTTCCAAGGAGATCGATCACCTCGCGCTCACGGTTGGTGAGAAGTCCAACGTCCGGATAGCTGGCGTTCGGAGTCGTCGCCGCATTGGCGAGCGGAGCCGCCTCTAGCAATCGCCGCGGAAAGTAGACCTCGCCGTCTAGGATGCGCTCGAAGGCCCGCTCGATCTCCGCAGGGCTCGAAGACTTGGGGATATAGCCGATGACCCCCTGCTCTACGGCGCGGAGCACGTGGGCGCGGTCTTCGAAGACCGACACGACGGCTACGGGGACATTGGGAAAACGCGTCCTCAACTCCTGCAAGCCGTCGAAGGCGTCGAACCCGGGCATGATCAGATCGGCAAGCACGAGGTCGATGTCATCGTGCGTCGAGAGGATCGCCAGAGCTTCCTCGAAATCGGATGCTTCCAGGAGTTGATGGTTCTTGTCCAAGCGCCGGATCACCTGCTTGAGGGAATCCCGGATCAGCCAATGGTCGTCGGCGATTAGAAGCTTCACGAGTTCGATCCCAGCAATGGAAGAGCCCATGTCCGCATTCTTAATCGCGGATCGACCAACGTCGGCATTTGCTCAAAGTCTCTCAGCACGAACGAAACGGCTCCATGAGGGCTGCACCTTGCACAATCGCTTAGCAAAGACGAGCGGACCGCGCGGCCGAATGCGTGCTTGGTACGCTTCTGATCAAATCGGACGCATTATCAAAAAATACCTTGACTGTATCTAGACGTTATATCAAGTTTCCTCAGGCGAAAACAATATTCCGTATCTTCTTGGTTTTTCCAGCGGATCAGATCCAGCGCCATTCCGTCTCGTAGGCCGGCTCCGGCAAGCATGAAGAGGTGAAGAGTATGAGCGATAAACCATTCGATCGCCGCCAATTGGTGAAGGGTTTTGCGGCAGGCGCCGCCCTGACCGCCGGGACCGGCAGATATTCGATGGCTTCGGCTGCGCCCGCCAAGCCGACCGGCGAACCCATACTCATCGGCCTCACCATCTCGCAGACCGCGGCAGCCGGGGTGGCCGACCACCACGATCATCTGAACGGCTCGACGTTGGCGCTCGAGGAGATCAACGCCGCTGGCGGCATCAACGGGCGTCCGCTCGAGTTCCGCATCGTCGACGTCGATCTGCTGAATGCCGAGAGCTGCCAGGCGGCGATCCGCAATCTCGTCGACCAGAAGGTCCATGCGATCTCGTCGCCGTTCTTGTTCGTGCCGATCCCGGCGATGGACGCCTCGGTCGGCTACGGTTGTCCTTACGTGAACGGCAACACCCAGCGCGCCTCGACCGATCTCGTCGCAGCCCACCCCGACAAATACGCCCATATGTTCCAGATGGACCCGTCCGAGGTCTATTACGGCGAGACCTTTCCAATCTTTCTGCAGGATCTTGAAAAGAGCGGCGCCTGGAAGCCTCGCAACAACAAGGTCCACATCGTCCAGGAGCAGATCGCCTACAACCAGACGATCTCGCATTCCTGCCAGGCGGCGCTAAAGAACAGCAAGTTCGAATTGGCCGGCATCACCGACATCCAGTATCCGGTGCAGGACTGGGGTCCGGTGATCCAGGACATCAAGAAGATCGGCGCCGGAACGGTGATGATCGACCATTGGGTCGCCGCGGAATACGCCGCCTTCGTCAAGCAGTTCCGCTCCAATCCACTGAAGGACACGCTCGTCTATCTGCAATACGGCCCATCGCAACCGGAGTTTCTCGAACTCGCCGGCAAGGCGGCGGAAGGCTTCGTCTGGAGCACGGTGCTCGGCGTCTATGCCGACAAGAAGGGCGCCGAGTTCCGCGAGAAATACAAGAAGCGCTTCCCGGGCAAGGTCATGGGGCTCTGCTACACCGGCGCCGGCTACGACATCGTCTACATGATGAAGGAAGTCTGGGAAAAGACCAAGAAGCCGGAAGACTTCAAGGCAAGCTGCGAGCAGCTGCGCAAGACGGCGTTCCGCGGCGTGTGCGGCTGGTCGATCATGGACAACAAGCGTCAGGAGGCCGTGCAGTATCCGGTCGGGACGCAGGACCTCGAGAAGGGCATGAGCCAGCTCTATTTTCAGGTGCAGGACAAGCAGAGCAAGATCATCTACCCGTTCCCGCTCAAGGAAACCGAATTCAAGACGGTGCCATGGGCGTGACCGCAACGGGATCGCCGCAGACGGCGATTTTCTCCTGCGACACGATCAAGCTCGATCTCGGCGGCCGCGAAATCCTCAAGGGGATCTCGCTCGCCGTAGCACCCGGCGAAGTCCTCGGCATCATCGGGCCGAACGGTGCGGGTAAAACCAGTCTGTTCGAGGTTCTAAGCGGTCGCATCGCGCCGAAGAGCGGCAAGGTCTGGTTCGACGGCAGCGACATCACCGGCTTGCAGCTGTTCCAGCGCGCGCGTCTCGGCATCGGCCGGACCTACCAGACGCCGCTCGTCCCCGAGGATCTGACGGTCCGCGAGGTCTTCAAGGGCGCACGGCAGGCCTTTGCGCCGTATCTCACGCGCCACCATGCGGAATGGGGCATGGAGCTCGTCAATCTGCGCGTCGATGAGGCGATGCCGGCGAACCGGCTGGAGACGCTGAACCGCCGCAAGCTGCTTCTCGCCTGCCTGCTGATGCGACGCCCCAAGCTGCTGCTCCTCGACGAGCCGGCCGCCGGCCTCATCAACGCCGAGGTCGACGAACTCGATCATCTCATCCGGCTCCTGTCGAAGGAGATGAGCGTCTCGATCATCATCGTCGAACACCGCATCGAACTCCTCGCCACGATCGCCGATCGCGTGATGGTCATGGACGCCGGCGAGAAGATCATCGAAGGCGACCTCGACACCGTCATCGCGGACCCGCGCGTCCACGCCGCCTACTTCGAGAACGTCGAGGAGGCCGAACTCGCATGAGCAAGACCTACTGGAACGCACCGGTGGCCTCGAGCGAGCCGCAGGGTCCGATCCTCGAGATCAAGGGCCTGTCAGCCGGCTACGGTCCTATGCGGGTCATCCATGACCTCGATCTCGTGGTGCGCCCGGGCGAACGGCTCGGCGTCGTCGGGCTCAACGGTCATGGAAAGTCGACACTGTTCCTCGCCATCGCCGGCCTCACCGGCTGGCAGCGCGGCTCGATCAAATTGAACGGCCGCGAAGTCGGCGGATCGCGTAGCCAGGGTCCCGGCCGCTACACGCACCTCATCGTGCGGCAGGGCCTCGCCGTGATGCCGCAGGGCGACGAGATCTTCCACGGACTTACCGTCGAAGAGCATCTCGACAGCGGCGCCTTCACTCCGCGGGCATGGCGCGAGCGGGCTCCGCGGAAGGAGCGCATCCTGGCGATCTTCCCGCCGCTGCGGAAGCTTATGAAGGTCCCTGTCGGGCGACTGTCGGGCGGCGAGCGGCGGATGGTGTCGATCGGACGCGGACTGATGGTGGATGCCGCTTTATTCCTCGTCGACGAGCCGTCGCTTGGCCTGGCACCGAAGATCGGCAAGGGCGTGATGGAGGCGCTGATGGCGATCGAATTGGGCTCGTCCGCAATGATCATCGCCGAGCAGAACGTCGCGCTCCTCGAAGGGCGCGTCGACCGCATCCTCGGCATGCACGTCGGAACGCTGAAGGGGGAGGCCTCGACATCGCTCGCCTCCCAGACCAAACGCGACTTGTGAGGGCATCGTGGATCTAGGATTTGTCATCGTCTCGGCCGTGACCTTGGCGTGCATCTACGGCACCCTGGCGATCGGCATCTCGATCACCTGGTCGAGCCTCGGCCTGATCAACATGGCCTACGGCCTGACTTTCGCCACGGCCGGCTACGGCGCCTGGCTCGTCGGCGACCAGCTTCAGGCGATCGACGCGATCTCTGACACGACGTGGATCGTCGGACCGATCGTTATCCTCGCAGGGATCCTCACGGGCGCCGCCTGCGGCGTCGTCATCTGCGCGGTGACGTTCATTCCCATCCACGACAAGCCGAACTTCACCGTGCGCGGGCTCATCGCTTCGCTCGCCGTAAGCCTCATCGGCACCCAGGTGCTGCTCCAGGTCTTCGGTCCGCGCGCCAAAAGCCTCCCGCCCCTGTTCGGCGACTGGGAGCTGCCGATCGGCAACGTCGTTATCACAGCCGACAAGGGCGGCGCGATGATCTCGTCGATCGTGCTGCTGGCGCTCGCCCTGCGGTGGATGAAGTCGAGCCGGCGCGGTCTGGAAATCCGCGCGATGATGATGAACCCGCATGCCGCCTCGCTCGTCGGTATCGGCGTCCGGCGCACCGGCTTCTACGTCATGGCGCTGACCGGCGCGCTCGCGGGGCTCGCCTCGGTGCTGCTCTCGCAGACCTACTATATTAGCCCGTTCAGCGGCCTGACGCCGCTGATCAAAGGGCTCAGCGTCGCGCTACTCGGCGGTCTTGGAAGCGTCAACGGTGCGATCGTCGCCGCGGTCATTCTCGGCACCAACGAGGCGCTGACATCTGCATTGCTCGGCGGACAGTACGCCCTGATCACCCAGTTCCTTCTCATCATTATCGTGCTGCTGTTCCGCCCGCGCGGCATCGCCGGCATTCTCGACAAAGCGCGGGAGGCCTGAGGCGATGAGCGAGATCTGGAAGAACCCCCTCGCGCCGTGGCGCGGCGACGCCGAGCCTCAGGAAGCGCCCTCGGAGGCCTACAGCGATCCTGGCGAGGTCTGGCGCGCCAAGCGCCAGTCGCATACGAAACTCTACAAGGTCGGGCGGCTGCGCTATTACCATAAGTGGCGCGGCCACGGCGCCAAGACCTGGACCCGGACGCGCTACTGGCCGACGCGCCGCCGCGTCCTCGACATCCGCGGCGAGTACAATCCCAAGATCCTGCGGCGCGAGAAGACGATTGTCGACAAGCGCCCAATCTGGTGGCTGCTGTCGTTCATCGCCATCGCCGTCGCGCCGTTCCTCGCGCCCAAGGACCTGCAGTCGACGTTGATCAGCGCCGGCACCGTGTTCCTGATCTACGCGGCGATCAACCTCTGCTGGACCCTGATCCTCGGCACCGCCGGCATCTTCTCGCTCGCGACGATGGCGGTGGTCGGGGCGGCGGCCTACGGGGCAGCTTCGATGTCAGTCTTCTACGGCTGGCCGTGGTGGACGCTGCCGTTCGTGGGCGGCGGCATCGGCTTCGTCTTCGGCGTGGTTATCGCGCTGCCAGCGACGCGGCTCGACGGATTCTACTACGCCCTGCTGACGCTCGGCCTCAACGAACTGTGCCGAGTCTACGTCGTGCAGTCGCGCACCTTCGGCTCGGCGACGGGCGGCGTCTATGGCGCGGACTCGTTTATTCCAACCGGGGCCTCGCAACGGGTGGAGCTGATTATCGGCTACTTCGCGTCGTTCGCCCTGATGCTATCGGCACTTGCCTTGTTCCGCTTCGTCAACGGCAAGCGGCTCGGCCGCATCCTGCGGATGGCGCCGGAGAAGCGCGAGGCCTTCGCGCAAGCCGTCGGCATCGACTACCGCACGGCCCGCATCCAGGTGTTCATCATCTCGTCGGTTGGTCTCGGCGTGATCGGCGGTTTCTACGCCTCCTACTTCCACGGTGCCTCGCCGTCGCTTTTCTCCTTCGACTCGGTGCTGCTCGGCCTCGCCATGCTCGTCATCGGCGGGCTCGGCAAAGCGGAGGGCGCCGTGCTCGGCACCTTCATCGTCATCGTCATCGACAAGGTGTTCCTGCAGCTCGGCCCGATCCGGCTGATCCTCGTAGGCGCGATCATGCTCGGCGTGGTCCTGCTGCTGAAGAACGGCCTGTTCGGAATCAAACATCAGTTTCGCGATTGGCGCGACAAGAAGAAGAGCGAGAACCGTTCGACCCGAGCGGAGAAAGGTGGAGAGATGCTGCCCGAAGAGGCGACCGAAGCCGGCGACAAGGATCTCATCTACGCCCAGCGCTTCGACAAGATGCAACGCGACTACCTCAAAGGCGTCGTGTCGGAGAAGCTGGTCGAGGAGCACGCGCGCAATCCGCTCGGCCAGCATAGCGAGCCGCTGGAACGCCTGCTGCTCTACTTCCGTCGGCAGCCGCAGGTCGACAAGTACGCGATCGCGGTAATCGAGCCGTTCAAGGCCTACCGCATCGTGGCGCTTTCCGGTCATCGCGGCGTCGCGCCGCGGGTCGTCGAGGAGAAGACCTACCCCTCCGAGCGCGAAGCCTACCACGGCGTGTTCCTGCGCCGCGTCCAGGACCTTCTCGAGTCCTGATCCCATCCCTTCAAGACCAAGCGGACCTCCACATGGCTCAAATCAAGCTGTTCGGCTACACGGACAAGATCTCCGTGCGCTGCGGCGACGAGATCAAGGTGCACGTCAACGCCGACGGCACCGATACCGCCGATGCGCAACTCGTGCGGCTGATCCACGGCGATGCCCATCCGAGCGGTCCGGGCTTCATCGAAGAGGAGGTCGCCTGCGAGGCCAACGGCGCATGGGCGGTGACCAAGCAATACACGCAGGTCGGCTCTTTCCTGAAGGTAGTGGATTCCGAGCGCGTGCTCGCGCTTGACGGCAGCTTCACGCTCTTCACTTACGTCTGGGCGACCTTGCCCGCGATCGGCTTGCGACAGACCATGATCGGTCGCTGGGACATCCGCTCCAACAAGGGCTACGGCCTCGGCATCAATCGCAAGGGCATCCTCGAGTTCTGGGTCGGCGACGGGCGCGAGGTGGATTCGCTCGAGGCCGAAGTTCCGCTGATGGCGCGGATCTGGTACTTCGTGGCGGTTAGCTTCGACGCGAAAACCGGGCGTGCCGAGCTTTTCCAGGAGCCGATGCTCAACCGGTACAACAGCCTCCTCGGCAAGGTCGCGCCGATCGACTACCGGTCCCACGTCGCCGAGACCCTTCGCTTCCGCCCCGACAACGATCTGGCGACCCCCTTCCTCATCGCAGGCGCGCAGGACTGGCACGAGGCGCGGGGCCACTTCGTGGCGCAATGCTTCTGCGGAAAGCTCGATCGACCCGGGATCTACGGCCGCGCGATGGCGCGCGACGAATTGGCGGCGCTGCAGGCCGGCAATCGGCCGGCTGACGGGCAGGTGGCGTTCTGGGATACGACAGCGGGCTACACGCCGCACGGCATCGGCGATACCGTCGTCGACACCGGTCCGCACCGCCTCGATGCGCAGGGCTACAACAGGCCGGTGCGGGCGCAGACCGGCTACAACTGGAACGGCCGCAACGACTGCTTCCGTTTGGCGCCGGAGGAATACGGCGGCGTCGAATTCCACGTCGACGCGATGATCGACTGCAACTGGCAGGTCACGCGGACGATCAAGCTCCCCGACACGCTAAAGAGCGGCGCATACGCGTTCCGGCTTCGCGCCGGCCCGGGGCGTGGCCTGGCTGAGGAGTACGTCGTGTTCTTCGTCCGAGCGAAGGTCGCGAAGGCGCCGATCGCCTTCCTGGTCCCAACCGGCAGCTATCTCGCCTACGGCAACGAGCACTTGAGCTTCGACGCGCAGATCATCCAGCCGATGACCGGCCAACCACCGATCGTCGACGAGATCGACATCGAGATGTACAAAAACCCCGACTTCGGGCTCTCAACCTACGATGCATGGGAGGACGGCGCCGGCGTCTGTTTCAGCGGCTACCACCGCCCGATCATGAACATGCGTCCGAAATACCGTATGTCGAGCATGGGTACGACATGGCAGTTCCCGGCCGACCTCTCGATCATCGCATGGCTGGACAAGCTCGGCTTCGACTACGAGATCCTGACCGAAGAGGATGTCCACGTAGAGGGCTTGGCGGCGCTCAAGCCGTACAAGTGCGTGCTGAGCGGCACCCATCCGGAGTACGTGTCCGAGCGCATCCTCGACGCCACGGAGGACTTCATCGCCGAAGGCGGACGCTTCATCTACATGGGCGGCAACGGCTACTACTGGAACGTCGCGTACCGCGAAGACGATCCGTCGGTCATGGAGGTGCGCAAGCTCGATTCCGGAATGCGCGCCTGGGCGGCCCGGCCGGGCGAACATTACCTGCAGACCACCGGCGACAAAAGCGGCCTGTGGCGCAATCGCGGCCGGGCGCCGCAGAAGACGCTCGGCGTCGGCTTCATCGGCGAGGGATTCGAAAGCGGCAAGCCGTTCCGCCGCATGCCCGACAGCTACCATCGAACGGTGTCATGGATCACCGAAGGCATCGAGGGCGAGATCATCGGCGAATTCGGCCTCGCGCAGGGTGGATCGGCCGGGCTTGAACTCGATCGCTACGACCTCAAGCTCGGCACGCCCCCGCACGCCAAGATCATCGCTTCGTCCGGCGGCCATACCGACAACTACGTGCTTTCGGTCGAAGAGATCCTCTACGCCTACCCCGGCATGAGCGGGACGCAGGATTACCGCATCCGCGCCGACATCGTCTACTTCACGGCGCCGAATGGCGGCGGGGTCTTCTCGACGGGATCCATCGCGTTCGGGCAGGCGCTCCCTTGCAACGTGTTCGAAAACAACGTCTCGAGGCTTCTGAAGAACGTCGTCGACGCCTTCTCGGCGGACAGGGCGCTTCCAGGTGAGCTGTGGGTGTCCGACGAGAAGCAATGGCGTTGAGCGGTCAGCCCTCCAGGTAGACGACCCGATGCACATGCCTGCCGTGGTCCCGGCCAACCCACCGCAACCGCGAGCCTCGTCCCACGCTCGATAGAAGCGTCACGAGCCGAAGCGCCGCCTACGCCATGTCGCCTTCAGAGACTTCGACGCGATCGCCGGTGACGATCCGCTGACGACCACGATCCGCCACGCACCGGTTCCGCGGGCTCCGAACGCGCAAGCGATCTCGGAGGGACCGACTGCCGAATGCGAGAGCGAATACGTGGATAACGATACGGCGATACGAGCGCAGATGGGAACGTGTCGAACGCCGCGAAGGCAACCGTCGCGAAAAAAGCACGGACCGGCAGAACGCGATCGCCGATGAAGATTTTCGGGAGCTCGGCAAACCTGGCGCGATAGCATCCCTCGGGGCCATACCGAGCATCCTGCGGCAGCTCGCGGTGCAGGGGGTGTTCATCAGATAGAGATGATCATCCGACATCTTCCGTGCCGCGAACGCCGTCCTTGACGTCGATGTCCCATGGATCGATCGAGCGCCCATCCTTCGAGGTCAGCCGCAGTCGTCCGATCGGCTGTCCGTCCTCCTTGCCGACCATCACCATCATCGGCTCCCCGGCCTCGAAGAGATGGTCCTCGCCCCATTGCCTGATAGCGACGAGGATCACGCGAAGGCGAAGTCCCTTATCGGTGAGCTGGTACTCCCGGTGCGCCCCGCCGCCCGCGGCGGGGACCAGTTCGAGTATCCCGTCGTCCAGCATCTTGCGGAGGCGCACGCTCAGGATGTTCTTGGCGAGCCCAAGCCCACGCTGGAATTCACTGAATCGTCTCGCCCCGCGAAACGCGTCCCGGACGATCATAAGCGTCCACCAGTCGCCGATCTCGTCGAGCGACCGGGCTATCGGACAGTTCGCGCCGCCCAGATCCGTCCTCCTCATAACCCTCGCTCCCGCATTCGCCTTCGTATCCCGCGCACACCATAGCTTAAAGCGGTTGCGCAATTAAACCAAAACCCATAGAGATGGTTTCATCATTAAACCAAGAATAACGCCTCCGTAGATCTGGACGCGAACGTCGGACGAGGAACGTTAGATGTGGATCGTCAAGGTAGCCCTCAGCAGGCCGTACACATTCATCGTCATGGCACTTCTGCTCGTGATCCTAGGTCCGCTCACGATCGCCAGTACGCCGAAGGACATCTTCCCCAACATCAGGATTCCCGTCGTCAGCGTGATCTGGACGTACTCGGGAATGCCGCCGGACGAGATGAGCGGTCGGATCACTGGAAGTTTCGAACGCGTTTCGCTGGCGACCGTCAGCAACATCGATCACATCGAGTCGCAGTCGCTGGCGGGCGTCTCGGTGATCAAATACTTCTTCCACCAGGGCTCGAACGTCGACCTGTCGATGAGCCAGCTGACGGCCGTGTCACAGGCCTGGCTCAAGCAGCTGCCGCCAGGCATCACGCCGCCGCTGATCCTCGCCTACAACGCCTCGAGCGTCCCGATCATCCAGCTGGCGCTGTCGAGCGCATCGATCCCCGAGCAGGGCCTTTTCGACCTCGCCAACAACTTCGTGCGCACCCAACTCGCGGGCGTCGCCGGTGCCTCGATCCCGTTTCCGTATGGCGGCAAACAACGTCAGATCCAGGTCGACCTCGACCAGCGCCTGCTCCGCGAGCGCGGCGTCTCGTCCCAGGACGTCGTCAACGCCGTGAACGCCCAGAACCTGATCATCCCCTCGGGCACCGAGAAGATCGGAGAATACGAGTACAACATTAAGCTGAACGGCAGTCCCACTGCAGTCGAGAGCTTCAACGACCTGCCCATCAAGATGGTGAACGGCTCGATCGTCTACGTCCACGACGTCGCCCACGTCAGGGACGGTTCGGCCCCCCAGACCAACGTCGTTCGGGTCGACGGCCAGCATGCCTCACTGATGACGATCCAGAAGACGGGCGACGCGTCTACGCTCGAGATCATCGACCAGATCAAGACGCTGCTGCCCGCCGTCCGGGACGCCTCGCCGCCCGCGCTCGACATCCAGCCGATCGGCGACCAGTCGGTCTTCGTGAAGGCGGCGATCAGCGGCGTTGTGCGCGAGGGCGTCATCGCCGCGGCGTTGACCGGTCTGATGATCCTCCTGTTCCTGGGGAGCTGGCGTTCGACGCTGATCATCACGATCTCGATTCCGCTATCGGTCCTGTGCTCGATCATCGCGCTGTCGCTGCTCGGCGAGACCATCAACATCATGACCCTGGGCGGCCTGGCGCTCGCCGTCGGCATCCTTGTCGACGATGCGACGGTCGCCATCGAGAGCATCAACACGCATCTAGAGGACGGCGAAGAGGTGGAGGAGGCGATCCTCAACGGCGCCCGCGAGATCGCGGTGCCGGCGCTGGTGGCGACGCTCTGCATCTGCATCGTCTTCGTGCCGATGTTCTTCCTGAATGGCGTCGCGCGTTACCTCTTCGTGCCCTTGGCGGAAGCCATCTGCTTCGCCATGCTGGCGTCCTACGTCCTCTCGCGCACGCTGATCCCGACCTTGGCCAAGTACTGGCTGCGGATCCACGACGCGCATGAGGCGCCGACGCGGAACCCGCTGGTCAGGCTGCAGCGAGGCTTCAACAACGGCTTCGAAGGCCTTCGCGCCAGGTATCACGAGGGCCTGAAGATCGCGATCGCGAGACGGGTGGTGTTCCTGCCGATCTTCCTCGTGTGCATGCTGGCGTCGCTCGCCCTGACGCCATGGCTCGGGAGCAACTTCTTCCCAGCCGTCGATTCCGGACAGATTAAGCTGCACGTCCGCGGACATGCCGGCCTTCGTGTCGAGGAGACGACCCGTCTCTGCGACGACGTCGAGGCCGCGGTCCGGACCGCCTTGGGCGGCGATCTCGTTAGCCTAGTCGACAACATCGGCCTGCCGGTGAGCGGGATCAACTTGTCCTACAGCAACTCGGCACCGACCAGCGCCGCTGACGCGGACATCCTGGTGACGCTCAGGGAAGAGCACGCACCGACTGCCGACTACGTGCGCCGCCTGCGCGCGGAGCTTCCGACGAGATTCCCCGGTGTGACCTTCGCGTTCCTACCGGCCGACATCGTGACCCAGATCCTAAACTTCGGCGCGCCCGCGCCGATCGACGTGCAGATCAGAGGGTTCAACATCAACGCCGACAACGCGTTTGCACAGACGTTGTTGGACCGCATCCGTCATGTGCCCGGAATCGCGGACGCGCACATCCACCAGGATCTCGACTACCCAGAGTTCGACATCGCCGTCGATCGCAGCCTGTCGCAGGAGATCGGCTTCGCGCAGAGGGACGTGGCGAACAACCTCCTCATCTCACTATCGGGCAGCTTCCAGACCAACCAGACCTTCTGGCTCGATAGGAAGGGCGGGGTCTCCTATCCGCTCGTCACCCAGACGCCTCAGGTCCAGCTTGACTCGCTTGACGCCCTGCGCAACATCCCGGTCACCGGAATCGCGGGATCGCAGCCGCAGATCCTCGGCGCGATCGCTTCGATCAAGCGCGGCGTCGGATCATCGGTCGAGACGCACTACAACGTCGCGCCTACGATCGACATCTTCGCGACCACGCAGGACCGGGATCTCGGTGGGGTCGCGCGCGACGTGCAGCGCCTCGTCGAGGCTTCCCACAAGGACTTGCCGCGCGGCTCCTCGGCGACGATCCGCGGCCAAGTTCAGACGATGAACACCTCGTTTACAGGCCTGTTTGGCGGCCTCGCCTTCGCGATCGTCCTCGTCTACCTGCTCATCGTCATCAACTTCCAATCTTGGACCGACGCCTTCATCATCATCACGGCGTTGCCGGCGGCGCTGGCTGGCATCGTGTGGATGCTCTTCCTGACCCATACGCCGATCAGCGTCCCTGCCCTCACCGGCGCCATCATGAGCGTCGGCGTCGCGACGGCGAACAGCATCCTGGTCGTGAGCTTCGCGCGCGATCGTCTCAAGGAAGATGGCGTGGATGCCTTGACCGCCGCGCTCGATGCCGGCTTCACACGGTTCCGGCCCGTCCTGATGACCGCGCTCGCCATGATCATCGGAATGGTGCCGATGGCGTTGGGCCTGGGCGAAGGCGGCGAGCAGAACGCTCCGTTAGGACGCGCGGTGATCGGCGGCCTGTGCCTCGCGACGATCGCAACCCTCCTGTTCGTGCCGACCGTCTTCTCGTTCATCCATGGCCGTCGCCGCGCCGTGGGTCCGCTCGTCATTCCGGAGGTATCCCATTGACAGTAGATCCCGACCATCCCAATCGGAAAATGCGCGGTCTCCTCGTGCTCGGCACCATCGGAGCGGTGCTCGCAGCCGCGGCATGGAGCGGGATAGCATCCCGCCTCGACGCCGAAACCGCGCTCGCCCGCGTGACCGACGAAGCGGCGGTGCCGACGCTCGCCACGGTCGTCGCGCAAGCCGGTCCCAGAGAGGAGGAGATCGTTCTGCCGGGCAACGTGCAGGCTGAATTCGAGACGACCATTTTCGCGCGCACGAGCGGCTACGTGAAGCGATGGTCCGCCGACATCGGGGCGAAGGTGAAGGCCGGCGCCCTCCTTGCGGAGATCGATTCCCCCGAAGTGGATCAGCAGCTCGTCCAGGCGCGGGCGCAACTGGTGCAGGTCCAGGCAGCGCTCACGCAGGCGCAGAGCAACACGGAGCTCGCCCGCGTCACGAACGGGCGGACGACGCGGCTCGTCGGCCAGGGTTGGTCCAGCGAGCAGCAGGGCGATTCGGATCGGCTCAAGTACGAGGCGAGCGTCGCTGCCGTCGCCGTCGCCAAGGCGAACGTCGAGGCGCAGCAGGCGCAGATCAGCCGCCTGGAGCAGTTGACCGGCTTCGAACGGGTGACGGCGCCGTTCGACGGCGTCGTCACCGCCCGTCAGGTGGACGTCGGCAACCTCGTCAATGCCGGCAGCGGATCGGGTCCCGAACTCTTCCGCATGGCGGACACGCGCAAGCTTAGGATCTACGTCCAGGTGCCGCAGAGCTATGCCGCGTTGGTCAAGCCGGGTCTCGGCGTCGATCTGCGCTTTCCCGAATACCCCGGTCGAACGTTCCCCGCGACCCTCGTGCGCGACGCCAACGCGATCGAGCCGCATTCGCGCACGTTGCTGGTCGAGCTCGAGGCCAACAACGCCAACGGCGAACTATTGCCGGGCGGCTACACCGAGGTGCACTTCAAATTGAAGACGGCCGGCCACACCGTGCGCATATCGGCGAACGCGCTGCTGTTCCGGGCTGAGGGCCCGAGAATAGCGACCGCCGATGCCGAAGGGCGCGTGAGCGTGCACGAAGTCACGATCGGGCGCGATCTCGGAACCATGGTCGAAGTCCTGACAGGGATCGAACCGGGTGATGCGGTGATCCTCAACCCGCCCGCCTCGATCGTGAGCGGAGCACGCGGCAGGCTGCAGAAGGACGAGAAGGTTGATCTCCGACTGTCCGCTCGTGAGTGCCGGGCATTCGGGAAGGATCCTCATTGAGCTCCGTGTAGAAGATGGATCTTAAAGACGTCGCCACGTTCGTCAGCGTCGTCGGAGACGGCGACTTCTCGACGGCCGCGCGTTCGCGCGGCGTGACACCGTCCGCGGTGAGCAAGTCGATCGCGCGACTGGAGGACCACCTCGGCCGAAGACTGCTTCAGCGCTCCTCGCGTACCATGCGTCTCACCTACGAGGGCGAGGTCTTTCTCGAGGCCGCGCATCGCATCGTCGCCGCCGTCGAGGACGCCGAGGCGGCCGGCGCGGTGACGGTCAACGGCACTTTGAAAATCCGATGCATCCCCGCGTTCGCGCGGCATCAGCTTGCACCATTGGTGCCGGCGTTTCTGCGAAGGCATCCCGACCTCAGGATCGAGTTCAATCTCAGCACGGAGCGCGGCGCCTATCTCGACGATGGCGCTGACGTTGCCATCACTAGCGGCGTGCTGCCGCCGTCCGCGCTCATCGCGAAGCGCTTCTCAGGAAGCCGGTGGGTCATCTGCGCCTCGCCGGCATACCTCGAATCGCGCGTTAAGCCATCGACGGCGGCCGATCTCTCGGGTCACCAGTGCCTGAACTTCCCGCGGCAGTCCGTCTGGCACTCCTCGGCGATCGTTCCGGATGATTCGTTCCAGCATGGGGCTGTAGGATGCATCGTCGCAGACCACATCGAAATGATCCTCGCGCTCGCTCAAGCCGGCGCCGGCATCGCCCGCCTGCCTGAATTCCAGATCGCGAAGGACCTCGCCGCCGGATCGCTGGTGCGCCTCCTGAAGGACGTCCAAAGCGATGACGAGGATCCGCTGGTCATTCTCCATCGTGATCGTCGGCACGTAAGCCCCCGCGTTCGGGTTTTCATGGCGTTCCTCGAGGAGGCGTTCGGTAACCGGCCCTGGCGGCAATTCGGTTGACCATTTCTCGAGCCTCGGTGATCAGACCGGACCGCCGAACGGTAACGGGGCATCGTGGATCGGAGTCCTATGCCCCGAAGCCGACGGCCTTGTCCCAATTGGAACAGGTGCTTGGCCTCCGTCGCCCGGATCCTATGCCGAGCGCATCCGTTCTCCTGCTGTACGTCAATAGGAGCACTGAATGAAAACGGTACTCACGATCCCAACGGCAGCGGCAGCCATCATGGTGTCTTATGTCGGCGCACAAGCGAGGGACAATGCCTCCGCCAAGGCGGCGTCGGTCCAGGAACAAGGGTTGGAAGGGCGCAGCTCGGCCCGCTGCAGCGACGAAGGGCTTTTCGATATGTCCGATAACGGACGAGTTGTCGGCTGCGCGGATCCGTTATCCAGTCAGATGAAGGCGCCGATCTTTCCAGAGCCGGACTTCAATTCGGGCCCATGAGTCGAAGAGAAGAGGGCAGAAACGCTTGAACGAAACCGCGCGACAGCTGTCACGAGCCATATGACGGCCGGCTCATCTGCCAATGCCTATGAGCTTGGCATTGGCGACAACGGCTTAACTACGAACGGATATCTGAAGATGACCAAAGCATCATTCCTGGTCCTGCTCATCGCCCTGACATCATCGGGCGCTTTCGCCAACCCTGTCGGACCACAGGTGCCGAACCCGGCGAACCCCTTCCCCGCAAACCCGGTCGCGACCGACGGCTCGAAGCTTCCGCGCCATGAGATGAGCCAAACCGCTCCTCCCTCGGCAGGCAGCGCGCTTGGAGATGCACCCGACCGGAATGGGGATCGCTGAAGGAATCAACCGAGATGAGCGCGAACCGGCTGAAGGCTTCGATCCCGAGGTGCAGCCGGTTCCGCGCGACGATCCGATTTAAAAGGGAGCGATGGTTTGATGGTCGGTGATAAAGTCAAGGCGGCCGATTGCACGGCTAAGGAAGGCCGGGAACGTGAGGTGCCGTTGAACCGCCGCGACATGGTTGTGGGGATGGGATTCTTCGGAGCGGCCATTGCTGCGTTGACCGACGAATCCAAGGCGCAAGGCGCGGTCCAGGGGAGTTACAGCAACGAGGCGATCGCCCTACCGTCCGGGCTGGCAAGCAGCGATCAATCCGCCGAGGTGAAAGCCGTGAAGATGGCCCGCGCCATGCGCGCAGGACCCTACCAAATCACCAAAAATGCCACGATTGCCGAAATGGATCGGCACGGCAACATGACAACGATCCTACGTCAGGGAACGAACGAATGGGTCTGTACGCCCGGCGACGAGAATCGGATCGGCGACCCGCCGATGTGCATTGATCGTATCGGCATGCAATGGTTCATGGACATCTTCGCCGGCAAGCCTCGTCCGTCCAATACGTCGCCTGGCCTCTGCTACATGCTCTGCGGCGCGACCCAACACAGCAATTCCGACGCCCTCGACAAGACGAGCCCCGCCATCCCCATCGGGCCGCACTGGATGGTGCTCTGGCCGTTCGACGCGACCCACTGCGGCCTGCCGACGGACGTGCGGGATGCGGGGGCTTGGATCATGTTCGCGGGCACGCCCTACGCCTACCTGCACGTCTGCGGTTCGCCGTGGGTCGGCAACCGCTACTCTCCGGGCGACGAGGCCGTCTGGACAATGCAATACGCAAAAGGGCGCGCCTGAGGCTTGTTGTATGCCGATGCCGACAGCAAGCATCGGCGCCGGCGTGTCAGCCGAGGATCCGCGATAGTGGATCAATAGCACCGCGTTTAGGCTTCGAACGCACAGGCGTCGGGATGGACCAGCGGCGCCTTCCTCAACCAGACACGCTCCATGGATCCCAGTGCGGACGCAGAGATTCCGCTCCGCGGGCCGCCTCAACCACGACTGGGACGCGAAGGCCTGGCCGTCCATCTCGAAACCTCCTTCGAGAACGAGTAGTTCGATCCCCGTCGGGTTCGCGACATTGACCTCCGTGTCAGGAGCTCAAGTCGCAAAGTGGATCGACTCGACACCGTCTTCGAAAAGCAACGTGTCGGAGCCGACGGCACCGCCGCGCGGTTTCCCACGACGTCTCCGCGCAAGCAAACCGGCGGTGTCTTGTCGCCTTGCCGGAACTGCCAAAGCCTGACGAAGATCGTGCAACCGTCCCTTGAGGCCGGCGCATGCGCGCTGCCGGGCGGGTTGCCGACATAGGATCCGGCCGGGTAATCCCCGTCCTCATCCTGGAAGACGCCCTTGAGCACGACGGACTCCTCGCCGCCGTCGTGGACGTGCCTGGGAAACCGGCTGTCGGGCGCATAACCGACGATCGACGTCGCCCGGGCCCTCTCGCCTCCGATGCGGAAGAGCATCCTGCGGTCGACGCCCGGCGTCGGGCTCGCGACCCAATCGACCTTCCCGTCATGAACGACGGCGGGCTTCGCGAGATCATCGTTCAGAAGCATGTGCGTCCCTCCTACCGACGTCCTGCGGTCGCGCCGCCATCGACCGACAAGACCGTACCGGTGATCCAGGACGCCTGATCGGAGGCGAGGACGTGGCGGGCTGCCCGGCTTGATATGTACAGAAAAGCCTTCCGCTGCGATTGATCTTGGGATCGTAGAACGAAGCCTTGACGACGCCGCTCTTCAGATTGTCGGGCACAAGCAACCGGGGTACGCCGCTGATAAAGCGGAACATCCGGACATGCGCGTCGATCCAATCCGGCAGACTCTGCGTGAAGGTCGCCTCAACATAGGTGTAGTTCGACGCGCCGAGCACGCCGACGAAGATCTCCGCCTCCCGCACGACGCCCGTCGCCGGATCGACGATGCCGACCTTCTTGCCGGAGTAATCTACGAAGAGTTTGTCGCCGGCAACTTGGTGCTGGCGCATCACCGGCGACAGGCGCCGCTCGAACTCCCGAAAGAGATCACAGAACCGACTGTAGCCGTAGACATCGCGATGGACGTCGCGATCCTCTTCCCAGAGAACTTGGAGATTGACGGCTGGCCGCTTCATCTCTCGCGCCAGCGTCGCCCAGTCCGGCTCGGCGCGCCAACGAACGCCGGGGATATAGCCGGCTTTCGAAAACAGTCTTTGTTCGAGAACATCGTCCGTGAGATCGGGCGCCAGCGGCCACGCAAGGCCGGCCCTCTTCGCCCGTTCCAGATTGTCTTGCACGGTGTTGCGCGCGACGCCGAGCTGGCGCCCGACCTCCCGCGCACTCACATCGTCATGAAGCAGTCGCAGCATCTGCCGCAGTTGTCGCATCGTCAGCCCTCGCTTCGCCGGCATCAAGGTCCTCCTCGCCAATCGAGGGGTGATGCCTGGGGTGCTGACCTGCGCGAAAGCTACCGAAATGGCCGGCTTGAAATCGGAATGGTGGCCGGGATCAAATCGGAGTGGGTGGCCGGATTAAATTGGAATCCGCACTCTGACCGATGTCGTGATGTCCGCGAGCTTCACCCCATGTTTTCCGGCCCAATTGAGCAAGTTAACCGGCTTGTAGGTTGGAACCTCGCGGCTACATTCGAAGACCAACTTGTCGATCGTTTCGTTGACGGTGTGAACGATCCTAGTCTTCCCGGCCACTGGTGCCCGGTCAATCTCCCTCCAGTAGCGAGATCCGTGCTGCAGTAGGACCGCCTGCAGGAGATCGGGAATGTCGTTTGCCTTGAATGAATCGTACAGGACAGCGGGAACGCTTCGGGTTCGATCTCGATCGTTGCCTGACGAAACCTTAAGAAATTTTCGAAGATTCGAGCGTTTGGTCGATCGATACAGCTTGTGGCATCCTCAGATCAAGGAACCTGACACAACGTGGACGACCGCGGATACGATCGTCTCACATCAGCCACCCTGCGGCACGACGGTGGGCATCTCCGTTGCGATAAGGGAGCTTGGTACCGTTTGATACTCGAGGAAAGCAAATGACCACTCAGTTCCAAGTCGACAGGTCGGGCCGCGAATGGATCGGGGGAGAACCCAAGGTGCTCGTCTTCGACGTCAATGAGACGATGTTGGACTTCGAAGTGATGTCGCCTCTCTTCGAGCGCATGTTCGGCGATGAGCGCGTCCTACGCGAATGGTTTGGCCAACTGATCATGTACTCAATGACGATTACGCACGCGGGACTCTACGCGGACTTCTTTGCGCTCGGCCAAGGCTGCCTTCGCATGCTCGGTGACATCCACGCCGTCGAGATTAGTGATGCGGACGTCGACGAGATCGGTCGGACTATGGCGACGATGCCGGCGCATCCAGAGGTTCTTGAAGGCCTGGAGCGTTTAAAGGACGCGGGCTTCCGCCTTATGACACTCACGAATTCATCGCCGCGTTCCGGCAAGACAAGTCCTTTGGAGAACGCCGGGGTCGCTCACCTAATCGAACAGCAGTACTACGTTCAGCAGGCGCGCGCATACAAGCCGGCTCCTGTAGTTTACCAGATGGTGGCGCAGGAGCTAGGCGTTCCTGCGTCCTCGTGCTGCATGGTCGCGGCGCATGTCTGGGACACCGTCGGCGCGCAAGCGCAAGGTTTCAGCGGCGCACTCGTCAAGCGCCGCGGTAATGCGCCGCTTCCCGTCAAAGGGCTTCCGCAACCCCATATCGTTACTCCGGATTTTCAAGCATTGGCGGATGAGCTTATCAGCCGTTGGCGTTGAAGCGGAAATCGCTCTGTTCGAACCTTGACGGCCGAGCCCCGAATGCTCGGGCTTCGCGCGAGCCGCTGGCAGCCCACCAAACCTTGCACAGGGCGAAACCTTGGCGGTTTCACTGACCGGTTTGCATGCTCAATGTTGCCTGGTCTCTCGCAATAGGTTTCTGAAGCGAACGCTATACTTATCCGGCCTTTTAATCCGACGTGATGAGACCACGTCCTCAGGATAAACAGCGAAGCGTTCGCGCTATAGGCATTGCATCGCATGGATCGCGTCTGCGGATAGACTGTTTGGCGACCATCGACCGGGTTCTGGTAGACCGTCAGATGTTGCGTTCGGAGACGTCAGCGAATGCCTCCGCGAAGCAGGTGGTGACAGCTTTTCTGGCTGTGGAAGGTGGCTCGGACGAGACCAACGCCGAGACCGCAGAGTGGGCCGCTTCGAGCGCACCTTCGAGATAGCCGGGATTGACGGAGGCGGTTTCGCTGCCGGCCAAGACTAACTGGCTCGCCCAAGCTCGGTCCGTCCAGGGCCTGAGCGAAGGCGAAGGATGGCCCCCATCACCCCGCCGGTCGCTATCGGTGGCGGTGAGACGGTCGATCGACCAATCCTTCAGATGCGTTGCGCTCGGATTAGCCGCCTCCGGACCAAACAAGCGGACCAGATGCTGTTCGCAGGCATCCGTGAGCGTGGAGCCCATGACCGCGCGTACCTTAGACGGGACACCGAGGAAGCCGAACAGAGCGGGCACGCCTGCATGGGCCGTTGCGTCATGGGTTTCGGCGAGGGGCCCAACCATGCTCCGGGCGGCGCCGGAGAGTCCGCGTTCGCGCCAGAAGGGGCGGTCGTAGACAGCTACGAACTTGGCGTGGGGCGCCATCCATGTCGGCGTCGCTCGCCAAAGAGCCGCGACTTCCGGGGCCATGGGTGGATCGAAGGTGATGCTCGCTTCGATCAGCCGTGGTGGCAACGCGAAGAGCACACCCTCCGCCTCGATCGATCGGTGTTCGCCTTCCCGCGTCAGGGCATGCAGCGTTACCCCGGCGCCGTGCGATTCCGCCTTCTTGATACGGACGCCGAGCTCGATCCGATGGGACGGAAGCCGAGTCGCGAGAGCCGCGATGAGTGCAGCGGTTCCGCCTGCGATACGG
Source organism: Beijerinckia sp. L45 (assembly GCF_009765775.1). Lineage (GTDB taxonomy): Bacteria > Pseudomonadota > Alphaproteobacteria > Rhizobiales > Beijerinckiaceae > RH-AL1. The sequence goes on from NZ_LMUU01000068.1 coordinate 24,365, forward strand.
AATGACGAGGGCTCTTGCCGATATCCCTTTAAATGCCGCGGCGCTTCGCGCGCTAAAAGCTCAAGGACGACGTCACCCTCGGCATATTGTGGAAATGCCGTCAGACCGAGTTCGGCGACCAGCGCGGTCATCAGTGGCTGCGTTGCCGGCCAAAACCATGAAGGCCCGAGATCAAGCTCCCCGGGGCGATTGGATTCCGTGTTTCCCGCCGCGACGGAAAGGATACGGCCACCTAGTCGCGAACGAGCCTCGAACAGTCGAAACTCGATGCCCGCGGCCGCAAGCAGACGAGCGGCGAACAGGCCGCTTAAGCCGCCGCCGACGATTGCAATGCGTGTTTTCGTCATCGGCTACCGATCGAACGCACAGACGTCGGGGTGGAGCAGCGGCCCGCGTTTTAACCAAACGCGTGTCCCATGGGGCCCGCTTCGTGCCTCGACATGGCGGCCTGCGGGCAGACGCATCCACGACTGCGGCGCAAAGATCTGATCATCCCAATCGAAGCTGCCTTGGAGGACGAGCAACTCGAGGCCATTCGGATTGGCGATCCAGACTTCGGTGTCCGCGGTCCATGTCGCGAACAGCACGGTCTCGACACCATCGTCGAAAAGAACGGCATCCGTCACGCCTGGCTGTGCCGTGGGGCGCTCGGAGATCTGCTCGGGCGATTGGACGACCAAAGCGTGATCATCCTGGCGGAATTGCCAAAGCCTGACGAAGATGCTGCATCCGCTCTTGGACGCCGGCGCGTGGGCGCTCCCAGGCGGGTTTCGGATATACGACCCGGCGGGATAATCGCCATGATCATCTTGAAACACGCCATCGAGCACGACAAACTCCTCACCGCCGCCATGAACGTGTCGCGGAAATCGACTGTCCGGCGCATAGCGGACAATCGAGGTCGCGCGCGCTTTCTCCTCGCCGATGCGAAACAGCATCCGCCGGTCGACGCCCGGTGTCGGGCTGGGAATCCAATCCAGTTGGCCGCCGTGCACGATGGCCGGTCGTGTGAGATCGTCATTGATGAGCATTGCAACGCCCCCTATTGCCGACCGGCGGTCACGCCGCCGTCGACGGATAGGACTGTGCCCGTGATCCAGGACGCTTGATCGGATGCGAGGAACAGGATCGCCTCGGCGACATCAGCCGGCTGGCCGTTCCGTCCGATTGGATGGAACGCGTCGAAGCTCGGCAACGTGTCCTTGACCTGCTCGTCGGTCATGAAGGTGTTGTAGATGGGCGTCTCGACCACTGCGGGGGCGACGGCATTGATGCGGATCTTGTAGGGCGCCAACTCGATCGCGAGGTTGCGAACCATGGCGTGGACGCCGGCATTGGCGGCCGAGTAGGCGCTGGAGGGCGTCGCGCCGATCGCCTGGATCGCCCACATCGAGCCGGTCTGGACGATCACGCCGCCCTTGTTCATCATCGCCTTCGCAGCCGCCTGCGCGGTGAAGAACTTGCCCTTCAAAATGGTGTCGAGATACCAGTCGTAGTCGGCCTCGGCGAAATCGAGGAAGGGCTTGGGATTAAATATGCCGGCGTTGTTGACCAGCACGTCGAGGCGGCCGAACCGATCGACCGCGGCTTGAACGAGAGCAGCGCCCACGGCCGGATCGGCGACGTCGCCGGCGGACACGATGACGCGCTCTCCTATCGGGTCGATCTCCTGCGCCGCCTGTCTCAGTTTCGCTTCGTCCCTGCCGTTGATGGCGACCGACGCTCCCTCCGCGATGAAACGCTTTGCCGTCTCCTTGCCGATGCCAGAACCGCCGCCGGTGATCGCCACGATCTTGTTTTCAAAACGCATGGTTTGACCTTCCTCTACCTTGCAAAACTACCTAGCAGTAGCTAGGGTGGATATACGCGGCATTTGCTCTGCCCGCAATCCCTAGCTACCAGTTGGTAGGTTGAAAGTTCGATTCATGTCAGACCGCTCGGACGCCATCATGGACGCTGCCGAACGCCGCATCCGCAAGGCTGGGTACAATGGCTTCAGCTTCCGAGAGATCGCCGTCGACGTCGGCGTCAAGAATGCCAGCGTCCACCATCATTTTGCGACCAAGGAGGTGCTCGCTGGCGCCGTGGCGCGCCGTTATGCGGAGCGCTTCGAACGGGCGGTGGAAAAGGAAGAGATCAGCGGAAACACGCGCGATGAGGCATGGCACCGCGTCTTTCGCAACGCGCTGCTCGACGACGGCCAGATGTGTTTGTGCGGTGTTCTCGGAGCGGTCGCAGCCTCGCTTCCCGCCGAAGTCGCAACGGAGGCACGGCAGTTCTTCGAACGCGGGCTGGACAACCTTGTTTCTGGCGGTCTGTCGCGCGCGGAGGCAGCACAGATCTTCTCGACGCTTGAAGGGGCCATGCTTCTGGCGACCGCATTCGGCGATCTGGCCATGTTCGATTTGGCAACCACCGGATTCGCGACAAGGACCTCGCTGACCAGCACCTGAAAGTCTGCTGAGGCACGGCGAACAGCTTGCGCACCAAGTCTGCTCGCTCTGAAATGATCTCGTTGTGACCGGTTCTCGGTCCGCCGACCAGGCGGAGCCAGTCTTTTGAACTTCATAGTCCACCGGAGCGGCGCCTATTCCAAAGCAAGGTTGCCGTTCGTCGGCTCTTCACTGCCCAGACGGCGCTTGAGCGCGCCCGCTTTAGCGGTCCGCCCTTCGATGGCTAGCACCACTTTGGCAGGTTGATTGGAACAGTTGGAATCGTACCTTCAGGCTCGAGACCTCGGCAACGCGCAGACCCGCGCCATAAGCGACCGACAGCG
>NZ_LMUU01000068.1:27150-74867 GCF_009765775.1 Beijerinckia sp. L45
ATATCCGGTAGCGCGTTATTAATTAACGCAAGAGGCAGGCGCGATGTCGCGGGATAAAAATCTAGCTACGGTCAGGAAATTCTATCCAAAAAATCGGGAAGTATTGGAAATGCATTTGGATGTTCCCGGATTCGTGATCCGGTCATGCAAAAGGTCGCTCTGCTGGACCTTGCCGCGCATGTTTGCATCAAGATGCAGCTGCTGACGTCGGCAATCCCATGGTCGGGAGTTCGGGCAAGCCCAGGGCGGCCCAGATCGACAATTCCGGTTTTGACGCCAAGGCGCCGAACATGTGGGTCATGTAAGTTGCTGTCGGCCCATCCGCATACCGAGGCGGAAACGTAAATTGAATCCCGTTGTCGGTGAGTACGGTGTGGATGGCGTAGGGGATGGTCTCGATCGCAGGATGTCAGCAACCTCCATCGATGGCGCCACCACGCGTCAGGCGCCAGGCGTTCCTCCGATCAGCATGGCTATCTTGTCGAGCGGGCTTGCACGGTCCGCACCATCCGCGTCACGACACGCGTATAGAACGCCGTGTTGTCGAGCTTGGCATGGCCAAGCAGCGCCTGGATGACGCGAATGTCGACGCCGTCTTCCAACAGGTGCGTCGCAAAGCTGTGACGCAGCGTATGGGGTCCGACCCGCTTAGCGATGTCGGCTGCATGCGCCGCCTCGACGACGATCCGATGGAGCTGCCGGGTGCTGATGGGTTGCCTGCGTGCTGGCCTGGAAACAGACAACCCTTGGGGTGCATCACGCCTTGTTGCCGGCCGGCCTTCCACCACTCGCGCAGCAAGGCAAGCATGTCCGCCGAGAGCATGGCGTTGCGATACTGCCCGCCTTTGCCGCGCTCGATCCGGAGCATACGCTCGCTGTCGATGTCGCTGACCTTCAGGCTCGAGACCTCGGCAACGCGCAGACCCGCGCCATAAGCGACCGACAGCGCGGCCTGGTGCTTGAGGCAGGTTGTTGCGCTGAGCAAGCGGCCGATCTCGTCGGGGCTCAGCACGATCGGCAGCTTGCGTGGCTGGATTACCGGAACCAGCCTGCGGGATAGATCGGGACGGTCGAGCGTGTGCGTGAAGAAGAACCGCAGCGCCGCGACGATGCCGTTCATCGTCGGCACCGGGACGCCGGCCTCGCGCTGCTCGACTTGGAAGCGGCGCAGATCCTCCGCCGTGGCCGTGTCGGCGAGCGCCACAGGAACGTCGCGAAGCGTCCCACATCGCGGATGTAGTTGCGTCGGGTCTCGTACGAGAACCGGCGCATGGCCATATCGTCGATCAGTCGCTGGCGCAGCGGGCTGATCGGGGCGGCAAGAGTGACCTCGTTCATCGTAAGCTCCTCAAGTTAGGGAGCCGCGATGGTCTGCCCACACCAGAGATCGCTCAACCGAAGTGCAATCGTTGGGACTTTACTTCTCCCTCAACACGCGCGCCCTCCCGCGAAGCGGGTTCGTTCCACGGCCAAAGCTGCCTATCGGTAGAGCTATCCTCCTGGTGCCAAGATCTTCCCAAAAACCTAGGTCGGCACGAGCGCGACGCTTGCGCATATGCATCACAACGTGCATAACAGGTCACTAAGGTCAGAATGCAAGCCGTTGTTCTTGAACGCTAAAAAGGCGCGGGCATGCCATCCTGCCCGGCCCACCAGTTGCCTCGAAGGCTTGAGCATTAAAGCAAGTGATTTCGGCATCTTGCCTCTGTTTATCAGCTCTGATTTGCGCTTGGGCTGGCTTCTCATCTCGTGCGGGGCGCGGACCGTGATCGAGGAAGATCGGCGTGTCGCCTCCGCGACCGTCCTGGCTTGATTTTGGACGGAGGAGCTGAACGAAAACGATTCCGGCGCGATGACATTATGGTTGGAGCGCACCTCGACCTTAAGCCCGCCTGCGGGACATGGCGGTCAGTGTCGACGCCCATCAGAATGCTTCTCAGATTAAATGCACCAAGATTTTGTACAGAAATAGGATTTGCGACCATAATTTAGATACCGCGTGGAAATGTTTTCGACTGGTATTGCCGCTCTATATTAAAGGCGCGATGGTGTAAAAGATCAGCATGGCTGATGATAGCTGGCACTCAACGATCATTTGAGCGCACTTCGTGGGCGGTGACGATGCGCAAAGCAAATCCGTGGTTGAACGGCCTCGGCGTTAGCGCGGCCGTTGTCGGACTTTCGCTTATATTTCTGAAGAATCTTCCCGCCGACCCGGGACGACAGTTGATCAACGTATCTTATGATCCGACGCGAGAACTCTATGCGGCCTTAAACCCTCTTTTCGCGGCAGGCTATGAGAAGGACACGGGGCGCCACCTCACCATCGTGCAATCTCATGGCGGCTCGTCGCGCCAGGCGCGAAAGGTCATCAGCGGGGAACAGTCCGCCGATGTCGTCACGCTCGGCCTGTATTCAGATGTCGAAGCTCTGCAAAAGCGCGGCTTGATCGCGTCCGGCTGGGAAGATCGGCTCCCCAACCATTCGCGCCCCTATACCTCCACCATCGTCTTCGTGGTGCGGCAAGGCAATCCCCGCGCGATCAAGGATTGGCCAGACCTGATCGCACCAGGGCTCGAGGTCGTCACGCCCGACCCACGCACCTCGAGCAACGGCAAGCTGGTCGCCCTCGCCGCATGGGCGGCCGTGACGTCGCGGGGCGGCTCGGACGCCGATGCGTTGGGCTTTCTTCAGGCCCTGTTTCAGCACACACCTGTGCTGGACGAGGGCGCTCGCGGCGCCGCGACCACGTTCGCCTTGCAGGGCACCGGCAATGTCCACCTCACGTGGGAGAACGAGGCTCTTCGCGAGGTCGCGGACTCCAAAGGCAAGCTGCAGGTGGTCTATCCGCCGATCAGCATCCTTGCCGAACCTTATGTGGCCTGGGTCGACAGCGCGCTGTCCGACAAGCCCCGGCTGCAAGCCGCCCAAGCCTATCTCCGATTTCTCTACGATGACCACTCTCAAGAGACGATCGCGCGCCTGGGTTACCGACCCTTTCAAGTCGGAGCCGCCCGGCGAGCCGGCGTCACTTTTCCTGATATGAAACTCGTGCCGATTACAGCCGTCGCCCACGACTGGACCGCCGCCAATCAGAAGTTCTTCAGCGAGAACGGCGTCATCGAAACAATCCTTGGGAGCCGCAAGAAATGAAAGCGCCCTCGGCGGTCAGTCGTCCCTATACGATCGCCATCTTTCGGCGCGACCTGGTTGCCGCGCTTACCGTCGCCGCGATTTCGCTGCCGCAAGGCATGGCCTACGCGCTTCTTGCCGGTGTCGATCCGCGTTACGGTCTCTATTCCGCGATCCTCGTGACCCTTGTCGCATCGATCTTTGGTTCGTCGTCACACCTGATCAATGGGCCGACCAGTGCCATATCGCTCGTCGTCTTCAGCGCCTTGGCGATGTTCGATCCCGATCAGCGCGTCGAGGCGGCGGAAGCCATGTTCATGCTCGGCGCGATGGTGGGGGCGATTCAGATCTTCATCGCGGTGTTTCGGCTTGGCGATCTCACGCGCTACATTTCCGAATCCGTCATCCTGGGGTTCATGGCGGCCGCTGCCGCGCTGCTGGCGATCGGACAGATTAGCAATGCGATCGGCCTGAAGGACAAGGGAACCGGAACGCAGCACGTCTTGTATCGTTTGTGGCTGACCGTGACGTCAGGCGACGCCGCGAACCCAAAAGCGATCGTCGCGAGCGTTACGGCCCTCGTTCTCGCCGTCCTGCTGCGCAAAATCGTTCGGCGTTACAGCCTGCCTCAGTTCGACATGCTCACTGTGCTCATTGCCGTTGCCCTCGGCGCCTACGCAGCCGGTTGGACGGTCCCCGGCCTTGACGGCAAGACAGCCATCGGCGTTGCCGGCACGGTGCCAAGCTCCCTGCCGACGCCGCACATTCCGACGGTCCAGCTCAAGTGGGCCTGGGATCTGACGACCGATGCTTTCGCCATCGCCTTCCTCGGCCTTCTGGAAGCGCTCGCGATCGCCAAAGCCATCGCAAATCAAACGCGGCAACCTCTCGACTATAACAGGCAAATCCTTGCGGAAGGCCTCGCCAACCTCGCCGGCGGCTTCTTTCAGTGCTTGCCCGGGTCCGGCTCTTTGTCGCGGTCCGCGATCAATTTTCAGGCCGGGGCGATGACCCGGTTTTCCGGCATTCTGACGGCGCTCCTCGTGGCCGTCGCGGTGCTCGCGCTGGCGCCGCTCGCGCGCTTCGTGCCCAAGCCGGCGCTCGCCGCGCTGCTGCTGCTTACGGCCGCCCGCCTCGTCGATTTCAAACGTCTATCCTACACACTACGCGCGTCGCGCATGGACGCCGGAGTCGTCATCGCGACGGGCCTTTCCGCGATCGCGTTCGGCCTCGACATCTCGATCCTGATCGGGGTCGCCATGTCCATCATCCTCTTCGTGCCGCGCGCGGCGAAGCTGAACGTTACTGAACTCATCGTCGACGACGAGGCGATCGTCCGCGCCAAGCAACCGTCCGATTCGCGGTCAAACGACATGCTGATCTACGACTTGGAAGGCGAATTGTTCTTCGGCGCCGCGCCCGAACTCGAGAACGCGTTTCACAGCATCAGACGTCAGGCTGATGCCAACCAAATCAAGGTCGTGCTTCTACGCCTCAAACGCGTCCGCAATCCCGATGTGGTCAGCCTCGAGCTGATTGAACATTTCATCAAGACGAGCCAGAACGCTGGCATCGAGGTCTGGCTGGCGGGACTGCGGCCCGACCTTCTCGCCGCCTTCCGTCGCCTCGCGTTTTTCGATTGGTTGCCGGAGCAGCGCCTTTTTCCGCACGGGACCCACGATTATTCGGCCACCCTTTCCGCGATCGCCGCGATCCGCGCGCGATTTGTGGTGCGTGACACAAGTGCGCGTAAACAGCTCTATTACGTCGTCTAATTACGAGAATCCCAAAGACGGGATTAGCGTCACGTCGCTCCGACATGATCGGCCATGGGCGTATTCCGCCGGCGATGGCCTCCGGGGTTCGGCGATATAGATCGCCTGACTCGTTTCACGGCGTCGAAGCACTCCTGAACGCCACACCTTGAATCCGCGTTGAACCTTCGGATGCAATAACAGTGTGCGCCACGCCGGTCGTTGTAGCTCCCCGTTGCATTTCGGCCAACGCAGCGTAACGCTGCAGTTTGCGCCGAACCGTCGCTTCGGATTTGCCATCCGCATAGGCAGAAAGATACCAGGCAACGGCTTGGTCGAGAATCGCCACGTCTCCGGCATCCGCGGCCTGCAAGGATGGGAAGCTGCGGACGATCGTCTCCCTCGCACCCTTCGCATCGTCCATCCCGTCAAGGTTGGAGTCGGGAAAGCGGTCCGCGCCAACGGAGCCGGTCGCGACTCGAGCGCGGACCAGGGTTTCCGGCTCCGGGAACCAGATGTCCGATGGCGAGACTTTCAGGGCGGCGTCGACGAACGCGGACTCGACGCCGGCCGCAATATACGCCTCACGCTCGTCGGAACTGTCGACGACGATATCCTCCCCGGACGCGCCGACGTCGTAAGGCGCATGAAAGCCCAGGCGGGCCCCGCGGAGCATAAGCCGCTCCACCCCTCGTATGAACAACAACGTGCAGGCTGAAACGCAATAGTCCGGAACGTAGGTTACCAGATGATGCTGGGCGATGACGTCACCGAGCCTCTGGCCTTCGTCGGTCAGACCGCCTTCGCTCGTCAGGTGGATCCGCGTAACCCGAGGATGCGCATTCAAGAGGATGTCGAGCCGTTCGGCGGCGCCTTCGGCGATTGCGCCACTCAACCGAACGTCTTCTCCGCGCGGGCCGAGTGCGATGGTCGTTACGTCGTCGACGGGCTTTTCATCGTTAGGCGATGCGGCAATTGGTGCAGTCGAAGAAAGGCGAAGCGCATCGAGCCGTCCCGGCAACGGGTACAAGCAGAACGCGAAGGCCGCCGATCCGACGACCAGTGCCATAGCCGTATCGCGGGACGCATCGCTCGCTCTCGCGAGGGTACCCGTTGAAGGCCGCTCTTTAATAAACGTTGGAAACATCAGGACGCTCCAGCAAGCGGCCATAGTGTGTTTGCAGATTCACAATCGCGAAAGCGATTTTTTCAATTCAGAACTTTGTGCCTCCACAAAGCGCTCTTTGCCGTTCGCCCCTTTCGTCGAAGCCGCGGGCCACAGCACAACGTTCTGCCATAACCTTGTCGTTACTGACTCCAACGGCATCGGATAAGCCGCAGGCGCCTGCTGACGGCGACCCGACGGCTTCGCGGGGCGAAGCGCGAAGTGACCGTTCGCTACCCTCTTGCCAATATCGAACCGGCTACCTCCTCGCATCTAGAATGCTTTCGGGCCGACACTTTCGATGATGTTTGTTCTACAACTTTCAATATTTTCAGAACTCTGATCCATTGACGATCGACGTCGTCGGATGGGAAGTTTCGGCAAGACGCCAAATGTGCTGTGGCGTCTTACATATGGTTTGCAGACTTACGGCTGCAGGCCTGGCCGGCGGCCCGATAGAGAGAGCACGATGGGTCGGCAGATCGGACTCGACGCGTTCGATATGAACTGCGTCGGCCATCAATTGTCGGGCTTATGGGCTCATCCGCGCGACCAGCCTGGCGATACAAGGCTCTGTCCTATGGGACGGACCTTGCCCAGACGCTCGAACGCGGAATTTGACGGGATCTTCATTGCCGATGTCGTTCGCTTTTACGACGTCAACAAGGCGAGGCGGGAGTGAACGTGTGTGTGGCGCGGCTTCACGCCTCGCGAGTCTATTAGCTTATGAGGGACGACCGGCCTCGAGCCAGTCGGCCAATCGATCTACCGCCAACGCGCCGGCATCCGGTCCCTTGACGTGCTCGAGTTCAACCGCAAAGCTCTGGATCAGGCGAAGGGCGCCTGGCGAAAATCCGGAGAGCCTCGCTATGAGGGCCTTGCCGGTCTCCACGAGATCCTCGTCGTCGACGACGCGATTGATCAAGCCAAGGGCGAGAGCCTCCTGGGCCGGCACGTCGCGCCCGGTGACGACGAGTTCCTTGGCGACCTTGGGTCCGACATAGCGCGGCAGATAGTCCAGCACGACCAGGGGCGCCAGGCCATGCACGATCTCGTCGAAGCCAAACACCGCGCTCCGCGCCGCGACGGAAATATCGCTGTGAAGCGCGATGCCTGTTCCGAACCCCATGGAGCGCCCGTGGATCAGAGCGACGCTGACGCCCGGAAAGCCCTGCAACAGTTCGTTGGCGCGCAGGATCAGGCGAAGGTTCGCGCGGCGCCCGACATCGGGTTGCGGTTCCTTCTGGTCGCGACCAAGCGTGAAGTCCGCGCCTTCGGCGCTGATCGCCAACACGGCCGCACCACTCGCCGATGCCGACGCGAGCGCAGCGATGAAGTTGTTCATCAAGCTGTACGTGAAACGGTTCGAGGTACCGGGGGTATCGAGGACGATGTGCGCGACGGAGTCGCGAAGGTCATAACGTATCAAGTCAGGCTCCAAGTCCGAGGTTCGATCTTAGCGATCCGCCGGTGTAGTGGTTTCGGAAAATGCCGCGTCGTTGCAGAAGGGGAATCACCTGATCGACGAAGTCCTCGAGACCCGACGGCAGTTCGTCGATCATGAGGTTGAAGCCGTCCGCGGCGCCGTCGCGATGCCAGAGGTCGATGGTGTCCGCGACCTGCTCGGGAGTCCCCACGATCTGCAGATGACCGCCGCCGTTGCGGTAGAGGATCTCCCTGACGGTCAGGTTCTCGGCCGTGGCCAGCCCGACCGCGGCGGCCTGGAACCCTTGCGAGCCGCGAAAACCCTGGTTCGCTTGGATCTGCGACAGAGGCAATGGCCGGTCGAGGGCGAGGTCCGAGATTGGGACGCCGACCCGCAGCGCGAGCTTCCGCAACTCGGCGTCACCCGCGAGCGCGTCCAGCTCGTCCTTGCGCTGGCTCGCCTCGGCCTCTGTCCCGCCCAGGATCGGCAGCAGGCCAGGCAAGACTTTTACGGCGCTCGGCGCCCTTCCCAAGGCCGTGGCGCGGCCATGAAGGTCGGTGCGGAAGGCTTTCGCGCCCTCCATCGTGTTCTGGGCGGTAAACGCGACGTCGGCCACGCGGGCCGCCAAGGCGCGGCCTTCCGCAGAGGCGCCGGCCTGGAACAGGACCGGCCGTCCTTGTGCGGAGCGCGGCAAGGTGCTCGGACCGCGAACGGAAAACAAGGGTCCGCGATGGTCGATCGCCTTCACCTTCGAGGAATCCGCAAACAGCCCGGAGGACCGATCGCCGACGAGCGCATCCTGGTCCCAGCTTTCCCAGAGGCCGATCACGACGTCGACGAACTCCTCCGCCCTGGCGTAGCGCGCGGCATGGGGCGGCAGCAGCTCGTCGCCTAAGTTGCCAGCGACATCGGGCACGAAAGTGGTGACGACGTTCCACGCCGCACGGCCGCGACTGATGTGGTCGAGCGTTGCCAACCGACGTGCGAGGTTGAACGGCTCGTTGTAGCTCGTCGACGCCGTCGCAACGAGCCCGATGTCGCGCGTCGACGCCGCAAGCACGGTGATCGGATCCATGGCACCAAGGTTGGGGCGCTCGAAGTTCTCCTCGCTGACGGCAAGCGTGTCGGCGAGGAAAACCGCGTGGAGACAGCCTCGCTCAGCGATGCGACCGATCGCCCGATAATAGTCGAGGTCGAGATAGTCCGTCGCGGGGTGAGGCCGATGACGCCAAGCGCCGAGATGCATCCCGAGACCCATCACCGTGACGTTCAGGATGAGGTCGCCGTTCATGCGGCGGCCAGGCGAAGTCCCATCGCCTTCAGCCGGGGGAGCACGGCGGACGTGAAGAAGGCCAGGTCGGGGGCGTAGTCGTAGAACCCGATCTGGACGCCATTCAGCCCGGCGTCATGCAGCCGGCCGATCGCCTTTGCGACGTCATCGGGATCGCCGACGATCTGGATGTGGCCACCGAGCACGCGGTCTGCGGGCACGTGCTGCAGCCATCCGTGGGCGTCCCCCTTTGCATGCCGGTTGCTGTAAGCCGCGATGGACGCGAGATCCGCGTGCTTGACGATCTGGTCGTGGTACGCTTCCGCTTCCGATCGGGTCGGCTTGCAAATGATCATCGGGAAGATGATCGCCTTGCCCTCACGCCCTTCGCTCGCATAGGCGGCATGAATCTCTGCCGCGTGGGCAGGCAACGCCTCGATCGCCTTGTCGAAGACGGCACCGGCCGGGCTCGACGTAAACACGATGTCGGAATGTTTCGCGGCGAAGCCGAAGCCCGCCTTGGACGCCGAAGCGGAGACACGAATCGGCCGTCCGTAGACCGGGCGTGGCGAGACGTAGGCATCCTGCAGACGGTAGAACGGACCGTCATGGGTTAGGTTGTCTTCGCCGTCCCAAAGCTTCTCCATGACGGTGGCGAACTCGTCGGCCTGTTCGTAACGCTTGTCGTGCTCAATCCGCTCCATGCCGAACATCAGCGGTTCGCGCGCATCGTAGCCGGTAACGATGTTGAGCCCGAAGCGGCCACCGGAGATATGATCGGCTGTCGCGGCGAACCGGGCCAGGTGCAGCGGATGCCAGTTCCCGTAGAGCACGTGGACAGTCGAAATCGTAAGGATGCGGGTTGTCACGGCGCCGAGGGCAACCGTGGAGATGAAAGGATCGAGGAAATTCTCGCGGTAATGGATCTCGCCGCCGAAGCCGCCTTTCGGCACCCACTGCTGGAGGCCGAACACGAAGTCGAATCCGGCGTCTTCGGCCTTGAGGGTCAGTGCTTTGTTGTAGTCGAAGTCCCACCGCGTTCCCCTCGGATAGGTCGACTGCGAGAAGCCGCCCGTCTGTGTCGGCAGGAAGAGGCCGAGCATCATCGGTTGGCGGGAGACGCGGGCCAGCGGGCTTTCCTGGGATTCCGCCGCGCGATCGTCGCGTTGCTTGAATAACACCTCAACCATGTTGCATTCCAAACTTCAGATTGGAGCTGTTGACGACGTCATCGTATTTTAAGTCGTCGAAGTCGGGAAGCGGCAATCCTTTGGTCTCCGGGCCAAGCCAAGGTGTCACGAGGAGACCAACGACATAGGCGCTGCCAATGACCGTTGCCGCCGTGCTGATGCTGCCAAGCAAATGGACCGCTTCGGCGCTGAGGAGGGTACCAACGGCCACAACGAAGCGGGTCGTATTGAAAACCAGCGTGATTGCGGTCGACCGCACATGGGTCGGGAACAGTTCCGTCGGGTATAGGGCGATCCAGGTCCATTGGCCGAGCGTAAAGAAACCGTTGATTCCAGCCAGCCCGATCAGCGCGACAGGACCCGCGGGAACGAGGAAGAGGAGCGGGACGGCGATGAGCGAACCGGCGAAGTAGATCATCATGGTCGGCTTGCGCCCGATCGTATCGGCCAGCCAGCCCATGACGAGATAGCCAATGATTCCGACAACGTTGTAGGCGATCACGACGTAGGTGACGGCCTGCGGAACGTCCGCGACTTTTCCGGCGACTTGCTGCGCCACGAACTGCGGAATCCAGGCGGACACGGCCCACCAGCCCAGTGTCGTGCTCAGCGCCGCGAGAAGGAGAAGGCCGACCCGCTTCCGCAAGAGGGGCGACTCGAAGATCTGCGAAACGGTCAGCTTCGCAAATTCGCGGCTCCGCGCGCTAACCGCGACGCCACTTCCGAGATCCTCTTTGATGGCACGACGCTTCGCATTCGCCTCGACCCAAAGCTTCGGGTCGCGAACCTTCCGACGGATCAACAGCGCCACAACGGCCGGGGCTGCACCGATCAGATACATCCAGCGCCACGATCCACTCGACCCCGTGTTGACGTAGTGCCATGCGACAGTCGCCGCGATGAAACCGAACCCGAAGCCGCTCTGCAGGACCGCGATCGCGCGACCGCGCCACTTTGGGGGCCATAGCTCGGAAACAAGGGAGCTGCCCGCGGCCCACTCGGCCCCCATCCCGATCCCGGTCAGGAAGCGCAGGGCCAGGAAGATGACGTAATTGTTCGAGAACGCCGTAACAGCGGCGAAGATGGAGTACCAGAGAATCGAGAGGATGAGAACGCGGCGCCGGCCAACATAGTCCGCAAGGATTCCCCCGGCCAGCCCGCCGAAGCCCCAGGCAACCAGCGTCGCCGCCAGGATGCCGCCGACATAAAGCGGGCTCGACCTTGCGATACCGGGGCCGACAAGGTCATTGACGATCGCGGGCGCGACAAGAACCGTTGCGAACGTTTCGTAACCGTCGAAAGCCCAGCCGAGGTACGCGCCGACGAATCCGCTAGTCCTGTCTTCTTTGATCTCGATGTATTCCGCGACGTCGATGTGTTCCGTGGTCGGCATCATAATGGATCTCGAGGAAGGTTTGGTTCGTAAAGAAACCAAACGTTATCGGTAGAGATCGCGCATTGCTAGAACTCGATATTCCAAAGATCTGCTTATCTTTGGAATATGCATCCTTTTACAAACATGTGCTCTGGTCGCTATTAGGAAAACGGCAACAGCGGCATCCAGAAGAACGTATGATGAAAAACCATAAGATCAAAGATGGCCCCACGGCGGGGCTGCTCTTAGCGCCCGGCACCATGGTTCCGCCTTTGACGCCGTTCGACGCGGATCTTCATGTCGACTACGCGAAGCTCAAGACGTCCGTCGACTATGTCGTCGACGTCTGCGGCGCATCGCTGGTCATCGCCGCCGGCGTCGAAGCGCAAGAGTACCAGTTCCTGCCCCACATCGAGCGGTGCGACCTCGTTCGCGCGACGATCGATGCCGTGGCGGGGAGGCGGCCGGTCGCCGCCGGCATTTCTCATCCGTCCTTCAAGATCGCCGTCGAGCTCGCTCACGTCGCGGAGCGCCATGGAGCCTCGGCGGTTCAGCTTCTCGCTCCGCGAAAGCCGACGGGCGGCGCTCATACACATGCTGAACTGATCCGCTACTTCGAACTCGTGGCGCGGGAGACGTCGCTTCCGATCGTGCTCTATCTCAATGCCGGCCCCGGGGAGGACGTCTCGATCCCTTTGACGATCGAATTGGCACAGATCGAGGCCATCCAATACATCAAGGAAAGTTCACGGGATCTTTCGCGTGTCTCCCGCCTCATCGCGGAGATCGATCACGCGGGCCATGCCCGCTACTACACGACGATGCAGATGCTGCTGATCAGTCTTCAGCTTGGTGGCTCCGGTGTCACGCTTCCGGCGCCTGCCGCCCACCTCGCGCGGCTCATCATGGAAGCGTACAGTCGCGGCGATCTCGCGTCGGCGATCGAGGGCCAGAAGCTCTTCGCCACGTTCCCCTCGCGGTGGATGCAATTCGGTCTAGCCGCCGTCATGAAGGCGGCGTCCGCAATCCTCGGCGCCGACCTGGGAGACCCCTATCCACCCTACGGCGCGGTCGTCGGCAAATCGCACGACGATCTCCGCGTTTACCTCACTGCATTCTCGCAGCATCTCAAGGAAAAGACTCATGCTTGACGTCAAACGGCTTTCGCTCGAAGAGGCCAGCCTCCTTCTCGAGGGCGCCATCGCCTCTTCCTTCGCGATCGGCGTGCCCATGTGCATCGCGGTGGCGGACGAGTCAGGAAACCTGATCGACTTCCGCCGCATGGACGGCGGGAAGATCAGCAGCATCAGCATCGCGATCGACAAGGCTTTCACCGCTGCCGCGGCCCGCAACGGGACCCACGTCTACAACCAGCTTTGCGTCCCGGGAAAGCCGACTTTCGGTATCCACGTCACCAATGGCGGTCACTTCTCGATCATCGGCGGTGGCCTGCCCGTCACCGTCGCAGGCGCGATCGTCGGCGCGATCGGCGTGAGTTCGGGAAGCGCGGAACAGGATCAGATCGTCGCGCAGGCGGCGATCGATTACTTCAGGGCTCAGGCAAATTTCCACCCCTAGAGTGAAGGACGCACCCTTTGAGAACATAAGGGTTATCAAACACGCTCGAAAGTAACAGTCTTATGCTTTATTGGAACAATATTTAGAAAACAATGCTGATTACATATAGACGGATCGAATATATCGTATGACTTGTTTATGCGGCTCGGCGACGACTGTGATCCAAAAGTTAACGACCGCCGCACTCCGTCTCATCGCATAGCGGCATAAGCGATGCCGCAGGTGGTCGCTAACGCGCCCATTACATAGCTCCGGCCGTCTAAAAAACACATGCAAGCTCTACGAAGGAAGTCGAACCCAATGGCCGGCAATAATCACAAGGGCATCTTATTTTCGGCCCTTCTCGCAGTTCTATCGGGCTCCGCTGGCACGGCATCTGCTGCGTCATGGACGCCGCCTGGCGTAACCATGGGGCTACCGCTTGGTTCTGCCTTTGAACCCGGGCTTTATGTTTCCAACCTCACGCACTACGGAACCAGTCCAAGCAAGACCGTCACCGCGGATATTCCGAGTCTCACCTGGTCGCCGGGCTGGCAGCTTTTCGGCGCGTCCTACCAGGCGTCGATCATTGCGGAAGGTCTCGAGGTCTGGATCAAGCCGAGCACCTACAAACGCGATGTGTTCGCGCCGCTTCTGATCCCGCTTTCGTTGTCGTGGAATCTCGGACAAGGCGTCTTTGTCTCGTTCAGCCAGGGTGTTTATCCCGGTGTCGCAACGCAGACGTCGCTATCGACTCCCGGCAGAACGAGCGGCACGGCTTTCGAGGAACGCGCGGCACTGAGTTATCTTCGCGATGGGTGGATCCTCTCGGCGAATACGATTTCCGGCGTCACGACCTCGGACGCGGCTGGCCTGAAGCAACCAAACTACTTCAACATCGACTGGACGGCCGCGCACGCGTTCGGCAGATGGAAGCTTGGCTTCGTTGGCTATGGCGCCTGGGATATCGAGAAGACCCCGGCGAACGCCACTCTGGGACCGGGCCATACAGTCGCGGTCGGCGGTCTGATCGGCTACGACTTCGGCGGGGCGACATTAAATGTAGAGGCCACACACGCGCTCGTAACGGGTGGCAATACGAACTACGGAAAATACGACACGCATGTCTGGGCACGCGTCACGATTCCCGTTACCGGTTTCATGCCCGCTGCCGCGAAGCAGCTGATCGCGACGAAATAGAGCCGCATCGTCCTGGCCTCCGGTCTCGGCCAGGACGCCGCTCGCGGTTCTCGCCCTTGGAAGGGTTTGCACGAGGTGGCCGATGTTTCGTGATCGGAACGATGCTTCTTGATTGTTGGAGCACCCTGCCAAGTCGCGCGTTCGATCGAAGGACTCTCGACGTTCATCAGGGCGTAACGGCGGATGCGATGGGCGGCTTGGACGTTGCCCCCTGGTCCCCGCTGCCGTGCGTCGTCGAGGAATTCTGGCCCGCGCGGTTGCGGATCGGCTCCAGGGACGGGCCGGCGGCCCTGCTGCGTACTAACTGTGTTGTCTGCCGCTTCGAGCCCCCACCGCCTCGAAGCCTGCCGACATGCCGACGCTGCGCCGTTTGCCCTCAAAGCGTGCAGCCATGATCCGCTCGGCCGGCATGCTGGCAACACTCTGACGGCTGTCGGAGCGACTCTCGCTTTTGCACACAGAGCCTCACGATCATCTCCGGTTTGTCATCACGATCCGCGCGGGCGCGTCATGGCGGCGCTCGAAGCTCGAACCGGGCCCCGGTGCGGCTTCATTCATCGGCGGGCGAGCCAAGGCTGCCCCAACCATCTTGACATCCGGTATTTATGTACATAATGTAGTTAAGTTGAGTGGCCTTAGCTTCGAATTGGATGATCCGATGACCATGGTAGTTCCGCACATGACAGCCGGCTCAGGACATCCGATTGGCAGCGCTGCACCGCTCCGCACCGGAGCGGAGTATCTGCGGTCACTCGACGATGGCCGTGCCGTGTTCGTCGACGGCGAACGCGTCAAGAATGTCGCGACGCATCCAGCCTTTGCCGGCGCTGCCCAATCGTGCGCGCGCCTTTTCGACATCGCCGCCGATCCCGCGATGGCGGAGCGGATGACCGTGACCTCGGCCTCGGGCGAACAGACGCTGCGCGCTTACCAGATCCCCCGATCGCACGCGGACCTGCGCGCCAAGCGTCTCGCCTCGGAAACCTGGTCCGCATCGACCTATGGTCTCATCGGGCGAACGCCCGACCACGTCGCCGGCTTCTTCGCCGGCTATGCTGCCGTTCCCGAAGTCTTTGCGGCTGGCGGTCAGCATTTCGCCGACAACGTCGTTTCATTCTACGAGGAGCTGCGCGACAATCATCTCTGGGCGACCTATGCGATCGTCCCTCCGCAGATCGATCGGTCGAAGCCGGCCCACCAGCAAAGCGACCCGACGCTCTATGCCGGCGTCGTTCGCGAGACCGACGCTGGCATCGTGATCTCCGGTGCGCAGCAGCTCGCCACGGCAGGCATCTATTCGGACTACCTCTACCTCAGCTGCATTCATCCGCTGCAGGCCGGCGACGAAAATTACGCCATCGGTGTCGGCATTCCGATGAATGCCGAGGGCCTGCGGCTCTACCCGCGGCGCCCCTTCGCAAGCATGGCCAGCAACACGTTCGACCATCCTCTCTCGTCGCGCTTCGACGAATCGGATTGTTTCGTGGTTCTCGACGAAGTGTTCGTTCCTTGGGAGAAGGTGTTCATCTACCGCAACATCGAGGTGTGCCGGAACCAGTGGTGGAAGACGCCGGGCCATGCCTATGGCAACCTTCAGGCCCAGGCGCGCTATGCAACCAAGCTCCGCTTCATGATCGGCTTGGCCAAGATGATGAATGAGATCACAGGCAACGACGGCTTGCCGCCCGTGATGATTCAGATGGGCGAAATCGCGGCCCTCGTCTCGATCGTCGAGACAATGCTCGAGGCGCAGGAGCTGAAGGCGACGATCGATGCGAACGGCGTGGTGTGGCCCTGCAAGGAGGCCCTGTATGCCGTCATGTCGCTTCAATCGGAGCTCAATCCGCGCATGATCGAAATCATCCGCGAGCTGACGGGAGCGGCGATGATTACGATGCCGTCCTCCATCAAGGACTTCGAGAGCGAGGTGACCGCACCCGACATCGAACGCTTCATGAGAAGCGGTACGGCGACCGCGCGCGAGCGGGCCGCGCTCCTGCGGATGGCCTGGGACTTTATTGGGTCCGAGTTCGGCAACCGCCACCAGCAATACGAGAAGTTCTATGGCGGCGCTTCGTTTCTGGTGAAGCAGAACATGTATCGGAGCTTTGACTTCAAACGGTCCACCGCGATGGTCAACGAGGCGCTCGCCCTGGGCGTTTGACGGTTCGTGGGCAAACTGAGACGGAAAGATTGAGGGCACGATGAACGAGACCGACCGCCCGTTCACGAGCCGCGACCTGCGGACCCAGTTGGGTCTGTTCCCGACAGGCGTTGCGGTCATAACCGCCGTAACGGACACGGGCGTCAAACTGGGTGCGACCGTCGGCTCGTTCGCGTCGGTGTCCTTGGACCCGCCGCTTGTCTCGTTCAACATGGCGAGGAGTTCAAACGCCTTCGACGCGTGGGCCTCCGTCGGCACGTTCGCTGTCAATGTTCTGTCCCAAGAACAAAGCGACGTGTCGACGCGTTTTGCGCGGGCGCTGAGCGACAAATGGGAAGGTCTGGAACCGGCGGCCGGCGCGGTGATCGACGCACCCCTTTTGCCCGAAGCGCTCGCCTGGTTCGAGTGCATCACCTATGCGGTGCACGCCGCCGGCGATCACGCCATCATCCTTGGCGAAGTCCAATGCTTCCGCCGTGCCGCGCAGATGCCGATGAAGCCGCTTGTCTTTTTCGGAGGCAAGTATCGTCGGCTCGAGAGTGACCTTCCAATTCCGACCCCGTTTGACGAAACGAACTGGATTCACGGCTGGTGACGCTTCGTGTCGCGACTTGACGCCTCGACGGGGCGGCGGCGGTCGAGGTGCGGCCCGGCTGCGTCGCCGTTCTCGATGGTCCCAACGACCTCTGCCATGCGGGCGCAGACACATCCTGATAAGCAATGCATCCTGCTCTACACCACCAACATCGACGGGGCGTCGACAAAAGCGTAAGGCCGCTCCACGGCAACGACAACCGTTTGAGGACTGGATTGATGCAAACCTATCGTGACGCTCTGCCGAGAAGCCGCGACCTCTATTATGGCGGCGGTTGGCATGTTTCTAAATCGGGGACGCGGATGGCCTTGACCAATCCGGCAACCGGTGAGAGCCTTGGCGATGTTGCCGCCGCTGAAGCCGAGGACGTTGATGCGGCGGTCGCCGCAGCTCACGAGGGGTTCAAGGTCTGGCGAAAGGTGAAGCCTGCCGACCGTGCCGCCATCCTTCGGCAAGCCGCGCACGTCATCCGCGCCCACGCCGAGGAGATTGCGCTGATCGATGCCGCCGATTCCGGCGGACCGTATCGGCGGATGATCCGGGACGCGGAGGGGGGAGCCGCGGCCTTCGAATTCTTCGCCGGGCTCACCACCGAACTGAAGGGCAGTACCATCCCGTTCGGCGACGGGTGCCTGAACTATACGGAGCACGAGCCTCTCGGCGTCGTCGCCCGCATCAACGCCTTCAATCATCCGTTCCTCTTCGCGGCGACGCGGGCGGCCGCGCCGCTCGCCGCCGGAAATGCGGTCGTCATCAAACCACCGGACCAGGCGCCGCTCTCGACACTCAGGCTCGCCGAACTGATCGGCCCGCTCTTTCCCGCCGGCGTCATCAGCGTCCTGCCGGGCGGCCTGCCTTGCGGCGAGCGCTTGACGACGCATCCTCTCATCGCGAAGGTCTCTCTCATTGGTTCGGTTCCGACGGGCAAGGCGATCGCCCGCGCCGCTGCCAGCAGTCTCAAGAAAGTTGGCCTCGAGCTTGGAGGCAAGAACGCGCTTGTGGCCTATCCTGACGCCGACCCGGCCGCGGTTGCAAAGGGCGCCGTGCAGGGCATGAACTTTACGTGGTGCGGGCAATCCTGCGGCTCGACATCACGGGTTTTTCTCCATAGTTCGATTCACGACCAGGTCGTGGATCTCATCGTGGAGGCCATCGGCAAAATTTCGTTCGGACTGCCGACCGATCCGGCGTCGGAAATGGGTTGCCTCGTCAACAAAGCCCAGTTGGACAAGACCGCGCGCTATGTTCAGTCCGGGCTCGACGAGGGCGCGTCGCTCGCTGCCGGCGGCAGACCGATGACTGATGCTCCCTACGCCAATGGATTCTTTTTCATGCCGACGGTGTTCACAAATGTGCAGCCGACCATGGCCATCGCGCGCGAGGAAATATTCGGGCCGATCATGTCGATCCTTCGCTGGGACGATGAGGACCAGATGTTGGATACCGTGAACGACAGTGAGTATGGCCTGACCGCTTCCATTTGGACAAACGACTTGACGACGGCCCACACCGCCGCACGCCGCATCGAGGCAGGCTACATCTGGGTCAACAATGCCGGCACGCATTATCTGGGTGCGCCGTTCGGCGGCTACAAACAGTCGGGGCTGGGGCGCGAGGAGTCGATCGAAGAACTCTTCGAATGCACCCAGATCAAGAACATCAACATCACCTTCAAGATCTGAGCAAGGCCGCCGCGACATCGACTCGCTTACTCCTCGCCGGGATTCCGATCTTGGTCGGTATCCCGGTATCAGACGCCGTGAACATCGATCCAGCCGTGGACGGGTCGACGCTGCGTTTCTACCCATCGGGTGATACCATCCAGCAGCCTTCGGGAGCCGCATGAAGAGCTTGGCGAGCGACCAGGACTTCTGGACCTTTTCGATGCACTTTTACGCCTTGCCGGGCGTCGCAGCGGCGTGCGTCGCGCTTCAAGACAAGGGCGGCGTGGACGTCAACCTGCTGCTTTTTGCAGTCTGGTCTGGCATGACCGGATGTGCGTTTCGAGCCGACCAGATCACCGCTGCGGACGACGCATGCCGGTCTTGGCGGGACGGTGTCATTATACCGCTTCGCACCGCGCGTCGCACGCTGAAGATGGCGGGCCGACGGCATAACCCTGCCGCGGCCGCGCAACTGCGCACACGGATTGGGGAAGCCGAGATCGAGGCGGAACGCCTGCAGCAGCTGATGCTCGCGGCGTCCGTTTCCCTCGAACATATCGACCGACCGCAACTCACACTCGTGTTCGAGAACCTGGATGCGTATTGCATCCAGTATCTGGGCCTTATCGATTGTACGGATTTGGAGGTCATCCGAAGCGCAAGCCAGACTTTTCTCGACGCGTGTTGACGGGCAAATGCGGACCGCGGCTGCACGCGGTCGAAAATACGTGGTCGCGCAGAAGATTGACGTAAAAGGACCCGGCTCCCGGGGTCGTCGTCCGCGCTTCGCATGGCCCTTCCATTTGCGATAAAATGGAAAAGGCCCGGCGGATGCCTTGAAATCCATTGTCATACAATCGTACAAGAGGCCGACAGAAACGGAAGCCTCAATGCAACTCACACTTCTTCGCAGCTTGACCATCGTCGATGAAACGCAGCCTGGAGCCGACGGTGGCGACCCGCTGCGCAAGGTCGCAGTGGTCGGGATCGTCCGCAATCCGATGGCCGGCCAATTTGGTGCCGACCTGTCGGCGATGATCGAGGCCAGCACCGAGCTCGGCAAGACTCTGGCGGACATCGCTGCCGCGGCCATGGCGCCCTACCAGGCCTGCAGCTACGGCAAGGGCGGCATCGTCGGCCTCGCCGGCCAGCAGGAGCACATCAACGCGCTCGTTACCTCGACCTTCGCGACGCCCTTGCGTCAGGCGATCGGCGGCGCCGCCGCCTGGATTTCCTCCTTCACCAAGCGCGGCGCGCCGGGCGTTTCGATCGACATTCCCCTGGCCCACAAGGATGCGCTATACGTTCGCTCGCACTACGACGGGATGACGATCAGCATTCCCGATGGTCCGCAGGCCGACGAGATCGCGGTGATCATCTGCTTGGCCAATCGCGGCCGCATCGATGCTCGCGTCGGCGGTCTTCACGCCGACAAGATCGAGGGCAAAGACGGTCTTCTTTGAACGACAAGGCAGGACGCAGCATGAAGACCGCGATCGTCAATATCGGGCGTATCGTCTCTGGTGACTGGCGCGATCCGCTGGCGACCGGCGACGCCATTCTCTGCGAGAATGGCGTCATCACGGACGTGGGAACGCTGTCTGCGTCGGCCGTCGAAGCCGCCGACGTCGTCATCGACGCGGGCGGCGCGACCGCAATCCCCGGCCTGATCGACAGCCATGTCCACATCACCTTCGGCGATTACACGCCGCGTCAGAAAACGGTCGGCTATCTCGAAAGCTATCTCCACGGCGGCGTGACCACCGCCATTTCGGCGTCCGAAGTTCATGTGCCGGGCCGTCCCAGCGATCCCGTTGGCGTCAAGGCGCTGGCGGTCGCCGCATCGCGATGCTTCCAGCATTACCGCCCTGGCGGCATGCGGGTGCACGCCGGATCGGTGATCCTCGAGCCCGGACTGGTCGAAGCCGATTTCGCCGAGCTCGTCGCCCATGGCGTCTGGCTCGCCAAGGCCGGCTTCGGCGGCTTCGCGACGCCGTTCGAGTATGCCGAGCAGGTGGGTTGGGCGCGCGCCGCCGGCATGATCACGACGATGCATACCGGCGGGTCGTCGATCCCCGGCTCGTCCGGCATCTGGGCCGACCACCTGCTCGCCGCTCGCCCGCACGTCTCCTTCCACGTCAACGGCGGCCCGGTTGCGATGCCGGACGCCGACTTCCCGCGGCTCGTCGCGGAAAGCGACATCGCGCTTCAGGTCTGTACGGCCGGTAATCTGCGAACGACCCTTCTCGTCGCGGCGCTGGCGCGTCAGGCGGATGCCTTCGACCGTCTGCTCATAGCGACCGACACGCCGACCGGAAGCGGGATCATGCCGCTCGGCATGCTCTACACGATCTCGCATCTGGCGAGCCTGTCGGATCTCCCCGTCGAATGGGCGATTGCCGCCGCGACCGGCAATAACGCGCGGACCTACAGGCTGAATTCCGGCTTCCTGCAAACCGGGCGCGACGCCGACCTCGTGCTCATCGACGCCTGTGCCGGGGGATCGCAGCAGGATGCGTTCGCCGCACTGCGCAACGGCGATGTCCCGGCTGTCGGCGCCGTCATCACGGCGGGTGTTCCTCGCTTCGTCGGCCGCAGTCGCAACACGCCGGCGCCCTGCAAGACGATTCGGGTGGCATCCTGCCGCCTGCCGATGGACTTTTCCGGCGCCGCCCATTGAAGCGGGAGCCAGAGCTTCCCGCCGGATGTGCGCGAACATCATCGCGCACGTGATCGAACGGCGGAAGCCGCCTACCACGGGAGATTCCATGCAAGGTACGTCAATCCTGTTCTCCGAAATGACTCCTCCTGTCGGCCAGGAGTCCCGTTTCCATGACTGGTACAACGAAGAGCACATCCCATTGCGCATGGATGTTCCGGGCTTCCTATCGGCGCAGCGTTATCGCGATCTTGCCGATGACGCCCGTGGTTACCTCGCAGTCTATGAGATGACGGATCCGGCGGTGATGGCGTCGTCGGCCTATCAGGTCGTGAAAACCCAGCCGAGCGACACGACGCGCGAAATGCTGAGCACGGTTTCCGGGTTCACCCGGTACATCGGCGCCGAGATGGGGACGCGAAGGCAACCGGGCCTGAGCGGCGCGCAGGCGCTCGACGCAGCGGTGCTCTACGCGGTGTGGTTCGAGGTCCCGGAAAGCGCGTTGCCCGATTTTGACGCTTGGTATGATCTCGATCATGTTCCACTCCTGCTTGGATGCAAGGACTGGCTGATGGTGCGGCGTTTTCATATTCTCGATGGCGAACCGACAAAGGCCAATCGACTGGCCCTGCACTACCTGGCCGACCGCTCGGCGCTGGAAGCGCCCGAGCGTGCCGCAGCGCGGGCGACCCCCTGGCGGAAACGGCTTGCGGCCCTGCCTTGGTTTGCCGGCACATACAGCGTTTTCGAGAAACATGGTCCGCGTCAGATCGGCCGCTTGCGGTAGCCGATGACCCAGACACAGAAGACATCGGATCTCATCGTCGCCCTGACCGGGGCAAGCGGCTCGATCCTGTGCGTCCGTCTTCTCGAGGTTCTCAGGAATACGGAGGTGCGTACGCACCTCGTGATGAGCAAATGGGGCGTCCAAACGCTCAAATATGAAACCGGCCTGTCGGCCGCGGCTGTGCGACGGCTCGCCGACAAGCACTATGCCGACAGCGACCTCGGCGCAGCGATCTCCAGCGGCTCGTTTCCGACGATGGGGATGGTCGTGGTGCCCTGCTCCACCAAAAGCCTCGGCTCCATTGCCCACGGGCACGGCAATGGCTTGATCCAGCGGGCGGCCGACGTGGTGCTGAAAGAGCGCCGCAAGCTGGTTCTGGCGGTGCGTGAAATGCCGCTCAGCGACATCCACCTAGAAAACATGCTGAAGCTTTCCCGCATGGGCGCGGTGATCTGCCCCCCGGTTCCAGCGTTCTATATGCTCCCCAAAACGATCGAGGATATCGTCGACCAGGTCGTGCTGAGAATTATCGATCAGTTCGGCATCCATCTTCCGTCGGCTGCACGCTGGTCCGGCATGCCGGCACAAAACCTCGGTGAGGACTGACGGGCCCGCTACGCTGCGGTGGGCTTTTTCTGCTCGATTGCATAGGCCTTGGCGGCAGCCTCGCTGGCATAGCGGACGTGACTCATCGCAGCCGTCCGCGCCGCTTCTGAATCGTGGGCCGCGATGGCACGAAAAATCGCGCGCATTTCTTTGCCGCTCTTCTGCGCACGGCCCTCTTGCGACATCGATTTGGCACGGAGGAAGGTGATTCGTGCCAAAAGCACTGCCAGAACCTCGTAAATAATGCGGTTGCCGCACCCGGACAGAATCTCTTCGTAGAACTGACGGGTCGTTTCGAGCTGCCCGCTTTTGTCGTCCGTTTTGACCGCGGCATCGAACGCGTCGAGGGCCCGCCGCATCGTGGCGATGGCCTCTTTGCTCGCCCGTGCCGCAAACAGCGCCGCAGCCTCGCCTTCGAGCAGTGACCGCACATCGTAAATCTCGCGGGATTCCACCAGCGTCAAGATCGGGACGATCGGTCCCTTGTTGGGGACAATCATGATCAGCC
Organism: Beijerinckia sp. L45; assembly: GCF_009765775.1. Classification (GTDB taxonomy): domain Bacteria; phylum Pseudomonadota; class Alphaproteobacteria; order Rhizobiales; family Beijerinckiaceae; genus RH-AL1. Next base: position 50,203 of record NZ_LMUU01000068.1, read on the forward strand.
TCTCGGCCTCGAGGCTGCGGAGAGCCTCGCGCACCGACGGGCGGCTGACGCCGAGGCGGTTGCAGAGATCGGCTTCGATCAAGCGGTCGCCGGGCTGAAAGATGCCGGAAATGATCGCATCGCGCAGTTTGCGGACCGTCTGGCCTTGCACGGTTTGAGCAACGATCTTGAGGTCCATCATAGCTCCGAGTGGCGTAGACCCGCGCAAAAAACTTTCAAGAGCAATTTCCCGAGAGCGTTCGCGCGTCAAAACGGGCTAGCAGCCGCTTTGTCGCCATTATCTAGCCGGTGTCGCTTTGGTCAGCAATCCAATCGGGTCATGATTGCCACCCCCTTTAAGCGCCCAAAGAAATACGTGGACCTTCGGATCACCAGTCGCCGGGTTTCATCGCTTAGCATAGCGGACGCTCGCGTCCGTCAGAGGCCTATTCCGCAGGATAACCGTTGGCGGCTGGCCCAGATATTGTATGACAATCCACCAAGCGCTGCTAAGGCTGCCGGGCTTCCAGGCCTGCAAAAGGGGTTTCAAATGGTTGACGCAACGATCACGACCGCGACGGAAAGGGAGGCGATCGAGATGCGTGAGGTTCGTTACGCCCCCTATCGCTGGCTCGTCGTCACCATCCTGCTGATCGCGGTGACGACCGCTTTCTTCGACCGCATCAATGTCGCCGTCCTCTTTGCCAACGCTGATTTCAAACAGGCGATCGGCGTCGGTAACAATCCGGCCCTCCTTGGGCTGCTCATGACAGGGTTCGTCTTCGCCTACGGTCTTTCAGCTTTCGCTCTCAGCATCATTTCGGATCTGTTCGGTCCGCGCCGCACGTTGTCGTTTATCGCACTCGCCCTTGCCGTCGTCATGGCGTTCATGGGCGGGGCGATGTCCTATGCGACGATGTTCGGCGGGCGCGTCCTTCTCGGCCTCATCGAAGGCCCGCAGTTCGGCGCCGCGAACGTCGCCGTCAAGCAGTGGTTTCCGCCCAACCAGCGCGGACTTGCGACGGCTCTGTGGGGTATCGGCGCACCGCTCGGCTCGATGATCGGCTTTCCCTTGATCATCGCTCTTGTCGCATCCTTCGGCTGGCGCGCCTCCTTCTACCTGCTGGCAGGTCTGAACGGCCTGATCGTTCTGCCGATCGTGTGGTTCATGCTTCGCAACCACAACGCCGCGCCGCAATCCGCGCCAGCAGCTAAAACCATGCCTATCAAAGAGGCAATTCCTCTGCTTCTCGGCAATGCCCGGTTTTGGCTTCTCGCGGTCTACGACTGCGGCGCGATGATCTATCTGTGGGGCTTCAACAGCTGGCTTCCGACCTACCTCCAGGTCGCCAGACATTTCGACATTAAACATTCCGGTTTGTTCTCATCCTTGCCGTTCCTGATCATGATCGGCGGCTACTTCCTCGGTGGTTGGCTTGGCGATCGATTTCGCGCCAAGGCACTGATTTGCCTGTGCGGTCTTATGGCGGCGGGTTTCCTGATCCTTGCCGCCACGATGGTCGAGGATGCGACGCAGGCGGCGCTCTTGCTCGCGCTCAGCGCGGGGGCCTGGGGCATGACGGTCCCTACGTTGTTCGCCATGGGGACCGAGATCGTCCCGAAGGAAGTCACCGCGATGGGCTTCGGCCTCTATGCCGGCGCCGCCAACATCGTCGGCGCCGCGGCGCCGTTGGTCATCGGCATCGTCATAGGGAGCGCCGGCAATTACGCCGGCGGTCTGATGGTCATCGTCATCGCCTGCGTGGCCCTTTCCTTGACGATGATCCCACTTCTGAGGCGGCATTGAACGCACGCCCCGACCAGGCGGGTTCGCGGCAGAGTAAAACCCCAAGCCAGTACGACTACGTCATCGTCGGCGGCGGTTCGGCAGGATGCGTCCTGGCGAACCGGCTCACTGAAGATGGAACAACGACCGTGCTGCTCCTCGAAGCCGGCGGGTGGGATCGCGATCCCTGGATCCATATTCCGCTCGGCTGGGGTCGCATCCTGCTCAACCGTCTCCATGACTGGAATTATTTCGCGGAGCCGGAGGAAGGCGTGAACGGCCGTGCGGTGGAATGCGCGCGCGGTCGCGTCATCGGCGGCTCGTCCTCCGTCAACGCCATGGCCTACGTGCGCGGCCATGCCGAAGACTATCGGCGGTGGGCCGCGAATGGCCTCTCCGAGTGGTCTTACGACGATGTCCTGCCTTATTTCCAGAAGTCGGAATCCTGGGAGGGTGGACCGGACTCATTTCGTGGCGATCAAGGCCCGATGACCACCCAGAACAGCCGCTACGCCGATCCTCTCGTCGACGCCTATCTCAGCGCCGGCGCAGAGGCGGGGTATCCGAGCAACGACGATTATAACGGTGCACAACAGGACGGGTTCGCACGCTGGCAGATGACAATTCGCAACGGCCGTCGATGCAGTGCCGCGGTCGCCTATCTGCGGCCGGCGCTCAAACGTCCGAACTTGCGTGTCGTGGTGGGTGCCCTGGCCGAAAGGGTCGTCATGGACGGCGTCCGAGCCGTCGGGGTGGCGTATACGCAGGGGCGTCGAGCGAGAACTGCGTCTGCGCGGCGCGAGGTCATCCTCGCCGGTGGCGTCATCAATTCGCCGAAGCTGCTGATGTTGTCCGGAATCGGCGCCGCCGACGAGCTTCGCACGATCGGCATCAAGCCGATCGTCGATCTCCCCGGCGTTGGGCAAAACCTGCAGGATCAGATGTCCGTCGGCCTGTTCTATCGCCGCAGGACGCCTGGACCCCTTTCGAAAGCGATGCGGCTCGATCGCATCGCCTTTGCTCTCGCGAAAGCCTATTGGCGCGGGACAGGTATCGCCAGCGACTTGCCCGGTGGGGCCATGGCCTTCGTGCGAACCCATGCGGACCAGGCGATGCCAGATGCGCAGATTCTCTTCAACGCGGCTCCGCTTGCTGCGCGTCCATACTTCGCCCCTTTCATAAAGCCTTATGCCGACGGGTTTGCGGCGCGCGTCGTCGCCCTGCGTCCGGACAGTCGCGGCCGCGTCGCACTCGCGTCCATGGACCCGACACAAGCACCGCGCATCCGCCAGAACTTCTTTGCGCATGAGCGCGACGTGAGGACGCTGGTCGACGCGATAAAAATCGCCCGCGCCGTGGCGAGCCAGCCGGCTCTTTCGCCTTACTTGCGTGAAGAAATCCTGCCAGGCTCGGCCGTCCAAAGTGATGCCGCCATCGAGGCCTATATTCGCGAAACGGCTGTCACGGTTCACCATCCGCTCGGCACATGCCGTATGGGGCTCACGGGCGATCCCATGGCGGTTGTCGATCAGGACCTGCGGGTCTTCGGCACGAAGGCTCTGCGAGTCATCGACGCGTCCGTTATGCCAGACATGATCGGCGGTAACATCAACGCCCCGGTCTTGATGATCGCCGAGAAGGCATCGGACTTGATCAGAGGCCGCCCAGCGCTTCGGCGTTCGAGCGCCGCAACATAGCCGGATCACCGGTTCGTCGTTTCGAGTGAAATTGAAATAGAGAGTGTCGATGCATAAGGTCGCCTACCAGGATCTACGCGGTTTCATTGACCTCGTTGACGAAGCCGGAGCTCTCAGGCGGATCGCGGGGGCACAGGCGGTTCATGAGATCGGCGCGATCACCGAAGTTGCCGCGGGCATGGCGGAGGGTCCCGCGCTTCTGTTCGACGATATCCCCGGTTATGCCAAGGGCTTTCGCGTCTTCAGCAATGCCACGACAAGCGTGCAACGGGCCGCCCTCGCGCTTGGCTTCGACGCCCAAGTCAGTCCCCTCGAAGCGTTGCAAGCATGGAAGACACGCCGCGATACGCTGAAGCCAACACCACCGACGTTCGTCGACGAGGCGCCCTTCCTCGAGAATACGGCGACGGGCGACGACGTGGATATCGGCATCTACCCGGCGCCGCACTGGCACAAGCTCGACGGCGGCCCGTACATCGGTTCGGGCAGTCTGGTGATCACACGCGATCCCGACGAAGGCTGGGTGAACGCGTCGATCTATCGTGTCCAGGTCCATGGCAATAACCGCGTGACGGTGCAGTTCGATCATACCGGTCGCCACGGCTCGATGATCGCGCGCAAGTATTGGGATCGCGGCATCCCTTGCCCGATCGCCATCGTGCATGGACAAGATCCCGCTCTGTTCATCGCGGGCTTCGAATATCTTCCGTCCGGCTATTCCGAATATGACTTCGCCGGCGCCATCAAAGGCTTTCCCATCGACGTCCTGCGCGGGCCATTGACCGGACTTCCGATCCCGGCTGGCGCCGAAATCGTCTTCGAGGGCGAGCTTCTGCCGTTGCAGGAAACGAGTCTTGCCGAGGGTCCCTTCGGCGAGTTCACCGGCTATTACGCCGCCGATACGAAGCCCGCGCCGGTCATGGCGGTGCAGGCCACCTATCACCGGAACGATCCGATCCTCTTCGGGTCGCCGCCGATGAAGCCGCCGCGCTTCCATTTCGGTCTGCCTTTCCGGGCGGCAACGCTCTGGAGCGGGCTTGAGCAACTCGGCGTCACGGATGTCACCGGCGTCTGGCAGCACGTGTCGCAGCTGATGACGGTCGTCGCCCTGAAGCAGCGCTATGCCGGGCATGCCAAACGCGCGGCCTTGATCGCCGCGGCGAACAGCTACATGGGCCGTATCGTGGTGGTCGTGGACGAAGACATCGATCCGTCGAACCTGGCCGACGTCATGTGGGCCGTCACAACGCGCTGCGAGCCTTCCGAATCCGTCGATATCGTCCGCAACGCCTGGAGCTCGGGACTCGACCCGCGTATTTCGCCCGAAGCCAAGCAGCGAGGCCTGACGTCGCATTCCAAAATGATCATCGATGCGTGCAAGCCCTTCGATCAGCTTGCGACCTACCCGCGCACGACTTCGCTGTCGTTGGAAGAGGCGAAGGCAACCGAAGCCAAATGGGGGGCGATGCTACGGGGATAGCCGCCCCCAAGGGTTTGCTACGCCGTCAGGAGGCGGCCGTTCTTATGGTGCGGCATGACCGTGTCTCGGGATGTCGACATCGGCTATGGGGGTTGGTCGTTGGGCGGGACCGGTCTATGCCTCCGGCACCGTATGCGAAGTCTGCCCGAGGGTGCCGTGACAAAGCCCAGCAAGAAGCGTGTTCAAGCCGTGCAGGCGCCTAGCATGCAGGCCGAAGGCGGCCGAGCGCCGTTCGTCCCGCCGATCACCATTTCGGACCGTCAATTGCTGGACGGCGGGCGTGACGATGCGTTCCGGGAAGTGCTGTATCTGATGGTTTCGTCGCTCGGGCGCCTGCAAGACTGCCGTGAAGCCTTTGCCCGCGCGATCCGTCTCTCAAGCCCGCAATTCGCCGTGCTTATGGGAACAGCTTACAAACAGGGCTCGGCCGGAATCAGCATCCGGGACCTTGCGGCCTATGTGCAATTGGCGGCGACCCACGTCACGACCGAGGTCGGACGGCTTCATCAGCTCGGCTATCTCGAAAAGCATCCCTCGCCCGACGATCGCCGCAGCGTTCTCGTCAAGATGACCTCGCTCGGCGAGCAGACGGTCAAGACGGTGGCGCCTTTCGTCCGTGCGGTGAACGATCAACTCTTCGCCGAGGTGACCCGCAGCGAGCTCGACCTGCTGCATCATTTTTTTCGGCGGTTCTGCGTCAACAGCGACAACGCGCTTGTCGAGATCCGTGAAACCGAAAGCAAGGTCGGATGATCGGACGCTGACACGCGATAGCCGCCGAGCCGCAGGAGGCAAGACGCGATATCGAAGCCCTACAAAATCTCGTATTCGTCCTTGCTCAGGTTGACGGTGTCGTCGCCGTCGCGCTCGCGCACCGGCTGGCCGTCCCGGCTTTTGGCGAGCGCCTGCTCCGCCATGCGCAACATGCTCGCGGCATATTGGCGTTGCGAAGGGCTGACGGCCTTGGCGAGCTTCGTCTGATACTTGGCGATCGCGCGCTCGAGGCTCTGCTGCGATTTCGCCTTGCCCGTTCCGAGCATGATGCGATCCTCAAAATGATGCCGGCTCGCCTCAGGACGCTGCGTCGTTCAAAGCCGCCATTTGCGCCGCCGTCATGCCGGCGATCTGTGTCGAGGTGAAGGCGCTGATCTGGACCCCGTTCAGCTCTTCCAATGTCGTCGTCGCCAGGCCGCTGATCGCGGTCGCCGACAGGCCCGCGATCTGCGTGGTGGTCAGGCCGCTCAACTGATTGGCGTTGAAAGCGTTGAAGACGCCGGCATCGAGATCGTTGAGCGTCGGGATGCCGACGCCGGCGATCTGCGTGGCGGTCAAGGCGCTGAATTGCGTGCTCGTGAACGCCCCGAACTCGGTCGTCGTCAGGTTGACGACCTGGGTTGCCGCCAAGGCGCCGATCTGCGTCGTCGTCAGCGCGTTCAATTGCGTCGTCGCGAGCGCGCGGATCTGAACACGCAGCAGGCCGGCGACCTGGTCGGCCGTGAGAGCCGCGATCTGCGTCGTGCTCATCGCGCCGATTTCGGTCGCGCTCAACACGGCGATCTGCGTCGAAGCCAAGCCGGCAAACTGCGTTCCGGTCAGAGCGCCGATCTGCGTCGCAGTCAGACCGACGACGCCAAGGCTGGAGATGGCGCCGATCTGCGTCGCCGTAAACGCCGAGAACTGCGTCGAGGTCAGGCCGGCGACCTGGGTCGCAGTGAGACCGCCGATTTCCGTGCTCGACAGCAAGCCGATCTGCGTGGTGTTGAGGCTCGAGAACTGCGCGGGCGTTAGGGCGGCGATGCCGCTGGCGGACAGGCTGCCGAACTGCGTCGCGGTCAGGCCGGCGATCTCCGTCGTGGTGAGGCTCGCGATCGCGGTGGTCGACAGGGCGGCGATCTGCGTCGCCGCCAAGGCGCCGATCTGCGTCGACGTCATCGCGGCGATCTGCGTCGGGCTCAAGCCGCCGACGCCGGTCGTCGACAAGGCGGCGATCTGCGCCGCACTCAGGACACCCAGCTGCAGCGTGCTCAAGGAGGCGACGTCGGTGACGGTCAGCCCGCCGATCTCCGCGGGCGTCAGCTGGCCGAACTGGGTGGTGTTCAGCGTGCCGAACTGCGTCGCCGTCAGCGCGCCGATGGCCGTGGACGTGAAGCTCGTCAGCTGCGTCGCGCTGATCGAGGCGAGTTGCGTGGTCGTCATCCCGGCGATCGCCGTCGTGGAAAGGCCGCCGATCTGCGTGGCGGTCAACGTGCCGAACTGCAGCGTGGTCATGTCGCCGAGCTGCGTCGCTGTCAGGCCGCCGATACCCGTCGTCGAGAGAGCCTGGAACTGCGTCGAACTCAGCGTGGCGATTTGAGTGTCGGAAAGACCGGCGACCTGCGTCGCCGTCATCGCGGCGAGTTCCGGCGTCGACAGCAAGCCGACCTGCGTGGTCGTCAGGCTGGCGAACTGGGTTGCCGACAAGGCGGCGATGCCCGTCGCCGAGAAGCTGCTGAACTGGGTCGTGGTCAGGGCGGCGATTTCGTCTGGTCCCAAACCGGAAATGGCTGTGGTGGACAGGGCCGCGATCTGCGTCGGCCTGATGCTGGCGAGCTGGGTCGACGTCAGAGTGGCGATCTGCGTCGCCGTCAGGCCGCCGATGGCCGTGGTAGGCAGCGATCGCAGCGCCGTCGTGGTCAGCGCCCCGATCTGCACCGCGCTCAACTCGGCGACGGCGGTCATAGTCAGGCCCGCCACCTGCGTGGTGTTGATCATCCCGATCTGCGCGGTCGTCAGAGCGTCGATCTGAAAGTCTGACAGGCCGCCGATCTGAGCCGCCGTCAAGGCGCCGAACTGCGTCGTGCTGAGCGTCGCGATCTGCGTTTCGGTCAGGCCGCCGATGCTCGTCGCCGACAAAGCCGCGATCTGCGTGGCGGCAAGCGCGTTGAACTGTGTGGACGTCAGCACCGCCAACTGGGTCGGCGTCAAACCGACGATTTCCGTCGTCGTCAGCGCCGCCACCTGGGTCGTGCCGAGGGCGCCGATCTCGGCGGTTGTCAGCAACGCGACCTGGGTCGGGGTGAAGCCGCGCAATTGCAGCGCGCTCAGGGCGCCGACCTCGGTGGTCGTCAGGGCGGTGATGGCGCTCGCCGAAAGGCCAGAGAGTTGGGTCGAGGAAAGGTCGCCGAGCTGATCGGCGCTGAGGGCCTGCATCTGCGTATCCGCGAGCGCGGACATCTGCGTGGCGGTCAGGGCCTGGATCTGGGTAGCATTCATCGCGGCGATCGACCCGGTCGTCAGGCCGCTGATGCCGGTCGTGGACAGCGCAGCGATCTGCGTTCCGACCAGAGCCTGGAGCTGCGTCGTCGAGAGCACGGCCGCCTGGGTGTCGGTCAGCCCAGACAACTCGCCCGTGTTCATCGCCGCGATCTGCGCTGGCGTCAGCGACGAAATAGCCGTCGTGCTGAGGGCGCCGAGCAGCGTCGACGTCAGGCCCCGGATCTGCGTCGTGGTCAGCGACGAGAGGTCCGTCGTGGTGAGGCCGCCGATGGAGTCCGGATCGAGGCCCGCAACCTGGCTCGACGAGAGGTTGGCGATCTGGTCCGCGGTGAGCGCGGCCACCTGGGTGTTCGCGAGGCCGGCGATCTGGGTCATCGTCAACGCGGCGGCCTGCGTGGTACTCAGGGCCGTGATTTCGGCCGTAGTCAGGCCGCTGATGCCGGTCGTCGAAAGCGCCGCGATCTGCTGGGGTGTGAGGCCGCCGATCTGTGCCGTGCTCAGAGCCGCGACCTGGGTATCGACCAGCGCGGTCATCTGCGTCGTTTTCAGCGCCGCCAGTTGCACCGCGGTCAGCGCCGCGATCTCGCCGGTGGTGAAGCCGGCCACCCCCGATGAAGACAAGGCCGCGATCTGCGTCGCGGCGAGCGCGGCGAGCTGGTCGCTGCTGAGCGTGCCGATCTGCGTCGTGATGAGGCCGGCGATGCTGGTAGTCGTCAGCGACGCGATCTGCGTCGGCGCCAAGGATGCGATCTGCGTCTGGGCGAAGGCGCCGAGTTCGACGCTGGTCAGCGCGGCGACCTGCGTCGCCGACAGGACGGCGACCTGGCCGGTTGCGAGGCCGCTGATCGCGGTCGTGGACAAGCTGGCGATCTGGGTCGCTGCGAGGAGCCCGATCTGCGCCGTGCTCAGAGCAGTCATCTGCGTGTCCGTCAGCACCGCCATCTGGCTCGTCGTCAACGCCGCGACCTGCGTCGCGCTCAAGGCCGTCAGTTCGGTTGTCGTCAAACCGCGGATGCCGGTCGCGGAGAGCGGCACGATCTGCGTGCCGGCCAGCGTCGCGAGCTGGGTCGCGCTCAGCCCGGCGACCTGCGTGCCGGTCAGGCCGCCGATGCCCGTGCTCGTGATCGCCCCGATCTGTGTCGTCGACAGCGCGGCAATCTGCGTCGCCGCCAACCCGGCGACTTCGGTGCCGGTCAGGGCCGCGATCTGCGTCGTGCTGAGGACGGCGATCTGAGCGGCCGACAGGCCGCTGATCCCGGTCGTCGACAGGCCGGAAATCTGCTGCGTCGACAGCACGCCGAGCTGCGTGGCCGTCATGCTGACCATCTGCGTGTCGCTCAACCCGCCGATCTGCGTCGCGGTCAGAAGCGAGACCTGGGTGGTGTTCAAGGCCGCGATCTCAGATGTGGTCAAGCCGCCGATACTGGTCTTGGACAGCGCCTGGATCTGGTTTCGCGACAGACTGTTGAGCTGCGGCGCGCTCAGGGTGGCGATCTGGCTTGCGACGAGGCCGGTCATCGCCGTCACGGAAAGGGCGGCGATCTGCGTCGTGCTCAATCCTGCGAGCTGCGTTCCCGTCAAGGTGCCGACCTGCGAAGCGGTCAGCGCCGCGATCTGGTTCGTGGTCAAGGCCGCCATTTCGCTGGCCGTCAGGCCGGACAGGGCGAGAGACGTCAGCGCCGCGATCTGGGTCGCGGCCAGAGCCTCGAGCTGCGTGGTCGTCAAGGCGGCGGCCTGCGTATCACGGACGCCGGCGGTGCCCGCGACGGTAAGGGCCGCCAGCTGAGTCATTGCCAGGGCGGCGATCTGCGTGGTGGTCAGGGCGGCGACTTCGACTGCGGTCATGCCGCCGATCTGCGTCGTGTTGAGAGCGGCGACCTGGGCCGGGCTGAGGGCCACAATCTGCGTCGTACTCATCGCGCCGATTTCGGTCGACGTGAACTGCGAGAGCTGGGTAGCGGATAGATTGCCGAACGCCGTCGCGCTGAGATTGGCGACCTGCGTCGTCGAGAACTCGGTGGCGGTCAAGGCCTGGATCTCGGTCGCCGACATCGCGGTCAGCTGCGTCGCGGTCAGGCCCCGCGTCTGCGTTGTCGTCAGGGACGTGATCTGCGTCGTCGACAGGCCGTCGATCGTCGTCTGCGACAGACCGCCGATCTGCGTCGCCGTCAAACTCGACGCCTGGGAGACCGCCAGGGCCTGAAGCTCCGTCGGCGACAGCGTGTTCAGCGACGTCGTGGACAGCGCCGCGATCTGGGTCGCGGCCAATGATGCGATCTGGGTCTGCGTCAGATTTCCGAACGCGGTGGTGCTGAGGTTGGTGATCTGCGCGGCCGAGAGCGAGGCGGCCGTCAACGCCTGAATTTCGGTGGCCGTCATATTGGTAAGCTGCGTGGAGGTCAGGCCGCGCACCTGCGTCGATGTCAGCGATGCGATCTGCGTCGTCGTCAAGCCATCGACCGTGGTCTGCGTCAGCCCGGCGACCTGCGCCGCGGTCAAAGCTGCCGCTTGCGTCCCGGCCAGGCTCTGGAGCTGCGTTGGCGTCAGGCTATTGAGCGAGGTGGTGGAGAGCGCCGCAATCTCGGTGGAAGCCAGCGACGCGAGCTGATCGGCGGAAAGATTGGCGAACGCGGTGGTGCTGAGGCTGGCGATCTGCGCGGCCGAGAATGAGGGGGCCGACAGCGTCTGAATCTCGGTCGCAGACATCGCTGTGAGCTGGGTCGAGGTGAAGCCGCGGGTCTGCGTCGTCGTGAGGGCGGCGAGTTGAGCCGGCGACAGGCCATCGATCGCCGATTGCGTGAGGCCCGCGATCTGCAACGCGGTCAGAGCCAGGGCTTGCGTTGTCGTCAGCGCTTGAATCTGCGTTGCGGAAAGACTGTTGAGCGAGGTGGTGGAGAGCGCCGCAGCCTCGGTGGCGGTCAGGGCGGCCAGCTGGTCCGAAGACAGGTTGGCGAACGTCGTCGTGCTGAAGTTCGCCACCTGCGTCCCCGAGAAGGCGGACGCGTCCAGAAGCTGAATCTGGGTCGCCGTCATCGCGGTCAGCTGCGTCGAAGTCAGGCCGCGGATCTGCGTGGTGGTCAGCGCCGAAAGCTGGGTGGTCGTCAGATTGTTCAACGTCGTCATCGACAGGCCAGCGAGCTGCACCGACGTCAAAGCCAGGTTCTGCGTCGTGTTGAGGGCCTGGATCTGCGTCGCGGAGAGGCTGTTCAGCGAGGTGGTGGAGAGCGCCGCACTCTCCGTGGCGGTGAGCACGGCAAGCTGATCGGAGGAAAGATTGCCGAACGCCGTCGTGCTGAAACTGGTCACCTGTCCCGCCGAGAAGGCGGCGGCGTTCAGCGCCTGGATCTCGGTCGCCGTCATCGTCGTCAGCTGCGTCGACGTCAGGCCGCGCACCTGCGTGCTGGTCAGCGCCGAAAGCTGGGTGGTCGTCAGATTGCCCAGCGTCGTCGTGGTGAGGCCGGCCACCTGGATGGCGGTCAGGCCGAGTGCCTGGGTCGGCGTCAGGGCCTGAAGCTCGGTCGCGGGGAGGTTGTTCAGCGACGTGCTCGAGAACGACGCGCTCTGCGTCGCGGTCAGGGCCGCGAGCTGATCGGAGGATAGATTGCCGAGCGCCGTCGTGCTGAGCGTGGAAATCTGCAGCGCCGTGAGGGACGACGCGTTCAGCGCCTGGATCTCGGTCGCCGTCATCGCGGTCAGCTGCGTCGAAGTCAGGCCGCGCACCTGCGTGCTGGTCAGCGCCGACAGCTGGGTTGTCGTCAGGTTGCCCAGCGTCGTCGTGCTGAGCCCGGCGACCTGTGCTGCGCTCAAGCCCAGCGCCTGCGTCGGTGTCAGGGCTTGAAGCTCCGTCGCGGACAGAAGGTTCAGCGACGTGCTGGAGAACGATGCGCTCTGCGTCGCGGTGAAGGCCGCGAGTTGATCGGCGGATAGATTGCCGAGCGCCGTCGTGCTGAGCGTGGAAATCTGCAGCGCCGAGAAGGACGCCGCGTTCAGCGCCTGGATCTCGGTCGCCGTCATCGCGGTCAGCTGCGTCGCGGTCAGACCGCGCATCTGCGTGGCGGTCAACGCCGACAGCTGAGTGGTCGTGAGATTACCGAGCGTCGTCGTGTTGAGCCCGGCGACCTGCGCCGCGGTCAGGCCCAGCGCCTGCGTCGGCGTCAGGGCCTGAAGCTCCGTCGCGGACAGGAGGTTCAGCGACGTCGTCGACAGCGCCGCGCTCTCGGTCGCGGTGAGCGCTGCAATCTGGTCGGACGACAGATTGTTGAACGCCGTCGTGCTGAGGGTCGCGACCTGGGCGGCGGAGAAGGACGCGGCGTTCAGCGCCTGGATCTCGGTCGCCGTCATCGCCGTCAGCTGCGCCGAAGTCAGGCCGCGCATCTGGGTCGTGCTCAAGGCCGAAAGCTGGGTCGTCGTGAGGTTGCCGAGCGTCGTCGTGCTGAGGCCGGCAAGCTGCGTCGGCGTCAAAGCGAGCGCCTGGCTCGTTGTCAGCGCCTGGAGCTCGCTCGCCGGAAGGGCGTTGAGCGACGCCACGGAGAGCGCGGCGATCTGGCTCGTCGCCAGGGTTGCGAGCTGATCCGGGGTCAGGTTGCCGAGCGCCGTCGTGCTGAGACCGGCGACCTGCGTCGTCGAGAAGGCGGAGACGGTCAGCGCCTGGATTTCGGTCGCCGACATCGCGGTCAGCTGCGCCGCACGGAGGCCGCGCACCTGGTTCGACGACAGCGCCGTGAGCTGGTCGGTCGTCAGGTTGTCCACCGTCGTCGCGGTGAGGCCGGCGATCTGCGTCGACGTCAAAGCAAGCGCCTGGGTCGGCGCGAGCGCCTGAAGTTCGGTCGCCGGGAGGCTGTTCAGCGCCACCGTGGACAGCGCCGCGATCTGCGTCGACACCATCGCCGCGATCTGGTCCGCCGACAGGTTGCCGAAGGCCGTCGTACTGAGGCCGGCGATCTGCGTCGTCGACAGGGCGGCGACGTTCAGCGCCTGGATCTCGGTGACCGACATCGCGGTCAGCTGCGCCGCGCGCAGGCTGCGAACCTGGACCGTCGTCAGGGCTGCGAGCTGGTCGGTCGTCAGGTTGTCCACCGTCGTCGCGGTGAGACCGGCGATCTGCGTCGTCGTCAAGGCAAGGGCCTGCGCCGGCATCAGGGCCTGAAGCTCGGTCGCCGGGAGGCTGTTGAGCGCCGTGATGGACAGCGCCGCGACCTGCACCGGGGTCATGGCCAGAAGCTGGTCGGAGGACAGGTTGCCGAGCGCCGTGCTGCTGAGGCCGGCGACCTGCGTGGTCGACAGAGCCGTGACCGTCAGCGCCTGGATTTCGGTCGCCGACATCGCGGTCAGCTGCGCCGCGCTCAGGCCGCGAACCTGAAGCGTGGTCAGGGCCGCAAGCTGCGATGTCGTCAGATTGTCCACCGTCGTCGGGGTCAGGCCGGCGAGCTGCGTCGGCGTAAGGGCGAGGGCCTGGGTCGCAGACAGCGCCTGGAGTTCCGTCGCCGGCAGGGCGTTCAACGCCGAGACGGACAGGGCCGCGATCTGGCTTGGCGCCAGGGACTGCACCTGCGTCGAGGAGAGCTCCCCGATCTCGGTTGTGTTGAGCGATGCCACCTGGCTGGTGGAGAGATCGCGGACGGTCACGGCGATCAACTGGTCGAACGACAGCGCGTTGAGCTGGTTGGGCGACAGGGCGCGCACCTGGATGGTCGTCAGGCTGCCGAGCTGGGTCGTCGAGAGGTTCTGCAGCATCGTGCTGGTCAGGCCACTGATCTGGGTGGCGGTCATCGCATTGAGCTGGCTGGTGCTGAACCCCTGGATCCCCGTCGCAGTGAGATCGTTGATCTGGGCCGGGGTGAGTGCTGCGATCTGGTTGGTCGTGAAAGAGTCAGCGCCGTCGTTGGCGATCGCTTCGAAGTTTGGCAGCGTCATACCGCTCAGGGCAAGGGGCGCCAGAGCCGCGATCTGCGTCGTCGACAGCGCCTGCAGATCCGTCGTGCTGAGGATATTGAGTTCCGTCGACGTCAACGCGGCGATCTGCGTCGTGTCGAAGCTCTCCATGTCGGTCGGCGTCAGCTGCTGAAGCGTGGTCGCCGACAGGCGCGAGATCTGCGCAGCCGAGTAGGACGAAATCGAAGTCATGAAGCAGTCCCGCCGATATCGATCCGGTGCCGCCCCCGGGCAACCAATCAGTCGCCCAGACAGGCTCAATCATTCATCGAGTCGCAAGGCGTCGATACCGATTCGTTAACATGAGGCTAACAGGTTCGGGTCGGGAATGCCTCGAACTCACAGGTTTTTTACGTTGCGGAATCGCGGAGCGCGCCTTCCACGTTCCATCCGCGGAGGATCTGGGTCATAGCTCCGGCCCGCGCGCCCTGCAAAGTGATCAATGTTAAGTGGACCGATAATGGCCGGCATTCCCGTGGAACACATTGCAATCGGCCAGCTCTTCGCCCTCGCGGAGCAGTACAAGGCGGCCGGCCACAAAGCGGCATCGGTCGAACTCTACAAAAGCTGGATCGCATACCATCCGGACGACCCGTTCCTCTATGCCGCCTATTTCAATTACGGGACGACCCTCAACGATCTGAAGGATCGTTTCGGCGCGATCAACGCGTTCCGCGATTCGGCGCGGCTGAAACCGGACTTCTACCAGGCCCATCTCAGCCTTGGGCTGACGTTGGAGCAGATCGGCCGCAAGGGCGAAGCCATTACGGAATGGCTGGGGGTGGCGAGCGCGCTCGCCCTCGTCAACGGCGAGACGGTGGCGCACCGGATTTATGCGCTTGAGCAGATCGGCCGCGTTCTCGAGTCCCTCGATCGCGACGGCCCGGCGGAAGATGCCCTACGGCAGCGTCTCGAGCTCGGCACGGACGACAAGGTCATTCAGCATTGGATCGCGCTCCGGATGCGCCAGTGCAAATGGCCGGTGTTGACGGAAACCGATCGGATGAAGCGGCGCAGCCTGCTGTCCGGCATATCGCCGCTGTCGCTTGCCGCCTTCGCCGACGATCCGATGTTTCAGCTCGCCACGGCCTATCGCTACAACAAGGCGCTGATCGGCGCGCAAAAGGGCGCGCGACGCTGGGCTGTGCCGGGCATGTCGTCACCGGATCGAAAGTTGCGGATCGGCTATGTCTCGTCCGACCTGCGGGAACATGCCGTCGGCTTCTCCATGGCCGACGTTCTCGCGCTGCACGATCGCGACAGGTTCGAGATCTACGCCTATTACTGCGGCATCGAGAACGACGACTCGACCAAGCTGCGGATTAAGGCCTCTGTCGATCAATGGTTTGATATCGACGCTCTCAGCGACGAACAGGTCTGCCTGCAGATCGAGGCTGACGCGATCGATATTCTGATCGATCTCAACGGCTACACCAAGGGCGCGCGAACGCGGGTATTCGCCTTGCGGCCGGCGCCGATCGCAGTGAATTGGTTTGGCTACCCCTGCACGATGGGAAGCCCCTATCACCATTACATCATCGCGGATGCCCAGGTCGTGCCGCCCGATGCGGAGCGCTTCTACTCGGAAACGGTTGTGCGCCTGCCGTGCTACCAGCCCAACGACCGCAACAGAGTGGTGTCGTCCCGCAAGCCAACCCGCGCGGAAGAGGGGCTGCCGGAAACCGGGTTCGTCTTCTGCTGCCTGAACGGCCTGCAGAAACTCACCGAAATCACGTTCGGCCGCTGGATGATCATCCTTGCCGCGGTGCCCGACAGCGTGCTGTGGCTGCTCGGCGGCACGCCGGACACCCAGGAGCGTCTGCGCGGGTTGGCGGCTGGCGCCGGGATCGCGCCGGAGCGCCTCGTCTTCGCCGGGAAGATCGCCAATCCCGACCATCTCGCGCGCTACGCGCTGGCCGACCTGTTTCTCGACAACCTGCCCTACGGTGCCCACACCACGGCCGCGGACGCGCTGTGGATGGGACTACCGGTCCTCACGGTCGCCGGCCGCAGCTTTGCCTCGCGCGTCTGTTCGAGCCTCGTCAGCGCGGCCGGTCTCGGCGATCTGATCTGCCCCAACCCCGACATTTACATGGCCCGCGCCATCGCGCTCGGGCGCACGCCCGACGCAATTCAGACTTTGAAGGCACGGCTCGCCGCCCAGCGCGATTCCTGCCTGCTGTTCGACACGCCGCGCCTGGTGGCGCATCTGGAGGATCTGTATCGGCAGATGTGGAGCGCTTTCGAACGAGGCGCCCTGCCGTCGCCCGAGCTCGCCAATCTCGACACGTATCACGCCATCGGCACGAGCCTCGATATCGAGAGCGTCGAGCTTCTGAGCGACGAGGCCTATCGCGCGCTGTACGCCGAAAAGCTCGCGGATTGGGATGCGACCTACCCGATCCGACCCGACACGAGATTGTGGCCGGGGCCAAACGAGTCGGGCGTCTCCGACCTCCAGAGCATTTTCCACAAAGGTCGCAGACTTTTGTGATCGATAAAATGCTCTAACTTTTCGAGGAGAGAGCGATTTCTGATCGCTTTAGTGATTCCACCAAAGCGGAAAGCGCTCTAAGTCCCGACCGCCACCAGCGCCGCGGCCCGATTGATGCGGAAGCGCCCGACGATGCTGGTCAAGGCCTGCGTCTCATGCTGCAGGGCATGCGCGGCGGTCGAGGCCTCCTCGACCATGGCGGCGCTGCGCTGAATCCCGTGGTCCATTTCGGTGACCGCGATATTGATCTCGGCGAGACCCGTCGCCTGCTCGTGCGACGACGCGGAGATCGCGCGCAGCAGCTCGGCCATGTCGGCCACCTTGTCGATGATGCCGCGCAAGGCGACGCCCGTCGCGCCGACCAGCGCGACGCCGTTCTCGACCTGGGCGTTCGACACGGCCATCAGGTTCTCGATCTCCTTCGCGGCTTCGCCGGAACGCTGCGCCAGATTGCGCACCTCCGCCGCCACCACGGAAAAGCCGCGGCCGGCGTCTCCGGCGCGAGCGGCCTCGATCTCGGCATTGAGAGACAACAGATTGGTCTGATACGCGATGTCGTTGATGACGCCGGCGATCCGGCGGATCTGCCGCGACGACGCCTTGATCTGCCCCATGGCTTCGACGGCGTTCTGGACGACGACACCGGACGTCTCGGCGGCGCCACGCGTGGCGGCGACCACGGCAGCAACTTCGCCGGCGCCGACGGCCATCCGCGTCACCGTCGCGGTGATCAGGTTCAACGCTGCCGCCGTCTGCTCCAGGCTTGCCGCCTGCTGCACCGCGCGTTTGGACAGGTCGTCCGACGCTTCGGCGATGTCGTCGGAGCCGGACCCGATGATGCCGATCGCCCTGATGATCGTCGCCAGCGCCTCCTCCAGGCTGGAGGCAGTCACATTGAAATCCCCGCGGAGCTTCTCGTAGTCGTCGCTGAAGGCGCGATCCAGACGTCCGGTCAGATCGCCTTGCGACAGGCGATCCAGGCCCACCGCGAGGGCTGCCACCACGATCTTCTGCTGATTCAGCACCGCCGCGCGGACCACCTCGGACTGTTTCAGCCGCAAGCCGTTCTCCTTGAAGATCTGGACGGCCGCCGCCATCTGCCCGATCTCGTCGCGGCGACCGGTATCGCCGATCATCGTCGAATAATCGTCGCGGCCAAGCCGCATCATGCTGTGCGACAGCGCCTTCAACGGGCGAAGCACCCAGAGACTGATCGTCGCGTAGCCGCCGACGAGGGCGAGCCCCAGAAGTCCGAGATTCATGACGTAGGTGATGGCGACGGTTCGATCGCTGGCGGCGATCAAACGAAGCTTGCCGGCGTCGGCGGACGCCAGCACACGATTGGTTTCCGCAGCCAGCATCTTCACGAAGGCGACGAACGCCGGGCGGCAGGTCTCGAGAAACTCGGCCTGCGCGGCGAGCGCCGACGCGGAATCGTTGCCATGCGATCCTTCGGCGACCGCCGCTGCGCAAGTGGCGTCGATGATCGCCAATCCCTGACGAAGCGCGGCTTCGAAGGCCGCCGCTTGCTCTGGGTCGGCCGTCTTCGCCCGGCTCATCAAGTCGATAAAGGAAGCGCGCGCCGCCAACAGGTCGGTCAGGGCCTGTTTGTTGCCCTGATCGGTCGTGACAACGTCGAGATAACTAATCGCAACGCGCGCTTCATTGAGGGCAAGATCGGCTCGGGCCAACAGTACGGCGGCCGTCCCTTGCTGATCGATGACGGCGCTATAGGCCGCGCTCAAATCCCGCATCTGTGACGTAGAGAAAGCCGCCGAAGCAAAAGCAACGACGCCGAACATCAGAAGTACAATGAAGAATTTTACAATAATCGGAGCATTGCTAATCGGCATTTTGCGGCCTCGACGAGCCGCGTTAACGCGATCCAACTATGCATACGATACCACAAATGTTAATAATCATGGTTGTGAAAGGTGAGTTTTATCAGGGTAATGGGTTGATATTCCCACCCGTGTTTTCCGGTCGGCGCACCATGGTTTTTAACAGCGGAACCCAAATTGCGATTTCGTCGAAGAAGGTTTTTGTGTCGACACGACAGTCACCATTTCGGTAACGGCGCATCCAACCGCCTGTCGTGGACATTTTCCGAGGTGGGAGCGACGACATAATCTTGATGGCAATCTCAATTCGCGCGCGAAGTGCAGATGATGCGAGGGCGTTTCGAGGATCGAGAGGATGGTGAT
Source organism: Beijerinckia sp. L45 (assembly GCF_009765775.1). Taxonomy (GTDB): domain Bacteria; phylum Pseudomonadota; class Alphaproteobacteria; order Rhizobiales; family Beijerinckiaceae; genus RH-AL1. Next base: position 69,029 of record NZ_LMUU01000068.1, read on the forward strand.
CCTGCCGAGATCTCGGAGCGAGGGATGATCACTGACGCAGCCCAGTTGCCTCGCGATGATGTTCCGTCTATGTTCCTTAGCTTAAGCGCGGGACCAAGACCATGGCTGCCATCACCAACTACATCATCCTGCCGTTTCTCCTCGACAAGCGGGGCAAGCTGAAGCCAGGCACGGCACAAAAGGCGAAGGATTGCGGCAAGGCGATCGCCGCGGCGGAGCGGATGGCCGGCCAATATGCCGGCATCGTCGTCCTCGAGGAACAGTGCGACCCCGAGCAGGACATCTTCGCCGAGCCAAAACTGATCCGCGCGATCGGGCGTGTGCCGGAAGAGATGATCGAACAGCTGGCCGCGTGAGCCGGCCGTCTGGCGGTTAACTAATAATTAACCAATCGATTGACGCGGCACCATCGCTGCGCCCAAATACCGCCATCAGGTTGGAGGCGGGTCTATGTTGGTCGCTGTTGCCCGGACGTTCGCTTTGCTGGCTTTGCTGACATATGTCGGCGGCGCGGGAGCGGCGCAGGCCGCCGAGATGCACGCGAGCTTCGCGACCGTCGGCGACGTCACCGCGATGCCCTACGGCTGGGCCGATTTCTGCGGACGCCGCCCGGAAGAATGCCGCGTCGAAGCGCTGATGCCGGCCGACGTCGCGCTCACCGCCAAGGTGATGCGGGTGATGCGTCACATCAACAGCGCGGTCAACGCGGCGATCGAGCCGGTCAGCAACATGGACCACTGGGGCACGATGCTCGACCATTGGGACTACCCCACAGACGGCAAGGGCGATTGCAAGATCTACGCGCTGGAGAAGCGCAAGCTGCTCCTCGATCAGGGCTTTCCCCGCCAGGCGCTGCTGATGACCATCGTCCGCGATCTCGACGGCAACGGCCACACCATTCTCACCGTCAAGACCGACAAGGGCGATTTCATCCTCGACAACATGGTCGAGGAGATCCGCGCCTGGGACGCGACCGGCTACCGGTTTGTCAAGCGACAGTCGCAGAGCGACCCCAACGTCTGGGTCTCCATCGGCCCGTCGAGCGCGCCGCGCACCACCGCCGAAGTCGCAGGCCGAACGCGCAACTTGAACTGAGCGGCTGATCCGCCCCTATTTTCTGACAGAGGGTGTAGCCGGAAGCGGCGTTCCGGGCGGCTGGACGAGCGTCGTGACCTGGGCATGCAGGACGCGCAGATGCGCCTCATCCTGCTGCAGATCGAAGAGATAGCCGTCAAGGTCCTTCAGCTTCTCCGCTTCGAGCTTGGCGAACATGCGCTCGTCGTCGGCCATCATGTCCAGCGCGATCTTCCTATAGAGCGGCGTGACGCTCTCTGGATTGTTGCCGTAGATGTCGACGAAATGTGCTCGGGCGATCAGCATCGAGGTCAGGCGATGGCGGAGGTCCGTGTCGGGCCCGGCATCGGTGTCGGCCGCCGTCGTGCGCGGTGCCCGGCCGTCCTGATCGGCAACGTCGGAGCTCGACCCGTCGCGTTTCGATTGCACATGGGCGCGATCGGTCGCCTCCTGCTGCAGGCGGCTTTGCCGCATCTGGACGACTTCGTAGACGAAGCCAGCGGTCGTGGCGGGCGTGCCGATCGTGACAAGGGTCCACAGCACCAGGTTTTTGGCGCCCGTCTCAACGACGATAGCGGCCGCCGCCGCTCCGATCGAGATCCTCTTCAACTGGCTCATGATGGTCTCTTCGGACCACGCCGCAGGGCATCATCCGACCTTCGGCGGGTATTCCACGCCCGCAAGCTTAAGCGACTCTTAGCGGGGCACAACAAAATCGCGGACCGGAGGGCGGAGCTGCATCCCGGCCAGGTTTTACCGCTCCTCGTCAAATCGGCTTATGTTGCATCGCACACGCCGTCGGAGTTTCCATGCTGTCGCTACCCCTGCTCGCGCTGACCATCGCCTCCTTCGGCATCGGCACGACCGAATTCATCATCATGGGCCTGCTGCCGGACGTGTCGAGCAGCCTCGGCGTCAGCGTTCCGCAGGCCGGCCTGCTGGTCTCCGGCTACGCGTTCGGCGTGGCCTTCGGCTCCCCCTTCGTCGCGATCGCCACGGCGCGATGGCCGCGCCGGACCGCGCTGGTCGCCTTGATGGGGGTCTTCATCCTCGGCAACATCGGCTGCGCGCTGGCGCCGACCTATGCCCTGCTCATGCTGGCGCGGGTGGTGACCTCGTTCGCCCACGGCGCCTTTTTCGGGATCGGCAGCGTGGTCGCCCGCGATCTCGTGCCGGCCAACCGGCGGACCCAGGCGGTGGCGATGATGTTCGCCGGGCTCACCCTCTCCAACATCCTGGGCGTCCCCTTCGGCACGGCGCTCGGCCAGGCTTTTGGCTGGCGCATGCCGTTCTGGGTCGTGACCGGCATCGGCATCGTCGCCTGCGCCGCGATCGCCCGCACCATCCCGGCGATGCCGGGATCGACCACGGGCCTTGCCGCGGAGTTCCTGACGCTACGGCATCCCCGCGTCCTGCTGCCGATGGCGATCAGCACGCTGTCCTCCGTCAGCCTGTTCAGCGTGGTGACGTATATTACCCCGCTGCTGGAACACGTCAGCGGCCTGACTCCGCACGGGGTCACCATCGCGCTGCTCCTGTTCGGCGTCGGCCTGACGGTCGGCAACCTCATCGGCGGCCGCCTCGCGGACTGGCGCCTGCTGACGACCGTCATCGGCAGCTTCGCCGCGATCATCGTCGTGCTGCTGATCTTCACGGTGACGAGCCATGCGGCGGTGCCGGCCGTGGTGACGCTGACGCTCTGGGGGGCGCTCGCCTTCGCGCTGGTGTCGCCGCTGCAGAGCTGGGTCGTCGAAGCGGCGAGCGATGCGCCGAACTTGGCCGCGACACTGAACCAGGGCGCCTTCAACTTCGGCAATGCGACGGGCGCCTGGGCCGGAGGCGTCGCGCTCAGCGCCGGCGTCGGCTACGGATCGCTGCCCTGGCTTGGCGCCGGCGTCGCCGCGATCGCACTGGCGGTCACTCTCGTGGCGGCGCGGGGCGTCTTAGCGAGCCGTGTCCTGGAGGCCTGATCCAGGCGCCGGCGTCGGTGCACGGCTGCAATAGCTACTTGCCGTCCAAGGGCATCACCACCCAGTGCGGACCGCTCGGCGCCTGGACCAGCATCATCACCTCGTGACGGCCGGCCGCGCGGGTCTGCTCGAGACGCTTCGTCACCTCGTCGGGCGAGGTCACCCGATCCTGGGCGACGCGGAGAATGATGTTGCCGCGGGCGAGGCGCAGGTCCGCGGCCGGACTGTTGGCCGAAACCCCGATGATCGCGACGGCGGGCTTGCCGTCCTGGAACTGCGGCGTGCCGGCAGACTGCGCATCCGCGACCGCCAGCTTGAGGCCGAGATCCGGCGTGATCTTGCGCACCGCCTGTGTCTGCGGCGGCTGCGGTCCGGCGGGGTCGTAGATGTTGTTGGGCCAGTTCGCGACGGGAACGTCGATGCTTTGCGCGGCGCCGTTGCGCCAGATTTTCAGCGCCACGACGCTGCCCGGCGCGCTGGCACCGAGACTGCGCAGCAGCGCCCGGACGTCGCGCGGCTCCTTGCCGTTGAGGGCGAGAACGACGTCGCCTTCCTGGATTCCCTTGGTGAGCGCCGGACCGTCGTTGATGACGCCGGTGACGATGCCGCCGGACCGCGACGGCAGGCCCAGCGCGAGCTGGATCTCCGGCGTGACCTGCTGCAGCCGCAAGCCGATGAAGCCGGCGCGCATGCGGCCGTATTTCCGCATCTCGTCGACCACCCAGGTGGCGTCGTTCGCGGGGATCGCGAGGCCGAGGCCGGCCGAGCCGCTCTGCTGGCCAGGCGCGTATAGCGCCCAGTTGACGCCGATGACTTCACCCTTGAGGTTGAACAGCGGCCCGCCGGAGTTGCCGTGGTTGATCGCGGCATCGGTCTGGACGAAGTCGTCGATCATCGTCGAGTTGATGTCGCGATTGAGCGCGCTGACGACGCCGACGCTGAGCGAACTGCTGAGGCCGAGCGGATTGCCGATCGCCATGACCGTCTCGCCGATGCGCAGCGCGTCGCTGTCGCCGAATTTGACGCTGGCGAGCGGCTTGCCGGCGTCGATCTTGAGCAGCGCGAGATCCGGCCGCTGGTTGGTGGCGACGATCTTGGCGGGGAAGGTCGAGCCATCGACGAAGGCCACGGTGACGTCGTAGCCGCCTTCCACCACATGGTTGTTGGTGACGATGTAGCCATCGGACGTGATGACAAATCCCGACCCCAGCGCCCGGTCCGGCACCACCTGATCCGGCGCGTCCTCGGGGTCGCTGCCGGCCTTCTTCAGCACCGAGATGTTGACCACCGAATTCAACAGCGGCGCGACGATCTCGGGGAGGTCCGGTGCGTCCCCCCGCTGGAATCCGGCGCTGGCGCACGAAGCGCCGGTCACTTGCAGAAGCAGGATAACAACGATCATCCGCATCGCATGCATGCCGGCGCTCCCCTTCACGTCACGAGCGGAGGAAACACCCACCGCCCGTCGTCTTCAAGCTCTGATTGGCGAGAGATGACTTGGGCCAAAGATTACTTGCAGCCTTCCGCGCGGGGATCGGTCCCGCGGTCGAAGGACTGCGCCGTCTGCGCGCCGAAGGCAGGCTTCTCGCCGCCAGCGCGCGGATCGGTCCCGCGATCGAAGGACTGCGCCGCCTGCGCGCCGAAGGCAGGCTTCTCGCCGCCAGCGCGCGGATCGGTTCCGCGGTCGAAGGACTGTGCCGCCTGCGCGCCGACGCAAGGCTTGGTCTGGGCGTAAGCGCCCTGGGCGACCAGAAGGGGAAGGACAACGGCCGCTGTGCTGAGTGTCTTTATGAACATGGATGCCTACCAAAAGTGAGAGAATTCACGTTTACGCTTTTGTAATCAACGCTGATCGCGCCGACAATCGACCTGTCGTCGCTGTATGAAGCCTCGGCCTTTGCATCGTGCTTCCGGCCGCGGTACCGCTATGCAAGAACCGCAACCGTCCCCAAACCTCGCCGAGAGGCCCGCGGACGCCTCTCAGCTCCCGATGCAACATCTATTCACGTCCGGCCCGGATCAAAAGACGCGAAATCGAAATACTGTTTTTCAGTTTTTGGATCGAACTTTGGACGATTTGCATCAAGATTGATCACGTCGAGCGTGATGGAAGTATCGCCACTCGCGCTGTTGTCGACGCGCAAGACGTGGCGAGAGGCTCGCCGATATCGCGATCGCAGCCGGCTTTTCGGTCTGCCCAAATTTTAGTACCGGGCGGATGCGGGGTACGCCCCTTGCCGCGCGGACACGAAAAGCGCCTTCCTTTCGCGGGCGGCGAAGGCGAGCCCAGACTTAACGGTGCGGCTTGGAGTCGTCGTCGGCGCTGCGGCCTGACAGGATGTCGTCGATGGCATGGGCAAACCAGGCGCGCTTGACGGCGTCGTCAGCCGCCTGCCGGCCCGTGGCCGATGCGGCTTGGGCCGACTGCGGATGCGAAGACCCGGCGTCGGTTGCCGATGCCGTCACCGGCCCCGCAACAGCGAGGGCTACGGCCACGGCGAGAGCTGAAATCTTGATCACAGGAACCTCCAGAACGACGACACCGGTGTCGTCGCGATATGGCGACGATCCCGGGCTTGTTAAAGGTATGATGACCGTAATTTGATCGCGCGGCGCACTCGGCTTAAAGCGGCCCGGGCGTTGAGAGAAAAAGGCGGCAGGATTTGCCGCCCCGAGCGCGCGCCGTGCGAGACCTCGCACGGCGCGCGCTCATCGTGGTGCGGCCGGGGGTCGACCTTCAGCTCATATTCGGCATGACGAACTCGGCGCCGGCGCGGATGCCGGTCGGCCAGCGG
>NZ_LMUU01000069.1 GCF_009765775.1 Beijerinckia sp. L45
TTCATCTTGGGGAACGTCTGGCCTTCGCGGCTGTAGGGATCGCTGAGGTCGTCGGCGGCGATGTCGATGAAGCTGGTCGTCATAGCATCTCGCCTCAGTAGTAGCGCGGGATGGGGCCGTTGTGCGGCGTGGTGTTTGGCAGGGCGACCATCATCTCATCGACGAAACACCAGCCCCAGCCTTCCGGCGGATCGTAGCCCTCGATGATGGGATGATGGGTGACATGGAAATGCCTCGTCGCGTGCCGGTTCGGCGAGTCGTCGCAGCAGCCGACATGGCCGCAGGCCCGGCAAAGACGCAGATGCACCCAGGTGCTGCCGATTTTGAGGCATTCCTCGCAACCGAGCGCGCTCGGCGTCACGTCGCGGATCGTGTTCTTGTGGTGGCAGGACATAGTGCGCTCCCCTGTTTGCGTGGTCATACCACGGATCGAAGGGGCCGGAGAATGGCCAAGGCGTTGAGATCGCGCGTGTTGTGCGGCGCCGTCCGCATCGAAACAAGCGATCACGAGATGACGAGGCGGGGGTGACGGGCAAGGGCGCGCGTGCCCATATCCCGCAAGCCTTCCTACCGCCCGAGGATCGACCCGATGACCGCTTGGACCCCCGCCAGTATTCCCGACCAGACCGGCCGGACCATCGTCGTCACCGGCGCCAGCAGCGGCATCGGCGCGGAGGCCGCGGAGGTGCTGGCGGGCAGGGGCGCCAACGTCGTCCTCGCCGTCCGCGATGTCGCCCGCGGCGCTGCCGTGCGCGACCGCATCCTCAAGGCTTACCCCGACGCCCGCCTCACCGTCGCCCGGCTCGACGTGGCGGACCTCGCCAGTGTCCGGACGTTCGCCGCCGCAATGGCCGGGACGCTGCAAAAGATCGACGTGCTGCTCAACAATGCCGGGCTCGGCATGCAGCCGGCGCGCGCCGCGACGGTGGACGGGTTCGAGCGCCAGTTCGGCACCAACCACCTCGGGCATTTCGCGCTCACCGGCCTGCTGATGCCGCTGCTTCTGAAGGCGGCCGCGCCCCGCGTGGTGGGCATCTCCAGCATCGCGCATCGCACCGGCCGCATCGACTTCGCCGACCTGCAGCACGCGCAGAAATACAGCGGCAACGAGGCCTATGCGCAGTCGAAGCTCGCCAACCTGCTGTTTGCTTTCGAGCTCGACCGTCGCGCCCGTGCCGCGCAGGCGCCGCTCGTCAGCGTCGCCGCGCATCCCGGCATCGCCGGCACCGGATTCGTCACCGCGACGCAGATGCCGGGCTTTGTTCGGGCGGTCTTCGGGCTCGGCGTCCGGGTGGTCGGGCAGGATGCGGCGCATGGCGCCTTGCCCGGCCTCTATGCCGCGACGATGCCCGACGTGCTGGGCGGCCAATATTGGGGGCCCGACGGTTTGATGGAACTCCGCGGTGCTCCGGCGCTGGCCAAGGTCGGGGGCAACGCACAGGATCGCACCGTTGCTGCCCGGCTTTGGACGGTGTCGGAAGACCTGACCGGCGTGGCCTACCCGCCGCTGGGGTAAATTGGCGCCACTTTCATCACGGCGTCCCCTAGCCGGCATCCCCTGAGGGATGCTCAATGGCGGGGGAGGCTCGCCATGTCCATCCGAACGATTCTTGTCCCCACCGGTCCCGGAGTCGATGTCCGGCCCAGGCTCGATGCGGCGCTGCGCCTCAGCAGGGCGGCTCCGGCCCATGTCCGCGTCATCTTCTTCAGCCCGGATCCGGGCGCGGTGCTCGCCTCCCTGACCGGCATCGCCATGGCCATCGACGCGACGCTGAACCAACTCAAGTCCGATGCCGGCAAGGCCGCCGCGGATGCGGAATACGCTTTTCAGGCGTGGTGCGCCGACAACGCGATCCCGACCGTCCTACCGATGGACGGCGGCGACGGCCCGACGAGCGCGTCCTTCGCCAAAAAATTCGGCGACGTCGAGGAGCTGCTGGCGATCGAGGCGCGCCTGAGCGACCTCATCGTCCTCGACCGGCCGGACAGCCCCAACCCTTTCACCAACCGCGCCTTCGACGCCGCGGTGTTTTCCAGCGCGCGGATCTCGCTGGTCGTGTCGCCCCACCCGACCGTCATCGAGCCGCTGGATCATGTGCTCATCGCCTGGAACGACAGTCTGGAAGTCACCCGGGCCATCGCGCAGGCGATGCCGCTGCTCAAGGCGGCCCGCTATGTCTCGATTTTCGCCGGGCCCCTCCAGGCCGGCGAGCCGGCCGCCGGCCTGCAGGATTATCTCAGGTGGCACGGCATCCCCACTCTTCCCGTCCACGACGCGACGCCCGGCAAATCCTCGGGCGAGCGGATTCTGGCGTCGGCCCAGGCCGAGGGCGTCGGCATGATTTTGATGGGCGCCTATACCCACAGCCGGGCCCGGCAATTCTTTCTGGGCGGCGTGACGCAGCATTTGCTGGCCCATAGCCCCGTGCCGCTGCTGATGGCGCACTGATGACGCCTACCGTTTGAGGGCACACCATGAGCGGTGATACCCTAAAAACGCCGGATGGGCGCTACATCGTCGTTCGCGGTCGCCTGTGGCGCTGCACCGATCCCGGGCTGAGCGAGGAACGCCGCGCGGCCCTGACCAAAGCGCTGATGGCCGCGAGGCGCGCCAAGCAGACGGCGATGCGCGCCGGCGATGCCGCAGCCCGCGAGGTGGCGCGGCAGGCCGTGGACGATGCCAAGCAGGCACTCGGCGAACGCGGGCCCGTCTGGTGGACGGACGGCACGCCGGACCTGACGCGCAAGATGGCGCGCAACACCACCTACGCGGACTGGTACGCGTCCATCGATGCGACCACCGGCGCGCCCGGGCCATTCGAGCCGCCAAGCTGACGGTGCGACTGTGGCACCAAAGCCACGAATGCTGATCGGATCTCTACATTTATGCGTCATGCGTCATGCCCGGCGCCGTTTTCGACGGCCTCAAGATTACCATGGGCCGGGGGCGGGGGCGTAGCCCGCGCGCCGCCGACGATCTGACAAGGGGCTCGTCCCAAGGATGTCCGTTTGCGGCATTCGTTCGCGCTTGACCGGATCACGCGATGCGCCACTTACGGTTTTTGCCGCCCGCGAAGGAGGTTGTTTTGATCGGAACACGTCGCATCGTCTTCGCCGCTGATGGTTGAAGACACCGAAATCGAAATGGCGATGCTGGATCTCGTGGCGCAGCGCGGGGCAGATAAGACGATCTGCCCATCCGAGGTGGCGCGTCACCTCGGCGGCGCGCACCCGGACGCGTGGCGGCTGCTCATGCATCCCGTCCGGCGCGTCGCCGTCCGCCTGACGAAGCAGGGCAGGATCGCGATCCTGCGCAAGGGCGAGCCGGTTGCCGATCCCGATGATTTCAAGGGCGTGTATCGCTTAGGGCACCCCCGCGCCCCGAAGTGATGTTCGACGGAGGCCGGGGTCTGACGCGATGGCCGATGCGCCGCAGCGCAATCCTCCCCTGCGCGAAGCGCGGGGGAGGATACGCCCGTCACCGCGCCGGTGCGTCAGGCAGAAAACCGTCGTTCTCCAGGTCGGCCAGCTCGAAGGCGGGATCCACCGGAAAGCTGGTGAGCGGCAGGCCGGTTTCGGCTACGGCTTCCTTGCGGGCGTCTTGATAGGCCTGGTGAAACAGAGTTTCCCGCTGCGGCTTCAGGCTCGGATTGTCGGCGAGAACGCGGGCGGCGTGCGCGCGTTCGCGGGCGATCGTACCGAGCCAGCTGCGGCTGGCACGCGCCGGTTGCGCGATGAGCTTGAGAAGGTGCAGGGCGACAAGGCGATAGGCGGAGCGCAACGCGGCGCGTTCCGAACGTCCCAAGGTCTCGATCTCCTCGGCGAGATTGGCGCGGTCGGCCTGGCTTAGATCGCCCGAGCGGAGGAGTTCAGCCTGCCGCAGGGTCCAGGCGTAAAAATCGGTCTCGTAGAGGTCGGTCGCGGCATCGGGTGCCGGTGCCAGAGAGCGTTTCGCCATGCGTATGTCCTCGCCGAGAACTTATCACGCGGCGGGCGTCGCGCGAAGATCCTCCCTTGCGCGAAGCGCGGGGGAGGGGGACCATGCGAAGCATGGTGGAGGGCGCACACGCGCGTCGCTTGGTTTGCTTCAAAACAGGGAAGACGACCAGAGGCGGTTCTCAGCCCGCGCCCCCTCCACCGCCTTCGGCGGTCCCCCTCCCCCTCTGCGAGGGGGAGGATCTGGCCCGACCGGATGCGCGCGTCGCACGGGATCATCCTTGAAAGGGACGGCGGCAGGGCAACCCACCGGATCGCGTGTGTCCATGATCTGCGACCGCTATCGATATCGGGCTTGCCCGATATAAATTACTATAGATGCTGACGTCGGGCAGGCCCGACTTCAGGGCCGGCGAGGGCGCTGCCCGCGTCATTGACACGCGCAATCCGGTGGGATTCGGGTTGGCCGTTCCTTTCAACCATTGCTCAACCGAAAGTCGGCAGCGTCAATCTAGCCCTCAAGGTGTTGGGCCTTTAGAAAAAAAGCTTTCATCTCAAGGTCGCAACGCGTAATGGCGACGCCGCATGGACAATCTTTGACTCATCACGTTTGCGCATATCGTCTAGGTCTATACTTCTGCGCTGGGCAAGCCGTTCTGCGAAGGGGATACCCACCAACCTGCAGGTATTCCCGTAAAGGCCCCTTCAAGATGGAGAGGAAATCGACGATATTCGTCAAATACTCTAAATGTTATGACCATATCTGCGCTTCGGGTGACGCGGAGACCGCAGTCAGCATTGACGGTTCCGCAAGCGGACGACCAAACTTTACGGCGTTCAGTTCCACTTGAACGCCACTGTTCTTTGTTTAAAAGCACATCGTAGGCCGCTTGCGTGACGCGTTCGACGACCCACGCTACATCGCCGTCGAAAAGTATTTTATCTTTCTTGTCGGCGTGCGTAACTCCGTCGCGAACATCAATCCAGTTGGACACCTCTGCTAAGGAGTAGCCATCCTTTGGCTTGAGGAAAGCCGCTAGTGGCGCTACCAGCGCCTTTCCAGCTTTGCCAAACGCTCTCTCAAAGAGCCTAATAAGGTCTCGAAATCTTCCACTAGCTTGGCTATGACCTAGAGCCTCGGCGATAATTGCCACGCCGTCTATTCTATCGGAGAGATGGATTATTTGCGAAGCCGTATCGAACTCGTAAACAGATCCAGGTATTCCGTGATTTCCCTCGGGCGCTGCTATTCCTTTTGCGCTGGCCAACAATCGAAAATCGTTGTCAGATTGTGGCTTCAAGGCAAGCGCTGGCCAAGTTGAACTGACGGCTCTCCGCATGTAGTTTGAGACCGACATAAGATTAGCGTAGTGCTCGATTGCTTGCTCTCCCAATTGCCTAACAGCGTCGGCTATAAAGATTGAACCAGCATCGTCTATTGACAACGCTTCGGTGGGGAGCGTTGTGGTAGCAGCAACAACCTTTAGGTGCTCACCCTTTACTGCTTTGTCTATAAAGCACCCGACCTGAAAGGTTTCGAATGTTAGTACTATCTTCTCCCAATTTTTAGGCAATTTTGGCGTGGTTATAGTAGCAAAACGCGCGAGCTGCATAGATAACTGCCGCTGGTTGAATTGTTGATGGCAATAATTAGAGTAGTTGCCCACGGCTATGCCGCCGAAATAAGTCTAGTGAAGGCAACTGCCTATCTTGTTCTCTTAGGCTTGGGCTTGGCTGAAGCGCGGGGCGCAAGAGCAAGCACTTCAGCAGCTTCCTGCCGAACCTTCTTGCTGGCGCTATGCATGTCTTTCGCTGCACGAGTGAGCTTAGCCGGAGCAGGCGTCCTTCCTTTAACCGTCATCAACTCCTCCTTTTGCAGATCTTCGCCTCGAAATGATATTAGAACCTATAGCCATCTCGCAAGATAATCTTGATACGTAGCGTTTTTCAACAGTATTCGCATAGAGTTGTCGGCCGGCTGGAGAGCTGCAAAAAGAGAGGGAGCCGCAGCCCCCCC
>NZ_LMUU01000070.1:0-41972 GCF_009765775.1 Beijerinckia sp. L45
CCCTTCAGCTGCGTCGAGCTGAGGCTCTGCACTTCCGTCGAGGACAGGGTGGACAGGGTGGCGGTGCTGAGGCTGGCGACCTGCGTCGAGGTGAGGCCGGCGACCTGCGTCGTCGTCAGGGCCTGCAGGTTGTCCGAGCTCAGGCCGTTCAGGGCGGCGGCGGAAAGGCTGCCCACCTGCGTCGAGGTCAGAGCCTGAAGGTTTGTCGTGCCGAGATTGCCCAGCATCGTCGCGGTCAGCGCCGACACGATCGCCGCGCTCAGCGCCCCGACCTGTGTCGTGGTCAGGTTGTCCAGGGCGTCCGACGTCAGGCCATTCAGCTGCGCGGCGTTGAGGCTGTTGAGCTGCGTGGATGTAAAGGCGCTGCCGACGCTGCCGCTGTCTTCGGTGTTGCCGGCGGCGGCGAGGGTCGAGAGGGCCGACGCGGTCATGCCGCTGATCGCACTCGCCGTGAAGGCGGCGATCTGCTGCGTATGAAGGACCTGCAGTTCGGCCGTGGTCAATGCAGACAGCTGGGTCGCGCTAAGAGCGGCGACCTGCGTGGAGGTCAGAGCTGCGACATCGTCCGTCCCCAAACCAGCAATCTGGGCCGTGGACATCGCAGCGATCAGGGTAGGCGAAAGCGATGAAATTGACGTCATGTGTCTGGTCTCCGCCTCGGGCAAGGCTGTTCCAAATGAAGCTGAATGAAGCGGGGCATGGCAGCGGGGACTGTCGAGCTGCACAATTGCAGTCCTCGACGAGATGCTGATGCCTGAATCACGGCACTTGACACCGTTGCGCCGTGCTAACCTTCCGGCTCGAAGTAAAGCTTCAAGCGGGCGGGCCAGAGGGGGACAGCTCATCTATCCCTATGCGGCACAATCATAACCCCAAACCTTTGGCCGGGCTTATGGTGGGAACAATCACACAGATGTGTTAAGGAAACATAAGCTTCCGTGCCAACGCGCCGCTAATCGGTTGAAATTTTTGGCTTAAGAAAGCGCCCGCTCCGACGCCCATCATCACCTGACCTGCCGCTTCTCCAGCTTCCGGGCGAGCGTGCGCCGGTGCATCCCGAGCCGGCGTGCGGTTTCGGAGATGTTGAAGCCGGTCTCGGCGAGAACCTCGTGGATATGTTCCCATTCGAGCGTCTTGATCGAGGTCGTCCGCTCGGTCAGCGGCACCGCGGCGTTGCCGGCCGCCTTGCTGAACGCCGCCTCGATGTCGTCGGTGTTGGAAGGCTTGGCCAGATAATGGCTGGCGCCGAGCTTGATGGACTCGACGGCCGTCGCGATGCTGGCGAAGCCGGTCAGCACGACGATGAGCATGAGCGGATCGTGGGCATGAAGCGCTTCGACACAGGCGAGGCCCGACGCCCCGGCGAGTTTCAGATCGACCACGGCAAAGCCCGGCGCCTGCGACTGCAACAGCAGCTGCAGGTCGGCGAAGGTCGCGGCGAACAGCACCCTGTAGCCGCGGCGCTCGAACGACCGCTTCAGCGTCTTGGCAAAGGCGTCGTCGTCGTCGACGATGACCAGCAGCCGTTCATCCGCCATGGCGTGCCTCGATGCGGAGTGCCGCCAGCGGCAGCTCCAGGATGACGACCGCGCCGCCGGTCTGGCGATTGCGCGCGACGACCCGGCCGCCAAGCTTGCGCACGACGTTGACGACGAGAAACAGACCGAGGCCGCCGCCCGGGCGGCCCTTGCTCGATTGATAGGGCTTGCCGATCTGCGCCAGAATGTCGGGGACAAAGCCGGGACCGACGTCGCGGATGGTGAGCACCAGCATGTCGCCGTTCCGCACCACCGAGAATCCGACCCATCGCGGCGACGCCTCGAAGGCATTGTCCAGCAGGTTGAACATGACCTGCCGCAGCGCCGACTCCGAGACGATCGGCAGATCCTCCCCGAACGCATTGTTGTAGCGCAGGTTGGTCGCCGACCGCGCCGAGCGCCAGTCCTCGACGAGATCGTCGAAGAAGGTATGGAGCGTCGTCACGCCCGCCGACTCGCCGCGCGCCTGGCCGGCGGAGAGAAGAATGCCGGTCACGATCGTCTTGCAGCGCTGCACCTCGGCCTGCATCTGCGCAATCTCCTGCCCCAGCTCGGGATCGGCGGTGAGGGCCGGCATGCGCCGCCAGTCGCCGAGGATCACCGAGAGCGTGGCGAGCGGTGTCCCGAGCTCATGCGCGGCGCCCGAGGCGAGAAGGCCCATACGCACGATATGGTCCTCCTCCGCGGCCTGCTGCCGAAAACCGGCGAGACGGGCGTCGCGCTCGCGGAGGTTCCGATTGATGCGCGTGACGAAGACGACGAGCAAGGTCGCGTCGAGGGCGAAGCAGATTGCCGTCCCGTAGATGTGCAGGCTGAACAGCTCGGCGGCATCGTGGGTGACGAGGTCCATCGGCCGGTAGATCGAGGTCAGGCCGGCGAAGCACAGGCCGGTGAGGCCGACCAGCGCCCATGTCGACCAGGCGTTGAGCAGCACGGCGCCGAGCGTCACCTGCAGAAGAAACAGAAAGGTGAAGGGGTTGGTGGCACCGCCGCTGAAGTAAAGCTGTGTCGTCAGGGCGGCGACGTCGAAGGCGAGGGCCGCGAACAGCTCCGCGTTGCTGACCGGCGTCTGTTTCCACAGGCGCGACAGGCTGAAGATGTTGAGGGCGACGAGCGCGGCGAGGACGCCGGCCATCGGCTGCAACGGAATATCGAGCCCGAATGCCAGATGGGCGACGGTCATCATCACCATCTGCCCGAACACCGCGATCCAGCGGAGCTGGATCAGGATCAGCAGGTTCTGGCGCTCGACCACGCCCTGGCTGTCAGGCCGCGCCGTGTCGTCCAGCGTCACGACACCGGCCTCGCGGCCGACGCCGGCGCGACCCCTGCCCCGACGGAGGCGCGGCGAGCCCGGACCTCGTCGCGCACCACCCAGCACGCGACGCCGGCGAGCATCAGCGCCAGCGCGTACCAGGTCAGGGCGTAGACGAGGTGCGAATTCGGGAAGACGATGACGGTGAGGCCGCCGGCCGGCCAGTTCCCCGCGTTCGGGGTCGCGTCGGCATCGATGAAGTATGGCGCGACGTTGCCGAGGCCGCGCGCGGCGGCGATGGCCGCGACGTCGCGGGAATACCAGCGGTTCGCCGCGGGATCGTTGCTGCGGAGGAAGCCGCCCTTCGGCTCGGTGATCCGCAGCAGCCCGACCACCCGCGTCGGGCCCGCGATCTGCCCGGCCGCCCGGGTCGCGGGGTCACGATGGTCCGACGGGACGAAGCCGCGATTGATGAGAACGTCGCCTTCGGCGGTGCGCAGCGGGGTCATCACCCAGAAGCCCGGCCCGAGATCGGTGACCGCCTGGACCAGGGCTTCGCGGTCGTTGAGGAAGCTGCCGCTCACCGCGACATGGCGATACTCGTCAGCCGCGGCGGTGACCGCTTGGCCGGGCCCCGGGGGCGCGGCTGGCGGCGCATGGACCCGCTGGTCGACGCGCGCGATGAGATCGAGCTTCCAGGACAGGCGATGCACCTGCCAGGTTCCGAGCGCCAGGAGAACCGCAACCAAAAACAGGGTTGCGGCCCCAAGTGCCACCAGAGCCGCGGGCGAGCGCCGCGACCTGATCGTATCGTCCGAGTCGTCCGTTTCGGCCTCCCGAGCCCTACGGCATCTCGCGCATGTCGTGCTGCGTCATCGGCATCATGTTGGTGTTGAGGTGGCTCATCACCCAGATCGACCCGGCCAGCGTGATGACCACGATGATCATCGTGAAGATCAGCGCCAGCATCGTCCAGCCGCCCTCCGACTTCGTGTTCATATGGAGGAAGTAGACCATGTGAACCACGATCTGCACGGCGGCGAGGACCATGACGAAGACGGCTGTCAGATGGGTGTCCGAGAACACATGCCCCATCACCAGCCAGAACGGGATCGCGGTGAGGACGACGGAGAGAAGAAACCCCGTCATATAGCCCTTCATCGTGCCATGGCTGGCGGCGTGATCGTTGCCGCCATGCGTGCTGTGATGGGTTTCTTCGCTGGCAGCGCCGTGAGCGGCGGGTGTGGCACTCATTGAAGGACACTCACGAGATAGACGAAGGAAAAGACGCCGATCCAGACGACGTCGAGGAAATGCCAGAACATGCTGAGGCACATCAGCCGGCGCTTGTTGGCCGGGTTGAGGCCGTAGAGCCCGAGCTGCACCATCAGGGTGACGATCCAGATCAGGCCGACCGAGACGTGCAGCCCGTGGGTGCCGACGAGCGTGAAGAAGGACGACAGGAAGGCGCTGCGCTGCGGCGTTGCGCCGTCATGGATGAGATGCGCGAACTCGTTGAGCTCGAGCCCGACGAAGGCCATGCCGAACAGGCCGGTAATCGCCATCCACACGAGCGTCGTGCGCAGCTTCTCCTTCTCCATGGCGAGCATGGCGAAGCCGAAGGTGATCGACGAGAGCAGAAGCATCGCGGTGTTGAGCGCGACCGTCGGCAGTTCGAACAGTTCGGCGGCCGAGGGGCCGGCCGCATAATTGCGGCCGAGCACGCCGAAGGTGGCGAACAGGACCGCAAAGATGAGGCAATCGCTCATCAGATAGATCCAGAAGCCCAGCATGGTGCTGCCTTCCGCGTGGGCGTCCTCGGCGACGTAGAAGGCGAGCGCCTCGCCGTCTGCGGTGGGGGTCGATGGATGCGTCATCTCTACGACCTCACGCGTGTTCTGCGAGGAGCTGCGAACGACGGCCTTCCGTCGCCACCACTTCCTCGGCCGGGATGTAGAAATCGCGGCGGTAGTTGAAGGTATGGCCGATCGCCGTGACCAGGATCGCGAAGAGCGCGAGCGCGGCGAGCCACCAGATGTACCAGATCATCGCGAAGCCGAAGATCGTGGCGAAGGCCGACAGGATCGCCCCGGCGCCGGTGTTCTTCGGCATGTGGATCGGCTTGTAACCTTCCAACGGCCGGACGTAGCCGCGCTTCTTCATGTCGGCCCAGGTGTCGAGATCGTGCACCATCGGCGTGAAGGCGAAGTTGTAGTCCGGCGGCGGCGACGCCGTCGACCATTCCAGCGTGCGGCCATGCCACGGATCGCCGGTGAGATCGGCGAGCGCCTCGCGGTTGCGGAAGCTGACGACGATCTGGATGATGAACGACGCGATCCCGACGGCGATCAGCAGAGCGCCGAAGGCTGCGATGACGAACCAGATCTGCAGCGACGGATCGTCGAAGTGGCTCAACCGGCGCGTCACGCCCATGAAGCCCAGGACGTAGAGCGGCATGAAGGCGAAGTAGAAGCCGACGACCCAGAACCAGAACGACATGTGGCCCCAGAACTCGTTGAGGCGGAAACCAAAGGCCTTCGGGAACCAATAGGAGACACCCGCCATCAGGCCGAACACCACGCCGCCGATGATGACGTTGTGGAAATGGGCGATGAGGAACAGGCCGTTATGCAGCATGAAGTCGGCCGGCGGCACGGCGAGCATGACGCCGGTCATGCCGCCGATGACGAAGGTGATGATGAAGGCGACGGTCCACATCATCGGCAGTTCGTAGCGGATGCGGCCGCGATACATCGTGAACAGCCAGTTGAAGATCTTGGCGCCCGTCGGGATCGAGATGATCATCGTCGTGATGCCGAAGAACGAGTTCACGCTGGCGCCCGAGCCCATCGTGAAGAAGTGGTGGAGCCAAACCAGGTACGACAGGATGGTGATGACCACCGTGGCGTAGACCATCGAGGCGTAGCCGAACAGGCGCTTGCCGGAGAACGTCGAGGTGACTTCCGAGAAGATGCCGAAGGCCGGCAGGATGAGGATGTAGACCTCCGGATGGCCCCAGATCCAGATGAGGTTGATGTACATCATCGGGTTGCCGCCGAGGTCGTTCGAAAAGAAGTGCGTGCCGACGTAACGGTCGAGCGACAGCAGCACCAGAACGGCGGTCAGGATCGGGAAGGCGGCGACGATCAGCACGTTGGTGCAGAGCGAGGTCCAGACGAAGATGGGCATCTTCATCATGGTCATGCCCGGCGCGCGCATCTTCACGATGGTAGCAATCAGGTTGATGCCGGACAATGTCGTGCCGATACCGGCGATCTGCAGCGCCCAGATGTAATAGTCGACGCCGACGCCGGGACTGAAGGTGCCTTCCGACAGCGGGGGATAGGCGAGCCAGCCGGTGCGCGCGAACTCGCCGACGAACAGCGAGAGCATGATGGTGATCGCGCCGCCGACCGTCATCCAGAAGCTGAAGTTGTTGAGGAAGGGGAAGGCAACGTCGCGCGCGCCGATCTGCAGCGGCACGACGAAGTTCATCAGGCCGGTGACGAAGGGCATCGCCATGAAGAAGATCATGATCACGCCGTGGGCGGTGAACACCTGATCATAGTGATGCGGCGGCAGATAACCCTGGTTGTCGCCAAACGAGATGGCTTGCTGCGCGCGCATCAAGAGCGCGTCGGAGAAGCCGCGCACCAGCATGACGATGGCCAGCACGACATACATGATGCCGATCTTCTTGTGGTCGACGCTGGTGAACCAGTCCGTCCACAGATAGGCCCAGGCCTTGTAGTAGGTGATGACGCCGAGAAGCGCGCCGCCGCCGATCGCAACCATGGCGAAGGTGATGAGAAGAATCGGCTCGTGATACGGAATGGCTTCGAGCGTCAAACGACCGAAGACAAGCTTCTGGAGATCCAGATTGGAGAACATTGGGTTCTGCTCGTTCAGTTGTAGCGTAAACGGTTATGCGTTCGATCAGTTGTTCAACTGAGCCGGCGCCGGAGAGTCTTTCTTCATGCCCGGCATCCCTGGCATGGCATCGCCCTGCTTGGTCCCCGGTTCGGTCTTCTGCGCGTTGGCTTCCCCCGCATTCGGGCGCGCCTTCATGCCCTGAGGCTGTTCGTCGCCGTGCGCGGCGCGCCCGGACGCCGGGAAGGTGGCGCCCGGCGACTCGTTGCCTTCGCGGACCTTGTGCTTGTCGCTCTGCAGCCGCTCGAGGTTGGCTTCGCTTTCCTTGCCGCCACCGCCATTAGCATCGATGTGCATCATTTCGGTTGCGCACATTGCCCCAGGTTCCGCGCACATGTTCAGGATCGAGTCGTAGAGGCCCGGGGACACCGACTTGTAGTAATGGACCGGTTCGGCCTCGGTCGGCTTTTCCAGCTCGTGGAAGCCGGCCTGATCGAGCGGCTTGCCGTCCTTCTTGGCCTTGGCGACCCAGGTGTCGAAGTCCTGCTGGGTCAGGCCATGAAACTTGAAGTTCATGTGCGAGAAGCCGGCGCCGCTGTAGTTCGCGGAAAAACCATCATAGTCGCCGGTCTTGTTGATGACGGCGCTGAGCTTGGTTTCCATACCGGCCATCGCGTAGATCTGGCCGGCGAGCGCGGGCACGAAGAACGAGTTCATCACCGTGCCGGAGGTGATCTTGAACTGGATCGGCACGTCGACCGGCGCGGCCAGCTCGTTGACCGTCGCGATGCCGAGGTCGGGATAGAAGAACAGCCACTTCCAGTCGAGCGCCACGACTTCGACGGTCAGCGGCTTGACGCCGGCGGCAACCGGGCGACCGGGTCCGACGCGTTCGATCGCGCGAAACGGGTCGAGCACATGGGTGCTGATCCAGGTCAAGGCGCCGAGCGCGATGATGATCAGCAGCGGCGCCGTCCAGATCAGCACTTCCAGCTGAGTCGAATGATGCCACTCGGGATCGTAGGGCGCGGTCGTATTCGACGCGCGGTAGCGCCAAGCGAAGACCACCGTGGTGATCAAAACCGGGATGACGATGAGCAGCATCAGCGCCGTCGAGGCGAGGATCAGGTCGCGCTGCTGGAGCGCAACATCACCCGAAGGGCTCAGCAACACCGCATTGCAGCCGCCAAGCAGGCCGAAAACCGGTACCATCAGGAGGATGCGGGGAAATCTCACGTGGGGTAAAACCATGTTTTGATGCGAAGCCATGTCTCTACGAAGTGCTCGTCATGTTTGGGATTGGACGTTTTGTCCACCCGAGTCTATTTGACGGTCACTGCGCGTCCGCTCTATTCCATACGGCACGGCTTGTCCGCATCGAAATGCGGGGAGCTGATCTGAATTCATCAAGGGGGATGTGGCATGGCCACGGTTAATCCACAGGCGGCCTCGTCGGCACCGCTCGAGCACGACGCACGGCTGATCTCGGCGGATCATGCCCCCGTATCGTCGGCGGAGATTGCCATCGCCGTGGTCATCGGCCGCACATCGGAAGCTTTTGACTTTTTCGTGTTCGGCATCGCCTCGGTCCTGGTGTTCCCGGCTCTCGTCTTTCCCTTCGCGGATCCGCTCACCGCGACGTTGTATTCGTTCGCGATCTTCGGCCTCGCCTTCGTCGCCCGCCCGATCGGATCGGTGCTGTTCATGGCCGTCGACCGGCGTCACGGCCGCGGCGTCAAGCTGACCATCGCCCTGTTCCTCCTCGGCACCTCGACGGTCGCGATCAGCTTCCTGCCCGCTTACAGCGAGGTCGGATCGGCCTCGATCATCATGCTAATGGTGTGCCGCGTCGGCCAGGGGCTGGCACTCGGCGGCGCCTGGGATGGCCTCGCGTCTCTCCTCGCCCTCAACGCTCCGCAGAATCGGCGCGGCTGGTATGCGATGATCCCGCAGCTCGGCCACCCCTTCGGGTTCATCGTCGCGAGCGGGCTTTTCGCCTTCTTCCTGCTGAACCTGAACTCGGACGACTTTTTGAGCTGGGGCTGGCGCTATCCGTTCTTCGTCGCCTTCACCATCAACGTGGTGGCGCTGTTCGCGCGGCTGCGCATGGTGGCGACGGAAGAATTCGCCGCGCTCTTGGAAACCCGCGACCTGAAGCCGGCCTACGTGTCCGAGATCGTGAAGAAGCAGGGCATCAATCTCCTGCTTGGCGCCTTCGTGCCGCTGGCGAGCTTCGCGCTGTTCCATCTCGTCACGATCTTCCCGCTGTCCTACATCGGCCTGTTCACCGACCGGACGCCGGGCGAATTCCTGCTGGTGCAGCTCGAGGGTGCCGTCATCGGCGCCGTCGCGATCACGCTGTCGGGCCTGATCGCCGACCGCATCGGCCGGCGCAACCTGCTCGGGCTCGGCGCCGGTTCGATCGCGATCTTCAGCCTGTTCACGCCGATGCTGCTCGGCGGCGGTGCGCTTGGCCAGACGACGTTCGTCTTCATCGGCTTCGCCCTGCTCGGCCTGTCCTTCGGGCAGGCGGCCGGCGCCGTGGCTTCGAATTTTTCCAGCCAGAATCGCTACACCGGCTCCGCCCTCACCAACGATCTGGCCTGGCTGGTCGGCGCCGGCTTCGCGCCTCTGGTGGCGCTCGCCTTCTACGACCGCTTCGGCCTCTGGGCCGTCGGCGCCTACCTGCTCTCGGGCGCCATCTGCACCCTCGCGGCGCTGGCGATCAACAAGCGGCTCGAGGCGCAGCACAGCCAGCATAGCGCCGTCGGCGACGACGCGCTGTAAGGCGCCCGCGTCTTACGCTGATCCCACCAACCCCGCCGGGTGTTCGCCCGGCGGGGTTTTTTTGTGGGCCGCGCCAAGGCCGGCCTACGCACCCATCCGCGCTTGCAAAAACAACATTTGTTATGGAAATTGCCGGGCATTGATCCTCTGCCGGACGAGAGTGCCATGCCGAGCGAGCTACCTGTTCCTGCCGACAGCGAGGGCGACGCCTTCAACCGTCGCCGATTGCTGGCCTATCTCGCGGCCAGTCCGCTGTTCGCTCAGGGCGGTGTCATGGCCGGCCTCGCCGCGCGGGCGACGCCAGACGCGCTGGCGCAGAGCTACGACGTGCTCCGCCAGGCGCCGGGCAAGATCGGCGACGTCATCGATCAGCCGAGCCAGGCGCTCAACGTCTTCGACTTCGAGCCCGCGGCGAAAAAAGCGCTGCCGCCGGCGCACTACGGCTATCTCGCCAGCGGCGTCGACAGCGATCTGACGTTGAAGGCCAACCGCGACGGATTCGACCTGATCCGCATCCGCGCCCGCCGCCTGATCGACGTGCGCAAGATCGACACGACGGTCAAAATCTTCGGCGAAACCTGGGCGAGCCCCATCGTTCTCGCGCCGGTCAGCAGCCAGGGCGCCTTCAACCCGGAGGCGGAGGGCGCCGTCGCTCGCGCCGCGAAGGTCAAGGGCCACCAGATGGTCCTCTCGACGGTGGGCAGCACGTCGATCGAGGACGTCAACGCGGCGCGCGGCGCGCCGGTCTGGTACATGCTCTACCCGACCGACGACTGGGCCGTCACCGAAGCGTTGGTGAAGCGCGCCGAAAAGGCCGGGGCGCCGGCGATCGTGCTGACGGTGGACCGCCAGGGCGGACGCAACACGGAAACGCTGTTCCGCGACCGCCGTCAGGACACCCGCACCTGTTCCGACTGCCATACGCCGGGCTTCAAGAACGAGGTCAGCCGCAAGCCGATGTTCGACGACCTCGACGTCTCCAAGGTCACCAACCTCTACGGCACCGGCATGACCTGGGACTACGTGAAGCGGCTGCGCGGCATCGTGAAGGGCAAGCTGGTGCTCAAGGGCATCATGACCCATGAGGACGCCAAGCAGGCGCTGGACTACGGCATCGACGCGCTGATCGTGTCGAACCACGGCGGCCGCGCGGAAGAAAGCCTGCAGTCGACGATCGGCGCCCTGCCCGAAGTGGTCGCCGCGGTGAACGGCCGCGTGCCCGTCCTGGTCGACGGGGGCTTCCGGCGCGGCACCGACGTGCTGAAGGCGCTCGCCAGCGGCGCTACCGCGATCTGCATCGGGCGCCCCTACTGCTGGGGCCTCGCCGCCTTCGGCCAGCCCGGCGTCGAGATGGTGCTGACCATCCTGCAGCGCGAGTTCGAGACGATCATGCGCCAGGCCGGCGCCACCCGGCTCGCCGAGATCACCGGCGCCAGCATCAGCCGGACGTAAGAGGCGGTGCCTTGGCGAGCGCGCGGATTTTTTCGGCGTCGGCCGGCATGACGGCGTTGTAGACGAGCATGCCGAGGTCCGGCCGGCCGTCGACGGCGAAGGCGGAAAACTCGAAGGCGATCGGGCCGAGGACCGGGTGGCGCAGCCGCTTCACGCCTTCGCCGTGCGCGCGCACGTCGTTGTCGCGCCACAGCGCCGCGAACTCGGGGCTCGCCTTGGAGAGTTCGTCCACGAGGTCGCCGACCTCGCCCGCCGCGCCGGCGCGCGCGGCATCCGCCCGGAAGGCGCCGACGACGAAGCGGGCCGTGCCTTGCCAATCCTCATTGGCTTCGCGAACGCGCGGATTGCAGAACATCATGCGCAGGATGTTGCGCTCGCCGGGCGGCAGCGTCGCATAATCGGTCATCACCACGGCAGCGGCGCGGTTCCAGGCGACGACGTCCCAGGTCGCCGTCTTGATGATCGCCGGGCTGACCTCCATCGCATCGAGCAGGCGTTGCAGGCGCGGCGAGACGCCCGTGGCCGGCTGATAGCGAACCTCGGGCGGGCGCCCCAGCCCCAGCATGAAGAGATGCTCGCGCTCCGGCTCGGTCAGCATCAGGCCGCCGGCGATCCGGTTCAGCACGTCCGCCGAGGGGGCGCCGCCCCTGCCCTGCTCGAGCCAAGTATACCAGGTCGGGCTGATGTTGGCGCGTTGCGCCACCTCCTCGCGGCGCAGCCCCGGCGTCCGGCGGCGCGTGACGGGAAAGCCGAGCGCGGCCGGGTCGAGCCGGACGCGGCGGTCCTTCAGATAGGTGCCGAGCAGATTATCGGTGTCGTGCGACATGGCCGATCCTGGTGAAGATTATACCACGATAAGGTCACTACTTTAACAGGATCCTTCCAGCCCCGATACTCGTCTCCACCACCAACCTGGAGACTCCCATGCGCATCTTCCTCACCGGCGCGACCGGTTTCGTCGGCTCGGCCATCGTGCCCGAGCTCATCGAGGCCGGGCATCAGGTTCTCGGCCTGACGCGGTCGGACGCCGGCGCTGCGGCGCTCGTCGCCGCCGGCGCCGCCGTGCATCGCGGCACGCTCGAAGATCCTGCCAGCCTCGCGGCCGGCGCGGCCGAGGCGGACGGCGTGATCCACTGCGCCTTCGACCACGACTTTTCCAATTTCGTCGCCAACTGCGAAAAAGACCGCCGCGCCATCGAGGCGCTCGGCGCGGCGCTTGCTAAATCCGACCGACCGCTGGTCATCACCTCCGGCCTCGGCCTGGGAATTGCCGGGCATGGGCAGCCCGCGACCGAGGACGTGTTCAACGCGAACCACCCCAATCCCCGCGTCGCCTCGGAACTGGCCGGCGCGGCGCTGCTGGCGTCGGGCGTCAACGTCTCGGTGGTGCGCCTGCCTCAGGTGCACGACACGACGAGGCAGGGACTCATCACCATTTTCGTCGCGATCGCCCGCGAGAAAGGCGTCTCGGCCTATCAAGGCGACGGTCTCAACCGCCTGTCCGCCGCGCATGTCTCCGACGTGGCGCGGCTCTACAGGCTGGTGGTGGAAAAGCGCGAGCCGGGCGCGCGTTATCACGCGGTGGCCGAAGAGGGAATCGCGGTCAAGGACATCGCCGCGGTGCTCGGCCGCGGCCTGAACGTGCCGGTGGTATCTTTGACGCCTGAGGAGGCCCCCGGGCACTTCGGCTGGATGTCCGCCTTCGCCGGCATGGATCTTTCGGCATCGAGCGCGCTGACGCGGGCGGCGCTAAACTGGCATCCGACGGGTCCGGGGCTGATCAGCGATCTCGAGGCGATGAATTACGCGGTGTGATGGTTTGCGTTGATCCGTATTGATTGCGGATCTTGACGCCGTCATTGCGAGCGAAGCGAAGCAACCCAGGGCAATCTGCTGCTAGTCGGAGTAGCGGCCCCTGGGTTGCTTCGCCTTCGACTTGCAATGACGGCGAAGGCGCCTCCGGGCCAAGGATCGTTTGGGCTCAATCCAGCGCCGCCACCGGCACCTGCGCCGTGCTGCGCGTGGCCAGTACGCCGTAGGCGGCGCCGGCAACGACCAGGGCGACAAGCGCCTCGCCGTATTGCGGCATCCAGATATGGAAGATCACCGCGACGCCGGAGCCGAGCGCCCAGGCGACGAACGCCGGGGTGCGGTAGGCCATCGACCCGCGCAGGCTGGTGGCCTTGCCGAGCACCAGCTGGTCCATGATGATGATCGCGCCGATCGGCGGGACGAAGATGCCGAGCAGGCTGAGCCAGTACGGGAACAACGTCCAGATGCCGGCCGCCGCCGCGAGGCCCCCGAGGATGCCGAGGATCAGCGTCAGAATGCGCATCCGGCTCTTGAACAGATGGCTGTAGCCGACCGCGCCGTTGTAGAGGCAATGCGCGCAGACCGAACCGAGATTGACGAAGACGAAGAGCACGGCGAGCGTCGACAGGAGCGGCCCGTGGCCGGTCAGCAGCGGCATGAAGTCGCCGCCGTTGTGGATCGGATCGACCGCACTGCCCGCGGCGACGATGACGCCGCCGAACAGGAAGGCGATGGCGTTGGCGATCGGGAAGGCGGTGAAGGAGGCCAGCGCCGCCTCCTTGCCGTTGCGCGACCAGCGGGTGAAATCCGCAGTCATCGTGCCGGCATCGGCGAAGCCGGCGATCACTAGGCTGACCGCGCCGCCGAAGGTCATGTCCTTCGCGGTGCCGGCATAGCTCCAGATGTTGTCGATGCCATGCGTCTCGGCGGCGATGACCAACGAGATGATGCCCATGACGATGAAGAACGGCGCCGCGATGAGGCCGACGATCGACAGCGCGCGGATGCCCAGAAACGTCGTGCCCATGAACAAAAGCGTCGCGATCAGGATGACAAGCGTCGCGTTCCAGCCGAAGGCGGTGTGCATGGTCTGGCCGGTGAGGCCGATCTGGAACGCGTACCAGCCGACCACCAGCGTCGACAACAGCGCGCAGGCGACGACGTAGCCGCTGGTGCCGAACGTCTTCTTGCCCTGCATCGCGAAGTTCAGGCCGGTCGACCCTGCGATGTAGCTCAGGCCGCCGACATAGGCGCAGAGGATGAGGTTGCCGACGATGATCGCCGTGGACCCCGCGATGAAGCCGAGGTTGAGGACGATGATGCCGCCGAACACGGCCTGGGTGAGCACCATCGGGAAGCCGAACCACACGGCGGCGACGGACGCCAGCGAGCGGCGTCGTGCCATCGGAACCGGTTCGTGCTCGAACTCTTCCCCGAGCGCGCCGTCGACCAATTCGCCTTCATGCTCAACAAGACTGCTCATCGCATCCTCCGCAACCGGATTTCTGACCTTTGTTCCTAACGAAGAAGTTGCGGTTTGACTTGTCTCGACGCGCCCTTTGACTTGTCGATTCTGTATATCGTTCTTGGGAATGATTGAATTTGCGGCGTCATGCTTATAATGTGAAAGCAAACTGCATCGATGCCGCGCTGTTTGATGAACAACTAGCCCGCGCCGGCGGCGGTAACGCGGTTGTGATATTTGCCGGACTTTGCATCATGAAGCAAAGGCATTCAGGTCGCGCGCGACACTGGCGCCATGTGGGCGCGACAAACACATCGAGGCTTGGCGATCGCATCCCGCGTGGTCTAAGCGTCGGCGCGGCAGGTCTGAGCTGCCAATGCCACCCATTTGAAGGACAGCCGACCATGGATGATTTCGCGGTATTCGAGGCCAGGAATTTCGCGCTCCAGAGCGGCGGCCAGCTGCCGGTGGCAAAACTCGCCTATGCGACGCAGGGCACGCTGTCGCCGGCCGGCGACAATGTCGTGCTGATCCCGTCCTGGTATTCCGGCACGCACCGCGAATCCGCGCTGTGTCTGGTCGGCGACGGCCGGGCGATCGACCCTGCCAAGCATTTCGTCGTGACGACCAACCTGTTGAGCAACGGCGTCTCGTCGTCGCCGAGCAACACGCCAGCGCCCTTCGAGGCGACGCGCTTCCCGCGCACCACGCTCCACGACAACGTGCGGCTGCAGCACATGATGCTGACGGAGGTGTTGGGCGTCGAACGGATCAAGCTCGTTGCCGGCTGGTCGATGGGCGGCTGCCAGGCCTATCAGTGGGGCGTGCAATATCCCGACATGATGCAGGCGATCGCCCCGCTCAACTGCTCGGCGCGCACCGGCAACTACAACAAGGTGTTTTTGCTGGCGCTGCGTCGCGCGCTGGAGCTCGACCCCGTGTTCAATGATGGCTTCTACACCCGGCCGCCGCTGCGCGGTCTTCACGCCTTCGCCGCGATCTACGCAGGCTGGGGCTTTTCCGAACCGTTCTTCCGCACCGAGGCCTACCGCCAGTTCGGCGCCGACAGCAGCGAAAGCTTCATCGAACGGTTTTGGGAGCCGGCCTTTCAGCATCACGACGCCAACGATCTGCTGGCGCTGCTGCAGACCTGGTTCGAGGGCGACATCAGCGCCAATGCCGTCCACAACGGCGACTATGCAAAAGCGTTGAGCTCGATCAAGGCGCGGGCGATGGTGATGCCCGGCGAACACGACCGCTACTTTCCGCCCGTCGACAGCTTTGCCGAAGTCAGCCACATGCCAAACGCCGTGTGCCGCCCGATCCCGTCGATCTGGGGCCACATGACGGTTTGGAACGACGAGGACCGGCAGTTCATCGATGCCGGCTTGCGCGAGGTTATGGCGGGGTAGGAATTGCATAGCAAGCGACGCTTGCGAGCGCGGTTGGGCGCCCCCTCGGTTGCTTCGCTTCATTTGCAATGACGAACGGGGTCGCGTCCGTCGACGGGTGCGCGCCGGCCGTTTGTCCCCATACGAATGGCAACGATCTGCCGAGCGTCGCGAAGGCGGCGCTCAAACGATACGGTCGCGTCGTCGAAGACATGCGCGCGGCCGTCGCGCGCCGATCACGAGCAGAAGCGGTCGCGAGGGCCGGCCCCGCCGCGAACCGGACGCCAAGGCCGCGATCGGGCCCCCATGTCCGATCGCCCCGATCCCGGACGCGGCCGGCCTTGGTCTCCCGGTGCACGGGGTTTATGATCGTCGTGGCGTCCAGGCTCGCATCGAGCGGGCCCGGAGGCCGAGCGAGGGCCGATGCGCTGTCATCGTCCGGCGACTTCGGCTCCAGTCTGCGTCGCCGCCCGCCGACTTCGGGCCGTTTCCACGTCAGCGACCGGCGACTCGAAACCGCGCGGATGTCGCCGAGCGGCGTCTTGGCCATTGCCGACAAAACCCGGCATCCGGTTCACCTCGCGTCAATCTCGCGCGCGCATGATGGCTGTGGAGCGCCGCGGGTCGGCGGCGGAGCTGTCTTTCGTTGAACGCACTCACCATCCAGGGCCTGACCAAAAGCTTCGGCCGGCCCGCGGTGCGCGGCCTCGATCTGAGCCTGCGCGCCGGCGAGTTCTACGCCTTGCTCGGCCCCAACGGCGCCGGCAAGACAACCTCGCTGCGCATGACGGCGGGCCTGATGCAGCCCGACTCCGGATCGATTTCCATTTTTGGAATCAATGCCTTGGCCAATCCCGTCGAAGCCAAGCGGATCACCGCCTGGGTCTCCGACGAGCCGATGATCTACGACAAGCTGACGCCGGTCGAATACCTCGCCTTCGTCGCCGGGCTCTGGCAGATCGCTCCCGCGGCGGGGCAGCGCAATACCGAAGCGCTGATCGATCTGCTGGGTCTCGCCCCCCACGCCCACGAGCGTTGCGAGGGGTTTTCCAAGGGCATGCGGCAGAAGGTGGCGCTCGCCGGGGCGCTGGTGCACGATCCAAAACTCATCATCCTCGACGAGCCGCTGACCGGGCTCGACGCCGGCTCGTCGCGCCAGGTCAAGAACGTGCTACTGGAGCGGGTTGCGGCCGGCTGCACCGTGCTGATGACGACCCACATCCTCGAGGTGGCGGAGCGGATGGCGCAGCGCATCGGCATCATCGCCGAGGGTCGGCTGATCGCCGAGGGCACGCTCGACGAGCTGCGCGCCCAGGCCGGCCCCGGCCATGACGGACAGACCAGCCTCGAGGACGTGTTCATTCAGATGGTCGCGGACTCGGCGGCCGCCGCTTGAGCGCGCCCGGCACGCTGCTTTGGTTCATCCGCCACGAGGTCCGCCTCGCCTGGCGCGATGCCTTGATGATGCTGCAGGGCGGCCGCCGCCGCCGGGCGTGGTGGGCGGCGCTCGCGGTGGCGATCTTCGTCACCATCATGCATGCCATCGCCTACCGGGTGCTGGCGCCTTCGATGGACCTGCTGCTGCAGCCGGACAAGGCGTTTCTCGTCGCCGTCACCGGGTCGATGGGGCTGGTGTGGCTGCTGCTGCTGTCGCAGGGCATGGAGACGGCGACGCGCGGGTTTTACGCCCGCGCCGATCTCGATCTGATCCTGTCGTCGCCGGCCTCGTCGCGCCGGCTCTTCGCGGTGCGCATCGGCGCCATCGCCGCGACGACCGCCGCGATGGCGCTGCTGCTGGCCGGCTCGGTCATCGACGTCATGGCCTATCTCGGCGGCCCGCGCTTCCTGATGGCCTATGGCGTTCTCGCGGCGATGGGAATTACCGCCGCCGCGACCGCCGTGGTCGCGACCGCCCTGTTGTTTCGCATCGTCGGGGCCAAGCGCACCCGCCTGCTCGCCCAGATCGTCGCGGCGGTGGTCGGGGCCGGGTTCGTCGTGGGCATCCAGGCCGTCGCGATCCTGTCGAACGGCAGCATGTCGCGGCTTGTCGTGTTTCAGTCGCCGGCGTGGATCGCCGCGGCGCCCGATCTCGACAGCGCCGCCTGGTGGCCGCTGCGCGCGGCAATGGGCGACGTCCGCCTGCTTGCCTTCCTGCTCGCGGGCGCCGTGACCCTGCTCGGCCTGACCATGGTATTCGCCGCCGGCGCCTTCGCCCGCAACGCCCTGCTCGTCGCCAGCCTGCCGCAAGGCAAGACCGCCGTGGATCGCAAAACCACATCGTTTCGCCCCCGCTCCCAGGCCGCGACGCTGCGGCGCAAGGAGTGGACGCTGCTGCGCCGCGACCCCTGGCTGGTGTCGCAGAGCCTGATGCAGGTGCTCTACCTGCTGCCGCCGGCGCTGATGCTCTGGCACATCTACGGATCGGACGGCAGCAAGGTGGTGACGCTGGTCCCGGTCCTGGTAATGGCCGCGGGCCAGCTCGCGGGCGGCCTCGCCTGGCTGGCAATCTCGGGCGAAGACGCCCCCGACCTCGTGGCGACCGCACCCGTCAAGCCGCGCGCGATTTTACGCGCGAAGATCGAAGCCGTGCTGCTCGCCGTCGCCCTGCCCCTGGCGCCGCTGGTGCTGGGCCTCGCCTGCGTGTCGCTTTTCGTGGCCGGCATGACGATTTTGGGCGCGGCACTCGCAGCCGCGGGCGCCAGTGTCGTGCAGCTGATCTTCAAGACGCAGGGCAAACGCTCGAATTTCCGCCGCCGCCAGACCGCATCGCGTATCGCCACCTTTGCCGAAGCCTTCGTCTCGATTTCGATCGCCGCAGGCGCCGGTCTCGCCGCCGCCGGCCTGTGGCTTGCCGTGGTGCCGATCGCCGCGGCGGCGGGGATCTTATTGGCGTCGCACGCGATAGCCCGCCCGGGCCGGTAGCATGGGCGGCCGCAAAGGCCGGCGCGTTGTGCCTGTGCTGCGCAGGCCGCACGCCCTTGCAGCCGACCAGCGGCATGCTGGGTTCGGCCGCCGGATACGATTGCCGCCAACGGCCGGGAAACCAACGCGCCCCGACCGCACCTCGGCATAAGACAATAGTTTCCAGATTATCAAAACAACTCGAATAATACTTGCCTGCGATCAATTTGGATACTGCGATCATACTCATCTATTGAATATGCATATAACAGTATAATTATCGTCCTATGCAGTTGTCTGTAAAAAATTAATCTGATTAAAACGCTTCGCGATCTAAATGCCGGCAGACGCTCCGCTAGCTCGTGAAAGTCCCCCAATGGCCAACGAAACTGTTTTTACCTTCACCAGCGTGCCACTCAATACACTCGGCTTGCTTCCGCTTTCCAATTATTCAGGCGCTGTCCTGGTGAACTACAACACCGGAACGGTGACGGGCAGCATCACGGTTGCGCCCATTTTGAACCTTGGTCTGACGACCTATACGAGCTTTACGATTACGCAGGGCCTCGGCGGATCGTTCACGATCACCGGCACCGGACTGACTGCTTCACTCGTCTCGAGTACGATCACCATCCAATACACCGGCGCGGTCCCCACGACCGTCAACACGCAGTACAATGTCCTCGGTGTGGAGACGGGCACAGGCACGGGTGGCGCGATCACGACCGCCGCCGCGCTCGAACCGAGCGTCGTGCCCGAGACCGCCTCGGTGATCGCCGGTGCGACCGTGACGGCCACCGCGGCCAATGGGGCGCTGCAAGGCGATAGCGATCCCAACGGCGGCACGCTCAGCGTCACGTCCGTGACCTCCGGCGGCACGACGGACCCGATCACGGCAGGCGGCAGCGCGACGATCGCCGGGACCGACGGGACGCTGACGCTCAATTCCGACGGCAGCTACAGCTATGTGGCCAGCAACGGTCTCGCCATCGTGTCGGCGGCCGACGGGTCGCCGATCACGGATACGTTTTCCTACGTCGTCAACGCCAGCGGCGGCGCATCCTCCAACTCGTCCGCGGCCTTTACCGTGGGGCTCGGAGCTGCCGGCATCGAGGCGGTAGCGAACCTGTCCGATGCCACCGCACCGGCTCGCTTTCTCAATCTCGGCGCCACGCGCATGAACGTGACGCAGACCACGGCCGGCACCTATTCCGGCGTGATCCGGGACGGGTCGAGCGGCAACGTCGGTGGCATCCTGTCGGTCTCGGGCACGGCCGCCCTCACGTTGACGGGCGTCAGCACCTACACTGGAAAAACAGCCGTCTTCGGCATCCTCAACCTCGGCTCCGGAAGCTCGATCGCGGCCAGCCGCGACGTGAAGATGAATTTCGGCGGAGTCTTCGACATTTCGGGCGATGACCAGCTCAATGGCGTGACGATCGGCAAGCTCAAGGGTCCCGGTGGCACCGTCGAACTCGGAAGCCGGATTCTGATCGTCAATCCGACAACCGCGGGCGAGTTCGACGGTGTCATCACCGATGGCGGTGCCAGCGGCGGCGTCGGCGGCGCGCTGAAAATCGACGGGACGGCGCCGTTGCTGCTGACCGGCGTCAGCACCTATACCGGCAAGACCGCCCTGTTCGGCACCCTGGAGCTTGGCGCCGGAAGCTCGATCGCGGCCAGCAAGAACGTGAAGATGAATGCCGGCGGCGTCTTCGACATCTCGGCCGATACCGGCGGTGCCACGATCAAGAAGCTCAAAGGCCTCGGCGGGACGGTCGAACTCGGTGCCCAGACCCTGACGGTCAACACCCCGACGAACGGCGAGTTCGACGGCACGATCACCGATGGCGGCATCGCCGGCGGCACGGGCGGCGTCTTGAACCTGGCCGGCGTCGCTGGCATGCTGCTCACCGGCAGCAGCAGCTACAGCGGCGGCACCATTCTCAACGGTGGCACCTCGTTGGAACTCGATGCGGCTAATGCTGCGGGCACCGGGGCCATCACCTTCAACGGCGCGGCCACCCTGAAACTCGATGCGCCGGCTTTGACGCCGGTGTCGGGTTCGGTGTCGAATTTCGGCAATGTGATCGCAGGCATGGGCACCGGCGATGCGGTCGATCTCGCCAGCCTGGCGTTTTCGCCCGGCAGCACGGCGACGTACAGCAACGGCGTTCTCACCACGACGGCGGGCGGCAACAGCGTGACCCTGCACCTCACCGGGGTCAACGCGGGAACACAGTTCGCGGCAGCGGCCGACGGGACCGGCGGGACCGTGATCACGCAGACGGCGGTCACACCCGGGGCCTTCGTGTTCACGCAGGCCCCGACCCCGGGTGCCGGCTCGGACGCCTCGAGTGGCGACCTCGCGCCGTCGCCGGCGACGACGATGGCCGATGTGTTGAACACACCGACCAACAGCGCCTCCAGCGCCTTCACCCCGCCGCCGCCGGCGCCCCCGGTCGCACAGTTGGCGGCGTCGCATGCCTGAAGGTCGCCAACCCTGACCCGGTGGGGTCGCACCGCATTGAAAATCGAAAGGGCGTCCTCGGGACGCCCTTTTGCCGTTCCTGTCCCTAGATGGACGGAAGGTTTAGGCATGGACGATTCGCCCCAGCGCATGCAACTTCGGCGCGTGCAGCGTCATGACGTCCACGATGTAAGTGCAGAACAAAAGTTAGGCAGAAAACGGTTGAACGATTGTTGCTTCGCCAAGTTGTGAACAAGACATCACTTAGCGAAGATTGGATTTTCAATGCTCAAACATTTGTCTGTTATCGGCGGTACGGCTGCGTTGCTTTTCGTTGGGATGACATCGGTGCAGGCGCAAGAGCGCAGCCCCGGCGACACCAACGTGCGAGCGCTGGAAGCGCCGGCAGACGTTCGGGGCAAACAGATTAGGGCTCAGAGCCCTGACAGCGCGATGACCAATGGCACCACGAGCCCGAAAGCCGTCGGCGAGCAAGGCGCAGCACCGACCGGACCGGCCGCGAGCAGCGTCGGCAAGTAATACGCCGGACGAAGTCGTAAAACCTAAGGCGCCCAGCTTAGCAGCTGCGGCGCCTTTTTCCGTTCGACGCAAAGGCTGACGGCAGGCCATCGTGCCTTTGGGCGAGGGAATCGGCGAACGTTGCTATCGATCGTCCGCGATGACGTTTGCCGCTTTTACAGCGTTGAAATATCGGTATGATCCTAGCAAGCTCCCGCCGCCGACGGAACAAGGAAGGGCCGTATTGTAGCGGCGCCAAGGGCGGCAACATTGATTGCAAAGGCGCCGTACGCCAAGGACACTGTTACGTTACAACAATCATCTAGGTGAAGGACAGCTGGGTATTCATTCAGGATCCGCCCATGGGATTGACCCGCAGCGCGATCGAAGCGATGGCGCCCGACCAAAGCGCGCTGACGGCCGCGTCGGCGCTTCTGAAGCCGGCAAAATGGCCGGTGCGTGCGCGCTCCGGCGGCCTGATCTAGGGCGAATGCCAGGGCTCCGGCGCGAACCCCTATCGCGTGGTCGCCGATACGCAGGACCAGGGATCCAAATGCACCTGCCCGTCGCGCAAGTTTCCCTG
This sequence comes from Beijerinckia sp. L45, assembly GCF_009765775.1. GTDB lineage: Bacteria > Pseudomonadota > Alphaproteobacteria > Rhizobiales > Beijerinckiaceae > RH-AL1. The sequence goes on from NZ_LMUU01000070.1 coordinate 22,044, forward strand.
CAAGCACGCGATCGCCTTGATGTGGCTGTTCGTGGAGGACGCCGCCCCCTTCCAGGATGCCGACAGCCCGGCCTGGGTGAGCGACTGGATGGGACGACGGCGCACCGGCGCCGCATCGGCAGCATCCAAAGGCGCGGGTGAAACCAGAAGCCTCGATGCCGCGCGCGAGGTGACGGTCGAAGCGCCGCTCGATCCAACGGCGCAAGCGCGCCGGGAAGCCGCCGCGGCAAAGCGAGCCGAGGAGACGCGCCGCTCCGTTCGCGCCGCCACTGACGACCTCGATGGATGGATCGCCGATCAACTGCGCACGGGGCTTTCCGGATTCTTGAGCGAGCCGGGCGAGCGATGCCGGAGCATCGCAGCCCGCCTCGTCGATGCCAAGGCCGCCACGCTGGCGAGCCGCGTCGACGAAATGCCGTCACGCCTGTTGGCCTTGCCGCCCGAAGAGCGCATCGACGGCGCGATCGCGGAGTTCGGCAAGCTTGCCTTGCTCACACGCGCCTGGCGCGCGGCACCGGATGATCCGGATCTGCGGCGCGACGTCATCGCCGCGGAAAGCCGCGACGAGGTTCTCGCCAATGCCGACGCACCGCGCGTGACCTCGCTGTGGGAGGTGCTCGGCGAGCGGGTTCTGACGCGGCGGGACGGCCTGGTGAGCCAGGCCACATGGCTGATGAACCTCGCGCCCGATGCAAAGCAGCGGTTCGCACTCCTGCTCGACTTCTTCCCGGTCTCGGCCGGACGGCGCGCCGCCGCCTTTGTCTTCGGCGAGCGCTTCACGGCAGAGCTTGCCTTCTATCCAGCCGCGGCTCCACTGCGATCGGTCATCGTCAAGCGCGACGGAAGCACGGATGCGCCAGGTGCCTGGCCGGACGCCGCCGCCGATCCATTCGCTGATCTGGCCGAACAGGCGCTGGCCACCCCCTGGCGGATCGAAACCCCAGTGCTTTTGCCCGAAAGACGCCTTTGCGTCGAGGCCTCGGGCCACGGGTGGTGGCGTGAAATTGACGGCGTCGCCATCCCCCTGCGCGGCGCGCCGCCGACGCTGGCGGTCGGCGCAACCCTCGAATGCGCGGCCGGCGTCTGGGATGGGGCTCGGCTCTCGCTGATCGCCGCGCGCACCAATTGGGGAAGGCTCGGCTTCGATGCATGAGCTCGAAGCCGCGCTGGCGCAGATCCGGGCCGCCTGGATCGCCGGGCGCCCGGCGCTCGACCATTGCCCGGCAGACTGGCGCGGCATCGTCACGGGCAAGCATCCCGAGGTTGCGCTGGCGTCGCTGGCGGGACATGCGACATCGGTTCTCTTTCGCACCGCGCCGAGCACCAGCCTTAAACCGCGGCCACTGTTGCCGGCGCTCGCCCTACCCGTGATGGCGGAGGTGCTACGTCCGCGCTTCCGTCGCATCTTGATAGCGCAGAAGGACGGGTTCTCCGTCGAGCGGCCCCTGATCGATCTGATTGCGGCTCGTGGCTATTGCATGCACCCCGCGGATTGGATGCCATCGCCACGCGATGATTGGGCGCCCGACCTTTATGCGCCGTGGCTGGACTGGGTGCGCGCCGAGACCAAGGTCGAGCCTGCATGCACCGCACTGTCGATCGACACCTACGAGCGCTGGTCGTGGGCCGAACGGCGCGCCGCGCTCGCGCACCTGCGCAACGCCGATCCCGCAGCGGCGCTGACGATCATCGCGGCGAAAGCGGCATCTGAACCGGCGGAGCGGCGTCTGCGTCTGCTGGAAATCCTCGACATCAAGCTCGCCGAGACGGACGCGGCCTTTCTCGAAAAGCTCGCCACCGACCGCTCCGAGCGCGTCCAGGCGATCGCGCGGACCTATCTCGCACGGCTCGGGCGGCCCCTCCACACCGACGATTTGGCGACCGAACTGGGCGGGATGGTGGAGTGGGGCAGGGTCGGCCTGATCCATCGGCGCACACGCCTCGTCATCAAGCCGTTGAAGACACCGGTCCAGAGCGCGCGACGGCACGAGCTGTTCAGGCTGGTGAGCCTGGGCGATCTGGCGCGGGCGCTCGGCGTGTCCGAGACGCGACTGGTCGAAGCGCCGCCGGACGGCGCGGCCGACGGTATCGATGCCTTCGTCCAGATGGTCGCAACGACGGGCTCGGACGCCGCGTGGCGCGCGCTGCTGGACGGCATCCTGGCGAACGCATCCTGTCCCATCGGCTGTCTCCGCGCGCTCGCACCGCGTCTGTCCGCCGCGGAACGGCGGGCGATCCTAGCAAAGATCATAGCACGCGACGACGAAGGGCTTGGCACGACGCTGGCCGTAGCGGGACGGCAATTGGGCCTGGTGCCGTTGTCGGTCCTGCAGGCCGCACCGGCCTATGCATCGCTGAGGAGCCTGCTCGAAAGTGCCGGCAACGGTGCCGACACGCGGCGCCCGCCCGACAATGCCAGGCTTGCCGCTGCGCTCAATCGCATCGGACTTTTGCTCGACGCCCCGGGCGCCGCCGAGATGGCCGCCCGCGTCGCGAGCTGGGGACTGTCTCCCGCGGACCCGAAGTTCGATCTGCTGCACCTGAACGCCGCCCTCGCCACGGAGACGATATCGTAACCGACGCCCTGCGCCTTCCCGCCGAACAGACCTACGCCTCGGAGCTTGACGCGCTGCGGGCGGATCCGGCCCCGCGCCCGCAGGGCTGGAGCATGGCGCCGCGCGCGGTCGCGACGTATCTCCTCGGCGGCAAAGCCCTCGACGGCACGGCCGTCAGCGCCAAGTATATCGGCGATAGACGCTTGATCGAAACCGCCATCGCCACGCTCGCGACCGATCGCGCGCTGCTTCTGCTCGGCGTGCCGGGAACCGCGAAGTCGTGGGTCTCCGAACATCTGGCCGCGGCGATCAGCGGCGATTCTACGGTCGTGATCCAGTGCACCGCCGGCACCGACGAGAACCAGATCCGCTACGGCTGGAACTACGCGCAATTGCTGGCGCATGGGCTGTCGCGTCAGGCCCTGGTGCCGACGCCCCTGCTCCGCGCCATGGAGGGCGGCAAATTGTGCCGGCTGGAAGAGCTGACGCGCATGGGGTCGGACGTCCAGGACACCCTGATCACGGTTCTCTCGGAAAAGATGATGCCGGTCCCCGAATTGAACGAAGCTGTCTACGCCAGACGCGGTTTCAATGTCATCGCGACGGCCAACAATCGCGACAAAGGCGTCAACGAGCTCTCGTCCGCGCTGAAGCGACGGTTCAATGTCGTGGTCCTTCCCCTGCCCGACGATATGGAGCAGGAGATCGCCATCGTCACGCGGCGGGTGGGCGAGATGGCCTTGAGTCTCGACCTGCCGGCGCCGAAGAACGTCGCGCAGGAGGTCGCGCGCGTCGTGGCGATCTTCCGCGAGTTGCGCGGCGGCGCGACGCTCGATGGCCGGATCACCCTGAAAACGCCGTCCGGCACGCTTTCGACGGCCGAAGCCATTGCCGTCATGGTCGGCGGTTTGAGCCAGGCGACGTACTTCAACGACGGCCGGCTTTCGGCCGAAGGCGTCGCGCCCAACATGATCGGCGCCATCGTAAAAGATCCGGTGCAGGACAAGACCGTGCTCGAGGAATATCTCGAAACCGTCCTGAAGAAGCGACCGGACTACGCCGAGTATTACCGCATGCTGGTCGACCTGGTCTGACGCACCGTGGCCGCGGCACTCCAGATCTTCGGCATCCGCCACCATGGTCCCGGGTCCGCGCGTCGGCTCCTGGAAGCGCTCGACGCCTTGCGCCCTTCGACAGTTTTGATCGAAGGCCCCTCCGATGCGTCCGAGCTTCTGCCGATGCTGGCCGACGCGGCGATGGTGCCGCCCGTCGCGCTCCTGACCTATGCGGTCGATGAGCCCGCGCGCGCGATCTTCTGGCCTCTTGCGGCCTACTCGCCGGAATATCAGGCCGCGTGCTGGGCAGCACGCAACGGCGCCGCCGCACGCTTCATCGATCTGCCGGCGAGTTGGCGTCTTGCGTCAGAGGCACCGCCCTCCAAGGCCGCCGACGACGGCGCCAAAGAGCCCGATCCTGCCCGGGACGATCTGCTGGAACGCGATCCAATCGGCGTGCTCGCCGCGGCCGGCGGCTATCAGGACGGCGAGAGCTGGTGGCGCGACGTGATCGAGGAGAATTCCCGGCCCGGCCCGGTGTTCGCGGCGATCGCGGACGCCATGACGGCGCTCCGCGAGGCCGCACCACCCGTCCACGGCCTCGAAGCGGCGCGCGAAGCGCATATGCGGCTCGAAATCGCCAAGGCGGCGAAAGACACCGAGGGCGCCGTCGCCGTCGTCTGCGGCGCGTGGCATGTGCCGGCACTGCAGCAGAAGGCATCGGCCGCGGCCGATCGCGCGCTGCTGAAGGGCGCGCCAAAGCAAAAAATCGCCGCCACATGGGCGCCGTGGACGGCGCCGCGCCTCGCCTTCGCCAGCGGCTATGGCGCAGGTGTCGCAGCCCCGGGTTGGTGCGCGCATTTGTGGGATCGGCCCCGTGCCGCAATCGTCACGAGCTGGTTGGCAAAAATCGCGGCGGCCTTGCGCGACGAGGGCCATCTGGTTTCGACCGCTTCGCTGATCGAAGCCGAGCGGCTTGCCGTTGGTCTCGCGGCGCTACGGGATCGCCCCGCGCCCGGCTTCGAGGAATTGCGCGAAGCGGCGGTCGCGTGCCTGTGTTTCGGCGAAGCCCTCGTCTGGGACACGATCTCACGACGCGTGCTGATCGGGGCCGACGTCGGTTACATCCCCGACGATGTGCCGCTCGCGCCCTTGCTCGAGGATCTGCAGCGGGAACAGAAGCGCCTGCGGCTGAAGCCTGAGGCGCTCGAGCGCGACCTCGCCATCGATCTGCGCAGCGAGAGCGGGCTCGACCGGTCGACCTTGCTGCACCGTCTGGTGCTTCTCGACGTGCCTTGGGGCAGGCTGACCGACGCGGGCCGCAGCCGCGGCACCTTCCGCGAGCGCTGGATGTTGCGCTGGGAGCCGGAATTCGCGGTCCAGCTGGTGGAAAACCTGGTCCATGGCCCGACCATCGCGCAGGCCGCTGCCGGGCGCCTGCGTGGAGCGTTCTTGCAGGCGAGCGACCTCAAGACTTTGGCGGATCTGGTTTTGGCCGCGCTCACCGCGCGTCTGCCCGACGCGGTTGCGAGCGGCATCGGCCGGCTCGAGCGGCGCGCGGCACAGACCAGCGATTGTGCCGAACTGCTCAGGGCGCTCCCGCCGGTGGTCAACACCGTGCGCTACGGCCAGGCGCGGGCGACCGACGCGGCGCAGATGGAGTTTTTGCTGGCACGCATCCTGGTGCAAGGCGCGCTGGCGCTGCCTTATGCCGCGCGGGGGCTGGACGCCGCAAGCGCCAGCGCGATGCGTGATGTCGTCCGCGGCGCCGACACGGCGGTGACGCTCGCGGCGATCGGCGGAGCGGAGCGCGCGGCCTGGCACGATGCTCTGCGCGCCATCATGCGGGATGCGCAGGCCACGCCGCTTCTGGCCGGCGCTGCGGCAAGCCTTCTTTACGAAGCGGAGGCATTTCCGCCGGACGAGGCGACTCTCCTGCTCGGCCGCGCACTTTCGCCAGGCCGGGCGGTGGCGGACGCGGCGGGTTTCTTTGAGGGCTTCTTCGACGGCGGCGGCGCGCGTCTGATCCACGACCAGGGCCTGCGCAATGCCGTGGACCGGTGGATGCTCGGCCTGGAGGCGGATGTGTTCGTCGAGCACTTGCCGCTCTTCCGCCGGGCCTTCTCGACCCTCGATCGCATGCAGCGCAGACGGCTGCTCGACGCGCTGTTCGGTCGTGCTGCCGTCGGCCTGCCCGGGCGCAGCTTGGCGCCGGATGCGGCAACGATCTGGCCGCGCCACTCGCGCGCATCAGCGCACTGTTGTCGGCGAGGCTGGCCGATGACTGAAGACCGCGACCGCCGTTGGCGCCTCGCGCTTGGCGGCGAGGACGAAGCTCTAAGCCAGGCCGACCAACGCCTTTCCGGTGCTTTGACGGCGCTATATGGCGAAGGCAATGCCGACGACAAGAAACGCAGGGGCGGCTTGGGCGCCTCGGCGCCCCATGTCGCACGCTGGATGAGCGACATCCGCGCCTACTTCCCGTCGCCCGTGGTGCAGATCGTCCAGAAGGATGCGTTCGATCGCCTGGGCCTGCAGCGCATGCTGCTGGAGCCGGAATTCCTCGCGGCGGTCGAAGCCGACATCAATCTCGTCGCAAACCTCATCGCCCTTCGCAACGTGATGCCGGAGAAGACGAAGGAGACGGCGCGGCACGTCATCGCGAAAGTGGTGGCCGCGTTGATGGAACGGCTGGAGCGCAAGACCGCGGAGGTGTCGCGCGTGACCGTGCACCTTGTCCAGCTCGGCCGACAGCGACAGTAGCCCTCGTCCAGCGGAACGTAATTGCGGCCGCTCCGATGGTGGCGTCTCCTCAATCGCATTCTTGATCGATGCGTGGAGCCTGGATAAAGGCGCCTCGCGTAGCACGACATCCCCCATCCGGCACACATCGTAGGGTAAACATCATGGCTGCCATGCACGCTCTCAGTTCAACTTATGAAGTTGTCGGCGGCCCTGCGATCGGGACGACCTCGACGGCGCTGTTGCCGGCGCTCAGCATGTTGCGAGCCGCCAAGACGGAAGCCGCTGTAGCCGAGGCGATCGAGATGATTCCTCCGCATCTGCTCCCACCGCTGATCGACCATTTGGCCGCGCGTTGGACGGTGCCCCGCTACACGATCGGCGCGCTGATTCGGACCCTAGGCGATGAGGACATGGTGGCGGCGTTCGGTGCTCATGGCGCAGCCGCATTAGCTGAAAGATTTAACCTCACAAAGTCCTGACAGAAATCGACAACTTAATAATCCGAAGCAGCATAACTTAGGTGACGACGATCCATTTGTTGCTTGAGATTATGTAATACGAAGTGTAATGACATGACAAAAACGCGACAAACCTTCGGTTGACGGGGTCATTATTTGCATGTTTCTTGGCTTCATTAACCACGCGATCGGAGACATGCCCATGAAAAAGACCACGACTTCCTACAACGCCGAACCGTTCACGTTCGCGAACTACCTAGCGCTGAACGTCGCCGCAGACGCAGCCTTTTTACGGGAGGATGGCAATGAGACCGACCGCCTCGGCGAGCTTGAGATCGAATGCCTTGAAGGGCTCGCCGCTCAGTCCGCCACGTCCAGCGCTCACGCGCTCGACCTGATCCGCACGGCGCAGTTTCAGAAACGAGCATGGGATGATGAACCTGCGACAGCACTTGCGATCGAGGCATCATTAGGAGGCGTCATCGCCAACCTTGAACTTTGCCGCTTCGGCGTAGTGGATGAGGTAGCGTTATGGCGCGGCGTGCGGGCAGCCGAGTCGATTGATCACGATGACATGGGGAGGTTGCTGCGAAACGCGCTGGCTTGGCTTGCTCCGAAGGGACGCGGTTATGCAGTCGTGACAGCGTCGGAGCGCGGGTGCCATTTAGAGCTTGATGCGCAGGTGCCTCAAACCACCGCGGCGGCGATGCTCTCGCTGGCGCAGGCGCGCATCGATATCCGCTAAGACCGGGTGGCGGGAGGCTTGGCTGCCCGCTCGGCCTTTTTCTTCCGTAGGGCAAGCTTTGCTTCTTTGGCGCGGCGTTTCTCCGCCACATCGTCGTCATAGGCCTGCATCCAGTCGATCGGTGGCGGGTTCGCGTCCGGACTGAGGCTGTCGATCCACTTGTCCAATTGCTTCACGTCGTACCGGAGCATGCGGGTCCCAAGCTCGATCGGGCGCACGTTGCAGAGTGTGGGGAAGGCAGCCTCGGACAGGCCGCAGTAGGCGGCGGCTTGTGCCTTGTTGAGAAGCCGTGGTGTAACGTTCAAGCCGTCTCCCTCCTCTTACGATGGATTTTACGTGCTTAAGATAAAGACCAAGACAGATCTAAATCTGCTGATCAAGCGCAGATTAGCAGAAAGCCTAACCCTGGAGTTTAAATCTTCACCAGCTTTGTCGAAAGACAATAATGCAAAGAACGAATTTGTAAAAGACGTTACCGCACTTGCCAATTCAGCGGGCGGGCAAATAATATATGGTTTAGTGGAAAAGAATGGTGAAGCTGATCATTTAGATGGCGGCGTAGATTCATCCATCGTTAGCGAGGAATGGATTAGTCAAGTTATCGATACAAATTCGTCCCCAAGAATACAAGGTTTGTCGATCGAAAAAATTAAAATCGATAAAAAAAATCCAAATTTAGTGGCTTATGTTCTTACGGTTCCGCAAGCGACATCTTTTGCGCCTCATCAAAATTCTATAGACAAAAAATACTATAAACGCTTTGAAATGCGGTCTGTACCTATGGCTGACTACGAGATCAGGGACACCCTCCAGCGAGGTCAAGCCCCGAACCTAGTGGCCAAAATATCGTTGGGCAACGCCGACGAAATGTTGCGCCACGAGACTTCGACGCAAATCTTTACGCTGTATGTTGCCATCGAAAACCTATCGATTCAAGCGTCTCTTTACAGCCTATGGGAAATAAATATCGATGCAAGGTTGGAGTTGATAAGCAACGGTTCTTGGAATGTTATAAATACGAAGGTATTTGGAGAATATAGGTTACATGCTTTGCAAAAAAGATTGATGGTTCCTCAGGATTTCCCTCTAGTTCAAGGCTCAAATATGACGTTTAGTCCAGCTGAAATAACAGTGAGGATACCAAATAGATTCTACGGTCATGCTGAGAGTTTTTTGATTGGATATCATGCTTTGTGTCCCGGATTTAGTAATAGCCGGTATAAAACACTGACAATGGCGAATATGAATGTCATCCTTTCCAGCTATTTCGATAACTCCACAAGCAGCCCCTAAGCTCGTTATATCGGACAAAGTTGGTAAATTTCGTTGTCTCCACTCCCTCAGACAGCAGCAGCGATCAACTAACTTCCCGCAGCGCTCGCATAGCGGCCGGCATGTCGGGCGGCTTCGGGCTGCCTACATCAACAAAGTGTGCGCCGCATCCTTCTTTGAACGGATGGCGTTGGCGGCCCCACATAGCGCAATCGCACGATAGATACCCGAGTAGCGTCGCCATATAGATCTCAGAGCCACACTTCGCCGCGAGACGTGCAAGCCAATACTGCCCTTGCCTGGCGCATCGTGAGCAGCCAAACCGAACGACGACATAAGGATACTGAGCGAGCGGTGCTATGTCCCGAAGTAAAGAGAACACGGGGTTCGCGTCGAGTATCGTTTGCGAATCGATCGCTAGTGCTTGCTCGATGCTGATGGCACTATCGTCCGGCAAACTTACGAGGTCTCAATGAAGGGCATCACAGCTGCTCCGATCCCCGCTACACGAACACGCAACCTTTGGGTTGCCGCCATCGCGTTGATGTTAAGCCTTGCGTTGGTCGCTGCGGCCGCCACGCCGAGCAAAGAATGCATGGAAGTCCCCGGCGACTTCAACTCGGACTTTTCCAGTGATTTTGAAACAAGCCGGACGCTGTGTGACCGGGCCTCAGTCCTTCGCTTGTTGCTACGACGAATCGAGCGGGCGATGGCATCGCTGCTGTAGCGAATCTACGAGGTCCAGTCGGCTATGAGGCGTCCTGTCTACCTTCCGCCATGAACCAACGAAATTTTGCTAGAACAGCTTCGCTTATGTCCGCAAATTCGAGCTCCAGCTCGAACACGTTATCATCAGCGACCCGCGTCCCCTTTGGAAAGACAGTGATCTCGTTGTCCTTGAGCCAGTCCTTGAGACGATCTGAATCGTCCCAATCATCTCGGCTTACCCAGACAGTAGGGAAATCCCGGATCGGTGCTGAGTTCGGCATCAGAGTTACCCGGAAGTTACCCGCAGAGATCTGCAGATGTCAGTTAAGTGATTGATTTCATTGGTGCGCCCAAGGGGAATCGAACCCCTGTTTTCGCCGTGAGAGGGCGACGTACTAGACCGCTATACGATGGGCGCGGACCGGCCTTCGGGCCGGTTCGTGATCTATAGTCGGGGCTCCAGACGATGACAAGCCGCCTTCGATCTTTGTTCGACGCCAGTCGACATCCATGGCGACCGCGCTGCTTTGCCCCCACATGAGCCGCGCGAAATCCGCTATGCTCGGGGCATGACCATCGACACCATGTATCGAGCCGCCCCCATCCTGCCCCCGGCACCGACGCCGCGGGCGAGCCAGCTCGGGCCGTTCGACTTTCTCCGCACGCTGCGCCGCAATCCGATCGAGACCTGGACCGAGGCGCATTTCGAGCGGCCGATCCTCTCGGGGCGCGGCCTGCTCGGGATCGGTGCGGTGGTCAGCGAGCCCCGCGCGATCCGCCGCGTGCTGCTCGACAATGCCGCCAACTACCGCAAGGACGCGCTGCAGAAGCGCGTGCTGGCGCCCGGCCTCAGCAACGGCCTGCTCACCGCGGAGGACGACGCATGGCGCATGCAGCGCCGCGCGCTCGCCCCGCTGTTCACGCCGCGGATCGTCACCGGGTTTGCCGGCGCGATGGCGCGCAACGCCGAGGCGCTCGCCAGCCGCTGGAGCCACCTGCGTCCCGGTCGCGTCATCGACGTGCAGCAGCACATGGCACGGGTGACGCTCGACATCTTGGGCGAAACGATTTTCTCCGACGGGCTCGAGCGCGATCCCGACGAGTTCATGGCAGCGATGAGCCATTTCTTCGCGACGATCGGCACGCTCGACCTGTTCGACCTGCTCGATTTTCCGGACTGGGTGCCGCGCCTCGCGCAACTGCGCAGTCGCTCCTCGATCAGCTTCTTCGAGGCCGCGGTCGATGCCATCATCGATCGACGAAAAGCGCTCATCGCCCGCGACGAGCCGGCGCCCGACGATCTGCTGACCCTGCTGCTTCGCGCCCAGGACCCGCAGACCGGCACCGGCCTCAGCGACACCGAGGTCAAGGCCAACATCGTGACCTTCATCGCCGCCGGCCACGAGACCACGGCCAATGCGTTGACCTGGGCCCTGTTTCTTCTCTCGCTGTCGCCGGAGTGGAGCGCGCGCCTTTGTGTCGAGGCGGAGCAGGAGCTCGACGGCCCCGTGACCGGCCTGGCCGAGCGGCTCGTCGAGACCCGCGCGGTCATTGAGGAAGCGATGCGGCTCTATCCGCCGGTGGCGAGCCTCAGCCGCGAGGCCATCGGCCCCGACGATCTGTGCGGCCGGCGCATCCGCAAGGGCGCGCTGGTGGTCATCTCGCCTTACGTGCTGCATCGCCATGCGCTGCTGTGGAACAGGCCCAACCACTTCGATCCCAGCCGTTTTCTTCCGGGCGCGCGGGAGACGATCGACCGTTATGCCTACCTTCCCTTCGGGGCCGGCCCGCGCATCTGTATCGGCGCCGCTTTCTCGATCCAGGAGGCGGTGATCGTGCTGGCGACCCTGATGCGGCGCTTCGACGTGCGGCCGGTCCCGGGCCATATTGTCGAGCCGATCCAGCGCATCACGCTTCGCCCCAGAGGCGGCATGCCGTTGATCCTGCAGCCGCGAAACGGCATGGCATAACCCAGCGTCTTCGGGTTGACCGCTACATTGGATCAGCTCTAAGTGCCGCAATAGACACGGTCAGCAAGCCTGACGACGGAAGAAAGAACAGAAGCATGAAGGGCGAGCCCAAAGTCGTCGAGTACCTGAATCGCGGCCTGCGCAGCGAGCTCACGGCGGTCAGCCAGTATTGGCTGCATTTCCGCATGCTCGACAATTGGGGCTATCTCGACCTTGCAAAGTTCTGGCGCAAAGAATCGATCGAGGAGATGAACCATGCGGATCGCTTCATCGATCGCATTCTGTTCCTCGAAGGATTCCCCAATCTGCAGGAGCTCGATCCTCTCCACATCGGCCAGAACGTGCAGGAGATCATCGAGTGCGATCTCGGCGCGGAACTCGGCGCCCGGGCGCTGTACCTCGAAGCCGCGCAATATGCGGAATCGGTCAACGACCGCGTGACCAAGATCCTCTTCGAGGAACTGGCGAGCGACGAAGAAGGCCACATCGACTTCCTCGAGACGCAGCTCGACCTGATCTCGCAGGTCGGCCTTCAGCTCTATGCGCAGCGCCACATCGGTGGCCTCGGCAAGATCGAGCCGGAAAAGTAGCGCCAAGCCTCGCGGCCCGCACACGTGATCGGTCGGGTGGTCTCACCCGGCTGACTTCTCGTTTTTTAAGCAGATGCGGTCAGCCCGCGGCGGCGACCAGCTCGAGCGCCTCGACCGCCGGGTGATGACGCTCATGGCGCTCGGCGCTCGACATCGGGCAGGCAGCGCCGCACGCCGTCGCGCAGCTTGCATGAACTTCGCCCAGCGCCTGATCGAGAATGGCGCGAATGGTCCGGGCGCAACGCCCGCATTTCGGGCTGCAGCCGAGGCACTGGTAGACCTGCGCGGCGGTCCGCGGACAGGACGGTCCGGGTCCAAGGCACGCCCGCACCGCGCCATCCGATAAAACGTTGCAAGAACAAACGATCATGGAACTACACGTGCCCGCTGCGCTGGCCCAAGAGCCGGCCGCAAAGCGCGCCCGCTACTTTAGAACCATTAAAAACTCCAACCATATCAGCACTTTAGCCTGATCGGTCGCAGTTGGCAACATCCGCGGCGCATGCCGGAGTCGCGGCAGACGCGACGGGCGAAACTGCCCTGCGATCAATATGATGGTGGATCAGGTGCGCTTCAGGTGGGGGTTACAAGGCCCGCATCGGCCGGCGTGGCGGCACGCTCGCGAGCGTCCGGATGGGCGGCCCGCGTCATCTCGGCGACCGCCAGCCCAAGCTCGTGGATGCTGACGCGAAGCGCCGCATCATCCTCGCCGCGCTCGCTGACAAGGACAGCGGTGCCATTGCTCCGGCGCGCGGCGTCGAGAGCGCCGCGCAGGCCGGCGTTTTCGGCCTGCAACGCTTCGAGCTTTTCGAGACCGGCGCGGCCATCGCCCCGTGCGCGCTCGGCCTGCAAACTGTTTTGCAGATGAATGCTTTTTTCCCGCTCCTTCGCCTCCTGGGCGGCGGCTTCGAGCGCCGTCTCCAGCGCGCGGATGCGGATCCGCGCCTTGTCGAGATCGCCTTCAAGCGTCAAGTTGCTCTGCGCCAGGGAGGCCGCCTGCGCCGCCTCGCCCGCCAAGCGCTTGCGGAGATTGTCATGCGCCGTCTGCATCGCGCCCGTCTGGCTGGTGAGGAGATCGCGTTCTTCGACGAGAACCTCGGCGTTTTGTTTCGCGGCGTCGAGCTGCCGCGCCAGGGCCGCACGGGCCCGCTCCGCATCCTCGATCGTCATTTCGAGACCCATGGTTCGCGTGTGCAAGCCGGCAACGGTGGTCCGACGCTCCTCGGCCAGCGCCTCGACGGCGTCGTGGTCGCGGCGCAACAGGTCGAACCTTGCGCGATGACTGTCAACGTCGGCATAGGCATCGTGCAAGGCAATCTGCAGCGCGCCGCGCTGGGCATCGTGCGCCCGCACATCGCGCTCGAGATTAGCGATCACCTTGTCTTGCGCCCGCTCGATCGCTTCAAGCGCCGCGACCTGGTCGGCCAGGGCCGCGCTCTGGACCGCGCGGCGCCCAAGCTCGGCCATATCCTGCGCCTTGCCATCGCGCACCCGTTCCATCGCCTGCTCGAGCTTGCGGCGTTCGACCGCAAATTCGGCGCGAAGATGATCGCGGTCGGCAAGGATTTCCTGCATCGACACAGGAATCTGCGCCTGCAGGCGATGCCGCGTCAGCCGCAGCGCGCGCGCCCAGAGGACCGGCATGAAGACGAGCGCGAGCAGCCCCGCAACCACGCAGCCAAGCCCGAAATAAAGTCCTTGTTCAATCACAACCGAGGCCAGGCGAGGACAGAAGCAGCGTCGACTATGCCACGAGCGGCAAGCCGGAGCCAAGCGCCATTGGCATCCGCGACGCGCCATGCCTCAACGGGAACGCTCAGAAGGGGTTCCAGGTCGAATGGTCGGTGAATTTGAGGTAGCCGACGTTGACACCGAGCCGCGCGCCGAGGCCGGTGCGGATCGGCACCAGAACGATGTCGTTGGCGGCCAGGGCCGTCATGCCGAAGCCGCCGATGAAATAGGCGGATCCGTCGACACCGGCGAAGCGCTGGAAGACCGCGTCCTTCGAGGGCATGTTGTAGACGAGCATCATGGTGCGGTCGCCGTCGCCGCCGGCGTCGAAGCCGATCGTCGGCCCCTGCCAGAACACCCGCCGGTCTCCGGCGTTGCGGGTGTAAAGCTTGCCCTCGCCATAGCGCAGGCCGCCGACGAAGGCGCCACCGGCTTCCTGCCCAAGGATGTAGCCGTTGGGCCGGCCCCAGCGCCGCGTTGCGGCCTCCACGGCTTCGGCCAGGCCCTTCGACAGCGAGCCGAAGAACTTGTGGCCGCTCAGAACGATTTCATCGGAGGTATAGGCAATCGGCCGCTCCTGCGCGGCTGCCTGGCCCACCAGGCCAGCGCCGGCGAAGCCGAAAGCGACAAGAAAGGCGGCGGCCTTGAACCGCGAACCAAACGTGAAGCGGAACCCCATCTGCGTCTCCCGAAAGCTCAAGCGCCGCTTCCGAAAGAGGGCGCGCGGCAAGCTTTACGGGACTGTAGGCAACACGAGGTTAACGGCACCTTAACCACGCTCAGGTCTCGGGTCGGACCTTAGCCACGCATCGCGCGGCGCTGCGGCACCGCGTCGAGATCGCCCCAGGCGACGAAGGGGCCGTTGCGATATTGGTTCTGCGCCTTGCCGTAAAGCAGCGCCGTGCCGACCTCGTCGAGCACGGCGCCACCGGCGGCCCGCAAGACGGCATCGCCAGCCGCGGTATCCCATTCCATGGTCGGCCCGAAGCGCGGATAGACGTCGGCCTCGCCCTCGGCGATCGTGCAGAATTTCAACGACGAGCCGGCGCAGCGGCGCTCGGCGATCGGCAGCCGGGCCAGAAAGACTTCAGTCTCGGCATCGGCGTGGGAGCGGCTGGCCAGCGCCGTCAGACCCTGCTGCGGGTTGGCGCGCACCGCGATGATACGACGCTCCGAGACCGGCGGCAGCGCCGCCCCTGGCTCGACGGTGCAGGCATAGGCACGGGTCCCGGCCATCCACATCTGGCTGATCGCCGGCGCATAGACGGCGCCCGCCCGGGGTACCCCGTCGAGGATCAGCGCGATATTGATGGTGAATTCGCCGTTGCGATGGAGAAACTCACGGGTTCCATCGACCGGATCGACGAGGATGAAAGCCCGGCCGCAGCGCGGTTTTTCGCCGCGTGAGGCGGCCTCTTCCGCGATGACCGGAATCCCGGGGACGCGCACCGCAAGCCCAGCGAGGATGATCGCCTCGGCGCGCTCGTCGGCGTCGCAGACGAAACTGCGGTCCGCCTTCCGGCGGGCATGGGGATCGGTCGCATAGACGCCCATCACGGCGACAGCCGCTTCAAGGGTCAATTCCGCGAAGATTTCTGCAATCGCGTCACAATCAATTATCGGACACGTCGCGAGATTGTCTGTCGCGAGATCGGCTTGAGCCATTGGGTCACCTGATGAACGGACGATTGGCATGCGCCTTCTTCGTCCCTCTTGCAAGATGGGCATCGTTTCGCCCACTTCAATCAGACGATGCGTTTCGTCAAAGCCACAATTTCTTTCAACGGCACAATATTTGACGCCAAAGCTTAAGCAGAGCCGGATTTGTAGAGTCTAGATGAAGTCATGATGCTTAACACGCTGCTCCGGCCGGCCCGCGCCGCCATTGTCGGCGCCTCGGGCGGCGTTGGCGGTGCTTTGGTCGCGTCACTTGCAAAAGCGGGCTTCGAGGCGGTCCACGCCCTGTCCCGCGTGCCGGTCGCCGCCAGCACCGGCGTTCGGCCGGGCCATATCGACCTGCTCGACGAGGCCACGATCGCGGCGGCCGCAACGGCCCTTGGCGAAGGCGCACCACTGCGGCTCATGATTGCCGCTACGGGACTGTTGCACGATGCGAGGACGCAGCCGGAGAAATCGATGCGCAGTCTGGATGCCGCACAGCTGGTACGTGGGTTCGCCGTCAACACGATCGGCCCGGCGTTGCTCGCCAAGCACGTCGTCCCCCTGCTCCCGCGTGCCGGCAGAAGCGTCTTCGCGGTGCTGTCGGCGCGGGTCGGCAGCATCGAGGACAACAGGCTTGGCGGCTGGTACGGCTATCGCGCACAAAAGGCTGCGCTGAACCAGATCGTCCGGACGCTGGCCGTCGAGGTGCGGCGAACCCGGCCCGAGGCCATCATTGTAGCGCTACACCCCGGAACGGTCGCCACGGATCTGAGCGCGCCGTTCCGCGGTGCGGTCAGCGCGGAGCGGCTCTTCACACCCGACGTTTCCGCGCGGCATCTGCTCGACGTGATCGACGGCCTGACACCGGACGACAGCGGCGGATTTTTTGCGTGGGATGGGCAGCGGATTCCGTTCTAAGATATCGTGAGGAGCTCGGGAGGGAGATCCGTCGCTATGGCGGCAGTTAAGTTCACGCTTGACCCGGGCCACCCACCAAAACTCTCGGCGGTCGAGCGCGAGCGGCTCGACGCGCAAACTCAAGACGAGATCGATTGCGCGGCCGAAACCGACTTCGAAAACCCGCCGCTCAGCGACGTTGAGTTGGAGCGCGCCATCTTCACCCGCAGCCGGCATCAAAAAGCTCCTCGCGACCCCTAACCGTTGACCGGCAGAAGCCGCAGCATCCGCTCGACCAGAACCGTCGGCGACTCGGCCCGCGGGTCGAGCTTGCCGTCCAGCGCCAGCATCGCAAGACCGTGGACAACGGACCAGCATGTCAGCGTCCAGTCGGCCGCCTGCGCAGGCTTGGCCAGAGACGCCACGCGCGTCGCCAGCACCGCATAGGCGGACTCGCCGGCCAACGCGAGATCGCCTTTTACGTTCGGCGACGTCGCGCCAAACATCAGCCGGAACAAGGCCGGCCGCGCGCAGGCGAAATCGACGTAAGCAACCCCCTGCGCGATCAAAGCCTCATGCGCGTCCGGCTTGGCGTCGGCCTGCCGCAGAAGATCCGCGAAACGCTGGAACCCGACGGCGGCGACCCCCGCGATCAAGGCCTCCTTGTCCGCGAAATGCCGATAAGGCGCCATCGCCGACACCCCGGCCCGCCGCGCTGCCTCGCGCAGCGACAGCCCGGCTAGGCCGCCCTCCTCCAAAACCTCGAGCGCCGCGACGATGAGGGCATCGCGCAGGTCGCCATGGTGATAGGTTTTTTTCGACGCCGATGTTGACACTGTAATCATTCCCGATATGTTTACAGCGTAATCAGGAGCACATGATCATGCAAGGCAAACCCTCGAAGGTCTCGGTCGACCTCAGCGCCTATCCCGACCTGGTGGTGGTCTATCTCGGCTTCCGTGTCTCGACGTGGCGCGGCCTCATCGCCATGCTCGGCATCGGCAAAGGACTCGCCATGATCCGGCGCGACAAACCGGACGGCCTGCTGGCCGACGAGCCGATCATCTACAGCCTGCGCCATGTCGGCATGCGGCAGTACTGGCGCGACTTCGACAGTCTGGAGACATTCACCCGCTCGGAGCCGCACAAGACCTGGTGGGTGCAGTTTTCCAAGGATCCCAAAGGCTCGGGCTTCTGGCACGAGGCCTACCGAAAAAGCGGTGGCATGGAAGCGATCTATATCGGCATGCCCACGCCGATCGGCTTCGCCTCTTTCGCGGCAGCGCGGCGCCCCGAAGGCCCGTTCCTCAGCTCCCGCGATCGGCTCGCGGCCTGAACGCGTTCCACAGAAAATGCGGATCGTTTTGAACCGGATCGGTGGCGGGAGCGACAGAGAAGGGTCGGACGGTTGGCGTCCGTGGACTCAAGGAGACGGATCATGGCTCGCATCGCTTCCCGCAAACTGGTTCTCGCCGCTTTCGCAACCCTCGCCCTCGGCGCCGGCTTCGCCGCTCCTGCAGCCGAGGCTCATCCCTTCGGCTGGGGTGGCGGCTTCCACCATCACGGCTTCGGTCATCTCGGCATCGGTCTCGGCCTGGGCGCCCTCGCCGCGACCGCCTACGCGGGCAGCGACTGCTACATCGAGCGCCGCGAGTTCGTCGACGGCTACAACAGGATCTACGTCCGTCCCGTCCGCGTCTGCGACTGATCTTTTTGGCATACCTGCCATCGAGCCTCCCGGTCCCGCCGGGAGGTTTTTCGTTTGGATGCTGAAGCGTCGCAGAGATACCGCCTAACAATTTTGCCGGCCCGGTTGAACCGTCTGCGTCGGTTTGCCGACCAACGATGGTCCGGTTGTTCCGCCGGCGCTTCGTGGAGTTCAGACATGCGTCGCTTCTCGTATCTCGTTCTCGTCACCGCCGCTTCGCTCGGCGCAATCGCCACCGTGGCGGAGGCCTTCCCCGCCGGCAATACGACGCTCCGTCAGGACTGGGCCCGCGTCTTCAGCCGCTTCTCGCCGAACTTCGGCATCGTCGAGCCCGGCGAATGCATTCTCGTGCGTCAGGAGATCGTCGACGGGTCCAACCGGGTGCACCTTCGGCTCGTCAGGGTCTGCGATTGACGGGCGCTGCGAGGCGATCACGCGCGCTGACAGCCGCGTCGGCATCGATCAACCCGGCGCCCGCGGCCGATGCGAGGTCCGGCAGGTGGCGGGCGGTGTCGCACAAGAGCTTGCGGATCGTGTCTGGGGACACCGTGTTCCCCTCTATCAGCAACGCGGCAACGCCACTTGCCTCCGCGGTGGCGATCGAGGTCCCGGACGTCATCTGCATCCCGCCACCGAGACCGGGGGCCAGGATGTCCACGCCAGGGGCCGCGAGGGCGACGTAAGCGCCACGGTTGGCCATCGCAAACAGCGTGTTGCTGGCATCCGTCGCCGTCACGGCGATAACGCCCGGCTCCGCCGCGGGATACAGCGGCTTCGATCCCGGTCCCGCATTGCCCGCTGCCGCAATCGCAACGATGCCGCGCGCCCGCGCCGCGCTCAACGCGTCGCGTAGAAGCGGATCCTCGGGCCCGGCGAAACTCATATTGACGATCTGAGCCCCATGCAGGGCGGCAAAATCGAGGCCGCGCAGGATATCGTAACCGGTGCCGCCGGTACCGCCGCCGGACAGGCTGGAGAATGCCCGAACCGCGATGACGTGCGCGTCCGGCGCGATCCCGACGAGCATCTGATGCGCGACGATGACGCCGGCCATCGCCGTGCCGTGAGCCTGCGCGGCAAAGCGGCCGCCGACCGCATCGAAACGATCCGCAACCATTCCGCTGATCTCGGGATGTGTTTCATCGAGCCCGGTGTCGATGATCGCGATCAGCACGTGGGCGCCGGTGGCGACACGGTGCGCCGCGACGAGCTTTAAGGTTTCGACGGCATATTGCACCGGCCTATCCGGTGAAGTGGTCGACGAGATGGCGTCCATGCGCGACGCGTCCTTGATCGGCGCCTGGCTATCGTCCTGCAAAGCGAAGAGGAAATTCGGCTGCGCGGCGGCGACGAAGGACGGGCTGCTCCGCAGCGCCCGGATCGCCTGGGACACGCTGGTCCCCTCCCGCAGCCGATATCGCGACACGCTGGCATCGAGCAACGCGACCCGGGTCCGGGCGAGCGGCGTAAGACCGTAATCCACTTCCAGGCGCCGCACCTGCTCCGGAGAAACCGGCGCTTTGAGGGTCAGAAGAACTTCATCGGGGACGTAGCGCCGTTCGTCGCTTGCCGGAACGCCGAAGCCGGGCCTTGCGGGTGGTCGCAGAGCGGGCACGGGCGGCGGCGTGTGTCGCGGCGGAATGACCGCGGTCCGCACGATGGGCTTGCGCTTGAGCCGCCGCGCGGGAGCCGGGCCGACGTCTCGGTCATAGACCTGCTGGGGCGGCGGTCGCGCGACGCCGCCGAGGATTGCGCCACCGAGCCCCAGGCCAAGGCCCGAACCGCCGCCAAATCCGCCGCCGCGGCCCCCCCCGCCCGTCGGCACCCGCGCAA
>NZ_LMUU01000070.1:41982-51636 GCF_009765775.1 Beijerinckia sp. L45
GCTGCGCTTCGGCATCGAACGGGCTGGAGAGAAGCGCCGCGACGGCGCCGGTGAGAACGAGTGTGTGCGACCATGAACGCATGGCGGACCTCTTCGTGCTGTCGCGCGTGCGCCCCCGTAGCGATGGGGTCGCTGCGCGTTCCTCCGCTCGCCGCGGACGTCGTGTCCTGCTTCAGTCCGGCCCGGTTTCCGGCGCCGCGAAGCGGATAACATTGGCCTGCGCTTTGAGACGCATCATCAAAGCGTCGACATCCGCCTTGGCCAAGGGGCGGTCGCCGACGCGAAGGCGATAAAGGCCGCCGGGCAGCGGCCCCGCGACGATCGAGGCGCCGTTGGCCTGAAGCAGTTGCGCGACGGCGGCGACGCTTGCGGCCGGCTCGAACGCCACGAGTACGATCGCTCCGTTGCGGCCCCCTGGACTCGGCTCGACCGACGAAAGCGCATAGGTCTTCGGCCGCCAAGACAGCAATTCGCCGATCACACCGGCTTGCGCCAAAACGAGAACCGCTGCCGCGATTGTTCCCCAGGCGATAGCACGGGGCCGCCAGCCGGGCACACGGATGGCGATCCAATCCGCCACGTCGAACCACGGTGTCTTGGCTGGCCTTTCCGCGTCAAGCACCGCAAAAAATCGCGCGGCAGCCGCCCGCGACGGCGCGCCGAGCGCTTCGTTGCCCTCGATCGAGGCCGTCTGCTCCTCGAGGATCAGCGCGAGTTCGCGCTGCAGCGCGGGGTCGGACGCGAGCGCGATGGCGACGCGGTGGCGCTCGCGTCCAGCCAGCCGGCCGCTCGCGTACCAGGGCAGCAGATCGGCAATCTCGCGGCCGTCCATCTGAACTTCATCGGTCATGGCCAGCCTCGATCCAAACCATTGTCTCCGGCGATCTCCGCCAGCCGCTTGCGGGCGTAGAACAGCCGCGTCTTCACCGTGTTTTCCGGAATGGCGACGATGCCGGCCACCTCCTCGATGGACATCTCATGGTAGTAGACCAGATCGATGATCTCACGGTGTTCGCGCGACAGCTGCTCGATGCACCGCCGCAAAATATCGCTCTTGTCGTGCTTCTGCTGGATTTCTTCCGGATTGTCGGCATCGTCTTTCACCGCGTCCAGAACCTCCTTATCCAGGCTCCGATGCGTCGGCTTGCGTAGAGCCGACAGAGCCTTGAACCGTGCGATCCCGATCATCCAGGTCGAGACGCTGGATCGACCTTCAAAGCGGCCAGCCTGCTGCCAGACATCCATAAAGACGTCGCTAATCAGGTCCTCGGCAAGCGCTTCGCTACGCACCATTCGCAGGACGAAGCGGAACACGCGCACGTGGTGCCGTGCGAACAGCACCTGCATCGCGGCGCGTTCGCCGGACGCGATACGAGTGATCAGGCTTTCGTCCGAGGCCGCATGCATCGCCGCCCTCTTCCGGTCCGCCGCTTATCTGTCGCGCCAAAGGACCAAAACGTTCAACTGGGCGAAAGATTTGTTCAAGCGTCAGAAGATGTAAAGCGGAAGAAGATATGACGATGGGGAACTACGACGCTTTGCATCGGCTCATCGTCAGCGCGACTCGACGATCAGGCCCCTGGACGTCTCGAGCGCGGGCCGACCGCCCTGGCGCGTCATGGCCTTCAGCCGGCCGGCGCCGGGAATCACGTCGCCGATCTTGTAGACGACGAGGCTGTCGTTGATTTCGACGAGCGCATTGTCGCCGTCGATCTGGCGCAGCAGCATGTTCGCCAGGATCGGCCTGCTGTCGTGGGACGTTGCACTCGACGCGGTCGACGGCACCGGCGCGCTTGGCGCCCGCTGCGGGATCGAGCCGGTGACGACGGGATCGATGTCGTCGGCGATGCCGACGACCGGCGCCAGCACCGCTGCGGCTGCCACAGGCACCGCATGGGCGCGCGGACTCAACTGCGCGAACACCGTGAAATACGGCGAGGGCTCGTGGCTCGCCGGTCCATGCATGTTCGTGTAGAGCGCGAAGGAGCCCGACGCGAAAGCCATCGCGCAGCCGGCTACCCCTAGCATGCCCTCCGAGGTGAAGGCGCGGGCGAAAATCTTGCCGCTCCAGGATGCGGGACCGATGACGGGCATTCGAGCTACCTCCCTTTCCCCAAAGCCTCGGCCAGTTCGCGGAACGCATCCGTGCTGGTCGACGTGTGGGGTGACTGAATCATGGCATCGTAAATAATTGGTACCAAGGCGACGGCCTGGTCGAGTTCGGCATCCGCGCCCTGCTGGAACCCGCCCATCAGGCGCAGATCCCGGGTTTCTTCGAAGCGGGAAATCATCGAGCGCAGCCGGTTGACGAGGTTTCGTTCCTCAGGCGACCAGACCTGATGCGCGAGGCGCGAAATCGAGGCGAGCACGTTGATCGCGGGATAGCGCCCGGCATCGGCAATGGCGCGATCCAGCACGATGTGCCCATCGAGCGTGCCGCGGATGGCATCGGCGATCGGGTCGTTGTGATCGTCGCCGTCGACGAGCACCGAAAAAATGCCAGTGATCGAGCCCTTGCCCTCGACGCCGGGACCGGCGCGTTCCAGCAACTTCGGCAGGCTTGTGAACACGCTGGGCGCATAGCCTCGTGCCACGGCGGGTTCGCCGGCGGCCAGCGCCACGTCGCGCGCGGCATGGGCGAAACGGGTTACCGAATCGATCATCAACAGCACGGAATGGCCCTGATCGCGGAAATACTCGGCGATGGTCGTCGCGGTGCGCGGCGCCATCTGCCGCATCATCGAGCTTTCGTCGCCGGTCGCCACCACGGTCACCGCCAGCGCCCGGTTGGCGCCAAGCGATTCCTCCATGAATTCGCGCACCTCGCGACCGCGTTCGCCGACCAGCGCGATGACGACGGTGTCGAAGCCTTTGCAGCCGGCCAGCATGCCGAGCAGCGTCGACTTGCCGACGCCGGAGCCGGCAAAAATACCAATTCTCTGGCCGGCGCAGATGGGCGTAAAAATATCGATCAAGCGGACGCCCGATTTCAGCGATTTCTTGACCCGGCCGCGGCTGAGCGCCGGCGGCGGTTCGCCGTCAGCGGCGTAAAGATCCGGGCCGGGACGCAGAGGACCGCCGCCGTCGACGGGTTCGCCGAGCGCGTTGATGACCCGGCCTTTCCAGCTGGCGTCGGGCGCGAGCGCGACCGGCTCCGCGAGATAGATCGCGGCGCCGAGGCCGACCTCGGCCGTCGAGTCATAGGGTTTTATCGTCGCGCCGTTGCGGTCGACGCGCACGACCTCGCCGTGGCGGCGTCCGCCAGGCTGGAGCGCGACGCAGTCGCCGAGTTTCACGAAACGCGACAGGCCGCTGACCCGATAGGCCGTGGGCGTGACTTCGGACACGGTTCCGCTGATCTGCAGCAAGGCGCTGCGCGATGCGACGCGCGCGGCGGCATCGCCAAGGTGCTGCAGGGCCAGCGTCATGACGCTTCAGCCAAGATGGAACGTGGCGCGACGATCACGAGGTCGAACCCAGCGTCTTGATCGCGTCCGTCAGGGTCGACTCGCTCGACTGACTGCCGCTCGACACCGAATCGAAGGCGCGTTGCACCGCGATCAGCTTGGTCATTTCCAGGATCGGGTTGACGTTCGATCCTTCCGAAAACCCCTGCTCCATCGAGTTGACGGAAAAATCGAGAATAGGCGTCGGCGCAACATCCGGAATGACCGCGGAATTGCCGAAGCGCGTCAGTTTGGCGCCGTCGGGAATTGCGTAAAGACCGAGCGCCCCGACCTGCTTGCCCGCCTGCGTGATCATGCCGTCGGCCGCGATGCTCGGCGACCCGCCGTCGGCCTGCAGCAGCATCGACGCGCCGCCTGCATCGAGAATGGGGTAGCCGTTGAGAGTCTGCAGTTCGCCGGCCTGGGTCATCTGCATGCGGCCGTCACGCGTGTAGGCGGTGCCACCCGGCGTCTTGATCGCCAGCCAGCCTTCGCCTTGCACCGCCACATCGAGGGGGTTGTCGGTCCGCGTCACCGATCCGGCCGCACGCGATATGTATGTCGCCCCGGTCGCGACGAAAGCGGTCGGCGTCTCGCCGGCCTTGGACAAGGCGGTCTCGAAGGTGACGCCATCGGCGCGAAAGCCGCCGGTGTTCATGTTGGCGACATTATTGGAAATCGTGTCGACGCGGTTCTGCAGGGCCACCTGCGCGGACAGCGAGACGTAAAGATTCGAGCGCACGGGTCAGGCTCCTTCGCGCTGCCAGGCCCGGCTTGCGCGGACAGCAATACGGGCGGCAGTCAGGTGTGTCGTTGAGCGCAGGCTCACGATCGGTCTCGTGGTGATCACCCGCCGACCATGGCGCAGCAAACTTGCACGAAGCTGATGCGGGCAAGGCGGCACACTGCCGCGGAAATCTTCGACGTTTGGCCTAGCCGGCCCGCACCTCGTCAGCCTCGGGCAAGGCAGACCTGTTGGATTGGGACCAGGAATTAGAGGAGAACGGCCTTGAGCTTTGTAGTCGGCATCGTCATCGCAATGGGCTGTATGCTCGGCGGCTTTGCCTCGGTCGGAGGCAAGCTGAGCGTGCTCTGGCAGCCCTCGGAATTCATCGTCATATGCGGATCGGCGCTCGGCACGTTCATCGTCGCAAACCCGCTTTCGACGATCAAGGATTCCGGAAAGGCCATCCTCGAAGCCATCAAGGGAAGCGTGCCCAAGAAGCGCGACTACCTCGATGTTCTCGGCCTTCTCTATGTCCTGATGCGGGAGCTGCGGGGCAATGCCCGCAACGAACTCGAAGGGCAGATCGACAGCCCCAAGGATTCCGAGCTGTTCCAGCGCTTCCCAAAAGTCCTGGCCGACAAGGACATGACCGCGTTCATCTGTGACTACTGCCGGCTGATCCTGATCGGCAACGCCCGCACGCACGAAATCGAAGCGCTGATGGACGAAGAGATCCAGACCATCAGCCGCGACAAGATGAAAGCCTACCAGGCGCTCACATCGGTGGCCGACGGCCTCCCCGCGCTCGGCATCGTCGCCGCGGTGCTCGGCATCATCAAGGCGATGGGCTCGCTCGATCAGTCGCCCGAACTGCTCGGCGAGTTGATCGGCGCCGCGCTCGTCGGAACCTTCGCCGGCATCTTCATGTCCTACGGTCTCGCCGGCCCGCTCGCGCACAAGATAAAAGTGACGCGTGAAAAGAAGTGCCGTCTTTACATCATCATCAAACAGACCTTGCTCGCCTTCATGAACGGCGCCATGCCGTTGATCGCCCTCGAGCACGGCCGCAAAACAATCTCGGCCTATGACCGGCCCTCGATCGACGACGTCGAGAACGAGACGATGAATGGCGGTTCGGAAGCGGCTAAGGCGGCGTGATGAGCATGGCATCCCTCGGCTCAAACGATACCACGGCAGGCCATGCCAACCAGGCCTCGCTCCTGGGCGGCGGATCGGCGACGATGGATGCGCCGCCGCTTCTCGAAGACGCGCTCGACCGGATTGCCGAAGTCTGCGGCGCGCGGTTCGAGACGCTGGCCGGCGAGAACATGACGGTCACCTGCATGCTGGTCTCGCTGACCACCGAAACGGCGGCCGACGTGATGGCCGCCCACGATCCGGCGGCGATGAGCGCGCTCTTCGAGATCCCGATCATCGGATCGCGGCTGCTCGTCAACTTGGAGGACTCGCTGCTCCAGCTCGTGATCGAGCTGATGTGCGGCGGCACCTGCAGCGAGCCGGTCGCCGACGCGCCGCGCGCCGGGACGAGCATCGATCGCCAGTTCGCCCGGGTCATTTTCAACCTGCTGACATCGGTCATCGAGAAGCAGTGCATCAGCTTCGGCCTCGGCGGCATCACGCTCGGTCAGGTTCAGGGCAAGATCGACGTCGCGGCGCTCGGCAAACGGAACACGAAGGTTTCGATCGCCACCCTGAGCGTCGAGTGCCTCGGCCGACGGGCGAACCTGCGTCTTGCCTTTCCGCAGGCGATCACGGATCGCTTCCGGCAGGACATGCTGCCCAAGACCAAGGACGTGCCGAAGACCGACCCGGCGTGGACCGAGCGGTTCCAGTCCGAAATCGGCCGCGCCGTGGTCCGCGTGGACGCCTTCCTCGCCGCCGATACGCTCACGCTCGGCCAGATCGCGACGCTCAAGATCGGCCAGATCCTGACGCTTCCCAAGTCGGCGCCATCGACCTGCGAGCTGCGATGTGACGAGAAACCGTTGTTCCGCTGCGAACTCGGCCAGGCGGAGGGTCGCTATTCCCTGCGCATCGAAGAAAACCTGCCACGCGCGCCCGCAGACGATGCGGTTGCCCAACCCCGTCTCTCACCGCTTTTCGATTTTTCGTGATGCCCACCGACTCCGAGGCTGTCTCAATGTCTGATGTCTCTGCTTCTTTCGACGAGGAACTCAACGCCGTCGGCCTGATGGCTGCCGCGAGTGCCGACCCCCGGCATCTCGAATCGATCCTGCGCATTCCCGTGGCCGTCCAGGTCATGCTCGGCTCCGCCACGATGCCTGTCGCCGACCTGATGAAGCTCGGCAAGGGCGCCGTCATCGCGCTCGACCACGGGATCGGCGAACCGGTCGACGTCGTCGTCAACGGACGCGTCGTCGCCCGTGGCGAAATGGTTGTGCTCGAAGACGATCCGTCGCGCATCGGCGTCAAGCTGACCGAGATCGTCGGTTCGTCGACAGCAGCCGCTTAGCAAGGCCAGATTGATGCTCGAAGCGACCTACGACATCGACCAGGGCTACCGGCCGCTGCAGGGCCCGGAAAAGGTGGCCGCGCTGCTGCTCGTCATGGGCAAGCCGCTCGCCAGCAAGCTCCTCGTCCATTTCGATGCGGCCGAACTCAAGCTGATCACCCGGTCGGCGGCCGAATTGGGCTCGGTGCCGATCGACGTCCTGGAAGAGCTCGTCGAAGAATTCGCCGGCGATTTTTCCAAGGAACTCGAACTCCACGGCACGGCCGACCAGGCCGAGGGTCTGCTCGCCGGGGCCCTCCCCCCGGATCAGGTCGCCGACATCATGTCCGACGTCCTCGGCAGCTCGAACAAGACGATCTGGCAGAAGATCGCAGCCGTGACGCCGCGGCTTCTCACGGACTACCTTCTGATGCAGCACCCCCAGGTCATCGCGCTCGCTCTTTCCAAGGTCGACGCGGGCGCCGCCGCCGAAGTCATGGCCCTGATGCCACGGCCGGTTCGCAACGAAACCATGCGCCGTCTGCTCAGCCTGCGACCCGTTTCGGATCCACCGATCCGCCTGATCGAGGTTCGGCTCCACGACGAACTGATCGTCAACCCGCCGCGACCGGCAGGCGCATCGGCCAGCAAGATGGCCGATATCATCAACAAGATGGCGCCGGAGCACATGCACGAGCTGCTGGAGTCGCTGGAACAGGACCGGCCGGAAGAGGCGGAATTCCTGCGCTCGAAGCTGTTCTCCTTCGACGACCTCGTCAAACTGCCGCAGAAGACGCGTCAGGTTCTTTTCGAAAAGGTCCCGAGCGAACGGATCGTGCTGGCCCTCATCGGCACCGACGAAGAATTCTGCGCCAACGTTCTGTCGTCTTTGACCGCACGCGCCCGCCGTCTCGTCGAAAACGAAATGAGCAATGCGGGCTCGGCCGCGCAGAAAGACATCGCGGCGGCGCGGCGCGCTATCGTCGGCATGCTGCTCGAGATGGCGGAAGCCGGCGAAGTCGAGTTGCGCGCTGACGACGATCTCGACTAGGCCCCGGCGGATCCTTCATGAGCGATCAGTCATCGGCCGAGGACAAAACAGAAGACGCCACCGACAAGAAGGTCAGCGACTCGATGGAGCAGGGCAATACGCCCCACTCCCGCGAGGCCTCCGTCTTCATGTCTCTCGCTGCCTCGCTCATCGTCGTATCGCTGGTGCTGAAGGAAAACATCGGTCCGCTCATCGATACGATGTCGCAGGTGTTCGCGAGTCCCAGCCGCTTTCCGCTGAACACACCGGCAGATCTCATCGCGCTAGTTACGGTCCTTGGCGTAGCCGCGGCGACGTTCCTCCTTCCGATGATGTCGATGATGATCGCGTCGAGCGTCGTCGCCGCCTTCGTTCAAGGGATGCCGCAAGTTTCCTTTGCCAGAATCAAGCCGAAGTTCTCGAAGCTGTCGCCGGCGGCAGGGCTGAAACGCATGTTGAGCCGCCAGGGCCTCATCGATTTTCTCAAGAACGTCGCAAAGTTCACCATCGTCTGCATCGTAGCCTACATGGTCCTGCACGGCGACTTCGAGAAACTGGTCCAATCGATTTTCGTCGATCCGTCCAAGATGGGCGCCACTGTCATGGACATGATCGTGCGGTTGCTTTCGGGGACCTGCGTTGCTTACGGCCTGATTACCGGCGCCGATCTTGTCTGGACAAAGATCAAGTGGCGCAAAGACCTGCGGATGACCAAGCAGGAAATCAAGGATGAAATGAAGTCGTCCGAAGGCGACCCGATCTACAAGGCCAAGCGCCGCTCGATCGCCCTCGATCGCCACAGGCGCCGCATGATGGGGTCCGTTCCCAAGGCGACAATGGTCATCGCGAATCCCACCCACTACGCGATCGCGATCCGCTATGTCCGCGAAGAAGGCGGTGCGCCGATGGTCCTGGCCAAGGGACAGGACCTGATTGCTCTCAAGATCAGAGAAATCGCCGAGGCTCATGGCATTCCCGTGATCGAAGACAAGGCTCTGGCAAGGTCCATGTACGATCATGTTGAAGTGTCAAAAATGATTCCTGCTGAATTCTACAAGGCCGTTGCTCAACTGATTCATTTTCTTCAAGCCCGCGCACCTCGTTCTTCGCGTTCATCCTGAAGGTTGCCGATGCCGAAAACACTGACGAGACTGGACTTTGCCCGCACGAAGATCGTCGCGAGCGGCATCCGCGAATTCGCCGCGGAGCTTCGGCTGATCGAGGTGAGCGATCTCATCGCTTTCATTCATGGCGAGAAATACGCCAACATCGAGGATCTCGTGAACTCCTCGACGGAGTTGTTCTTCAAGCAGGGAACGATGAATTTTGCCTGGGCGGCTGCCTTGGACGTCACGTGGAACGACGCGCCCACGATCATGATCGACATGGAGTTCCACCATATGTCGGTTTCCGCCTTCTTTACCCTGACGCTGAAGAACACCTACGGATGCATCGACATCAAACATATCTGGTTCGCGACGCCATCCTTCGACGAGGACTACGACACGGCGCGTCTGGCCGATGCCATGGCTGACGCCCGGCTTGTCAAG
Organism: Beijerinckia sp. L45; assembly: GCF_009765775.1. Taxonomy (GTDB): domain Bacteria; phylum Pseudomonadota; class Alphaproteobacteria; order Rhizobiales; family Beijerinckiaceae; genus RH-AL1. Next base: position 51,209 of record NZ_LMUU01000070.1, read on the forward strand.
GCGAATGTCGGCGTCAACTTCAAGGCCATCTGATCATGACCGGGACGGGCCTCGAAAAGCGAGTATCGCCGGGAACTGCCGCGGCGCTTCGGCGCGCGAAGTCCGCTACAAAACTGTCGATGCCATGCGCGAGACCATAACGGAGGATGACGCGCCGGACGCACAGAAGCGGCGCGCACAGGTCGTGCAGGGGCGCAAGATCCCAGCGGGCTCCTCGGCGCCGGAGCTGCGTCACGAGTTCACCTACAGCATCATCGAGGCGGCGCCTCTTGCGGCGATCAGGAGCGACAAGCGGCGGACCGAGCGGCTGCGCACGCGGCTTCGCGGCGGCCTTCTGTCCGACCCGCGGAACAAAGTCATCGTCGAGTGTCTGATCCAGGATCGATCGCGGACAGGCGCGCGGCTTCGTCTCGCCCAGGACCGACCCT
>NZ_LMUU01000070.1:51801-58313 GCF_009765775.1 Beijerinckia sp. L45
TTGTCGCGTAGCGATCGACTGGTCGCGGACGCCGCGGGCCAACGAGGTCCGCTGCCGCACTCCGAATGATCTTGCACCGCAAGATAAGCGTAACCCATTCATCCCGCCGCATCGGCGATACCTACGAAGGAAGCTATGACCGACGTCCAGCAAAAGCCGATGGTGTTCATCGCCACCCCCTGCTTCGGCGGGCTCGTTTCCAGTCACTACATGCTTTCCGTGGTCGGCTTGATGCATCACGCCGCCCAGGTCGGCTATGACGCGACGCTCGCGCTTCTCGGGCACGACGCGCTCATCACGCGCGGTCGCAACACGCTCCTTGCGCAGTTTCTCGCCATGCCGCAGGCGAGCCACATCCTGTTCATCGATGCCGACATCCGCTTCGACGCGCAACAAGTGACCGCGATGCTGCAATTCAACCAGGATGTCGTTGCCGGAATCTATCCACTCAAGGTCATCAAATGGGACGATCAGAGCCGCGCTCGCGTGCAAGGCGGCGAAGCGATGGAAACGGCGCCGCTGGAATATGTCGGAAGCCTCTGCGACGGCGAAGAGTTGGAGCGACGCGGCCGCTTCGCCACCGGGATCTGGTGCGGCGGCGGCTTCATGCTCATCAAGCGGGCGGCGATCCTGCGGATGATCGAGGCCTATCCGGAAAGCCGCTACAAGAAATCGCACGCGCTCGGCAATGCCGCTGCGGAGGAGAACTACCTGCTGTTCGACTGCATGATCGACAAGCAGACGGGCGTCTATATCAGCGAGGATTTCGGCTTCTGCCAGAAGTGGCGCGATATCGGCGGCAAGGTCTGGCTCGATACCCAGGGCCAGCTGACCCACGTCGGCCTGTATAACTTTATCGGCGACCCGCAGCTCCGCTTCAACCAGACGCCGTTGGTCTCCTCACCAACCGCCTGATTTTTTTGTGGCCGGCACACTTTGAACGGGTGTGCCGGCCAATCGAGACCCGATGCAGGTTTTGCGGCGGAAGGTTGTTAGAAGAGAACCTTCGGCCAGACGAGACATTTGCGGCCGCGTTTCTCACGCCGAACTAACCAAAGGAAAGGGCGGTTTGCATTTCTGCAAACCGCCCTTCGTATTTCAATCTCGTGCGTTCCGTCCGGCTTGCGGTCCCAAAACGATCAGATGAAGTCGCGCGCCTCGTCCATCGAGCGAAACCGGCGATTTCCGACGATCGTCTCGACTTCGACGGAGCCGTCGGGGAAGGTCCGGTAGGGCCGCCCCATGCGAGGACCCGGGTCGACGACGGTCTCGCGTTTGTAGGCCTCGGTGACCGGCGCCACGGCAAGGGACTGCGATTGCGCCTTCTGACCGGAGCGGACCAGCACCGCCTCAAAGAAGCGGTTCAAGGCGCCGAAGCCGGTCTGCAAGGAGCCGACGAGGGCGAGACCGAACCCGCTGAAGATCAATGTTTTCGCGACATCCACGAAATCGTCGTGAAACGTCGGTGGCAGAACACGCGGGTTCTGAATGGTCATGAAGTCGGAGATCGCGGTTTCGCCGAGCAGCATCGCCCATCCGATGACGGCGAGTGTCAGTCCGACCCAGGTCACGCGCCCGATCCGCATCGCATCGAACTCCGCCTTGGGCCGCTCGTCTGCCGTGCCGCCGATGAGTGAAAAGTGGAAATGGCGCGCGCTCAATGTTCCGTCTCCTGCTTGGAGAAATAGGTGAAGTCCTGGATGAGGATCGCTTTGACGACGGTCGCGCCCAGGCGTTCGTTCGTGGCTTGGACAAGGTGGGTCGTCAACTTGTTGATATCGTAGCGCTCGATATGCGCAAAATCGAGATGGTCGTCGGAATACAAAGTTCGAAAGGCTTCATCGAGGATGAAAACTTCCGGCGATACCGCGACTTTCTTCATCATCGCCGCATCGACGGTATAGCCGAACTGCGCGACGACAAACCCTTGGACTGCTCCGTTCGCGATCATCGGCACGTTGATGACTCGTGTTTTCTCGGCCTGGACGACGCTTGCCACGGCCAGCTCCGCCCCGGGCGCCTTGCGGTTGCTATCGAAATAGGCCGAGGCGTAGGTCGCGCCCAGAGCGACGATCAAGACCCAGATGCCGATGATGAAGGCTTTCATGACAGTTCGAAGCCCCTGTAGACGGCGGACCTCGAGTAGGTCCCGTCGGAGTCCATCTCCTGCATGACGCGGACGATCGTCGCGGTGATCTCCTGTGCAGCCTGGAGGTGGAAACGCAGCGCGTTGCCGTTCTCGTCGAGCTTGACGCGGAAGGAGGCAAGGCGGTTGATGATGTCCTGGCTCGGAATCGTGCCTTCGAACGATCGCATCAGGCGGTTGAGTTCGAGAAAGCCTTGCCGCTTGCGGCGCGTCAGGTCGCTGAAATCGGCGCCGCGTTGCTTCAACGATCGCATTTCCTCGTCAAGGACCGCTTCAAGCCGTTCGATGACCTTGAAGAAGGCATCATAGGCCGATTCCGGAACGGACGGGCGCTGCAAGGACGAGATCGGCGGGGCCTGGGTAGCGGCTTGCTCTGACGCTGACATCGGTGCGACCTCTAACTTTCACTGCTGATGGGCGCGGTGGGCTGCGACCCCGGTGGGTGGGCCGCCATGATCTGCTTGGCGATCCCAAGGCTGCCGCTCTTGGCAAGTTGGTTCGCAAACTGCTCGGCCATCATCGATCGGTAGATATCGGCCGAATTCTTGTCGCCGAACAGTTCGTCGTCCTTGGGAAGGATCGATTCGACGAAATTCTGGAGCAGGACGGCCTCGAACTTTTGATAAGCCTTCAGCTTGTCGTGCGGCCCGGCTGTCGTCATGCGATCGCGTGCATCGGCAAAGCCTGCGGGTGCCGCTGTCGTGGGCGCGGGCGTGGAGCTGCCGGTGACGGCCGGGCTTTTCGTCGAGGCAAGCGCGTCGGAAAAACTGATCGTTGCCGTCGGATCGGCCGCCAGCTTGGCGAGCCGCTCGGTCGCCGCGCGCACCTTCGCTGGATCGGCAGCGCTTGCCACATCCAGGACGATGTCGGAGGGAGGAGAAATGGCCACGGCAGGTCTCGGGACTTCAGTAAGGACCTCCCGACAATGCGCGATCAGGCTTACGGGAAGCTTGCGTCATCCCGCCAGGCCGAGGCCTCGATCGTCTCCTCCAGGCTCCGCTTTTCCGCGGCGTGCTCGAGGTCGGCCCGGACCTTGTCGACCAGTTTCTCCGCCAGGCGTTCCCGCCGCCGCATCGCATCCGTATGCGCCGTCTGCGTCACGGTTTCGGCCTCGCGTTTCACGATCGAGCCAAGCAGCGCCTGCCCCCGCTGGAACGCCGCCGCGGACATCAAGGGGCTGAGCGCCTCCTCGCTCGAGACGAAGGCGTGGAGGCGCGCCTGATCCTCCTTGATCTCGGCGCACTGCTGCTTGAGGGTGCCGAGACGCCATTCCGCCAGGCGGACGACCTGGCGCTGTACCGCAAGCACGCGTTCGAGGGATTTACTGCGATCGCGCATCGGTCATCCCGTCTTGAGCCACGAGCCGAACGCCGCAGTGAACATGTCGAGGGCCGGCGATATCGTGAAGTAGAAGAGAAGTCCGCCGCCGAACAGAAGAAACGGCGTCGACACGAATGTCACCGGGATCTGCGGCACCAGCTTGTTGATGATCCCGATCGCCACGTTGGCGATGATCGAAAAGATCAGGAACGGGCTGGCGATCCGCAGCGTGAGAATGAACGTCTTCGTCGAGCCGTCGACGAGCTGAAGCAGGCCCATGCGCGGATCGAACCCATCGCGCACCGGCATAACCACGTAAGAGGCGGAAAGTCCGCGAAACACCTCCCAATGCAGATCGGTCACGAAAAGCAGAAGCGTGGCGCCGAGCGTGATGAGCGTGACGACAGCCGGCAGCGCCTCGGACTCATCGACGGGCGCCCCAAGATTGGCGGAGAGGCCGATGGACATCGAGATCGCCATGCCCAAGGTTTCCAAGGCGATGAAGTAGAGCCGCCCGAGCAGACCGATGACGACGCCCTTGAGGCTTTCGAAGATCATGATCGTGACGAGCGCAAAGGGCGAAGCCTTGCCGACGAGAGGCAGTACATCGTCGATCACCAGCGGCGTCATCGCGAGGGAGACGGCGATGGCTACGAAAAGGCGCGCCTGGACCGGGATGCGCGGACTCGAAAAGCCCGGCATCAGCAGAATACAGCCACCGATCCGGCAGAAGACCACGAACGCCGACAGAACAAGGGACGGCGTCAGATCCATCAGGAAATCGAACCGAGCGTCTTGATCTGCAGTCCGCGGGCGATCTCGAGGTGTGACAGGACCGGCAAGGTCGCGAACATCCGTTCGATGATCATGCGCACGAAGATCCGGGTCTCCGGCGTCGCCAGCAGCACGAAGTTATGACCTTGGTCCATGCGACTGCGGATGACCGGCGCGGCCTCCGCGCCGAATTGCTCGACCATGCGCGGATCGAGATCGAATTCGGCGACGTCGCTTTTTCCGTCCTTCTTCAGACTTTGCTGGAATGCCGTTTCCCATCGGCTGCCCAGCCGGAGAACGTTGAGCGCCCCGTTATCGGTGAGATCCCCGCAAATCTGCTGGGAGATCCGCATGCGGACATGTTCTACGACTTGCTCCGAACGCCGGACATGCGGGACGATCTCGGCGATGGCCTCGAGGATGATATGGATGTTGCGGATCGACACGCGCTCGGCGAGGAGCAGCTTCAGAATGGCCTGAAGACCGGAGAGGGAAATGTGCCCGGGACAGATCTCCTCGACCAGCTTCTTATATTCCGGCTCCATACGATCGAGCAGCGTCCGAACGTCCTTGTAGGACAGAAGCTGCGCCAGGTTTCCGCGAATGGTCTCACCCACGTGGGTGAGGAGGACGGAAAGATTATCGATGGTTCTGAAACCATCGCGCGTAACCTCCGCGCCTAGCGACTCCGGAATGGAGATCGCCTTCATCCCGAATGCGGATTCGCGGATCTCTTCGCCTGGAACGTTGGGCACGCGTCCATCGCCGACGATCACCATCACGTCGCCGAGGCGGATCTCGTCCGTCGCGACCACCGTCCCGTGGATCTTGATCTGATAGGCTTTCGGCGCCAGCGTCAGGCTATCGCTTAGTTTGATGTCCGGCACCACGATGCCGTACTGCCGCGCGAACTTGCGCCGGAGTTTTGCCACGCGAAGCCCGAGTTCGCCGTGGGCCACGAGCATCTTGATGGCGAGCTGCTTGCCCATCACGAGTTCGATCTCGACGGTCCTCAACGACTCCTTGATGGAGTCGCGCGCTTCGAGCTGCGCGTTTTCCGCCGCGGCGGATTCTTCGGCGGCCACCAAGGCGCGGGCGGCGGCGAGCTTGCGCGGAATCGTGTAGCCGACGAACGCCATCAACCCGCCCAGCATCGCGAACGGGAAGAAGGGCAGACCGGGAATAAGCGAGAGAAGGCCAAGCAGGAGGGCGGCGACGAAAAGCGCACGGGGATAATTCGCGAGCTGGTTGAGGACCGCTTTTTCCGTCGAGCCGCGCGTGCCGCCTTTCGACACGAGCAAGGCGGCGGCGAGCGAGACGATGAGCGCCGGAATCTGCGAGACGAGGCCGTCACCGACCGACAGCTTGACGAAGACATCGGCGGCGTGGGCCAGCGGCATGCCGTGGCGCGTCGATCCGATGACGATGCCGCCGAAGATGTTGACGGCGAGAATGATGATGCCGGCGACGGCGTCGCCGCGAACGAACTTGGAGGCACCGTCCATCGAACCGAAGAAGGAGCTCTCCTCCTCGAGTTCACGGCGGCGCGCCTGCGCTTCCTTGTCGTTGATCAGACCGGCGTTCAGATCGGCGTCGATGGCCATCTGCTTGCCCGGGATCGCGTCGAGCGTGAAGCGCGCACCGACTTCTGCGATACGCGTCGCGCCTTTGGTGATGACGAGGAAGTTGACGGTAATCAGGATCGCGAAGACGATCAGACCGATCACGAAGTCGCCGCTCATCACCAGCTTGGAAAAGCCGCCGATGATGAATCCCGCGGCGTTCACCCCCTCGGCCCCGTCGGAAAGGATCAGGCGTGTCGTCGCGATGTTCAGCGCGAGGCGCAACAAGGTCGAGACGAGCAGGACCGTCGGAAACGCCGAGAAGTCGAGTGGCTTCTCGATCCACAACGACACCATCAGGATCAGGACGGAGAGCGCGATCGAGAAGGCCAGCCCCATGTCGATCAGGAAGGACGGAATCGGAAGAAAGAAGATCGCCAGGATCGAAACGATGCCGGCGGCGAAGAAGACGTCGCGGCCGCTCTTCTTCTCGCCTGCGGCAATTTTTATCGCGGGGGTATTGGCCGCCATGGGATCCACCTACATTCGTGCAGGGCTATCCTAGGAGCTGAAGCTTGCGTCGGGATGGCTTGGACGTCGCCAGACCCGCAAGCCGCGGTAAAAAGCGGGGGCCGATGGACTGGCAGTTGAACGCCGCCGACGGGACACGAAGAAGCGCCGGATGCCTTTCGCCTCCAACCATCGGAACG
>NZ_LMUU01000070.1:58428-85127 GCF_009765775.1 Beijerinckia sp. L45
AAGGAGGCGGTCAGCGCCGCGACGAAGAACACCGCAAGAATCTTGGGCACAAACGTCAGGGTGGATTCCTGGATCTGCGTCAGCGCCTGAAACAACGCCACGACAAGGCCAACCGCCATGCCCGCCGCGACGCAGGGCCCGGCACCGACCAGAATCGTCCAGATCGCTTTCTGCAGGATCTCGAGGGCGTCGGCTTCGTTCATAGCCTAGGCCAGAGTTTCGCCATTGCCGAGCACCAGCGTGCTTCCGTTCGCAAGCGTTGCCGTCAAGCCGCCGGTGGAACTGATGGCCACGGAACTAATGACGCCGGATGTCGAGCCATCCGAGGAGGTCACGGTCCGCCCGATCGTGGCATCGGCTTGCGAGAGAGCCTGCGACGTCAGCATCGTGTCGAGCTTGGTGTTACTTTGGATCTGCTGCTCGACCTGAGAGAACGAGGCGAGCTGGCTCATGAACTGCGTCGGGTCCGTCGGAGTCGTCGGATCCTGATTCTTCAGTTCGGCGACCATCAAAGATAGAAACTCGTTATAATCCACGGTCGCGGCAGCGGCAGCTGTCCCCGTCGTAGATGCTGCCGTCGATGAAGTACCGGAGGTCGGAGAGACCGGGGTTGTCATGGGTGCCAATCCTCAAGAACGATCAGGGCCAGAGGCCGGCCGTAAAGCATTGCGGCAGCCGCGAATCAGCGACCGCCCACATCCGAATCATGTGGTCAGCCGGCACTATGACGCAAGTGCCATCTGTCTTTCATTTGCCAGAATAGCGTCATCCTGTGCAAACAAGCCACGCAGCAACTTAAGGGCGTCAAAGTAGCGGCTCGTCGCCACAAGCTTTCCGACCTTCTGGAGCCCTTCGACGATTGTGCGTTCCGCATAAACCGCCAGCATTCCGGCAAGGTTTGCCTTGAACAGGATCTCGGCGGCAGCCGTATCATTCGGATTGATCAGCATCATCTGAACGACGAAATAAAGCTGCCGAAGCGGCGTCGTCGCGGCATCGACGCTCATGACATGCGCTTCGAGGAGAAACGCGGCATCATTGAGCAGTTCGATACTGACCTTGCGGTCCACGCGAAGGACCGCCCCATTGATGTAGATTTTTTCGTCGGGCCTCAAGGTGATCTGCATGGCTTCACAGCAATCCGTCACGCACGATCGCGCAGATCTCACCGATAGCCGCACAGTTCCGCGACTTGCCGAGCTGCACCGAATCGGCTTCCTTCAGAATCCAGATTCCGATCGAGATGAGATTCGCGCGGACCTCCACCGGCAGCGCGTTTTCTTCGCTTGCGAGTTCGCCGACGAAAGCATTCCAGAGGCGCCGCGTGTAGTACAGGGCCTCGACCGTCGCACGCGTATTCAATCCGGCGCTATCCGCCGCTTGCAGCAATCCTATGGCCTGGTCGAGCGCCTGGCGCTCGGCGCTCCGTGCTTCGGCTTGATCGTCTTCGATCGCTTCGTCGTAGGAAAACTGATACATGACGTTGTTTACCCGGCTGTAAGATAATTGACGAGGCTGAGGGACTTGAGCTGGTTGGTCAGAGAGTAGGCGTCCTGCAGCTGTGTCTGCAGCGCCGTGACTTTCGTCGACAGCGTGAATGTGTCGACTTGCTCTAGGTTGTTGACGTTGTTCGTGAGGATGGTCTGCTGGGCCGCCATCTGGGTGTTTGCTGCGGTGATGCTGTCCTGGGTATCACCGACATTGGCCTGCACGGTCGTGAGACTTGCCATGCCGACGCTCAACAACTGCGTCGCAGCATTGATCACGGCCTGGCTGGCATCGGCGTTCAGGCTCTGCGAACCGAGTCCCGCGATCATCGAGTAGGCTTGCGCGATATCCTGGACCCCGGTCTGATTGGCGCTGACCGACGTGGTGGTGGATTGCGATACCGAGATCTCGCTGGTCAACGGCGTGTCGGAAGCAGCCGACAGCGTGCTCCAGGTGCCGCTGCTCTGGAACAGCTGAGCGAACTGACTCGTTGTGCTCGCCAGATAGGCCTGCATCTGGTCGCCGGTGATCTGCGAGGGGTCAGAATTGATGCCGGCAAGGTCCGACGACAGCGCGGTGTCGACGGTGGCTGTGGTGGTGTCGATATCGGTCATAGGCGGCGTCTGCGTGTTGGTGCCACCAAAGATGTACTGTCCGGCGACCGACGTGTTCAGGGTCCCAAACAAAGATTGCAGCGCGGTTTGCGCCTCAGTGACCGACGACGGCGTAATTGCGCCACCCAAACCATTGCCGACCAGGGTGTTCGACAGGGATTGAGCCGCCGCCATGATGGTGGTGAGACCGGCATCGGTCGAGGAGAGACGCGCCGAAGCCGTCGCGTTCGACCCCGTCAGCGAGCTCAGGCTTGCGCTCTGCTGCGACAGCGAAATCGCGGTGCTGGTTTGCCCTCCGAGTTGCAGCCCGAGATCGGCATAGACACCCGTTCCCACTTCGGTCTGCGCCGTCGCAAGGCTGTTCTCGGTCTGGAGAACCGACTGGCGCAAGGACGTCGTAAAATTCTGACTTGAGATATACACGGCCGGCGCCCCTAGTTCATTGCGGTGATGAGCGATGTGTACATCGTACCCACCGTGTTCAGCAGTTGCGCGGATGCCTGGTAGGCGTGCTCGATATCGAGCATCTGCGACATCTGATCGTCGAGGTTGACGCCCGTCGAATTGGACAGCGCGGATGTCGCCGTCGACACGAGCGAACTCTGCAAGGAAGCCGCGTTCGTCGCCGTCTGATAGCTGCTCTCGATCCAGCCGACGGAGGAGGAGGCATAGGTCGCCAAGGTTCCGGTGCCGACCCCGCCCGATGTGCTGTCGAAGGTCTGGGTCGCGCCGAGCGCCGCGACCAACTGATCCAGGTTGCCGGAGAAGGCCGCATCGCCCGTCGTGTTTGCCGTCGTCGATCCGCCTGAGATGTTGCCGTCGCGAAGCAGCGTGGCCGTGCCCCCCTGCGACGGGTCGACGCTTGCGGCCACAGAGATCGATGCCGCGAGGCCCGTCGTCGTCGTCGGGAGCGTGATCGACCCACCGTCGGTAAACAGGCCGGCCAATTGCGCCGGCGATCCGGAGGCGCTGGTTTCCGCGAAGGTGGAAATGAGCGATCCGGCGATCTGATCCAGCTGGTTCTGATAAGACGGCGCCGTCGAGTCGCGCAGCGTGGTGAGCCCGGCAAGCGCGCCGGAACTGATCGCCATGACGGCCGAAGAGCCGGTGATCGCCACGCCGTCGACGCTCACGTCGTTACCCGTGGTCCCCGAAGCAAAAGCTGTCGTCGGCGTGAAGCTCAGCTGGCGCGCGACGCCGTCGAACAGCGTGACCCCGCTGTCGGTCGCGATCGACGTGCCGCCGTTCGATGTCGCCGCGGTCGTGATGCCGATCTGGGTCGAGAGCTGGGTGAGAATGGAATCGCGGGTGTCCTGAGCGCCGCTGATATCCGCCCCGCTCGCCGTGCCCGCCACGATCTGCTGATTGACGGCCTGGAACTGCGTAAGAAGATTGTTGATGGTCTGAACGGATGAGGCGATGCTGCCATCGGCCTGCAGACGCACGTTCTGCACGGCGGCCGACGCGCTGTTGAGCGCAGCCGTCAAGGTGCTCGCGGCGTTCACCGCCGCCGTGCCGTTCGCAACCGTGTCCGGTGCGGATGCATAGGCCTGCAAGGCGTCGGTCAGACTCGCGATCAGCGTGGACGGCGAATTGTCAGACGGCGTGGCGGCGCTTGTGGCTGTCGCCGTCGTCCCATTCAAGCCCAAGGTATCTTGAATCTGGGTTAGGCCGTCGCTCACGGCGGACTGTGCTGCCGAACTGGATGTCGCCTGAAGCATGTTGCCAAGCAGCGCAGTATTGGTTGCGCGCTGGATCGAAACGACCGTCGAGGATCCGTTCAGCGCCGTAACGATATTGGCGGATTTCCGCGAATAGCCGGCGGTGCTGACGTTGGCGATGTTGCTCGATAGGATTGAAGACTGCGCGGCGGCGGATGCGAGCGCCGATTGCGCGATAGATGAAGTGGCGGACAAGCCCATCGAATTCTCTGCCTTGATTCCGTCATCGGCCCTCGCCTCTGACCTTCAAAGCTTCGCTCAAAATGATGGATGAAACGTTTACTTTGTTTGGTAACCTTAACCGATCCTGAAAAAAGCGGTCGGCCGATCGCCTGTGTTGTCCGCGTGGTACGATTCAAAACGGTCACCAAGCCATCGGGACGCCGTGTTCGACGGTCGTGAATGGTAGCAAGAGGATCCCGACGCGCGGTGCCAACCATAGACTGACAGGCGCAAACCTTTTTCGTTTTGCTTCATACTGTTTTTGATCGACGGGCTCGTCGATATCTGTCGTGTGCCGGATCGAGACCCTTCAGGCGTCGAACAACGAGCGCAGAAGGTCCGACTGCCGCCGCCGAGCAACGGCCGCGAAACCTGCTTGACCGAGTGCCTTGCGTTCCGCGTCATCGCTGAGCAGAGCGACACAGCGTTCTACCAGGTCCTGGTAACCAGACACCACGAGACCGCCTGCGAAAGGTGCGACATCGGGATCGTCGGGATGTCCTTCGCTGACGACGCAGGCGCCATTTGCAAGCAGGAAAGAGACGCGAACGGATTCAAAGATCGCAGCATCGTAGAAGTGCATGTTGAGGACGATTTTTGCGCGACCGATCGCGCTATCGCGCTCCGCGCCATAGACACCGAAGAGATGCTCGACTTTTACGCCGCGTGCCGTCAGCGCGTCGAGAATGTCACGTCGCCGGCCGTTCAGCGATCCGTAGAACAGAACATCGATGTCCTGTTTCTCCACCAACGGGACGCGCTTGAGTCCCGGTGCATAGCCAATCGGCAGCACGCGGGCGTGTCCGATGCCACGCTCGACGAGCGCAGAGCGGTTGCGGACGCTGTAATCCAGGACCGGGTGCTGCCGAAGCAGCGTCAGGTAGGTCCGATTCATCCACGGCGAATCGTCCTGCACCTGTTCGAGATTGAACAGGACGGTGTCCTTCGGGAGAAGATCCTGCGCACTTTGCGGCAACAGTTGAGGCCCGAGTACGATCAGGGTTCGGCGAGCCGCCTCCGTGGGATCGCGAACGATCGGCGCGGATCCGCCGAGCTCGCCGAAAGCCTCGCTGAGGCCGAGAGCCAGATCGTCGTAGGCATGCTGGTGCGCATAATCGCCCGGTGTCACGATCCAGAGAGCGTAACGATCGCGATGCGCAGAAAGCGGCCCGTCGAAGGCTTTGGGGCCGGCCGGCTCCGAGGCGATTGCTTCGGATCGAGAGACCAGCGACACGACAGGCGATTGACTTGCAGGTTTAGCGTTGCGGCTTTGCGCCTGACGCTTGCGTTCGCGCCAGAATGCCCAGGTTCCCCGATCTTCGTCGGTCAACTCGATCTTCCGCAAGACGACCGACATCGAATCGATCGCGCGAGGAGCGCGCAAGATTTCGTCGCGCGGCACATTTCGGCTTTTCATATCTTCGCCAAGTGGGCTCGGCACGAAATCGAAGCTGTCGATCACGAAACGATGTTCGCTCCAACCCATGTACCAGAACCAGTCGGTATAATAGAGCCAGCTACGCTCGTTAAAGGCACGGACGTGAGTCGGATCCTGCCAGGCTCCGAACGAAAGATCGTAAGGTACACTGATCGCGAAGACGCCGCCGACGCGGAGCAGCTGAAGACAGCGCGTCATCATTGCCATGAGATCGGGAACGTGCTCGAGCACATCATTGGCGATGATCCGATCGAAACAGGCGGGACGCAGCGTGATCTCACCGAATCGCGTCGTCGTCAGGCGCAGGCCCTGCGCGCTTTCATCGATGGCGCTGAGGTCGCAAACCGCGTCGGGTCCCCAGGTATCATCGACATCGAGATTCAAAAAATCGTCGCGAAAGTCCTTTCCGGATCCGAGATTGAGCTGGACCGGCATGGGCGGAAGCGACGACGGAATATTCATGGACTACGTTTCCTTGAGCAGAGTGCCCCAAGTGTTGCGTCATGCAATCGGGGCGCTCGATGCGAGTTCGGGCGCCCTCCCTGAGAAAGCGCCCGAACCTTCTGCCGATGATCGAAGACGTGTCGCTGTCGCGACGGCTCCGTCTTAAAAGCGGGACTTAGCTTGTCTGAAGCTGGTTGAGCTTGGAGAGAAGGTCGGAGGCGGCCTGGAGAACCTTCGAGTTTGCCTCGTAGGACCGTTGCGCGGTGATCATGTTCGTCAGCTCGGTCGCAAGGTCGACGGTCGACGATTCCAGGTTGTCGGCATCGATCTCCCCTGCGGCTCCCGTTCCGGCCGGTTGCAGAGTCATCGACCCCGACGTCGCGCTTTGCTGATAGACGTTTCCATCGACCGACGTCAGGTTGTTGGGACTCGTCACGGTTGCGATCGGAATATCATAGAGGACAGCCTTGGCGCCACTGCCGTAAATGCCCGTCAGCGTGCCGTCGGTCCCGATCGATACGGTCGACAAGGAGGTCGGAGGAGAGCCGGTGATGTCGGGCGTCGATGAAAAGGTCGATGCCAGCGAGGTCATGCTTGTGAGGTCGAGGGACACGGTGTTGGTGGCCGTGCTTCCGGCGCTCTGCGGGATCGTGAGAACCAGAGGGCTACCACCGGCATACTGCCCCGACGAATCGAACGACAAGGTCGCCGATCCAATCGGAGACGTATCGGCAGCGTTGGTAGCGGTGACTGTCCACGTGCCATCACCATTGTTCTGATAGCTCAGATCCGCCGTAATCGCCGTGCCGGAAGAGTCATAGAGCGTTGCTGTCGTCGTCTCGGGCGAGCTCGACGACGTGTCCGTCGATGGCAAATTGCCGCTGATCGTGCCGGTCGTCGAGGCGACGGCCTCCAGCTTCGTGCTGGATATGTTGACCGCGGTCAGCGTCGTCGAGGGCGTGCCATCGGCACCGATCGCGTAGCCCATCAGCGTGTAACCGGCCGTGTTCACCAGGTTGCCGGTGGTGTCTTTCGTAAACGAGCCCGCCCGTGTCAGGGATTCCGCGCCCGTGCCACCCTGGGTCACGACAAAGAAGCCGCCACCGTTGATCGCGAGATCTGTCGAACTGGAGGTCGCCGTCATGGTGCCCTGGGTCGTGACCCCATAAGTGGTCTGGGCACTCACGCCACCGGATTCGTAGCTGCCCGGGGTCTGCTCGCCGAGAACAGTCTCGAACTGGGTCGCTGCTTCCTTATAACCGGTGGTATTGGCATTGGCGATGTTATCGCCGATCGCGCTGAGATAGCTGCTTTGCGCGCTCATGCCAGAGACGGCGGTTCCAAGGGCCGAGAAAAGACTCATGGTATTCTCCTGGGATTAATAGTGCGACGGATGTCGGGTGCGGGATTGTTGCGAGAGACTCTTTTGAACAGGTCGATCGCTATCAGGCGGCATCGACCAGACGAAGAACACGGTCGACTTCGACCTGTTTGGTATCGAACTGAATGCAGTAGCCGAGGTAACGCTTGGAATCGATCGGGTCGTAGCCCAGATGGCTTCTCAGCTTCTTTCGCAGCTTGCTGACATGGCTTTCCACGACGTTCTCTTCGACGTCTTCGTCGAAGATTCCATAGATCGAATTGAAGATCTGCGACTTCGTCACGCGCCGCCCTTTGTTGCGCACGAGGAATTCGAGGATCCGGCGCTCGCGTCGCGGAAGACGGAGGGTTTCACCACCAACTTCGGGGTCGCGACCATCGAAGTAGACGCAGAGATCGCCATGCGCGGTAAAGGCCTTGTCGGCCGATACGCTCTTGTCGACCTCGACACGCCGGCGGATCGCCCCGATCCTGGCGAGAAGCTCGCGAACATGAATGGGCTTGCGGACGACGTCGTCCACACCGGCTTCGAACAGCGCCAGGGTCTGCTCCAGGGACTGCGTGTCGATCATGGCGATGATGGGCGCTCTCGACCGGCTTCGGATGAGCTTCGCCAAGGCCAGGCGGCTGTCGCAATCACCGAGAAGAAAGCCGTCGATGGTGAGAATTTCCGGGTCAGAGGCGCTGCTCAACCAGGCGCTGAAATCGTCTGGCGTGAAACCAGCAGCGGACATTCCTTCGCTCTTGAAGCCCGTCGCGTAGCCGGCCGTAACGAGCTGGCGATCATCAACCATTACAAGCATTGGAGCCCCCGAATCATCATGCTCCAATGCTAGCCGGCGGGTTAAAATATAGGGTAAACGGATATTAACCTTTGAGACCCAACGATCGCTTTCTGAAGACGTAAACAAAGTGTTAATGCCCCCTCAATACTTGATTGTCTAAGCTTAACCGCGAGTAAACATGCCGATGGTAGCGCTGTTTCAAAATGTATCAGCCAATCTGCGGGTTAAAACGCGTTAACCAATGCGGCAGCGGGGCAGCGCAGAGGCAGAGCGAAAACCGTTCGACCCGGCGACATTTTTTCAGTGTGACAGATTTGCCAGAGGTGCAGGCTGGCAGAAGGCACGGGCCTTTTCGGTCCATTCGCCGAAGCCGCTTGCGACCATTTTGCCAAGGACCGCACAGACGTAACGCTTCTGAGCCGGGTTGTTGTCCGGGCCCGCATTGTAGCGGGCGACGGCCATCGTCCAGGATTTTTCCCGGACCTTGAGGTCCCGGAGGAAGCGCGCTGCGTAGTCGATGTTCTGAGCCGGATCGAACATCGCACTCAGCGAAGAAAAGTTCGCGGAATGATAATGGTGGTTGATCTGCATGCAGCCGATATCGATCATGCGGGCGCCCTTGCCTTGCGCCTCTTTGAAAGTCCGTAGAGCCTCTTCGAGCGAGGCATTCGTCGCGGCGCGCCCATCGATATTCATCGAAAAGGGCTGGAGGCGCCCTTTGCTGCCCGTCTCGTTCAGACCGACGGCATAAAACACGGCGAGCGGAATATCGTAGCGCTGCGCTGCGACCGCGATCTCCCGCTCACAGGAAACCACGGGCGCGCCAGCCGCCTGTGCACGTCCCTCAGATGTAAACGCCAGCGGAGCCATCTGCAGCGAGAGAGCGAGGCTCGCGCCGAGGAGCTTGATCGTCGCCTGACCTCGAAGCATTCTGCCGACTATCCCTGTCGCCTGCGGACGCCCCGGCCCCACTGTCGCCACTCTGGGAGGACCGACCATCCTGAGGCGTGTTGCTGCCCTGGAACGTCGATGATCCGCCGCTCCGCTGATCTTGATTTTGCGTCCCATTGTCCTGCCCTTGCGAAGCGGTTTGCGTATCGCTCGCTCGCATGGTGAGCGTCCCGACCTGGTAATCCTGGCTGTTCATGGCGGCTGTCAGGCTGTCCTTGTCCCGTGTCAAAAGGCCAAGGGTCTGAGGGTTTGCGACATCGAGCTGCAGGTCGAGGCTGCCGCCCCGAAGCTGCATGCGCACGGTTACCGTTCCCAAGTTGTCAGGCTCCAGCACCAGCGTCATCGTCCGACTGGTGGGTGCTGATGCAACGGGAACGGCGACCGTTGCAGGCGCCGACGTGGAGGCGCTCTCACCCGTTGCCAACCGCTGGACGGTGTCGATCACCTGTTGCATCGGCGACAGGGTCGGGCCCGGTGCAAACTGCGTCTCAACCGCCACGGACGTCACGATCGAGGTCGAAGCCGGCACCGAACCAGCGTTCTTCTGGGACGCCGTCGATGCCAGCAAAGAGTCTGCAGCCTCATCATGCGCCGCTGCCGTGTCGGACGGGAGGGCGGTGGCGCCCGGCGTCGCGGCCCCACCGGTCCCGGCGAGCGATGTGGCCAGGGCATCGCTCGATGTCTTCGATCCCGACGAAGCGGCCGGCGTGGCGAGCGCACCTGACGGCTGCGCGACCGGCGCCGGAAATAGCCCGAGCAATCCAGACAGAAGAGACGGTGTGGGCGCCATGGCGACGGCAGAACCTTGCGTGGCATCCGCGGCCTGGGCATCGGGTCGGCGACGGCTCGAGGCAACCGTTTGCGACGTCGCCTTGCCATCGCCGCTATCGGACGCGGCGGCAAACTTTGCCGCCGACGCGGCAAGCAGGTCGGCGAGGCCCGCGGTCGTCACGCTATCTGTCGATGATGATGGCAATGGGGACGTCGCGATCGTGAGCGGCGTCGCGGCGAGCGTGGACGAATCGCCGGTCCCCAGGATTGGGAGCGGATCGTCGGTCGCGGCGGTATCCGGCAAGGTGGATGCGCTGGCCTTCAACGACGATGGCGGCACCTTGCCAGTCGGAGTCGCCGGAAGGGCCGACGAGGCGGCCGCCGCCAGCGCAGCCGCGGAAAGCTTGGCGAGCGTCGACACCCCAGAGGGCACAGAGGCTGCCTGCGTCTTCGACATGGCGGCGAAAAACGACGAGGCGGCAAGCGTGGTCATGGCGTTTTTTTGCGACGCAGCGCCAGCGTCTGCGGTCGGAACAGAATCATCGGCTCCCGACGCCTCGCTCCGGGCTTCGGGCACGTTCGCCAAAACATCGTCGAATTGCGCTTGCGCGTCCGTCTGTGCTTTCCCGGACGAGACGCTACTCTGCTTTGGTGACGCGACCGTATCGGGGGTGAAACTTGGAAGGATCATCGGGATGTCCTCTGCAGGATGGCTTCTGAATTCGCCAAGGACTTTTCGGCATCGGCGACGGTTTGCTGGACGCCCTTGTGATCGGGTCCGGAGTCGTCGACGTCTTCCGCATCGAGCATGGAGGCGCGGCTGCGGATCATGGTGGCGATTTCCAGGGCCGAAGCCCGCAATGCGACGTCGCGCTCCGGCAGACGCGCCGGATCGACGCTGTTCAACGCCTTGACCCCTTGGTCATAATCGGTACCGACCACAGAGGCGGCACCATAGTACACCCGCGCCCGCGCTTCGGCGCCGTCCGCCTTATCCGACAACTTTTCCGCCGCCGTGCCGGCGAAGCTTGCCGTGATCGGACGCCCATCGAGGACAGCGGTCCGCGCCACTGCAAGATAGATATCCTGGCGTTCGTGGCGCTCGACGCCATTCAGAAGCTGCTCGAGCCGGAGGTTGCTTTCGGCGCTGTCGCCCTTGCCGATATCGGAGGCCATCTTGATTTCAAGTTGCTTGAAATTCTGCGCATAGATCGATTTGGCGAACCCGTGCTGGTAGCGCCGCGCGAGAAGCGCGAATTTGTCGAGGTCCCCGGTCGATCCGATCAGAAACATCTCTTTGCGGAGAGCAGCCTCCTCCACAAGCGTGCCTGGCTCGAGGAGACGTGCCAGATCCAGGAGCTGCAGCGCCCTGGTTTTGTCCTGATTTGCCAAAAGTGTCGCCTGAACCAGGGCGAGGTGGCCTCCGAGTCCGCTTGGGAGATTGCGCGCGTCGATCGGCAGGAGCGCGGCCCGTGCCGCGCCGTCGTTGCCGAGCGCGTAGGCCATCGCGCCGTCGAACAGGACCTCGTAACCCTTTGCGATGTCATCTTTTGAGATCAAACCATCTAGCGCCGCCGCATTGCCGCCGCCGAAAAGATAAAGCACGAGCGCCCGCGCGTTACGCTTGTCTTTCCAGACAGCCGTGTCGATCGTGGAAAAGCGCTCGGCCATACGCTCGATCATCTTGACCTGCCCGACCTGGGCGATCGCGTTGCCGGCCGCGATCTGATCCTGAAGGATCGATAGCGCGCGCATCATTTCGAAAGGCGCGGACGACGACGGGTCGGCTATGCCCCGGGCCGGTGCCAGCAGAAGAGCGAACGCGCAGAGCCCGGCGGAGAGAACACGGCGACTCATGGCGTATCGCCTTTCAGCAGGATCTCGATGCGCCGGTTGACCGGGCTTGTCGTCTCGACGCCAGCCTTCGGATTGTGGTCGGCGTACCCCTCGATATGCCCGATCCGCGCCTCGTCCAAGCCGCCCCGCACCAGCATGTAATGGGTGACCTGAGCGCGATCCAACGAGAGATGCCAGTTGTCGTAACGGCCGGCCTTGTAGGGGCGGCTATCGGTAAAACCGCGAATGACGATCTTGCCCGGCTTGGTTTTGAGAATCTGCGCAATCCGTTCCATCATGACGACGACCTTGCGGGTCGGAACCGCGGAAGCGCTGGAGAACATCTCGTAGTCCGACGTGTCGGTGAGGCTGATCAGCAGACCGCCGTCAGTCTTGCGGACGTCGATTTGCGGGCCGCTCTTGTCCTGGCCGGTCCCTTTGGACGCCGCGATGATCTGCGCCTTGATGTCGTTGCTTGAGGTTGCCGGTTCCGCTGCCACTGACTTCGCGCCCTGTTCGGTCGCCGCCCCATCGGACTTGACCGCCGCCTCGCCTTTGGCCGAGGTTGCGCCCAGGATCGCCGGGTTGCCTCCTGGTGGCAAGGGCTGCGCATCCATTTCCGCCAGGTCCGAAGGGGGTGCCGAGGCTTGGAGCGGCGGCGGCGGCGCGAAAGGATCGCGGAAGGCTTCACCGCCCTTGCGAGTGATCGCGTTGACGGTCGACTTGGTATTGCTCGGCGACGGCGGCGGCGCCGCGCGCTCCCCGGCGCCCTTCGCCCCCGCAATCTCGGTTAGCGCGGCATAGGGATCGTCGAGCACGGCGGCGGACAGCCTCTTTTCCTTGGCTTTGGCCGCCGCCTCTTCGCCACCGCCCTGGGCGGCGTCCTGCGCTTCCGCCTTGGGATGCTCCTTGGACGGCGTCTCCTTGGCCGGCGCGTTCTTCGCACCCTTGTTCGAGGGCGCCGCGCTTTCGACGGCCTTCGCGTCCTCCAAGCCTTTCGGCTGGGTGGTCGTGTCGACGAGTTTTACGGGATTGAAGTAGCTTGCGATCGTGGCCTTCGTCTTGTCGTTGGCGCTGATGAGCCACATCACCAAGAAGAACGCCATCATCGCCGTCATGAAGTCGGCGAAAGCGATTTTCCAGACGCCGCCATGGTGGGCATCCTCGTGCCCGCCGCCGTGACGCTTGATGATAAAGACCTCGTGCGCGTGCTCCCCATCGGCCATGGTCGTTACCCTTCGCTAATCTGAAATGTGGAAAGGCACGCGGACAGGCGCGTTTCGATCCGGCTGGTATCCGTGACGATCGTCAATTCGGCCTGGTCGGCGACGACATAGTCGATCGCAACATCGGCCGGTTGCGCGTTGCCGAAAGCCGTCAAGAGGTCGACAGGCCCGGCGATCCGGACCGGCGGATGACTCGGATCGCCCATGATCGCCGCCAGGGCGGTGCCGAGTTCCATCAACATGCGTGTGCGACAGGCCTCAGCAAACAAAGGGTGCAGGGCGCGGGCCAAAGCCGTCGAGAGCTCCGATTCGAGCTGCGCCATCGCGGTGATCAGGCTCGCGCTGAGGTGCTGCCCCTGCTCGTTGGCCCAGGTCTCGCGCTCCGTCTCGAAACCACGGGTCAATTCCGCCCGCTCGTCGTCGAACTGCGCCCGCAAATCGCCTTCGGTACGAGCCTGTGCCTCGGCAGCAGCCTGTTCCCGAGCGTCCTGGACCTGCTGCTCGAGGGCAGCCATCGTCAGGGTTATGGTCGGCTCCGCCTCGACAAGCGGCTCCATCTCGGCCAGCTCGAAGGGCGCGGCGACTGCCGTGTCCGAAAACTCCACAAGGAATCGCGAGAGAGGCGCGTTCATCAAGCGGCGCTTCCCTGGCTAACCCATTGCTTCAGGATCGTAGCCGCCTGCATCTCGTCGAACTCGACCATCTGCTCGAGACGGCGCTGGGGCGAGCGCTTTGGCTTGTTGGTGACGTCCTCGATCAGGTTCGGCTCGGATTCCATTCCGAACGTCGGCATCGACATGTCATCGTCATCGCCAAACGACGTCGGCAGGGCCGCGAAGTCGGCGAGCGGCTCGATCATCGGCATCTCGGCCTCCTGCGCCACAGGCGGTGCCAGGAGGCGGGTCAGCGGCCGGATTCCGAAGAGGATGAGAAGGATCGCGACGATCAGAACGGTCGCGGCGTTGATGGCGGTGCCCGACTGGCGCAGCAGAATGTCGGTTATTCCGGGCGACGGCACAGGATCGAGGTCGTGGCCGGCATCGGAGAAATCGACCGCAAGAACCTTGATCGAGTCGCCGCGCGCCTTGTTGAAGCCCGAGGCCGAGACGACGACCTGCTCGATGTCGGCGATCTGCGCCTCGATGCTGGGGCCGCCTTTTTGCGAGGCCGCCGCCGCCAGGGCCGCCTTGTTGATGAGGACCGCAAGGGAGAGATGATCGATGGCGTAGCCGCCACTGACGGTCGTCACCACCTTGGAGGAGAGCTCGTAGTTGGTGAGCTCTTCTTTCTTCTGGTTATCCGTACTCGAAACCTTGCTGTCCGGGTTGCTCCCCGTGCCGCCGGCAGGCAGGTTGTTCGCAACCGTCGTCGGCGCCTGGCTCGTATTGTTCTGGTTCGTCTGGTTTTCCTTGATCACGCGCGTCGAGCGTTCGACCCGCGAGTCCGGATTGTAGATTGTCTCGTTGGTCTGCCGGTTGTCGGTGTTGAGCTTCGTCGCCACCGTGACCTGGAAATTGTGCAGACCGAGATAGGGCGTGAGCGTCTTGCGCACATCTTCCTGGATGTCCTTCGAGACGGTCTTCTCGAGCGTGATCATCCGACCCGGCGCGGCGTCGGCGGAACTGTTGTCGGTGGAGAGCAGCGTGCCGTCGGTGTTGAGCACGGTCACGAGATCGACCGTCATGCCGGGGACGGCGGCTGCGACGAGGTGGCGGATGGCTTCCGCGCTGCGGCCGTCGGCGATCGTGTCGGAACGAATCATCACCGAAGCCGACGGCGGCTGCTTGGCGCGCCGGAACGAGCCCTCGTCGGGCAGGACGATGTGGACGCGCGCGGCGCGGATGCCGTTCATCGTCTGGATCGTCCGGGCAAGTTCGCCCTCCATCGCGCGGACCCGGGTTACGTCCTGCATGAACGAGGTGAGGCCGAGCGACCCGAGCTTGTCGTAGAGCTCGTAGCCGGCGTTGGCGCTATGCGGCAGGCCTTTTTCCGCCAGCAGCATGCGCGCCGGCGAGGTCTGGTTGTATTTGACGAGGACGGTCGTCCCGTCCGAGCTGACGTCGAAGGGGATACCCGCTTCGGTCAAGGCCGCGCCGATCCCGCTGACGTCCTGGCGATCGAGGCCGGCGTACAGCGTCTCCATCGACGGGCGGCTGAGATAGTAGCCGCCGAGACCGGTGATCGCGAAGACCGCCAAGCCGATCAGGCCAAGCGCCGTCAGCCGTCGCCAGCCGAGCTGCATCAGGCTCGTAAGAAGCTTCTGTAACTGGTCTTGCACGCTCATCCGCAGCCCCGGGTCGGCCTAGAACGCGTCACGGAAAGGGCGATAGGCCTTTTCGACGTGAACGCGTTCTACCGTAGTGAGATCGAACGCGTCCCGTGAGCCGGCGGTGCACCGGGTGGGAGCGTTCTAGAACCAGGGCTGACTTTGCGGGAGGAAGCTTGCGTGGGGGTTGCAACGCAAAAGGGCCGCGCGATGCGCGGCCCTTGAGACGATGGTAAAAAGCGAAGACGCTTACTGGAACAGCTTGAGGATGAGCTGGCTGTTCGAGTTGGCGATGCTGAGCGACTGGATGCCCAGCTGCTGCTGCGTCTGTAGCGCGTTGAGACGCGTCGAGGCTTCGTTCATGTTGGCGTCCACCAGGGAGCCGACGCCTGAGGTCAGCGAGTCGGACAGGGTCTGGGTGAAGGTCGTCTGCGCGGTCAGGTTGCTCTGGATCGAGCCGAGCTTGCTGGCGTCCGCGGTCAGTTCGCCGATCGCCGTTTCGAGATCCTGCTGCTGGTTGGCGAGCGTCGTTGGGTCGGTGCCGACGGTCATCGTGGAAATGTTCGTGCCGAGAGGGCTCGAACCGTCCAGGAGGCCGGCGCCGCCGTTATAAAGCGCGGTGCCGAGGCTGATGTCCGTCGATCCGACGGTGACCGTACCGGTGGCATCCTTGGAGAAGGAGGTCACGACGAAAACGTCACCCGTGCTGGCCGAAGACGGCGCGAGAATATTGACGCCGTTGAACGTCGCGGTCTGCGAGAAGGACTGCAGCTGCGCCTGAAGCTGCGACAGCTGGGTGTTGATCGTGCTCGGGTCCTGACCGGCGGTCTGGGCCGTAACGACGAGATCTTTCATCTGGTTCAGGATGCCGATCGACGAGCTCACGGCCTGGGCGGCAGTGGTCACGACGGATTGGCCGAGGTTGATCGAGTCGCTGACGGCGCCGAGGGCACCGACGTCGGAGCGCATCGACGTGGCGATCGACCAGTAGGATGCGTTGTCTTCCGCGCTGCCGACCTTGAGGCCGGTCGAAATCTGGCTCTGCGTGGTCGCCAAAGCGGCCTGCGTGGCCGAGAGGTTGGCGACGGCGCTCATGGCCGACAGATTGGTGAGGATGCTCGACATGGTAATACGTCCCTTAATTTGAAGGTGGAAAGCCTGGGGACATTCCGGACTGAGACCGGCACGTCAGGGCGGCTTAATGCCTTTGGACCAGAGCGTCGCTCGTTGATGTCCAACCTTCCGTTGAGGAGCAATGTAAGAGGCAAAACCTTCGTTAAGGTTAATCCAGGACTGCCCTTTCTGGATTTTTCTTTAACCTTGATCGGGCGGACAATCATGCCCGGTCATCTTGCGCCTCATCAGCTTCGGGAAAGGCCCGCGGCGTATCCGGGAGCTTGAGAAGCTGCGAGCCGTCGCACCCATGGCCTGCGAACCGTCCCGCCAGACTCCAAACGGATCCAGATCGGCATGAAACATCAGCATCGGCGCAAGGCCATCGCCCCGACCCGTCACACAGCGCACGCTGCCGGTGCCGCCCTCTTTTACCGCGAGGCCATGGAACAGCTCGGGCTCGCTCACTTCGAGAGGGCAATCCGGCTGTTCATGGCTTCTCTCGAACGCGAGCCGGGTCGGGTCGAGTGCTGGTGCGGGCTCGGAACGGCGCTGACCGGCGCGAACAACCTTGCGCAGGCGGCCAAGGCGTTTCAGACGGCAATCACAAGGGACGCCTCCCATGCAGCAGGCTTCAGCGGGCTAGCCGGAGTCCTGATCAAGCAAGGGCTGTTCGACCAGGCGCTGGAGCCAGCGCAAGCCGCTTTGGCTCTCAGCGAATCCGTGCCACAAGCCGCGCTCCATATCATGGCGGCCCGCATCCATTGCGAACTCGGCCACCTCGACGCGGCTCTGGCCGCGCTATCGTGTGCGATCGGCCTGGAGCCCGAGAATGCCGAAGCCTATCTGGCGCTCGGCATTTTATACGAGCAGCAGGGAAAGCCGATCGAGGCCTTCCATGCCTACCAAAAAACGCTGAGTCTAAAACCTCATGACGCCGCTGCTTACAACAATCTAGCAGGCGTCCTCGTGACCCTGGATCGCTTGGACCTGGCGATTGCCGCAGCCCGCATGGCCGTGGCACTGAAGCCCGATAACCCCGATGTCTATCTCAACCTCGGCCTGGCGCTGCGCCTGCATCGCGACGAAGAGGAGGCGCTCGCGACATATAAAACGATCGTCGCGCTCAAGCCGGATCACGGCAAGGCGCTCGTGGAGCTCTGCCATCATCGCCAGCATGCCTGCGACTGGGACGGCTTGCCTGCGCAACAGGAGGCGGCCGCAGCGCACAGCTACCGCAAGGGCGAGATCGTCTCCCCGTTCGCCGTCATGACGGCCTCCGCATCACCGCACGACCAGCTGCTTTGCGCCCGAGCCTGGGGCCAGCGTTTTGGAAATCTGCCCGGCGCCCCCCTTCGTCCGTATGCGCGGATCGCATCCGCGCGGCCGCAACGGCGGGTGAGACTGGGCTACCTGTCTGCCGATTTCTACCACCACGCGACGGCGATGCTGATCGTCGGCATGCTCGAAGAACACGACAGGACGCGTTTCGAGCTCTTCGGCTATTCGCTCGGTGCCGACGACGGAAGTCCGCTCAGGCAGCGTCTCGTCGCGACGTTCGACACGTTCGTCGAGTTGCGGACGCTGTCGGACGAGGCCGCGGCGCGGCGCATCTACGACGACGAGATCGACATCTTGCTCGATCTCAAGGGGTTTACGCAGAACGCACGCGTCAAAATCCTGGCCTACGAGCCTGCACCGATCCAGGTCAATTATCTGGGATTTCCGGGCACGATGGGACTTCCGTTCATCGATTACATCATCGCGGACGCGCATGTTGCGCCGCTGGACCATGAAGCCTTTTACGACGAGAAGATCGTCCACCTTCCGCATTGCTACCAGCCCAACGATCGCGGTCGCGTGGTCAGCGATACGATCGTAACGCGCGAGGATTGCGGCTTGCCGGAAGCCGGCTTCGTCTTCTGCTGTTTCAACAGTCCTTACAAGATCACACCGGACGTTTTCGATATCTGGATGCGGTTGCTCCGTGACGTGCCGGGCGCGGTGCTGTGGCTGCTCGAGCCAAATCGCCAGGCTGCCGGCAACCTGCGCCGCGAGGCTGCAGCGCGCGGCGTGACGGCAGATCGTCTTGTCTTTGCACCGTTCGTGACGGCGGATACGCACCTCGCACGACTGCGTCTTGCCGATCTGTTCCTCGATACGGCACCGGTCAATGCTCATACGACGGCGAGCGAGGCCCTGTGGGTCGGCCTCCCCATCGTGACCTATTCCGGCGAGACCTTCGCCAGTCGGGTTGCCGGCAGTCTTCTTCGTGCGATCGACCTGCCGGATCTCGTCACCACGTCGTGGGTCGACTACGAGGACATGGCGCTGCGTCTGGCAACTGACCAGCAAAGCCTGTCGCAAATCCGCGACCGCCTTCAGGTAGCCCGCTTGAAAAGTCCGCTTTTCGACACGGTCCGGTACACGCGAAACTTCGAGCGTGCCCTGCTCCACATGGTCGCCCGCCGGGACGCCGCCCAGGCCCCCGAGGCATTCGCGCTGCCGGAGACGATCTGATCAACGCAAAAGGGCCGCGCGAAGCGCGGCCCTTGAGAAGTGTTACGACAGCGAAGCTTACTGGAACAGCTTGAGGATGAGCTGGCTGTTCGAGTTGGCGATGCTGAGCGACTGGATGCCCAGCTGCTGCTGTGTCTGCAGCGCGTTGAGGCGCGTCGAGGCTTCGTTCATGTTGGCGTCCACCAGGGAGCCGACGCCTGAAGTCAGCGAGTCGGACAGGGTCTGGGTGAAGGTCGACTGTGCGGTCAGGTTGCTCTGGATCGAGCCGAGCTTGCTGGCATCGGCGGTCAGATCCTGGATCGCGGTTTCGAGATCCTGCTGCTGCGTCGTCAGTGTCGCGGCATCGGTACCAACCTGCATCGTGGAGATGTTGGTCGTCAGCGCGGAGCCGCCGTCCAGCAGACCCGCACCCTGGTTATAAAGAGCGGTGCCGAGGCTGATGTCCGTCGATCCGACGGTCACGTTGTTGGAGGCATCCTTGGAGAAGGAGGTCACGACGAAAACGTCGCCCGTGGCCGTCGAAGATGGCGCAAGGATGTTGACGCCGTTGAACGTCGCAGTCTGCGAGAAGGACTGCAACTGCGCCTGAAGCTGCGACAGCTGGGTATTAATCGTGGTCGGGTCCTGACCAGCGGTCTGAGCGCTGACGACGAGATCCTTCATCTGGTTCAGGATGTCGATCGATGAGCTCACGGCCTGGGAAGCGGTGGTCACGACGGACTGGCCGAGATTGATCGAGTCGCTGACAGAGCCGAGAGCACCGACGTCGGAGCGCATCGACGTGGCGATCGACCAGTAGGACGCGTTGTCTTCCGCGCTGCCGACTTTGAGGCCGGTCGAAATCTGGCTCTGCGTGGTCGCCAAGGCGGCCTGCGTTGCCGTCAGGCTTGCAACGGCGCTCATGGCCGACAAGTTGGTGAGAATGCTCGACATAATCTACGTCCCTGTGATCGTGTTTGAAGAGGTGGGACATTCCGGACCGAGACCGGCACGATAGGACGGCTTAATGCCTTTGGACGTTGAGCATCGCTCTTGGGTCCAACCTTTCGTTCCCAAGGTTTGGTCCCGCGATATTGCTGAATGGTAAAAATGGGCCGATTCCGCGCCCCGCGCTCAAATCATTGTTAATTTAAAGTTAACGGGCCAAATCGATTTTTTGACGCTTTCGCTCTCAGGAATACGAGCGGATCAGATTGCCGACGACCATGTTCCAGCCATCGACCAGAACGAAAAAGAGGATCTTCATCGGCAGAGAGATCACGGTCGGCGAGAGCATCATCATTCCCATCGACATGATGATCGTCGTGACGATGACGTCGATCACGAGAAACGGCAGAACGATGAGAAAGCCGATCTCGAACCCGCGGCGGATTTCCGAAATCATGAACGCCGGCACGAGAATACGAAGGTCGATGGTGGCCCGTTCGGTGGTCTTGATGCTGTCCTTGGCGAGATCGTTGAAAAGCCGCAGATCCTTGTCCCTGACCTGCGACAGCATGAAGTCGCGGAACGGCTGGATGATCTTGGGGAAGGCTTCGGCCTCGGTCACTTGATTGTCCATCAAGGGTTTGAGGCCGGTCTGCCACGCTTTGTCGAAGGTCGGCGCCATGACGTAGAACGTCATGAACAGGGACAGGCTGATGAGGATGAGGTTGGCGGGCGTCGTCTGCAAGCCGAGCCCCGACCGCAAGAACGAAAAGGCGATGGCGAAACGGGTGAAGCTTGTGACCATCACGAGCAGGCCCGGGGCGATCGACAGAACGGTCAGCAGCCCGACGAGCTGGACGATGCGGCCGGTCGCCGTGCCGCCGGTCTGCGGAAGAACGTTATTGAGGTCGAGGGTTTGCGCCGTCGCGCCGACCGTCAGAAGCAGCGTAAAGGCGACGATGAAGGCGAGGCGTTTCACGAGTCGACTTTCATTGGACCACAAGCGTTTCGATGATGAGTTCGCGGACATGCCCTTCGGAGCGGATTGCGACACGCTCGTTCAGATCTTCGCGAAGGCTCTGCAGACCGCTGCCGCCCTGCAGCTGGGCGATCGACAAGGTTTTCAGGTATCCGACAAGATCGTCGGTAATCTGCGCGCTCATCAAGGTCGGCGTCTCGACCTCTTTCTTGTTGAAGAGGATCGACGCCTGCAGACGAATTTTCATGCCTTCGGGCTGCGCCAGATTCGTCACGATCGGTGGTAGTTCCTTGACGATGACGTCTTCGGACATGGCCTTTTTGACGACAGGCTCGGCCGGCGCCGCAGCCGCGACAACGGACGCCCGCACCTTCGCCACGATCAGGGTTCCAACGAACCCGCCGCCGACGGCGCCGAGGATGGTCAAGGCGCCGACCTGCGCGAGCAGCGTCAGCATGGATCCCTTGCCAGCCTTCGAATCGACGGTGTCGTATGCCATGGTTACGGCACTTTCCTAAAGCGAGCCGAGATTTGATCCCTTGCAACGGGAGCGTAGAGACGTGCCGGCGCAGGTTCGATCATGACTAGAACGGTTTCAACGCATCATAGATCTGATGGATGACGGCCGGCTGCTGGATCTCCGTCAGACGGCCGCGGCCGCCGTAGGAAATGCGCGCCTCGGCGATCTTCTCGTAAGAGATCGTATTGTCCTTCGAAATATCGCGGGGGCGAACGATGCCGGCGACGCTCAGCTGCCGCAGCTCGAAATTGACGCGCACCTCCTGCGAGCCCGCCACCATCAGATTCCCGTCCGGCAGAACCTCCGTGACGATCGCGGCGACCGAAACCTGGATCTTCTCCGAGCGATCGATCGTGCCGACGCCATTGGCGGAGCTTTTCGACGACGTATCGAAGGAACCCGCGATGCTCGTCGTGCCGACAGCCTTGCCGAGACCTGCGTCCCAGGTGTTGGTGACTTCGGAATCGAGCGAACGATCGGTATTGTTGCCGAGCGTCGCCTTGTCGTTGATCGATATGTTGATCGTGAGGATGTCGCCCGGGCCCATGGCGCGCGGGTCACGGAACAGGTTTGCCTTCTCACTATAGAGCGAGTTGAAGGCCGCCGGCTGAATGGCACGCGGCGGGAACTGATGCGGCACGACGTTGGCTTCGAGGCCGGCGCCGACCGGCGTCATCGTCGGCTCTTTGCCGATGGATTGCGGGTTCGTCGCACATCCGGCCATCGCGATCGACATCAAGGCTGCGCAGGCGACTTTCATTCTCAAAGCTTCTTATCGTTGGAAGAGGCCGTCGGGCTGGCAAGCATGCCAGCCAGCTTAGCGGCCCGTTCGGGAGGCGTGATTTCGTTGAAGATGGCGCCCGCCTGGCGCGGCGTAAGAGCGGCCAGCACGGCGGTCGCCATCTCGTCGTCCAGCGCGCCGATTTGCGCCGCGGCCGTTTCCGGCCGCATCTTCGCGTAGATTCCGACGAGCGTTTCTTTGGCTTCCTTGGTGATGGCTTCGCGCCGATCCAGCCAGCTTTTCAATTCGGCCTGCTTGGCATCGAGCTCGGCGATGCGCGCCTTGATCCGCGTCTCGACTTCGGAAAGTTTCTGAGACTGCCAGCTAAACCGCGCGTCGGTGGCGGCAGCGGCGATGTTCAAGCAATATTTTCGGACACCGGCCTGCGTCTCCGCCTGCATCGGCGCGTCGGGCTTTTCAGCTGCCGGCGAGGCGACGGGCTTCACTGCCTGCGCCTTTTCCGCATCGCCTTTTGGCGGCGTGGACGCTGCGGGAGCGGGGGCTTCGACGGCGCGCGCGGGCTCGAAGCCGAGCGCAGCCAGAGCTAGAATGCAGCATGCAAATAGTGCGGTTTTGTTTGCCACGTTTGTCTTTGCCAAGGTCCGACCTGTGCTCTGTGCACGGGAGCAGAATGACGAAACAAGCTTGCGTCTGGCTGGCTACCTGGGGATGTCGTCGGCGGCGTTCGCGATCGAAGACTCTGCCGCGCCGACGGTTGCGCGTCTGGCGTCGCAACGACAATCGGCATCGCTTCACGCCGCCGCGTGCGTGCGGCGAAAGGCGTGTTGAAGCGATGCCGATGCTTGGTCTGCTATTGGGTGATGAGGTCGGCTTGCAAAGCGCCGGCGGATTTGATCGCTTGGAGGATCGCGATGATACCGCTCGGCTTCAAGCCAATCTGGTTGAGGCCCTTGACCAGGGTGCGCAACGTCGTCCCGTGAACGATCTGGATCTGGCCGCCGGACTCTTCGGAATCGATGTTCGTCCGCGGAAGCACGACCGTCTTACCCTTCGAGAAAGGCGCCGGCTGGGAGGCCACGGGCGTCTCGGTGATACGGACCGTCAGGCTTCCATGCGTCACCGCGACCGTGGAAATCTGCACATCCTGGCCGATGACGATCGTGCCCGTCCTGGCATCGACGATGACGCGGGCCGCCGTGTCCGGTTCGACCATGAGCTCGCCGATGTCCGCCATGAAGCGGGTCGGACCGATGCCACGGGGCAGGCTCAAAGCGACAGTGCGAAAGTCGTTCTCGTGGGCCGACTTCATCCCGAAACGGCGTTCCGTGAAGGCGTTGATCGCATCGGCGATCCGCACGGCCGTCTGGAAATCCGGGTTTTTCAAGGTCAAGGTCATCGGGCCGAGATCGCCCGGCCGCGACAGGTTCGGCACCTCGATCGTCGCGCCGTTCGGGATACGTCCGGCGGTCGGAACGCCCTGGGAGAATGACTCGGCCTGGCCGATGGACGATGTCCCGGAAACCGCCAGGGCGCCCTGCGCCATCGCGTGGACCACGCCGTCGGCGCCGGCAAGCGGCGTCATGATCAGCGTTCCGCCGCGCAGCGAGGGCGCGTCACCGAGCGAAGATACCGTAATGTCGATCCGCGAGCCGCGGTTCATGAATGGCGGCAGATCCGCGGTCACGAGCACGGCCGCGACGTTGCGCGTGCGCAGCGACGTGTTGCGCACGTTGATCCCGAGCCGGTCCAACATCGACTGGATCGACTGCTCCGTGAACGGCACGTTGCGCAATGTGTCGCCGGTCCCTTCGAGACCGATGACGAGACCGTAGCCGATCAGCTGGTTGTCGCGAATGCCTTCGAGTTGCGCCACATCCTTGATGCGGACGGCGGCCGAGGCCGGGCCGATCGCACAGGCTAGGAGCAGAAAACAAAAAAAGCGGACCATCAACCGTTGCTCACATGGATGGTGCCATCCGGCGCGATGACGCCAGACAGCGTGAGGCCGCTTTCGAGATTGCGCACCGAAATCAGATCGCCGGCTGCCCCGGCCTGCAACGCAGAGGCATAGGTGGATATCAGCAGGCCGCCTTCTTCGAAGACCAGGCGGACCATCGCGCCGATGGTCACGAGCTTCGGCAAAGCAACCGAATTCGACGTGATCGCCTGACCCGGCAGCAGCGTCCGCTTGGCCACTTTGCCGATCAGGTCCGCACGACGGTTGACGAAGCCCGCTTCGGCGAACGAGTCGGGAAAATCCTTGTCGATCAGCATGGTGTCGCGGACGATGTCGCCGGGATAAATGGTGACGGCCGGCACCGGGAGATGCTCGGCTGCCGCGAGCGGTGCCACCGCGAAGAAGGCGTGCGCCAGCGCAAGGGCGAGAATGGTTCGTAGGCCAACGAGCCGCATCGTGACTATCCTCTTCGCGTTGCTCGGAGCTAAAGCTCTAGCTGCCCTTTGAGAGGGTTTGACCCATCTGATCGGCAGCCGTGATGACCTTCGAATTCATTTCATAAGCGCGCTGCGCGGAAATCAGGTTGGTGATCTCTGCGACGGGGTCGACGTTCGACGCTTCCAGGTTGAACTGGTTGAGCGTGCCGAAACCGGGGTCGCCGGGGACGCCGGTGACCGGCGTGCCCGAGGCTGCCGTTTCCTGGAAAAGATTGCTACCAAGCGGCATCAGGCCCGCTTCGTTGGCGAAGTTCGCGATCGTCAGCTGGCCGAGGTTGACCGGAAGCGTAGTGCCCGCGACCGTCGCGCTGACGATGCCGGACTGACTGACCGTGACCGCTGTCGTGTTGGCCGGAACGATGATCGGCGGCGTGACGAGACTGCCGTCCAGAGTGACGAGCTGGCCCGTCGCGTTGGTGTTGAAGGCACCCGCACGCGTGTAATTGGTGCCGCCGTTGGCGTCGGTGATCTGGAAGAAGCCGCGGCCGGTAATCGCCATGTCCAGCTGGTTGCCGGTGTTCGTCAGCGTGCCCTGGATGTGAAGATTGCGGATCGCCGCGGTCTTCACGCCGAGGCCGAGCTGCGCGCCTTCCGGCACGACACCCTGGTTGCCGCGGTTCGACACGCCGGCGAGGCGTTGGGTCTCATAGAGAAGATCGGTGAATTCGGCGCGCGACCGCTTGAACCCGGTGGTATTGATGTTGGCAATATTGTTGGCGATGACGTCGACGTTGGTCGACTGAGCGTTCATGCCGGTTGCGGCGATGGCTAGCGCTTTCATGACCTACCCTCAGATCGCCATACGCGTGACTTCTTGGAAGGCGGAGACAGCCTTGTCGCGGACGGCGACGGCGGTCTGCAGCGCTTCCTGCGCCGACATCACGGCCTCGACCACCGACTGCGTCGTCGCCTTGCCGCTGATTCCGGCGACCGACATCGTTTCGGACGTGTTCAGCTTGTTGACGGTGTCGTTGGAAAACTGCGCGAGCATGGACGAGAAATCGCCGCCGGCTGCGGTGGTCGACTGCACGGACTGCGTTGCGGCAGTCGCGGCCGTACCGGAACCGAGGACCGACGAAAGCGCCGAGGTGATGAGCGGAATGGCGGCAATCATTATGAGCCCTTTAGCAGGTCGATTGTCATCGAAATCAGGTCACGCGACTGCTTGATGACCTGAAGATTGGCTTCGTAGGAACGGTTGGCTTCGCGCATGTCGGCCATTTCCATAAGAAGGTTAACATTCGGAAGCTTTACAAATCCTTTACCATCTGCGGCAGAGTTTCCCGGGTCTTGCGAGACGCCGAAAGCCGTCGAATCCGTGCCGAGCGAGGCCACTTTGACCACGTCGGCGCCCGACGCCTCGTCAAGCGCGCTTTCGAACGTGATGGTCTTGCGGCGGTACGGATCGGCGCCCGGCGTCTGGCCCGTCGATTGGGCGTTGGCAATGTTTTCCGACGTGATTCTCAGCCGGGTGGAGTTGGCGGAGAGGCCGGATGACGCGATACTCATCGAGGCCTGAAGCGGATCGATCATGGCCTCATCACTCCTTGACGACCGACATCAGCATCGAGTGGAAGCTCTTCACGATATTCGTCGTCAACGAATAGTCGCGATTGACCTCGCCAGCTTTCAGAAGCTCCTCCTCGACCCCGACGGAGTTGCCGGTTTCCGTGACTTCCCAGGCTCCCGATGTCGGCCTGGCCTCATCGATCGCGTTCGGGCCGTCGACCTGAAGATGGCTGGCATTGGTCGAGACAAGGCTGAGCCGCGTGGTGTTCAGCACCTCGGAGAACGCGGCGACATCCTTGGCTTGGTAGCCAGGCGTGTTGGCGTTCGCGATGTTGCTGGCCACCGTCGCTTGGCGCGCCGCAAGCCAGCCGCTTTTGCGGGAGGCAAGGTCAAGAAGATAGATCGGCTCCATTTGTTCGTCTCGGGTTCATCTCAGGCCTGTCATCAATGCAGCGTTAAGCTTGCACCAGGCTGGCCTGCGGTCCGATCAAGGTCGGAACCGACACCGAAGCTAGACCATTGGTGTTTTTTGGGAGAGACGACCTTATGAAGAGACTTCGAGACATCCTTATCGCGGGCACGGTCATGCCGGCGCTCCTCCTCGGGCAGAGCAGTGCAGGCTTTGCGCAGGCCGAACCGGGGGCGATGCGGATGGCTCAGGCTCCAGGCCCAGACCAGAAGAAGGAAGGGCCGGGCCACCCCCCTGCACCAGGCGCGGCGCCGCACCAGGCGCCGGCTGCTCCGCCGCACGCCGCTGCACCCGCAGCCGCTCCAGCGCCTCATGCCCCAGCGG
>NZ_LMUU01000071.1:0-39138 GCF_009765775.1 Beijerinckia sp. L45
TGGGAACCAGCCAGCTGGCAGGCCTGACCGCAACGCAGATGAACGGACTGACGTCCACCACGCTGCAGGCGCTCTCGACCGATCAAATTACATCGCTTAATGCGAATCAAATTGGCGGTCTTACTGCCGCGACAATCGAAAGTCTGTCCACAAGCGACCTTGATGCCTTGAGGACTAATCAGGTCAATAGTATAAACGCTGTTGCTTTTGGTGAATTAAACAGCGCGACTCTCGCCTACCTTGACAACTAAGTATAGCAATAGATGTTTGCCGGAAAACCGCTCCGGCAAACATCTATACTTTATAAACGATCTGACAGGACGGCCACATGTATCCTCCTCTGAGCTATCAAGACGACTTGGCGAGTCGTTTCGCGTCTAACGGGCATCACCCTCACTCATATGAGCTTCTAGGTGCAATAATTTCGGCCGGCTGGATTGAAAGCCACCAACCGAATTTGCTGGAACGTACGCACGTTTGAGGTACACATGAATGGTACACCACCCAGCCGTCATGCTGGAATGTGAAGTGATAATAGTAAGTTAGGTGTTGCAATGCTGGTGGGTCAGAATCCTCCCGCCCCAGCCAGGACCATCGGGCTCAGACTGCCGCGGCACGATGCGACGTGCAGGTTGGCAGGCTCAATGCGGCGTCAGCCTCATGGTGGTGGCCGTCGATGCAACATAGGCCTGCGCTTAACGTCAGAAGCACCACCGCCGCGGATGATGTGCCGAGGATACGGCCAAACCATCCTTTCTTCTCCGTCGGCGCATCCTCGGCCTGTTCGCCCGCCAATGCTTCGGCGATAGATGGATCCACGGGCGCCGCATCCGAAGGCGAGGTGGGTGCCCCGACGATCGCACCGAACTTTTCGAAGAACTCTCCCGCCAGCTTCTTCGCGGTGCCGTCGATGAGACGGCCGCCGAGCTGGGCGATCTTGCCGCCGATTTCCGCTGAAACCAGGTAGGTCAGGATCGTCGCCTCGCCATCCGGCGCCAGCGTGACGCTCGCGCGGCCCTTGGCAAAGCCGGCCATGCCGCCCGCGCCCTCGCCGGAGATCGTGTAGCCGTTCGGCGGGTCCAAGTCCGACAAAGTGACCTTACCTGTAAAGGTCGCCTTGACCGGTCCGATCCGCAGCGTGGCCTTCGCGTCCATCTGATGCTCCGACGTTCGTTCGATCGCGTCGCAGCCGGGAATGCATTGCCGCAACACATCCGTGTCGTTGAGCGCGGCGTAGACGGCCTCCCGAGAGGCCTCGATGCGTTGTATGCCATTCATGTCCATGAGGTCGTCCCCTGCTGTGGCGCGGTGACTCTTTGCCCGTGCCGATGGATGCCGATGATCTCGGCGATGATGGAGAGCGCGATCTCGTCGGGCGTGATCGCGCCGAGATCCAGGCCCGCTGGCGCGCGGATCGCGTCGAGCGCCACGGCATCTATGCCGCCGGCAGCGAGGTCGGTCTTCAGAGCGGTGGCTTTCTTGCGGGATCCAACGAACGCGAGGTATTTCGCGCACGCGCCGACCGCCGCCTGAAGGGCGGCCTTGTCGCCGCTGCCTTGTGTCGCAACGACGAGGTAGCCCCCGGCTGGGATCATGAATCCGTCGATGAGCCGGTCGACATCGAGAAAAGCGGCATGATCGGAAGCCGCCGCGCAGACGACGATGAAAAATCCCATCCGACGTCCGAGATCGGCCAGCGCGACCGCCACTGGTGACGCGCCGCAGATGATCAGCTGGGGCCGCGGCAGAACCGGCTCGACGAACACGTCGATCGTCCCCTGGCTCGGGCACATGTTCCGCGCATAGAAGATCCCGTCGCGCGTCTCGCCGGCGGTTACGGCATGCTCCTGGAGAAGGTCGGCTGGCTGGATGCTGATCAGGCGGGGACAACCGTCGGCCAGGGCCTCGCGCGCCGCCCGAAGAACGGCGCCCCGCGCGCATCCGCCGCCGATCCATCCCCCCGAGATCGTGCCATCGGCCCCGATCACCGCCTTCGCGCCGGCCTTTGCCGCCGTCACCGAGACCGTGCGAACCACCGTGGCCAGCGCGAACGGATCGCCGTTGGTCTTGAACCGGATGGCAAGATCGAGCACGTCGGGGCGGATCGGCATATTAGATCCTCGCCAGATAAGGTTCGAGGGCCTGCAGGCTCGCCAGGTTGTGGGCAGGCGCAAAGAGATCGACGTAAGGGAGCGCCGCCTTCATCCCCGCGGCCTCAGGCGCATAATCCTGCCATCCGATCATCGGGTTCAGCCAGGCGATCCGGCGGCAGCGGCGACGCAGCGCCGCCATCTCGTCGGCGAGTTGCGAGGTAGACCCCGTGTCGTAGCCATCGGAGACGATCATGACGCAGGTGCGCGAATGGATGACACGCTTCGCGTGCCAGCGATTGAAGGTCGCGAGGCTTTCACCGATGCGCGTGCCGCCGCCGGTCCCTTGGGCAATGAGCGTCAGGCGCTCGACGGCGCGTTGCGGGTCACGCTCGCGCAGCGCCGGCGAGACATGGACCAGTTTCGTGTGGAAGACGAAAGCCTCGGCCTCGCGGAAGCAATCCAGCACGCCATGCATGAAGCGCAGGAAGATCGCGGAATAGAGGCTCATCGAGCCGGAGGCATCGAGGAGTACGACGAGACGGAGCGGCTTATGGCGCCGCTGCCGATACGCCAACTGGAACGGCACACCGCCATGGGCGACGCTACTTCGGATGGTGCGACGCAAGTCCAGGATTTGCCCTCGACGACGCGCGCGCATCCGCCGCGTCAGCCGGGCCCGCATGCTCTTCGCCAGCCGCGCGGCGATGCCATGCGCCGCTGCGATGTCACCGGGCGCCACGATATGGCGGAAGTCGATTTGCGCGAGGTTTTCAACGTGCGACGCGCCTTCGCGCGTGCCGCGACCGCCCTGCGATGTGTCGTCGCCTTCGCCGCGCTGGACGGGATCGGGAGCACCCGCGCCGGGTTGATCGGACGTGCCGGTGCGCGGGGCGAACTGTCCGGCTTGCGCCTTCGTCGGTACGCCGGCCAACTTGACGACGGACCGCGTGTTTCGGGTAAACCAGAACGCGTCGAAGGCATCGTCGAATTTCTGCAGGTCGGACCGCCGGTTGCAAAACAACGCGCGTAGGGCGACCCGGAGTCGATGCGGCCGTGCCGCCCCGGGCTCGCTCATGATCAGCAGCGCATCGTGTGTCTCCGCGAGCCCGATGACCAGGCCGTTGTCCCTGAGAACGCGGACGAACGCGACCAGCCGCTCACGGACGCTGGCGCCCAGGCTGCCCTCGGATTGCCGGAGCGCCCTCACCTCAGGCGACCTTGCCGATAAGGCGCGCGGTGACCTCCGGCGTGATGCGTGACCGGTCCTCCGCCGTCTTGATCAGGCACATCATCGTCGCGTGCACCGTTTCCGGATCGTCCTGCAGGTGGCGGACCTCGAGTCCAACGAGCGCTGCGGCCCAATCGAGTGTTTCGGCGACGCC
This sequence comes from Beijerinckia sp. L45, assembly GCF_009765775.1. GTDB lineage: Bacteria > Pseudomonadota > Alphaproteobacteria > Rhizobiales > Beijerinckiaceae > RH-AL1. The sequence goes on from NZ_LMUU01000071.1 coordinate 3,476, forward strand.
GGGCGATTTCCGCAGCTCCTCCTTGCGGATCAGGCCAACCATCGTCGCCACCTGAAGCGCCAGGGCGGCATCGATGTGGGGGATGCGCGACAACACGATCCGCGCTTCGCGGTCGGCCTCGGGGAAATCGACGTAATGGTACAGGCACCTGCGCCGAAGCGCGTCGGACAGCTCGCGCGTGCCATTCGACGTCAGGACGACGCGCGGAATGGTCGTGGCGGTGATCGTGCCGAGTTCGGGAATCGAGATCTGAAAATCCGCGAGAAGTTCGAGCAGAAAAGCCTCGAATTCCTCGTCGGCTCGGTCGATTTCGTCGATGAGAAGGACTGGCGATACGGGTTGGCGGATGGATGCAAGCAGCGGTCTCTCGAGCAGATAGCGCTCCGAAAAGATGTGCTCTTCGACGGCATCGGCGTCCGCGCCTTCGCGGGCCTTGATCGCGAGAAGTTGGCGCTGGTAGTTCCACTCGTAGAGCGCGCTGCTTTGATCGAGGCCCTCGTAGCATTGCAGCCGGATCAGTTTGGTGCCGTGCGTTTCGGCGAGCGCGCGCGCCACCTCCGTCTTGCCCACGCCGGCCTCGCCTTCCAGCAGAAGGGGACGCGACAGGCTGTCCATCAGCCATAGAGCCGTGGCCAGTTCGCGGTCGGGGATATAGCCCGCCGCAGTCATCTTGGATGCGATTACGTCCTGTGGGATCTTCACTGTCTCGATCCGATAGTTCGCGGGAATTTGACGGGCGGACATACTCCGACCATTCCTGTTTTCGCCATTCGACCGGTGCGCCCAGCCTGACCGGGCTAAACGTCTGTTACGGTACCGTTGTCGTAACGTCGCCGGCCCGCGTTCAGCGATGCAGGCCGAGACGTTCGCCGACCTTCCAGAGCCGCCATGCGTCGTGCGGCATCTGGATGTGCCCCGCGTCGAGAAAGGCGTAGGCGTCGTTCACCGCATTGGAGAAGCACGGGACGCCGCCGACGTGGGGACTTTCGCCCACGCCTTTCGCACCGATCGGGTGGTGTGGCGACGGCGTGACGGTAAAGTCCGTTTCCCAATGCGGGGTCTCGACGGCGGTGGGCAGGAAGAAATCCATGAAGCTCGCGCCCATCACGTTGCCGGTCGCGTCGTAGCGGATTTCCTGGCCCATCGCGCAGGCAAAAGCCTCCGTCAAGCCGCCGTGGACCTGACCCTCGATGATCATCGGATTGATCCGCGTCCCGCAATCGTCGAGCGCATAGAAACGTCGCGTCTTCGCGACGCCGGTATCGACGTCGATATCCATGATGCAGAAATAGGCGCCGAACGGGTAGGTCATGTTCGGCGGCTCGTAATAGTTCACCGCCTCCAGGCCCGGCTCGAGGTTCGGCGGCGGGCTGTTGTAGGCCGCCCACGCGATCTCCTTCATCGTCTTGAACCGCTCCGGCAGGCCCTTGACGCGAAATCGGTCGACGTCCTAGTCGAGATCGCCTTCATGAACCTCGAGCATATAGGCCGCGATCATCTGCGCCTTCGCCTTGATCTTCCGCGCCGCGACGGCGGTCGCCGCGCCTGCGACCGGCGTCGACCGCGAGCCGTAGGTGCCGAGCCCGTAAGGCGCCGTGTCGGTGTTGCCTTCCTCGATCATGATATCGTCGGCGGGGATGCCGAGTTCCGTTGCGATGATCTGGGCATAGGTCGTTTCGTGGCCTTGCCCCTGACTCTTCGTGCCCATCCGCGCGATGATCGAGCCCGTCGGATGGATCCGGATCTCCGCGGAATCGAACATGGCGACGCCGAGAATGTCGCAGTTTTTGGACGGGCCCGCGCCGACGATCTCGGTAAAGAAGGCGATGCCGATTCCCATGATGTCGCGCGTCTCGCCGCGTCGGAACGCTTCGCGCTTCTTCGCTTGCTCGTCGCGCAGCTGCGCGTAACCGACGGCCTCCATCGCCTTCTTCATAGCGGTGGGATAGTCGCCGCTGTCGTAGTCCCACCCCAGGGCCGAGTGATACGGAAACTGTTCGGGCTTGATGAAATTGCGGATGCGCAGTTCGGCCGAATCCATATCGAGTTTCTTCGCCAGCACCTCGACCGCGCGTTCGATCGCGAAGACCGCTTCGGTCACCCGGAACGAACAGCGATAGGCGACGCCCCCGGCCGCCTTGTTGGTATAGACGCCGTCGACGGCGAGATGCGCCACCGGGATGTCGTAGGAGCCGGTGCAGATGTTCATGAATCCGGCGGGCCATTTGGACGGATCGGCGCAGGCGTCGAACGCGCCGTGATCCGCCAGCACATGAACGCGCATCGCCAGGATCTTGCCGTCTTTGGTCGCGGCGAGCTCGGTGGTCATGTGGTAGTCGCGAGCGAACGACGTCGTGGAGAGGTTCTCCATGCGGTCTTCGACCCACTTGACGGGCACGCCGAGCACGATGGACCCGACGACGGAGCAGACGTAGCCGGCGTAGACGCCGACCTTGTTGCCGAAGCCACCGCCGATGTCCGGCGCGATGACATGGATCTTGTGTTCCGGCAGTCCGGAGATCAGCGAGACGACCGTGCGCACGACATGCGGCGCCTGAAAGGTGCCCCACAATGTGAGTTCGCCCTTGACCTTGTCCATCGACGCCAGCGACTGGCAGGTCTCCAAGGGCGAGGGATGGGTGCGGTGATCGACGAACATCTCCTTGATCGTCACGTCCGCCGTGGCGAACACGGCGTCGGTGGCCTCGCGGTCGCCGATGGTCCACTCGAAGATATGGTTGGGATGCTTGCGCGGTCCGTGGGCGCCGGTCATCTTGTCCTTGATGTCCTCGCGCAGGATCGGCGCGTCCGGTGCCATCGACAGGAACGGATCGACGATGCACGGCAGCGCCTCGTAGACGACGTCGACGAGTTCGATGGCGTCCGCGGCGATGTAGCGATCCTTGGCGATGACGAACGCCACCTCCTGGTTCTGGAACAGCACCTTCTCGTCGGCCAGCACCGCCTGGACGTCGCCCGCCAGCGTTGGCATGTAGTGCAAGCCTAGCGGCTTCAGATCGGCCGCGGTGAGTACCGCGACGACGCCTGGAAGCGCCTTGGCGCGCGCGGTGTCGATGCTGATGATGCGGGCATGCGCATGCGGCGAGCGGACGAAGTCGCCGAACGTCATGTTGGGGAGTTTGACGTCGTCGACATAAGTGCCTTTGCCCTGCGTGAAGCGGATGTCCTCGACCCGCTTGCGGCGGCACCCCATGCCTTGCAGTTTTTCGGTGCGCTCCGCGCGGTCGACGTCGATCGGGCTATGCTCGTTCATTCCGCGGCCTCCTGGAACGGGGTGCCATTGATCTTGGCCGCCGCATATTGGATGGCCTTGACGATGTTCACGTAGCCGGTGCAACGGCACAGATTGCCGGCGATTCCGTAGCGGATCTCGCTTTCCGTCGGAGCCGGGTTTTCGAGGAGGAGGCGGTGCGCGCGCAGGATCATACCTGGCGTACAGTATCCGCATTGCAAGCCATGCATCATCCGGAAGCCCTCCTGGACCGCACTCAGCGTTCCGTCGGCACCGGCGATCCCTTCGATCGTGGTGATCTGCGCGCCTGCGGCCTGGACCGCGAAGGTCATGCAGCTCTTGACCGACATGCCGTCGATTTCCACCGTGCAGGCGCCGCAGTGGCCGGTGTCGCAACCGATATGGGCACCGGTCAGGTTCATCTGTTCGCGCAGAAAATGGATCAGCAGCGTGCGAGACTCGACGAGCGCCTCGGCCTGTTCGCCGTTGATGGTGAGTTCGATGAGTGTCTTGGCCATGCGCGCCCCCTTCAAGCCGTGGCGCGGGATTTCGCCCGCTCGATCGCGCGGCGCAGCATCACGCCCGCCATCTTGGTCCGGTACTCGGCGGGCCCACGCATGTCGGACGCCGGATTCGTGATCGACTCCGCGGCGGCCACGGCTCGGTCTAGGGTTGCCGTATCCAACGTAGATCCGACGAGGATCCGTGCCGCTTCCTCGGCCCAGAGCGGCGTTTCCGAGACGTTGGTGAGGCCGATGGAGGCCGTCGCGCAGCGGCCGTCGGCAACGGTGAGGACGACGGCCGCGGCGGCGGTCGCGTAATCGCCGATCTTGCGCTTCAGCTTTTCGTAGGCGTAGCCGTGGCCGTGGGGCGGGACCTTGATCCGAACCGCGGTCACGATGCCACCGGCCTGCAACGCCGTATCGTAAGCGCCAAAATAGAAGGCGCGCGCTGGAATCCTGCGCGGGCCGGCCTCGTCGACCACTTCGTATGCCGCGTCGAGACATTGCATGACCGCCGGCATATCGTTGCCCGGATCGCCGTTGGCGACGTTTCCGCCCAGGGTTCCCTTGTAGCGGATTTGCGGATCCGCGATGACCAGCGCGGTTTCCTTGAGAAGCGGGATGCGTTCCGCCAGGAGCGCGGAGCCGATGAGTTCGGCCTGCGTCGTCATCGCCGCAATGACGATGTCGTCGCCGTCGACTTGGATGCCTTTGAGACTCGCAATGGCCCCGAGGTCCACCAGATGCTCCGGTGTGGCCAGGCGCGTCTTCATGAGGGGGATGAGGCTGTGGCCGCCGGCGAGCGGCCTTGCCTCGTCGCCAAGACTCGCAAGAAGCGCGACGGCTTCCGCGATCGAGGCGGGGCGATGATAGTCGAATCGGCCCGGTATCATCGATGCTCCTCCCAGAGCGGACGGGCTTCTGAGAGAGCCTCGTCGCCTTTCCAGACTTCCCTCAACGCATGTCGTTTCGGGGCCGGTCGGGATGGGAAGTATCCGGAGCTCAGGGCGCGTCCGACAAGCGCAAACGCACGAGCGGAGTGTAAACTGCCCTAAATGCCGTGCTCTGCACGAAATGCATCGGCGGTTGCACCAAATGCATCTGCCGAAGGATGTAATCTCGTTGCATCACGGACCCACAAAGGACGATGTCGGATCGCGTCGAGAACGGCTCGCGGTCTACGCGCGATGCCGGCCAGTGCGGTGGATGACGAGAATCCGCTTAGATACGGTTTTCGCCAGTGTGAGCATCGGCCTGAAAGGCCATGAGGCAGGCGCGAAGATCCGAAATGCGGTTTCGGCTGATCGGCACGGTACGCCTGACCGGCGAGCCTATCTCGGCTACGCCAGAATTCGCCGCTTTCTTCACGCTGACCACATGCGCCAGGCTCACGATATAGCTGCGATGGGTGCGGTAAAACGTCTGCTTTGGCAGACGCTCGGCTATCTCGCTGATGGTCAGCGGACAGAACAGGTCGTCATGGCCATCAAAGATATAGGTGTAATGGGCGTTCGAATGGACGGAGACGATATCGGTCAGGGCAATCTGACATCGGCTCCGATTCTTTTCGATCGGCAACGCTGCGCACATGTCCAAAGGCGGCGACGCCATCACGGGCGCGAGAGGCCCTTCCCGCGCCGATCGATCGATGGCAACACTTTCTGATGGACCCCGGCTGATCGCAGCGTCGTGCGGCAGCCCGCTCGCTTTAAACGTCTCACGGATTGGCTTTTCATCGGACGCGCTTGGCACCAGCGTCAACATGAAGGCGCCTGAGATCGAGAAGGCGACGACGCTGACGATCATCGCCAGATAGTCCCCTGATATGGCCTCGCCTGCGGGATCGGGAGACGGCATCGAATGGAAGGCCGTTCCCGCCATGGCCATATAGTGCATGCCGGAAATCGCGATTCCCATCGCTACGGCGCAGAGCCAGAACGCCGGCCGCCGTAGCGTCATAAACGCCAGGGCTAGCGACAGACCAGACGCAACGATCGCTATGGCGATACTTGCGAGAACAAACAGCGGGGCATGCTCCATATGGACGCTGGCGTGGAGCGCCATCATGCCGACGAAATGCATCGAAGCGATGCCCGTCCCCATGATCACGGATCCAACGATCAACATCAAAGTGGAGCGGAGGCTCGCGAGGTAGATCGCGACGCCCGTCACCAAGGCGCAGATGAGGAAAGAAATCAGCGTGGGGAGGATCGCGTAGTCGATCCGGATCGGCGTTTCGATCGCGAGCATGCCGATGAAATGCATGCCCCAGATGCCGATCGCGAGCGATACAGTCGCGCCGGCAAGCAGCCTTCGCCGATTGGCCGCGAAAGCGCCCGGGACGAGATGCGCCAAGCTCAATCCGACAAAACTGGCTTGGATCGCCACAGCAATCGATAAGGCGACCAGGATGAAGTTGTAATGGAAACTCATTCTCTCAGGTCGAGTGCGCCCGACGAACCGTTTCAATCCTGGGTCGAGGTGTCAATTGCCCCAAAGGTTGGGCGTCGTTGATCGGATGAGGTTTTCTTGCGCGCGCTCGAACGCCGGATAGCGAGACCGGCTCAGTCTAGCCGAGACCTCGCTCGACGCCATCTGAAGCAGGGATAAACCCGAGATCGCGCAGGGCAGCCTGAACCGGCGTCTCACGGAGCGCCGCGACGAAAGCCCGCACCGCCGGTCTGTCGCGCCGCCCGATCGGGACGGCGAAATCATAATGCTCCTCCGCGATCGGCAGGAAGCCGAGCTTATAGGCAGCCGCAACGGGTTCGATAGCGATGCCCCAGTCCGCGCGGCCCTGCGCCACGGCGGCGGCAACCGCATTGTGCGACTTCGGCTGGTTCCAGTAGCCGAGCGGCCGCGTCGCGCCGACCAGCTTGTCGATCAGCACGCGCGTGCCGGCCCCGGCATTGCGGTTGACCATGTGGCAGGTCGGATCCGTGCGCGCGGTGGCGAGCGCCGTACCGAGATCGCGACCGGCGAAACGCGCATCATCCTCGCGGAAGACGAAGCCTTGCATGCGCCGCCAACCCTCGACCAGCACGAGCTCAGGCCCGAGCAGCGGCGCGTTGTAGAGTCCGCTGACAGGATCGAGCAGGTGCATCGGCGCGATGTCGCACTCGCCGCGCGTCGCGGCGGACAGGCCGCCGCTCGACCCGATGGCGACGGTGCGCACGCCGAACCCCTGTTCGGCCAGCCGGTCGATCACCGCCTCCAGGCCGGTGCAATGCGATCCGATGATGGTGAGGTCCGGCACGCGCACTGCGGAATCGAACAAGGTGACCGGCGATCGGGTCCCTTCGGCAACCCGATCGCTCAGCGCGTCGACGGTAATGAAGCCGTCGGCCTGCGAGAAGGCTGAGACGGCCCCCGATCCCTTCGACAGCGGAAAGGCGCCGAGGCCGTCGTCGGCTTGCGACAACGCCACCATCACGAATTCGGTGCGGCCGAGGTCGGAGAGGATGCGCACCGCGGTCGTCGCCTCGACGGCAACGTCGTGCCGGGCTGCCAGCCCGCCCATCGCGCGGAGCACCGGCACCACGAAATCGTGGAACGTGAACATCGCCGAGGTCGGAAATCCCGGTAGCACGACGACAGGCTTGCCGTCAGCGACGGCGAGGCACAGCGGCTTGCCGGGCTTCAGCGCCACGCCATGGGCGATGATGCCGGGTCGGCCGAGCTGCGACACCGAGCGGTAGGTGAGATCGCCGGCGCTCTTCGACGTGCCGCCCGAGAGGATAATCATGTCGCAGGTCGCGAGGGCATCCGCGAGCGCCGCGTCGAGCTGGTCGGCGCGGTCCGGGAGCGCGCCGAAGGCGATCGGCTCGCCGCCGTTCTCGGCAACCGCCGCGGCGACGATCGGCCCGTTGGAATCATAGATCGCGGCGGGGCGCAGCGGCTCGCCGGGCTGCACCAGTTCGTCGCCGGTCGACAGCACGGCGACGCGCGGCTTGCGGTAGACCGGCACCGTCGCGATGCCGCAGGCGGCGAGCATGCCGATCTCGCGCGAACCGATCAGGCCGCCGCGGCGCAGCAGGGTTTCGCCGCGGGCAATGTCCGAGCCGGCGAAGCCGATGTTCTGGCCGGGGCTTACGGCGCGCGTCACCAGCACGCCCCCCGTCGCGTCGATGTCGGTCTGCTCGACCATGACCACCGCATCGGCACCGCGCGGAATCGGGCCGCCGGTGGCGATCGGCGTCGCCGACCCGCCGTAGACCGTGAGCTTGGGCAGAACGCCGCAGCCGATCGTCTCGGCGTTGAGGTCGAGCACGACGGGCGCATTGTCCCGTGCCCGGGCGACGTCGTCGGCTCGCACGGCGAAGCCATCGACGTGCGAGCGATCGAACGGCGGCACGTCGATCGGCGAGCGCAAGGTTTCGGCCAGCACCCGGCCGAGGCTTGCCGCGAGCGATACGACTTCGGTGCCGAGCGGCTGCATCGACAGCGCCGCCTCGAACCGGGCCTTCGCGTCTTCGCGCGACAAAATGGTGAGGAACTGCTCCTGTCTCAACGACGCGAGGCGGGATGGATCTATGTCGGGCGTGATCATCGGCGCCTTGTAGCGGGTCGGCAGCCGTTTCATCTAGGGCTTAAAGCTGCCCGGAGCCATGCGGCCGGTGCGGAGGCTCAAAGAAACGAGCCTCGCAAAAGCGTCCCCACGGGAAAACCCTCATGTTCCGCGGCAACGAGGCAATACGCGTCCGCCGAAGCGCATGCTGCCCAGGAGACGCTGCCGGTCGCGATCGGTTCCCACATTGCGTGGCCGGCCGCCGTCCGACGCAACAGGACGAGCTCAGTCCATCCGGGTGCGGAGACGATCTTGGACGATAGCGGAAGCACTTCGGAGGGCTGGGAGGGGGCCGCGGCGGCAAGCGAGGCGAGACAACGGGCGATGACCAGGTGCCAGGCCGCCAGCGCGTCCTCCATGCGGTCAGGCACGATGAAGACGGGGCGCGCCCCACCGCCCTTTTTCGGCACCATGACGATAGCGGTCGAGGCGGCGGGGCGAATGGCAAGCCCGTGCGCGATGAGCCTGCCTTGAGCGGCGAAGCGTTTCACTGACGTCGCCGAAGCGGCATACCCGGGCTCGCAAAGGCAGACCGTCGCATCGGCTTCGGCGGAATCAACAATCGATGCGCCGACAGCTGAAGCAAGGTCCGCGATCATGCGGGCCACGGGACCGGCGCCCTCGATACTCAGACGAGGGATTCTGACGAGGACATTTTCGATGCCGCAAAGACCGAGCAGCGCACGAACGGCGGAGCGAAGCTGATCACCGGCGGAGACGATGACGCCGCCGACGTCGAGGTCTTCCCCGGGGTCGCGGACGCCCGACCCGGGGAAGGTCGATAGGAGTACCTCCGTGCAAGCTGCACTCTGGATGATGGCATCCGGCGGGAGAACGGCATCACATCCCTCCGCCATTGCTTCTCCGGCGCGAACGGCTCGAAGAGGTCCGGTTACATAGGACGGCGCATACGGCGTGGCGCCGATGGTTTCCTGAGAAACGGCCATGTAGCCGTCACGCAGTGCGATCCGCATCGTCGGATGAGCCTGAACGGAACGAATGGTCTCGGCCGCGATGCGGCCGGATGCGTCTTGCAGAGCACGCTGGCTCGGCGCGACCGGATCGATCGCCGACAGGACGCTCGACAGCGCATCCTGCAACGGCATCAAGGTCCCGAAGTCCTGAAGGGGCTGAGAGGTCAAAAGATCATCCATCGGCGCCCGACGCTGCGCCGTTCGCGACCGTGGAAGCGACGGTTGTTCGGATCTGCTGTAGCACACCTTCACCTGGTCCGGTCGAACGGCACCGAACGCAGTGCGCAACACTACCGACACGCAGGTGAGGGAACCGCCGATCTCGATCGAGGATCCCTTAACATGCTCGCATCCGCCGCTCGCATCCGTGTCATCAAGGAAGTCGCAGTGCTGTCGAAAGCGCCATGTCCGTTGCCGAGAGGAACGGCAGCCCGCTTCAGACGCCGTAACCCGCCTTGAGAATCACCGCTGCTTCGGCGATCGCCCGCATCTTCGCAGCGGCAACCTCCGACGAGGCCAGCGGGTTGTCGGCAAAGGTCGCAAAGCCGCAGTCCGGCGTCAGCAGCACGCGTTCGGCGCCGAGCAGCCGGATCGCGTCCTCGGCCTTCGCCAGGATGGCCGCGACGCTTTCGACAGCATCGAGTTTCTGGTTCACGACGCCGATCCCGACCCGCATGTCGTCAGGCAGTGCTTTCAGGATCGCCAGGTCGCCGGCGCGCGGCGTGCAGGTCTCCAGCAGCAGCATGCCGATCGGCAACTGCTTGAATAGGTCGATCAGCGGCGCATAGTCGCCGCTTAAGGCTGCGCTTTCGTCGCGGGTCCAGTTGCCGCGGCACATGTGCATCGCCACCCGCTCGCGCGGCACACCGTCGAGAACGGCGTGCAACAGCTCGCGGGCAAAACTCAGCTCGGTCTCGACATTGCCGCGGGCGCTCAGCGCCCCGCACATGAAACTGCGGCTGCTGCCGGTTACCGCGGCGAAGACAACTTCCGAGAGCACCGGCTCGTCGAGCTGGACGATGGCGGCGCCTTCGGCGAGCGCAAAGAAGATTTCCTCCCGGAGGATGCGCACGATATCGGCGGCCAGAGCCTCGCGGGAGGCGTAGGCCTGGTCGGCGAGGCACTCCAGCCACATCGTCCGCGTCAGCAGGTAGGGACCGGGGAGCGCCACCTTGACCGGCTTGTCGGTAAGCGTGCGGACATACCGCACCTCGTGGGCGACGAGGGGACGGCTGCGGCCGAGCGGCCCGAACACGAAGGGATGGCGAACGTCGGCGGCCGGCACGTCGAGGGCGCGGAGCTCTTCGGCGAAATGCTCGGGGTCGTCGACCAGCGGCAGAATGTCGGTCAACGGGATCAGCTCGCAATTGTCGAGGCGTGCGCCGACGAAGCTGGCGTAGCTGTCGCGCCGCTGCTCGCCGTCGCTCACCACGTCGACGCCGGCCGCAATCTGGGCGGAGACCGCCAGGCGCACCGCATCGTCGGCCGCTGCCTCGAACTCGTCGTCGCCGAGGCGGCCTTCGAGATGTTCGTGCAGCGCGCGCATCAGCCAGCGCGGCCGCGGCCAGCTGCCGATGCCCATCACCGACAGCGGCACGATTTCTGGCGCGGCTGCCGGCTGCGGCAGCGAGGTCGGGATGGTCACCGGCACGACCCGCTCGCGCAAGCTCAACACGCGCTCGGCGCGTTCGGTCGACATGGGTTTTAACACCACCCGTTCCGACAACGCGCCTTTGCAGACCAGAAAGCTGCGCTGCAGACCGACCTTGGTGACGGACACGAGTTCGTTGCCGGTCAGCCGGCACCAGGCTGGCAAGTCTTCGTCGACCGAAATCTCCGTCGATCGGATCTCCAGCAAGCCGCCGCGCGGCAACGGGTTGATGTGTCGGCGGATCAGCAAGAGCAGGCCATTGCCGCAGTCGAGGTCGCCGCCGTCGAAGCCGACGTCGGCCGGCTGAGAATGCTGCTGCATCGGCGTCATGGATGAATGTCCTGAAAGCGAGGCGTCGGATTCAACGAGGGATCCGGCTCCGAGATCGGCGTCGCATAGAGGCGGATCGCGGCCGCCTCGTCGAAGGCATCGGCGGGTCCGTCAAAAACGACGCGCCCTTGCGCGAGCCCAACAATCCGATCGCTGTGGCTGCGGGCGAAATGCGTTTGGTGCAGGCTGCAGACGACGCCGACGCCGTCGCTAAGCGCGATGCCGCGCAGCAGATCGAGCACGCCGGCCGCTGCCGTCGGATCGAGACTGGCTATGGGTTCGTCGGCGATGATGACGTCGGCGCTTTGCGCCAAAGCGCGGGCGATCGCGACTCGCTGCTGCTGTCCGCCGGACAGCGTGTCGGCGCGCGCCGTGGCGAAACTCAGAAGTCCGACCCGATCGAGGCAGTCGAGCGCCAGCAAGCGATCTCGTCGCGAAAAGCGACGCGTGATGCCTCGCCACGCCGAGACATGGCCGAGACGGCCGGCCAGCACGTTGTCCAGCGTGCTGAGCCGGCCGACCAGATTGTAGTGCTGGAAGACGATGGCGACGCGCCGCCGCGCGCGCCCTGCATCTTTCGTGACCGCTGCGCCGCCGATCCTCACAGATCCCTCATCGGGTGCCGTCAGCCCCGTCAGACAGCGAAACAACGTGGTCTTGCCGGCGCCGCTCGGGCCGAGGATGGCGACGAGTTCGCCTTGAGCGACGCTAAAGCCGACGTCGTCCAGCACAACGCGGCCCTTGTAGCGCTTGCTGAGACCTGTCGCCTCGAGCCGCGGCGTTTCTAGGGGGCCGCTCATGCTGCGACGAGCCGGCGTCGCATCCAGGCCGATGCGTGATCGATGATCGTCACCGTCGCGAGAATGATCGCGAGGATCGTGGCGAGGCGCGGAAAATCCAGCAGGTCCATGCTGTTCTTCAGGTCCTGGCCGATGCCGCCGGCGCCGATCACGCCGAGTACGGTCGAGGCGCGCACGTTGAACTCGAACCAGAACAGCGCCGTCGACAGCAGCACCGGCAGCAGGTCGGGTAGCAGCGCATAGGCGAGCGCCGGAAAGCGGCCGGCTCCGGTCGCGCGGATCGCGTCGTAAGGGCCGAGATCGGCGTTCTCGATCGTGTCGGAAAACAATTTTGCCGCGCTGCCCCAGGTGTGCAGGGCGATGCCGAGGACGCCGGCGAACGGCCCCAGACCCACGGCCGCGACGAACAGCAGCGCGAAGATGAAAGAGTCGATGCTGCGCAGGGCGTTCAGCACCCAGCGTGCCGGATAGGACAGAAGCGGTATGGGCGTGATGTTGCGGCTCGCCAAAATCGCCATCGGGGCCGCCAGAATCGTTGCCAGCGTGGTACCGAGCGCCGCCATCGCCACGGTTTCGGCGGTGCGCTGGACGAACACCGGCACCTCGGTGAAATCAGGCGGCCAGGCCTTTGCGATCCAGCTCCACAGCCGCGGGAGCCCCTGGACGAGACGGCCGAGATCGACGTCGGCGAGTTTCCACGCCGTCGCGTAGAACGCAAGGATTGCCGCCGCTCCGATCCACAAGCGGACGCGGCGGCCGAGACCCTTTTCCAAGGTCTCGATCCGGAAGAGTTCGCGCTCCGCCGCGGTCATGACCGGCGCGCTTCAGCTTTTGGCTTTGATCTTGCCGACCGCGATGCCGGCCTGCTCGATCGTTGCATAGGAGGCGTGGGTCGCCGGGACGAAGCCGGTGTAGCGGTTCGGCAGCAGCGTTTTGGCCTCATCGAGTGTGATGGCGCTCAAAATGTCGCGGACCTGCGCGGCAAACTCCGGTGTCGCAGCTGGGCTGACGACGATCGCATCGTTGGGCAGCGGATCGGAGGTCCAGACGATCTTGTTGGCGTCGGCCGCCACCTTGCCGCTGGCGATCATCGCATTGCGATTGCGGTCGAAGTCGGTGGCGAGATCGGACTGGCCCGAGCTGACGGCGATCTCGTTGGCCGCATGGGTCGCGCCTTCGCGATACGTCCAGAACGTTTTTGGGTCGATCGTCCAGGTCCGTTTCGCGGTGAAGGTCGGGATCAGCCAGCCCGACGTCGAGCCGACGTCGGCGAAGGACATCGTCATGCCGCGCGTGTCGTCCGGAAATTTTGCGATCGCGAGGTCCGGCTTGGCGATGACGATCGCGTGGTAGAAAGGCTTATCGTCGTATTTCGCGGTGGCGATGGCCTGACAGCCGGTCGCGTTGTTGGCGATGATGTAGCCCCACGGCCCCATCCAGGCGACATCGAGCTGGCCGGAACCCATGGCGACCGCCATGCCCGCCCAGTCCGTTGTGGCGAATAGCTCGTAGTCGACTCCGAGCTTTTTTGCCAGATGCGCGAAGACCGGGCCGTAGACTTTCTTCGTGTCGTCCGGGTTCGGCAGCAGCGGCCCCACGCCGAAGCGAAGCTTTTTCGTCTGCGCGAAGGCCGGCTTGAACAGCGAAGACATGGCAACGCCGGATCCGGCGGCAAGCAGGCGGCGGCGGTGAAGCGTGAAAGGTGTCGAGGTCATCGTCGGGTCCAAGAGATGGTCGATGCAAGCGGCGGTGTTCGGCGGCTTAATAGCTGACGGAAGGGCTGCCGTCGGACATGAACTCGACCAGCTTGGCGCCGCCGACGATGAGAGCGCCGTCGACGAGCTTTGTCTCGTCGAGCGAGCGTTTCTTGAAACACGGCGAGCAGACGAAGATCTTGCCGCCTGCCTCGACGAAGTTCGCCATGAGGTCCTTCAACGGGGCGAAGCCTTCTTCATGAATGTCGTCGGCGTAGCCGCGCTGCGACAGTCGCGTGCCCTCGACGGACAGGAACACCAGCGTGTCCTTGTCGGATGCAACCGCTGCGTTGGCGATGACGAATGCGAGCGTCGCTTTGTCGGTGTCGTTCTTGGCGTGGGACAGGCTGATGACGAATTTGCCGGGCATGATGTCCTCGTTGGAAAAGAGGTGATTGTTTGACGCTCACCATCTGTCGCGCGAGCGGATCCAGTACGCGTGCGCATCGGGGTCGTGGCGGAGCAAGGTATTGTCGGTGATCCGGCACCAGGCCGGCAGATCTTCGGGCGATCCGGGATCGTGGGAGATCAAATGGATGATCCCGCCGGGCATCGCGCTCAGCCGCCTGCGCAGGGCGAGCAACAGGTGCCCACAGCCGAGGTCGCCGGCATCCCAGGTATCGTCGGCTTGGATGGAGTCGAACACGCGACATCCTCAGATAGGAGACGATGCCAACCGCGCGCATACGGTTAACTTGTTGTCTCGACACGGTTTCAAGGCGCGTCGCGCAAGGCCCTATCGTCTCGCGACCTCTCGGTCAACGGCAGCAATCACACGATGCTGTGCCCGAGGGGCGAGCGCCAATAAGTCTTGCCAATAAGTCTTGAACGATCACCTTCCGGCATTTTCTAGGGCGGACCAGGCCTCGGGAACCGCACGACCGGGCTCGTGCGCTCCACGCCGTTTGTTGTCGTGCAGGATTGCGAGCAGATCATCGACCCTGAAGGCATCCGCAACCAGCTCAAAGACAACACGTCCAGACGCGAGCCGCGCTCGGATGCAAGAGGTGACATTCGACCGCTCGATGGTGACGAGTCTCGATGGGCGAGCCATCCGCGCATCACCGTCCCCGACATGCCGGAGGGTGTCATGGACCTCATCGATCGCGATAATGTGTACTTGCGGTAGCACTGCTGTATCGCAGTGTCGCGTCCGCCAAACCATACCGACCGGTAGATATCGAGCCGGAAGTGTATTAAACTGAAATGCGAGGGCTCCGTTCAGAGCCCTCGTCGCCGAGTGAACCACCGCGAAACGACCGAGGAGCCGGGCGTATGGCCCGGCCAACGGAGGACAAAAATGATCAGCTTGAAAATCAATGGCGCGAGCCATGACCTCGACCTGGACGGGGATATGCCGTTGCTCTGGGCGGTACGCGATATTCTCAACATGACCGGCACCAAATACGGCTGCGGCATCGGCCAATGCGGCGCTTGCACGGTGCATCTCGACGGGCAGCCCGTCCGCTCCTGCCAGACGCCTGTGAGCGCTGCGACGGGCCACGACATCACGACCATCGAAGGCATCCACGGCAAGGTCGCCGAAGCCGTGCAGGCGGCCTGGCGCGACCTCGACGTCGTGCAATGCGGCTACTGTCAGTCCGGTCAGATCATGTCGGCCGTCGGCCTTCTGACTCAGACGCCAAAACCCACCGACGACGACATCAATGGCGCGATGGACGGCAACGTCTGTCGCTGCGCGACCTACGGCCGCATCCGTGCGGCCATCCATCAAGCGTCCACGAAGCTCGTTTGAGGAGACCGCGCATGTACGCCAAGACAACTGAATCGCTCCTTCCGACCCTCCCGGCGGAAACGCCCCAGGCCTCGCGCCGCACCGTCCTCCGCGGCTCCGCCGCCGGCGGCCTCGTTCTCGGCCTCACGCTCGTGTCGGGACGCGGCTTCGCGGCCGATGGGTCGCCCGGCGGCGGCAAGGCCGTCACGCTCGCCTCCAATACCGCGCCACCCGAGCCCAACGCCTTCGTGCGCATCGCGCCCGACAACACGGTGACGGTGATCGTCAAGCACCTCGACATGGGGCAGGGCAACACGACTGGCTTGCCGACCATCGTCGCGGAAGAACTCGACGCGGACTGGTCGCAGATCCGCTTCGAGTTCGCGCCGGCAGACGTCAAGCTCTACGCCAACCTCGCGTTCGGCGTTCAAGGCACCGGTGGCTCGACCGCGATCAACAACAGCTGGGATCAGCTGCGCAAGGCCGGCGCTGCCGCCCGCGCCATGCTGGTGCAAGCCGCCGTCGACGCCTGGAAAGTCCCGGCCGACGAGATCGTGGTCTCGAAAGGCGTGCTGACCCACAAGTCCGGCAAGCGGGCCACCTTCGGCGATCTCGCGGAGGCCGCCGGCAAGGAGCCGGTTCCGGACGACGTCAAGTTGAAGAACCCGAAGGACTTCACCCTGATCGGGACGAAGATCCACCGGATCGACTATGTTGTGAAGACCGACGGATCGGCGAAGTATGCGCTCGATGTGCGTCGGCCCAACATGCTGACGGCGATCATGTCGCGCCCGCCGCGCTTTGGCGGCGGCGTCAAGAGCGTCGACGACAAGGACGCGCGCGCCGTCCCGGGGGTGGTCAACGTGGTGGTGGTCCCGCAGGGCGTCGCTGTGCTGGCCGAGAATACCTACGCCGCTCGCAAGGGCCGCGAAGCGCTCAAAATCGTCTGGAACGACGCCGGCGAAGCGCGTTCAAGCGCCGACATGCTGGCTGACTATCGCAAGGCGGCACAGACGCAGGGCGCCGTGGCCGCGAAGAAGGGTTCGGCCGAGGACGCGCTGACGTCGTCCGGCAAGGTGGTGGAGGTGGAATTCACCTTCCCGTTCCTGGCGCATGCGCCGATGGAACCGCTGAACTGCACTGTGGAAAAAGCGGCGGACGGGTCCTACGACTTCTTCGCCGGGTCGCAGTTCCAGACGATCGAGCAGATGGTGGCGGCGAAGTATCTCGGCACGACGCCGGACAAGGTTCGCATCCATACGATGTGGGCCGGCGGTTCCTTCGGCCGCCGCGCGACGCCGGACGGCGACTACTTCGGCGAGGCGGCGGCCATCATGTCCAAGACAGACGGCAAGCGCCCGGTCCATCTCGTCTACACCCGCGAGGACGAGATGACGGGCGGCCGCTACCGGCCGATGTTCTACCACAAGATCCGGGCGGCCCTGGATCCGAAGGGCGGCATCGCCGCGTGGCAGCACCGGCTCGTCGGCACCTCCTTCATGAAGGGCACGGCCTTCGCGCCCGTCATGGTCAAGAACGGCGTCGACTCGACGGCGGTCGAGGGCGTGTCGGACATGCCCTACGCCATCCCCAACCTGCTGGTGGACTGGCACGATGCGCCGACGCCGATCACCACGCTGTGGTGGCGTTCGGTCGGGCACAGCCACACCGCCCAGGCAGTCGAGGTCATGGTCGACGAACTCGCCCATGCCGCGGGCCAGGATCCCGTCGCATTCCGCCTTGCCATGCTGAAAGACCATCCGCGCCATGCCGGCGTGCTGAAGCTGGCTGCGGAGAAGGCCAACTTCGGGCAGAAGCTCGCAGCCGGAAAGGGCCGCGGCGTCGCAGTGCACGAGAGCTTCAACACCGTCGTGGCGATGGTCGCCGATGTAACGGTGACGGGAGCCGAGGTGAAGGTGGATCGTGTCGTGGTCGCCGTTGATTGTGGGATCCCTATCAATCCCGACGTCATCAAGGCGCAGATGGAAGGCGGCGTCGGCTACGGCCTCGGCGCTGCCTTGCGCAACCAGATCACCTTCAAGAACGGCGAGGTCGAACAGTCGAACTTCGACACCTACCTGCCGCTGCGCATGAGCGACATGCCCGTCGTCGAGGTTTACATCATGCCATCGATGGAGAAGCCGACGGGTGTTGGCGAGCCTGGCGTGCCGCCGGTCGCGCCCGCCGTGTCCAACGCGATCTTCGCCGCGACCGGCAAGCGGCTTCGCTCGCTGCCGTTCGACTTCGACAGTCTGAAGGGCGCCTAACAGACCTGACGGGGCGGCTGGTCTTCGCATGAAGCTAGCCGCCTCGGTGCCGACCCGCGGCGTCCAAGTCGGACGTCGTCATCTATCACAACCCCGCCTGCGGGACGTCGCGCAACACGCTGGCGCGGATCGGTAACGCTGGCGTCGCACCCCAGTTCTCCGAGTACCTGAAGACGCCGCCGTCGCGCGCGATGCTGATCCAGCTGATCGAGCGTGTGGGGATCACGCCGCGCGAATCGACGCCAATGCTGGCGCATCCGATCCTGATCAACCGCCCGATCGTCGTTACGACCCACGGCGTTCGCCTCTGCCGCCCGTCCGAGCAGGTATCAGCTTGCTGCCGCCTCCGAGGGCGAGCTGTTCAAGGAGGACGGCGAGCGCGTCGTCCACCGCGGATACTCTGCTCTACGGCTCGCTTCGGGAATGTCCTATTCGCGTTGCGGTTGAGGAAGCGGCGCGGCTGCTGCGATGCTACGGCGCCGAGCCACGGATTCCGTCGAAGGCGCCCGTTCTCCGCGCGCTACGCGATGCGCGTGTCGCGTAAACTATGCTCGAACAGCGAACCTTCGACGAGGTCGGCTTGGCGAAGCGCGGAGCAGCGTTGCCTCTGCCGATCAGGACGACACCTCGCCATAAAGCCGAAGCCGCTTGAGGAACAGGCCGAGCTCGTCGCGATACGCGGGTCCAAACGCGCAGACCGTCTCCGTCGGTTCGCCGAAGACGGTGCGGCCGGCGTCGGTGATCAGCGCGTGCGGGATGCCTTGGTCCGCGCATTCGCGCGCGACGCGACGCAGCGGCCCGAGCCCGCGGACGCTGACGGCGATCTTGGCCTGGCTGGCCTCCATATAGGCGAGCAGCCGGGCCGGATGGGTCGCCATCGCGTTCAGCGCCACCTGCACGAAGGCGTGCCCGGCCTGCACCGCGAGCTTGCCCGGCGGCATCGCGAGGTCGGCACGAATCGCCACCCACATCTTCAGCTCGGGTGGCCTGTCGTGCGTCATGCCGTTTCGCAATCCCGCTGCGGCTTTCGCCGATGTCCTCAGGCCTGTCGTTTGATCACAAGCGGGCCGGGCGCCTGACAGGTCGGCATCAGCTCGATCCGGTTGATGTTCACGTGCCGGGGAAGCCCGATCACCCACGCCACCGACTCCGCGATGTCCTCCGAGGTCAGCGGCTCGGTGCCCTGGTACACCGTCGCGGCCCGGGCATCGTCGCCGGAGAACCGCACGTTGCTGAATTCGGTCCCACCGCAGAGGCCCGGCTCGATGTCGGTGACCCTGACGAAACTGCCGACGAGGTCGGCCTTCAGGTTCAGGGAGAACTGCTTCACGAACGCCTTGGTGCCGCCGTAGACGTGGCCGCCCGGGTAGGGATAGCTTCCGGCGACGCTGCCGATGTTCACGACATGGCCGCGGTCCCGCTCGACCATGCCGGGCAACAGCGCCCGCGTCATATGGACGAGGCCCGTGATGTTGGTCGCGATCATGCGATCCCACTCGGCCAGATCGGCCTTCTGGGCGGGGTCGAGGCCGAGCGCGAGGCCCGCGTTGTTGACCAGGACGTCAACCTCGCGCCAGCCGTCCGGCAGGCTCCCGGGCAGCGCCGCAACGGTTGTCGTATCCGTCACGTCGAGAGGGAGGGGAAGCAGGGCGTCACCCAGGTCGCGCTGAAGGGTTGCCAGGCGGTCCGCTCGGCGGCCGGTCGCGATGACGCGGTGGCCGCTGCCTACGAGACGGCGGGCGATGGCGTCGCCGAAGCCGGAGGTGGCGCCGGTGACGAGGATGGTAAGGCTCATAAATGGATCCCTGAAGATTGACGTCGGGTTTGAGGCCGACGGCATTGAGTTTGGGTCGGCAGCGGTCGAGCAGACGCGCGACGGCCTTTACCCCTGCCGCTGGCGCGCTCGACGCGATCTGGCGGCCACCCAAACGATTATCCCGCGGAAGTCAATTCAGGGCTTGCGGCGTCGGCTCCTCCAGGAAGGCCGCGACCTCGTGGATGAACTGCATGCGGTTCTTCTCGAGCATGACGGTGTGCGTGCCCTCGCCCAGTTGCACGAAGCGCTTGTACGGTGTCCTGGTAAGCTGTTCGAAATAGGCCGAGGCCTGGTATGTCGGCAGATCGGCGTCCCATTCCGCGTGGATGATGAGGGTCGGGACACGAATGTCGGACGGCTGGTAGAGCGGTTTGTTGACCCACCAATAGTCGCGGTTGTCCTGCGCCGTCCCGTTGGGCGCGCGCAGCACCGCTGGCGTTTGAGCCGCGCCGTGGGGATCGGTGGCGAAGGTGGCGTCGGCCCACATGTCGAACCAACCTGGCGGGATCAAGGTCGCCTTCTTGTCCTCCGGCACGTCTTTCATCCAGCGCTCGAGCGTCGCCCCGCGGGTCACGGTGCGATAGGCGCCGAGCGGAGGAGCGCCGGCCGGGGTCCGGATCGTGCTCAGCCATTGCGGCGCGTAAAGCACCAGACGCGCGACCTTGTCGTTGTGGGTCGTCGTATAGAGTCCCATGATCGAGGTGCCCCATGACCATCCCATCAGGTTGATCTGGCGCACACCGCGACGCTTGAGGATGAAGTCGACTGCAGCGCCGACGTCGCGCGCCGCTTCCGCGGTGGAGGCCACAGGCGTGCCTTCGGTCGAAGGGCCGTCCATCGATGCCGGCCGAGTGGATTTGCTGTAGCCGCGCACGTCGACGAGCCAAACATCCCAGCCCCGTGCCGCCAGCATGTCCATCGCCGACGCGCCGCCGACCGGCAGGTCGAAAGAGGTTTCGGCGGGATAGGTCGCCCCATGGACGAACAGCAGGATCCGGTCGCTAGCAAACGTCTCGGCGCCGGCGAGATGCTTTTCTCGCGCGTAGACCTGCACGCCAGGATCGGACGGGATCATGAATTCGGCCATGTCGGTCGCCGCCATGGCGCCGGCTCCGCTCAAGGTCATGATCATGGCGGCAATCGCGAGCCTGACCCAGCACTCCATAGACGTTCCCTTCCTCTGCCGTCCGCATTCGCCTGTTTGCTCAGGCTTTGGTGCGGAGCCCGATCATGTTCGCACTCCGAGCCGGCCCTGGACAAGTGCTCGATGCCGTTGGGTCAAGCGACCTTCGTCAGAGCCCTTATGCCCTCCACGGGGACGCGATCCACGACGTCGCGCCGACCGTCCGGGGTCAGGCCGCCAAGGCCTTCGGCGCGAGGTCGACCGCCTGGCGCAGTGCCTCCAGCAGGCTCCGCTCGTCCGCGATGCCTGTGCCGGCAATGTCGAAGGCCGTCCCGTGATCGACGGAGGTGCGGATCACGGGTAGCCCGACCGTGATGTTGACGCCCGCCTCGAGCCCCAGCACCTTGATCGGGCCGTGGCCCTGATCGTGATACATCGCGACCACCATGTCGTAGTCGCCGCGCCCGGCGAGGAAAAACAGCGTGTCCGCGGGGAGGGGGCCGCGGACGTCCCAGCCTTTCGCCTGGCAGGCCTCGACGGCCGGCGTGATTTTTTCCGCCTCCTCGCCGCGGCCGAACAGGCCGTTCTCGCCGGCATGCGGGTTGATGGCGCAGACTCCGATCTTCGGATTGGCGATACCGGCTTTCACCAGCACGCCGTGGCCGCGGGCGATGACGCGTTCGACGAGGCCGGGCTCGATCTTCGCGATGGCGTCGATCAGGCCGATGTGGGTGGTGACGTGGATCACCCGGAGCTTTGGCGAGACCAGCATCATCGAAACCTCGGGCGTCCCGGTGAGGTGGGCCAGCAGTTCGGTATGGCCGGGGAATTTATGGCCTGCCGCGTGCAGCGCTTCCTTAGACAAGGGCGCCGTGCAGATCCCCTGGGCCTGTCCCGCCTGCACGACCTGCACGGCTTTCTCGATGTAGCGATAGGCGGCTTCGCCAGCGACCGGGGACATCCGCCCGAATGGCAGGTCGGCCGGCACGCATTTCAGGTCCACGCACTGGACGGCCGCGTTGGCGAAGGTTGCGGCGCCGGCATCGTCCAGGGACGCGACGGTCAAATTCGAGCCGACGATTCGGCCGGCCTGACGCAGACGCTCGGCGTCGCCGATCACCAGGGGCTGGCACATCGCATGGACTTCCGCGTGCGCGAGAGCCTTCATGATGATCTCGGGGCCGATGCCGGCAGGGTCGCCCATGGTGATCGCGATGGTCGGGTAGGTCATGAGAAACGTCCTTTGGTTCTGATGGCGCGCAGGCGCGCGCCGATGCGGATCAAACTATCTTCGTCGCCAAAAGCCCCGGCCTTGGTGACGATGGGAATGGAGAGCCGGCCCAGCGTCAGACCGAGCGAGACGCCGGGCTCGATCTCGTCGACAAGCCGGATGCCGGTGACGCCGAAGCGGGCGAGAAGCG
Organism: Beijerinckia sp. L45; assembly: GCF_009765775.1. GTDB lineage: Bacteria > Pseudomonadota > Alphaproteobacteria > Rhizobiales > Beijerinckiaceae > RH-AL1. The sequence goes on from NZ_LMUU01000071.1 coordinate 25,670, forward strand.
ACGCGGCGGTTTCGCCGCCGGTTGCCGCGATGGCGCCGATTTGCGGCGCAACGGATACGAGCGCATCGGCAAGACCGTCCACGAGCCGCTGGCCCAGCGCCATGTCGGGAAGACCGTCCGTCGCGATCTCGATCAGCGCGTCATCACCGGCAGCGATCGCTGCGGCGACGCGGCCGGCGAACGCTGCCTTTTCGGCGGCTGTGCCCCGCAGGGTTTCCGGCCAAACCGGAAAGTGGACGACACCTGTCGTGCCGGCGACCTTGCGGGCGGCGGTGCGAGAGGCCGTCGCGAGCGACCCGACCACGATCAGGCTGCCGCGCGCGTTCGGGGCGATCTGGATCACCTCGGGTGGCGCGGCTGTTTCGACAGCCGCGAGGGCATGGGCCAATCCGGCGCTGCCGATAAAGAAGGTCGTCGTCCGTGACAGGCCCGCGGTCGCGATGCGATCGAGATCATCGTCGGTTTCGGCGTCGCAGATCGCGATGCCGGCGCCTGCGGCCGCGATCCGCGCGAGCGTCGTCGCAAGGTCGGGGCCGCGCACCGTCGCAAGTGGGACTGTGGCAGTCAGGACACCGGCGGAGGCCAGGACGCTGGCAAGATTGGCATTGGCGTAGGTGTGGTCGCGTTGCCAGACCTCGGCCTCCTCGAGCGGACGTCCGTCGACATGAATATGCGCCCCGACCGTCGCCCTGCCGGTTGCCGGAAAGGCCGGCGCGAGAATGCCGAAGGCCGTCCCCGTCCGCGCTTTCAGAACGGCGATGGCCGCCGCCGTCTCGGCCGCCGGCTGCCCGCGCAACGTGGAGTCGATCTTCTTGAACAGGATTCGGTCCGGTTCAAGCAGCCTTTCGAGGATTTCGGTATGCCGCTGTGCAGCCCTTTCCGGTGACAGACCGCGACTATCGGCGTCGTAAGACAACGCTGTCAGGCGGTCCGGCTCGATCGCCGTCGCGTCGCCCCAGGTGACCGCCGCCGCAAGGCCGCGACGACCGAACGCGATGGCACAATCCGCGGCGCCGGTGAGGTCATCGGCGAGGATGAACCATTGCCCCATCTCAGCGGGTGCCGACGCGCGGCGCAACGGTGTCTTCTGCAGCGGAAGGGGGCTCGTCGAGGTCTTCGGCCTTCCCGAAGGCGGCGGCGGCCCAGGCGGTCACGATCGGGACGAGGATGGCGGTGACCACGACGCAGGCGGCGATCAGGATGGTTGCGGGGCCCGCGGCGTCGGCATAGGCCGGGTTGGCGGCGGCAACGATGGCCGGCACCGCTGCGGCGTTCCCCGCGGTGGAGGCTGCGGCGACACCCGCGACGCCTGTCCCGCCGGTCAGGCGATCGGCGAGGAACAGCGGGATACCGGTCAACACCACGACGCCGACGCCCATCGTGAGGCCGAGCAGGCCGGCCTGCCAGACCTTCGACAGATCGAGCCCGGCCCCGAGCGCGAAGGCAAAGAAGGGGATCATCACGGGAATGGCGCGCCCCAGAAAGTCGCGCATCTCCCGGTCCAGGTTTCCGATGATCATCCCGACGAGCAGCGGCAGAATCGCGCCCACCAGAGCCGGCCAGGGAAACGCCGAGAGACCCGCTACGCCGAGCGTCACCATGGTGAGGAAGGGGCCGCTCTCCAACGTCATGACGGTGTAGGCACCGACGTCCCGGGGGCGACCATACTGGCCCATCAACGCCATATACAGACCGCCGTTTGTGTCGTTGAGGCTGGCGACGATGGCGAGCGTCGAGACGCCGGCGAACATGCCTCCCGCCACCGGCGCCTCGCCGAGAACGCGGCCGAAGATGAGGCCCAGCAGGATGGCAATGGCGACCTTCACGGCCAGCAGCGTGCCTCCTTTCTTGAGGATATAGGGAGTCGCCCGGAAGTCGATGCTCGCCCCCATGCAAACGTAGAAGACCGCGAGGATGGTCAACGCGCCGGAGAATAGCGCCCCCGTAAACGACCCGAAAAATTTTGGCATGCCCGGGAAAAACGTGGCGATCAATGCGCCGGTAAGCAGCGGCACGACCATCATGCCGCCGGGCACGGACTCGATGGAGCGCTTAATTGGAATCTGCAAGCCATGTCCCCTTGTACGCTGTCGCACACACGATCACGATGAGCGGTCATATGTCTTTGTCGGAAGCAAATGACAGGCGTCGGCACGGACCCAGGCGTCGCATAACGGTCATTTGGTCGATCTTTCGGCCGAATTGATGCGAAATCCGGCCGAAAGACGGAGGCTTGCCTCCACGGCGGACCAGGACGATTCGCTTGTTGGCACAGTCGCAAGCCCGGGGCCCAATCCGGCTTCGCCTGTGCGACGTCAGAGGCTACGGTTCATGCGTTCGCTAGGTTGGCCAGGCGTGTCCATGGTCACGGCGAAGAGCGAGCCGGATCGAGGATCGTTTTCGTTCGACGACGGCATGGTCGTCACGAAAAGAGTCTTGAGGTCGGCCCCGCCGAAACAGCAGCTCGTCGGGTTGCGCACGGGGACTTTGATGATCCCTTCGATGTCGCCGGAAGGCGCGTAAACCCGAATGCAGCTGCCGCGCCAGATCGCGACGTAAACACGTCCTGCGCCGTCAACACACAGACCGTCGGGTACGCCGACTTCGATCGGTACGACGATGAAAGCCCGACGGTTGGAGGCTGAGCCCGTAACCAGATCGTAGTCGTAAGCCCACACGGTGCCTTGGTGCGTGTCGGAGAAGTACATCGTGTCGCCGGACGAGCTCCAGCCAAGGCCGTTCGCGAGCGAGATATGCGGTTCCACCTCTTCCAGCTGGCCATGATGCCAACGGTAAAGCGCGCCGGTCGCTTCACGGTCGCGGGTCGCATCGCGGTGCATGGTGCCAGCCCAGAGCCGTCCGCGTGGATCACATTTGGCGTCGTTGAAGCGGTTCGCGCCATGCATGCCCGGCTGGGTCAACAGAGTCTCGGTCGGCTCGTCAAAGGCGAGGTCGTAGATGCCGCCCCCGATGCCGGCGACGAGGCGCCCGTCCGTGGCAAGGACCGCGAAGCCGACGACGTCGGACACCGGGCAAGTCGTCCCTTGTGCGGTCCGCGGGTCATATCGATGGATGACGTGCCCGACGATGTCGACCCAGATCATTCTGTGCGTTTCTGCGTCCCAATAAGGCCCTTCGGCGAGCCGGGAGCGCGGCAGGTGATCGAGGATGGCGCACGATTGGTTTTCAAACATCCAACATCGTAGCATCGCGCGGCGCCGCTGACAGGGCACTTTGCGGCAAACCGAATTAGCGACCGCGTGACCCTTGGAGCCTTCCTCCTACAGGCCTCTGATCGAGAAGACATGGCCCCGTCCTGAAAACGAGATGGTGATCTCCTGGCCGGCGATCAGGGCGGCCAGCCCGGGGCTTAGCTGCACCGGCGTGCAGGCGTTGAGACCAGCCACGACAGCCTTTTCGAACGCCGCCTGATCTTCAGGACTCCCGACGAGGTGTGCGTAGGTGAGCCGCGGTTTGCCGAACACCGTGCCGTCACGCTTGAGGCTGAAACGAACCGTGGCCTCGGACTTGTCGGCGCGGCCCGGCGCTTCGAAACACTGGGTCAACGCGCGGCTCAACTCGCGGAACGTCGCGCTTGGCTCCGCCGGGGACATCGAAGCGGCGATCAGGACAAAGGCAAGCGCGAGGGGCATCGGACATCCCTTTGAGAGCGGCGTCCTCTCGCAACGTTGAAGAGACCCGCGATGGATCGGTCATTACGACTGACGGCGAAGGGCCGGTCCCACTGGCATCAAGAACCTCTGCAAAGGCTGCGACGGGATGAACGATGATCAGTCAGATCGTTCCGAGGGGCCATCGCGGCGCGCCATCTTTGCCGGGGTCGCCTTCGTAATCGTCCTCGCGATCGTAGGCTACGTTCTCGTCCATGCATTTGTCGACATGGTCCATGTTCAAAACTGCTTGGTCACGGGACGCCACGACTGCTGAATGCCTTAACGACCCGAAACGCGCCGCAGACCGGCAGCAGCCTCCGCGCCTTTCCGGTCGACTTCGCTTTCCGCTAGGGTAGTCTCGGCTCCGATGAAGGGAGCGGCTGCGGAGCGAAGAGTGTCGCGCCGATCCGACCTCCGCCTAGTGATGGGACAGTGCAATGCCGCAACGCGTGATCGATCTCAGCCTCTTGATCGAAGACAACATGCCCGCCCACAAGCTGTTCCAGCGACCGGTTCTCACGACCCACATGAGCCATGAGAGCAGCAAGGCGCTCAACCTCGGCGTGCCGGGCGACGCCATGACGTTCCAGACGAATTTCATCGCCATGCTGGATCATGTCGGGACCCATGTGGACGCGTTTCGCCATGTCGGCCCCAACGGCGCCAGCGTCGACGAGATGCCGCTCGAGATGTTCATGGGCCAGGCCGTCTGCTTCGACCTCCGCCATATTCCCGATCTCGGCGACATCACGGTTGACCACATGGAGGCGGCAGAGGCCGCGGCTGGCGTCAAGGTCGATGGCCACATTGTCCTGCTCTGCACGGGCTTCCACGATCGCAACTACCCCTCGCTCGACTCCGTCTGGAAGAACCCGCTGCTCACCGTCGAGGCGACGCGCTGGTTGAACGATCGCGGGTCGAAGATGCATGGCGTCGAGGGACCCTCGACCGACAAGCCGACCGACGACATTTTTGCCCAGCACCGGCTGTGCCGCGAGCTTGGGGTGAGCCACTGGGAATGGCTCGTCAACCTGGAGTCGCTGCTCGGGTTGGGCGCGTTCCAATTCTTCGGTGTGCCGCTGAAATTCAAGGGCGGATCCGGATCGCCGGTCCGCGCCTTCGCCATCGTCGACGCCTGAGCGGACCTGAATGGGCAGCGCCAGCGATCTCGATACGATCAGCGCCATCGCGCTGCGCAACCTTGTGGTCGCCCGAAAAATATCGCCGGTCGAGATCCTCGATCATGCGCTGGCCCGGGCGGCAGCGAGCCAGGCAAGCCTCAACGCCTTTTCGATGCTGACGCCCGATACGGCGCGAGAGGCGGCCCGCGCTGCCGAGCAGGCGGTCATGCGCGGCGATCCTCTCGGTCCGCTTCATGGTCTCCCGGTGTCGGTCAAGGACCTGATCGCGGTGGGCGGTCTGCCGTTCTGTTCCGGATCGCGTGCCATGCAGGGCAACATCGCGGGCGCCGACGCCCCCGCGGTCGAACGCGTCAAGGCCGCCGGCGCCATCGTGATCGGCAAGACGACCACCAGCGAGTTCGGCTGCAAGCCCGTCGGCGACTCGCCGTTGACCGGCATCACCCGCCATCCCTGGGATCTGACGAAGACGCCAGGCGGCTCCAGCGCGGGGGCGGCGGCGTCCGTGCTTGCCGGCATCACGCCGTTTGCGCTGGGCACCGATGGCGGCGGGTCGCTTCGCATTCCCGCGTCGCTGTCGGGCCTGGTCGGGTTCAAGGCGACGTTTGGTCGGGTTCCGGTGTGGCCGGCGTCGGCGACGCCGACGCTGGCGCATGTGGGATCGCTTGCCCGCAACGTCCGCGATGCCGCGCTTCTCAGCGCCGCCATTGCCGGTTTCGACGCGCGCGACCCGTTCTCGGTGCTGGGGCCGGTTCCCGACTACGTCGCGGCCTGCGACGTCTCGCCGAGGGGACTGCGAGTGGCCTTCAGTCCCACCCTCGGCTACGCGCAACCGCAGCCGGACGTGCTTGCGGCCGTCGAGACCGCGGTCAAAATTCTTGCCGAAGCCGGCGCCATCGTCGAGCCTGTGGACCGCGTCTTCGACACCGATCCCATCGATCTGTGGATGGCGGAGTTTTATGCCGGCGTCGGCACGCGGCTGCGCAACGTCGTCGAGTCTCAGCGTGATCTTCTCGACCCATCCGTCGCCGAGGTTCTCGAGGCCGCGCTCGGCCAGGACATGCGTAGCTATTACGAGAGCGTGTTCCGGCGCTACGCCTTGCGGGAAGCCATGCGGGTCTTCTTCGAACGATACGACCTGCTGATCTCGCCGACCTTGCCGGTCTCTTCGGTCCCGGCCGGCTGCAACGTGCCGCCGGAATGCGCGGGCCGGAACCTGATCAGCTGGGTATCCTACACCTATCCGTTCAACCTCACGGGACAACCCGGCCTGTCGTTGCCGGCTGGGCTGGGACATGACGGAATGCCGGTCGGCCTGCAGATCATCGGCCGGTTGCACGGCGAGGTCGACGTGCTCCGGGCTGCGGCAGCGATCGAGCGCGACCTGCCGCCGCTGCGGCACCTCATTAGCGCCAATCGCTCGCTTAGGCCGGCCCTCGCCTAGGCTGCGGCAGTCGCTCTATGGTTCGAAGCAAAACTTGTCGACGTCGAACAGGCCCCGATCCGTCATCTTCAGGTGCGGAATCACGGGCAAGGCGAGAAAGGCTACCTGAAGGAACGGCTCGGGCAGCTGGCAGCCGAGCGCCTTCGCGGCGGCAAGCAGGTGTTCCAAAGCATGAGCCACGGTCTCGCCGGACTCGAGACTCATAAGGCCGCCGATCGGCAGCGCGAGTTCGGCGGTGATCTGCCCGTCGCAGGCGACGGTGAGGCCGCCACCCATCGTGATCACGCGGTTCACGGCGGTGGCCATGTCGATGTCGTTCACGCCGGCCACCGTAATGTTATGGCTGTCGTGGCCGACCGAAGAGGCGATCGCCCCGCCGCGCAGACCGAAGCCGGTGACGAAGCCGCGTCCGATGTTTCCGGTCTTGCCGTGGCGTTCGATCACTGCAACCTTGAGAATGTCGCGATCGACATCCGCCATCAAGCCCGCATCGGTGACCGTCAGGACGGCGCTTTCGCGGAACGTCAAAAGCATGCCGGGTTTCACCCGGATCACCGCCGTCTCCTGTCGTCGGGCCTTTGGCGTCACGGCAAACGCGTCAGCCGTGATGGCGCCGACCTTGATCGAGTCGCGTCCCACCGGCGCGACATCGCTCCGCGCATCAAACAAAGCCTTCGTCACCAGGCGGCCGCCGGCAACGACGTCGCTGACCGTGCAGGCCTCGAGATCGTCGAGCAGGACGACGTCCGCCCGCCAGCCCGGCGCCACGAGCCCGCGATCGAGCAGCCCGAAGATGCGCGCGGCAGAGTGCGACGCGGCGCGGTAGACGTGGTGCAGCGGGCATCCTCTGGCGATCAGCCGGCGGATCGATGAATCGATGTGGCCCTCTTCTGCGATGTCGAGAAGGTTACGATCGTCGGTACAAAGCGCGATGAGGCTCGACGTGTTCGCGTCTAGGATCTCGGCCAGCGCCTCGAGATCCTTCGAGGCCGAACCTTCGCGGATCAGGATCGCCATGCCCTTGCGGAGCTTTTCTCGCGCTTCTGCAGCGCTCGTCGCTTCGTGGTCGGTTCGGATTCCTGCCGCCAGATAGCCGTTGAGCGCCATGCCGAGCAGGAGCGGCGCGTGGCCGTCGATATGAGCGCCCTGAAACGCTTGCAGCTTGGCAAGGACCACGGGATCGAGCCCCAGAACGCCGGGGTAATTCATCATCTCAGCGAGGCCATGGACCTTCGGATGGTCACGAAACGGCAGCAGATCCGCGATTGTCAGATCGGCGCCGGCGGTCTCGAACGACGTGCAGGGGACGCAGGACGACAGGTTGACGCGGATATCCATGATCGCGCGTTCGGCGCCATCGAGAACATAGCGGATGCCTTCGGCGCCCAGCACATTGGCGATTTCATGCGGATCGCAGAACGCAGTGGTCACGCCGTGCGGCAGCACGCAGCGGTCGAATTCCAGCGGCGAGACCAGCGAGGATTCGATGTGGAGATGCGTGTCGATGAAGCCAGGCACGGCAAAGCGCCCGCGGCCATCGATTTCGATGCCGCCTCGGTACGTCGCGTGCGTGCCGACGATACGGTCACCGACGATGGCGATGTCCGTCGTCTCGACCGCGCCGGTGATGACGTCAAGCAGGCGAACGTCGCGGATCACCACGTCGGCCGGCACTTTGCCCTGGCCCGCGAGGATGCATGTTGCGAGGTCGGGCGAGGCCATGGTGTGCTCCCAATGAAATAGCGAGCCGACGGCATAACCCGCCGCCCCCGTCCGCTCTTGCGTGCACAGGCTGTGCCTTGCGGCAGCGAAACGCCAGGACCGGCGCTCCGATGCGACGGTCACGCAGCATGCGGATGGATCGTCGGCAGTTTGCCTGCCACGACGCGACCGCCGACGATCACGGTCCGTGTCATTGCGCCACTGGCGACCAGGTCGTCCGGATCTGCCGCATCGGTGATGAGGAGATCCGCGCGGGCACCGACGTGTAGGCCCCAATCCGCGCCGAGGCCCATGATCGCGGCCGGTGTGCTCGACACCATGCGAAAGGCGGCGCCGAGATCGTCGAGGCCGAGTTGCCCGGCGAGCAACGTCCAGCGCGCGATTTCGAGGAGATCACCGGAGCCGGTCGGGACGAATGGATCCTGGATGTTGTCCGAGGCCGCCGCCACCGGCACCCCGGCGGCCAAAAGCTCGCGGACCCGGGTGACGCCCCGCGGCGGCAGGACCGACGCATCCCGCCCAAGCAGAAAGAGATTGGCAGCGGGCAAGGTGATCACGGCGACGCCGGCCTCGACGAGGCCGGCGGCAAAGCGGCGGACTCTTTCAGGCGGCAGGACGCTTAGCGCCGAACAATGGCCAACGGCGACGCGTCCGCCCATGTGGTGGCGCCGCGTGCGCTCGATCACGGCATCGAGCAGGATGGCATCGGGATCGAGGTGTTCGTCGATATGCAGGTCGAGCGGCAGGCCATGATCGGCCGCGATGGCGAAGACCATGTCGAGAAAGGCGAGCGGCTGATCCGAAAAGGCCGGCACCCCGCCGATCGCGTCGACGCCGCGCGCGACGGCGCCAAGCAGCCAGGCCTTCGCCTCCGGCAGCATCCGCGTGGCATCGGAGGTGACATGGGCGACGATCTGAAGCGTGAGTTTGTCCACGCAGGCGGCCCGGACGTCGACCATCGCCTCGATGCCGCGAAGTTCCGACTGCGGCTCGATGTTCGTGTGGCTGCGGATGGCGACGGTGCCGTAGGCGACGCAGGCTTCGATGGTCTGGAGGGCGCGGGCCGCGATGTCATCGCGCGTGACCGTCTCTGCGTAGGCTTTGTAGCCTGCGGCAGCGCCGGCCAGCGTGCCCGATGGGTTGACGACGCGGCGCCGTGTTCGTGACTTGTCGAGATGTTGGTGCGCGTCGACGAGGCCTGGCACGATCAGCTTGCCGGCCATATCGGCTCGCCGCGCACCGGGCGGGACCGCGAGCGCGGGCCCGACGCCAAGGATCCGGCCGTCGTCACCGATCGCGATGTCGAGTTGCTCGGATGTAAGAGAGCCTGTCCGCAGGACGGTGCCGCCCTGAAGAACCACCTGTTTCGTCATCGCTTGCGTGACCTCGGCCGTGGGCGGATCTTCAGCGGCGCGAAGCTTCGACGATCGCCTTGGTCACCGAGGCGCCGAGCGTGTACTTCGGGTCCACCATGTTGCCGAGCCGCATCTTGCCGCACATCGTCAGCAACATGTAGCCGTCGGTCTCGTCAATGCCGAAGTCGGCTGCCATCCAGCGGATCAGCTCGCGATAGGCAATGCGCGAGGCATCCTCCATCGGGCGCGCCGAGCCGATCGTCATGTAGAAGGTTTCCGTCTCCAGGCGCGGCCACTGGATGGTCATGCCCTTGATCAGATCGACCTGCACGGTGGTGACGGTGGGATGTTCGAGCGCGACGCCGCAGAGCTCGCCGTCGCCCTGGATGGCGTGGCAGTCGCCGAGATAGAGCAGCGCGCCCGGCGCGTTGACGGGAAGATAGATGATCGCGCCCGGTGCGACGTCGGGCAGGTCCATGTTGCCGCCGTAGTAGTCCGGCACCAGCGACGAGATCGCTTCGATCTCGGGCGAGGTGCCGATCGTGCCGATGAAGGGCTCGTAGGGCAGGGTGAGGCGATCGCTCCATTTGACGCCGCCCTCGGCCGTCACCTCGATCTTCTTCACCCGCTCGGGAAGGGGCGCGTTGAGCAGCGCCGTAACGGAGGTGCCGACGAGGCCGCCGAATTCGGGGATCAGGCAGGTGGTGCCGACGGGCTGCGGGCCGCGCGGGCGGATCGACTTGATATGCACGGCGAGGCAATCGCCCTTTTCCGCGCCGTTGACGTAGACCGGTCCGTTCTGCGGATTGAGGAAGGGGAAATTGAGGATCTGGCTCGGGACGTCGGTCTCGTGCTTGATCTTGCCCTCGAAGGCGTCGTGGGTCTCGAAGGAGATCACGGCACCAGGATCCACCGTCAGCACGGGCGCCGCGAACGGGCCGTAGACGTAGTGGTATTTGCCCTGGTCCGCCTCGGTGATGGGGTACTCGCGGCCCGGTTTGCCGCCCGCCACGCCCTTGCGGGCCATGATCGAATGTTCGGTCCAGCTCATTACCGTCTCCTTGGTTTAGACCGCGAGGTGGCGTCGGACGATGTCGCGATCGTCCAGCATCTCGGGGGTCAGCTCGGCCACGATGCGGCCCTTGTCCATGACGTAGCAGCGCTGCGCCATGGCGCGGATCATGTCGATGTTCTGCTCGACCAGCACGATGGTCAGGCCGGTGTCGCGGTTGAGCGCGACGCCGAGCCGCGCGATGTCCTGCACGATCGAGGGCTGGATGCCCTCCGAGGGCTCGTCGAGCAGCACCAGTGTCGGGTTGCCGATGAGCACCCGGCCGATCGCGAGCTGCTGCTGCTGGCCGCCCGACAACGTGCCGGCGGCTTGGCGCCGCCGTTCGCGCAGGATCGGGAAATAGCCGTAGACGGCGTCGAAATCCGCCGCACCCGCGCCGCCGATGCTTTCGCCGACGCGGAGGTTTTCTTCCACGCTCATGCGCGGAAACACGTCGCGGCCCTGCGGGACATAGCCGATGCCGAGGCGGGCGCGGACGTGCGGGCTCATCGCCCCGATGTCGCGGTCGCGAAAGCGGATCGAGCCGCCGCTCGGCGGCAGCAGGCCGATCATCGCCTTGATCAGCGTCGACTTGCCGACGCCGTTGCGGCCGATCACGGCGGTGATTTCTCCCGCGCGGATGGTGAGATCGACGCCCTGAAGCACGGGCTTGCCGCCGTAGCCGCAGCGCAGCCCGGAAATGGAGAGAAGCGGCGACTCAACCATGATGCGGCCCGTGTCCCTGACCGAGATAGATTTCGGCGACGCGTTCGTCCGCGACGATGCTGTCGATGTCGCCCTGCGCGAAGATCCGGCCGAAATGCAGGACGGTGACGCGGCTCGCCACCTGGCGCACGAAGGCCATGTCGTGTTCCACGGCGAGCACCGTCATGCCCTCGGCGTTGAGCGCGCGGACGAGGTCGCCGGTCGCCCGGGTCTCGTCGGGCGACATGCCCGCCGTCGGCTCGTCGAGCAGCAGAAGCTTCGGCTTGAGGGCGACGGCCATGCCGATCTCCAGCCATTGCTTCTGGCCGTGGCTGAGATTGCCGGCGAGCTGGGCGGCATCGGCCGAGAGATTCAGGAATTCGAGCTGGCTCTTGATCGCGCCGCGCAGACTGTGGCCTTCGAGATGGTGCTGCAGCGCGATCTCGAGGTTCTGCCGGACGCTGAGCGCCTTGAAGATGCCCGGCACCTGGAATTTGACGCTGATGCCGCGCCGGATGCGATCATGCGACTGCAAAGCCGTGATGTCGTGGCCGTCATAGATGACCTGACCGCTGCTCGGCGCATATTCGCCGAGGATGAGACGAAACAGCGTGCTCTTGCCGGCGCCGTTCGGGCCGATGAGGCAATGCAGTTCGCCGGGCTCCAACGCCAGATTGACGTCCGACGTCACCTGCAGGCCGCCGAACCGCTTGTTGAGGTTTCTGGTTTCGAGGATCGCCATCACAGGGGCTCCCGCTGTTTCCGGCCTTTGAACAGGCGGCGGGGCAAACCGATCAGAGCGGTGATCAGACCTTCGGGGGCGAACAGCACGGTCAGCACGAGCAGCAGCCCCATGACGACGAGGGCATACTGGCTGCCGTAGATGGTCAGCGCCTGGAAGCCGGAGAGGATCACGATCGTGCCGAGTAGCGTGGTGGTGAGATCGCTGCGGCCGCCGACCGCGACCCAGACGATCGGCAGCGCCGCCGCCGTCAGCCCCATGCTGGATGGCGTGATGTATTGCCCCCAACTTGTATAGAGCACGCCGCTGAAGCCGGCGAGCGCGCTGCCGATCACGAAGGCGCCGAGCTGATATTTGCGGACGTCGTAGCCGAGCATCGTGGCGCGCTGCGGGTTTTCCCGGATCGCCACCAGCACGTTGCCGAAGGAGGAATTCACCAGGATGCGGAGGCCGAGATAGGTCAGGACCAGAAGCATCAGCACGACGTAGTAGAGCGGAACGTCGGGGCTCAGCACGATATCGTCGCCGGGCCACGGTATGGTCAGCGGCGGCATGCCGCTCATGCCGTTGAAGCCGTTAAGGCGGGCGGCACCGACATGCCACTCGGGCCCTGCCGTCTGCGCCATGAACCGTTCGAGCACCAAGGTCACCGCCAGGGTGACGATGCCGAGAAACACGCCGCCGATGCGCCCGAAGAACAGGAAGTAGCCAAGCACCGCGGCGAACAGGGCCGAGGCGGCCACCGCGACCACGGTGGCGACCAGCGTCAGGCCGTGGTCGGCGCCGAAGTCCACGGTGACGATCCCATAGACATACCCGGCGATGCCGAAGAAGGCGGTCTGGCCAAAACTCAGCGCGCCGCCATAGCCCCAGATGAGGCAGAGGCCGAGCGCCATGAACACCCAGTCGAAGAAATAGATCGTGTTGCCGACCGTGTAGGCGTCTTCGATCAGCGGATAGGCGGCGGCGAGCGCGACGACGGCCACGACGGTGATCCAGAAGGCGCGGCCGCGGCCGAGCGTCTGGGGGCCTTCGAGGCGCGACAAGGCGAGGCGGAGAAGCGGTCTGCGCGCCATCGTCTCAGGCCCGGTCGCGGAGGATCAGGCCGGAAATGCCGCGCGGCAAAATCCGGATCACGATGATGACGGCGACGAGCAGGCCGATCTGTCCGGCCAGCTGTCCCTCCCAGGTGGTCATCAGCGCCTTGACGAAGCCGAGTACGACACCGGCGGGTGCGGTGCCCAGGAAGACGTCGTTGCCGCCGACCACGACGGTGACGAAGGCCTCCATGATGAATTGGCTGCCCATCGTCGGCACCAGAGTCATGGTGGGCGCGTAGAGGCCGCCTGTGAGGCCGGCCAGAGCCGCGCCGATCCCGAACGTGAGGCTGTAGATGAGGCGGGTGTTCACGCCGAGCGATTCCGCCATGTGCGGCACCTGAATCGTTGCGCGCGCAAGCAGTCCGAAGCGGGTGAAGTTGAAGAGAGCGTAGAGGCCGGCGAGGATCGCCACCGCCGCGCCCATCAGGACGAAGCGGTAGAGCGAATAATACATCGCGCCGATCTGCACGCTGCCGAGCGGGGTGCTGATGTCGGAGAGGCTCGGGCCGAGCACGATGAGTGTGCCCTGCGAGGCGA
>NZ_LMUU01000071.1:39185-70850 GCF_009765775.1 Beijerinckia sp. L45
CGGCCATAAAGGTGCCGGATCACGAGACGTTCAAGCAGAATGCCGAGCGCGCCGGAGAACAGCGCGCCGCAGAGGATCGCCAGCGGCAGCGGCACCCCCATCTTAGCCACCGTGACGGTCATGTAGGCCCCCGCCATGATGAACTCGCCATGGGCCAGATTGATCACGCCCATCATCCCGAAAATGATCGCCAGGCCGCAGGCGCAGAGCACCAGGAAGGCGGCCGCGTCGCCGAACTGATAGAGAAATCCGACGACGGCATCGACGTGCATCAACTCATCCCTGTGTCACATGGTATGCCCTGGCGACGCGGGCTCGTCGCGCCGCCAGGGTCCTCCCGCCGATTATTTCGGTGGCGGATTGCTCGGCGTATACTGCGCATTGGGGTTCTTCATGGTCAGATCGCAGCCCGCGTCGCCAAGCCAATATGGTTTGATGTTCTCCCAAACTTTCGGGAAGGTGATGGAGTGGTCATCGCCGACCTTCGCGAGATAGATGGTGTGCGACATGTGCTGGCTTTTCGGGTCGATGCAGACATGGCCTTCGGGCGCATCGAAGCAGACATCGCCCTTGGCGATGATTGCGCGCAGATCGTCGCGCTTCGTCGAGCCCTTCGCGCGTTCCACCATCTCCTTGTAGAGGTAGACGGCGAGATAGGAGTTCTCAGCTTCCTGGTTGATGTACGGCTCTTTCGGGAACTTCGCGTGCCACTTGGCGACGAACTCCTTGCTTTTGGGATTGTCGACTTCCTCGATCCAATTGGTCGTCACGTACATGTTGGCGAGGCTCGGCGGCTTGAAGCGCTTGTGCTCGTAGGCCTGTCCGACGTTGACGGAACTGCCCATCGGCACGTGCAGGTTCGCGGAGTTCGCCTGCTCGTAGTACGAGGACTGCGCCGTACCGACGAGAAGCGTCATCAGGATGTCGGGCTTGGCCTTCTGGATGTTCTGAATGGTCGAGGCGAATTGCGACACGCCGAGCGGGATGAACTCCTCGCCGACCATCGTGCCGCCGTTCTCTTTCACGATGTTGCGGACCCACTCGGCCGAGATCTGACCAAAATTATAGTCGGCGGCGATCGTGTAAACCTTCTTGCCGAACTTATCCATCATCCACGGGATCAGTGTGGAGAACTGCTGCTCCGGCACCGCGCCCGTCACGATCATGTGGGCGTCGCAGACGCCGCCTTCGTACTGGTTGTTGTAGAAGGCAAAGCCATTCAGCTGATCGACGATCGGCCGGTAGGCCTCGCGCGAGGCGCTGGAAAAGCCGGCGAACACGACGTCGACCTTGTCCTTCTGCAGCACGCGCCGCATGAATTCCTGGTAGCGCGTGTTGTCCGACTGCGTGTCATAGATCACGAGATCGAGCTTGCGGCCGGCGATGCCGCCGGCGGCATTGATCTCGTCGGTCGCGAGCTGGATGCCGTGGACCTTGCCGATGGTGGCGAGCGCAAAGTCGCCCGACTGGTCCTCAAGCACGCCCAGCTTGATCGGGTCCGCGGCCTGGGCCGCGATCGGCATCAGCAGAGCCGCCACTGCGGCGCCCGTCATCATCATGCGTCTCATGCTTGTCTCCTGGGTGTCGCGAGGGTCCATCCTCGGCGTGAAGGGCCGGCCATTCGGCCGGAAACGTCCCGCTGCCATCGGCCACGAGGGCCGCGCAAAATTCTTCGAGGCCGATGCGCTGCCGCATGCTCTCGCGCCGCAGCCGGGCATAGGCTTCGTCGTCGCTCAGGCCGTGATACTGCACCAACGCGATCACCGCCTTGATGACGAAGCGGCGGCCGTGGTGGCGGCGATCGTGATCGGCGAGGCGCTGGTCCATGACGCGCATGCGACCATGATTGTTCACGCCAAGAAACAGCGCCGCATAGATCGCGGCCGCCTGGATCGGCTTGCGCAGGAATGCCGTGACGCCGACGTCGGCCAGCAGTTTGAGCCGGCTCGGGGCCTCCACGCCGACCATGCCGATCGTCGGCGCCGGTGGGAGGGCCGCGCCGGCCCGCATCAGCAGAGCCGGGTCGAAGGCGTGGTCGCCGTCAATGAAAACGATGTCGCGGTTGTGATCGAGCGCCGTGCCGTCGACATGTTCGAGCCGCGTCAGCGATACGCCCAGCTTGGACAAGGTGCGCTCGAGCGTTTCGGCATTGAAGTCGGGGCCAGCCCAAAGCAGGCCGCGGCCGTGCTTAAAATTCTGGATCAGCCGCTGCGGCGTCATGAGGCGACCCGCAAGTTCGGACGGACCACGGAGCCGAGGCGTGATGCCGTCCGGATGAGATAGGGATCGGCCGCCACCGGCGCCGGAGCCTGCATCAGGATCTCGAACTGCCCGTCACGCCGCGAGCGTCCGATGCGGGGCGTCAGGGCAGCATGCATGGTGTCCGCATCGACGCGGACCTCACCCTGTGGCGCGCGGATGACCTGTCGCGCGACGGCACGCTTGACCGCATCGATCTGCACCGTCCCGGCTTCGGCGATGGCGAGGCCTAGCAGATGGACCGCGATGTAGCTGGCTTCGGCATCGGCCGAGACGGCGGGGCCGTCCGGATTGCGAGCTTGGTACGACGCGGTAAAGTGCGCATTCTCGATCGTGTCGATGGAGGCGAAATAGACGCTCGACGTGATGTGGCCGTCCATCGCTTCGGGGCCGATCGCCTGCAGTTCCGGTTCCGACAGGGTGCAGCTCGCGACCGGGATCATCATCGGCTGATCGATACCGCGCGCCTCGCAGGCGGCCCGAAAATCGCGCAGGAAGTGGTAGGACGAGATCCCGATCAAGGTGTTGAAGACGAAGGCGGGAGCGGCTTCGAGGATCGCCTCGATCACTTGACCGAAATCGGTGCTGCCAAGGGGGAAATAGCGCTCCGCCAGCACGGCGCCGCCGCCCGCGCCCATCGCCTCCCGGAGAACGCGGTTGTTCTCCCAGGCCCAGATGTAATTCGACCCGACGCAGACCGCGGTCTTGCCGACCCGGTGGGTCAGATAGTCGACAAGCGGCAGGAGGTGCTGATTGGCCACGGGGCCGGTGTAGACGACATTGGGGGAACTTTCGAACCCCTCATAGTGCGAGGGGTACCACAGCAGCGCGTCGGCCTTCTCGAAGAGCGGGATGATCTCCTTGCGGCTCGACGAGGTATAGCAGCCCACGACATGCTTGATGCCGGCGGCCAGCATCTCCTCGCCGAGGGCAACGTAGCGGGACAGCTGGCCGGCCGGATTGCCGACAACGGGTTCGAACGCGACCGACGCGCCGCTCGCATTGATTTCGTCGATGGCCTGGAGCGCACCACACAGCATGCTGCGGGCGACGGCGCTGTAGGGGCCATCCGACGAGATCAAAATCCCTATGGGAACGCGGAGGTTCGGCATCGGTCAGATCGACTCCAAAGGCATATGTCCACCATTGCTGAGGGCGCCGTTGCCAGAGAAGTCGTCGTCGTTCGGATGCGCGAGAAAAAGGCAGCACTGCCACGCGCTAGAAGCTGATCGTCGAGGTGATCGCCGACCGCCCGGTCGGCATTCCTTACAGACCTATCTGACGTCGCAAAGGCTGTGCCAGCAACACGCCGTTTTGACGCCCAGAGCGGATCTGGCCCAAGCTCGCAGAGGCTGCCTCCCGCACGTAACGCTCTTCCGGTGCCCTATTCGTGATTGCAATGTCGCAAAAACACGTAGAGCGCCGATGGTCTTAGAGAATTAACCGGGTTGAAGCTGAGCGTCGAGTCGTTTGATTCTCGGTCAGAGCCGCCAATCCCCCCAGGTTGGCGGCTCGCCCCGAACGCCGTGTGACCGCCTAGAGCGCGGTCCTGAGGGATGCTTCAGAGCCGCGAGCGACCTCAGAAGCGCTCATCAACCATCGCCTCGCTCTTGGCCCATAGTAGTTTCGCGTGCTCAAGATCGAGGGCGTAGGGACGCACGCCTTCGGAAACCGGGCTGATCTTCGCTTCGGCGACGATGTGCGAGACGTGGCAGTTTTCGCAGTATTTGCCGCCGACCGCGTCCGCATCCGCCACGACACCGGCCCATATGGAGGTTGCGGCGCCCTGCGGGATGGTTTTCCAGATCCGCGGCGTCTTGCCTTCGGCGACGAGGTCGGCGTTGATCGCGTCGACCATCTTCTGGATTTCTTCGCGGCCGATGTGGCGGCCGAGTTCGGTCTGGATCCCGCCGGGATGCACGGCGGTGGCACGGATGCCGCGGTCCTTGTGGCGATGGTCGAAGGCGACCGCGAAGAGGATATTGGCGGTCTTCGAGCGACCATAGGCCATCCACGGGTCGTAGGGCGTCCGGTCGAAATTCGGATCGTCGAGGTCGACGTCGGAGAAGCGATGGCCGGACGAGGCGAGGCTGACCAGACGCCCGCCGTCGCGCAGCAGCGGTGCGATGCGATTGACCAGAACGAAGTGGCCGAGATGGTTGGTGCCAAACTGTGTCTCGAAACCATTGGTCGTGTGCCCGAACGGCGCCGCCATGACGCCGGCATTGGCGATGACGAGATCGAACGGGTCCGCGCGCTTGACGAGGGCATCCGCGCAGGCGCGAACGCTCGCAAGATCGGCGAGGTCGAGCGCGACGATCTCGAACGTGCCGCCGCCTTCTTTCGCGGCTTCGCGGACGGCGGCCGTGGCGCGCTCGGCCTTGGCGAGATCGCGCGCCGCGCCGATGACATGCGCACCGTGTGCGACGAGGGCCCGTGCCGTCTCGACCCCGAGCCCGGCCGAGACGCCCGTGACGAAGGCGCGGACGCCGTCCAGTCGACGTCCGGCCAGCACCTGATCGGTGGTGGTCTCGAAACCGTCGACTGTTTCCCTGTTGATGTCGGATCGCGTCATCTGTTGCTCCTCAAGGGCGCCTGATTTATACGGAGGCTTGCTCCGCTATTGATATACGGAGGGATCCTCCGTTTATCAAGGGACACGTCGTTGCCACAGAAAAAGGCTGTCCCGCGCCGGCCGCGCGCCGACGCCGCCCGCAACCGGGATCGGCTGATCGACACGGCCAAGGCGATGTTCACCGAAGGCGTTGCGGATGTCCGGCTCGAAGAGGTGGCGCGCCGGGCCGGCGTCGGGATCGGCACGCTGTATCGGCATTTTCCGACACGCGATGCGCTGATCGAGGCCGTCTACCGGACCGAGGTCGAGACGCTGGCGCATGCGGCGACGCAGCTCGCGGCCACCCGGCCGACGGTCGAGGCCCTGCGGGACTGGATGCATCTGTTTGTCGACTACATCGAGAAAAAGCAGCTTATCGCACCGGCGCTGAACACGATCGTCGGCGGTGCCGACGCCGTCTACGCCCGTTCGGGCGAGCTTGTGAAGAAAGCCATCAAAGACTTGGTCGAGCGCGCCGTTGCCGACGGTCATATCCAGCCGGACCTCGACCCGATCGACCTGCTCCGCGCCCTGATCGGCGTTGCCAACGTGGCAAGTGGGGCCGGCTGGAAGGCGAGTGCCAAGCGCCTCGTCGACATTCTGGTCGCAGGCTCGCGACCGGGCGCCTGACGCAAGGTCGTCGGCCAAAGCTACTTGGCGATGCGTGGCTTCGTCAGCGTCGCCGCAATGTTCTGGAACACCGTGACCAGTTCGTCGCCGTCCTGCGCGAGGAAGGTGTGAGCCGAGTCCGTGGCGCAGGAGGCGAGCGTCTGCTGTCCGGCAGCGTCGATGCCGTCGGTGGCGAGGAATCCGACCGTGTAGACCTCGACGCCGATCGCCTTGGCGTTGCTACAGGCCTGCACGGTTGCTGTATCGAGGAGGCCGCGGGCGTTCGCCGCCGTCGTCAGCCCCAGCCGATTGTCGCCGAAGAAGCCGAGCGCGTTGTAGATCGAGTCGTTGGGATCATTCTGCAGCGAGGCGAAGGACGCGTCGTTGGCTTCCCCCGCCCAATGGTTCATACCGTCGGTGAGCAGGATGATGACCTTGTGATTGGCCGCCCCCGTCGTCGGGTTGACGTAATTGTAAGCCTTCGGCACCTGCGGTCCGCTTGTCGCCGTGCCGCCTGTGCCAGGGAACGGGCCATTCGGCGAGATCGTGCGCCACGCCCACATGAAGCCAGCCATCAGCAGCGTGTCGCCGCTGGGGTTCATCGCCGCGATCGCCGCGGTCGTGGTCGCCTTCGTCGCGTTGAGTGGCGATACCGCGGTGGTCGTGCAGGCGATGTTCGGGCCGTTGGCGCTGGGGTTCACGCGGGAGGATGAGTTCGTGGACGTTGGCTTTGCCTTGTACTTGCAGAGCTTGGTCTGCCCGTCGCCGGTGCCGCCGGTCTTGTCAGCCTTGTAGGAGGCGTCGTTCACGACGCAGGTACCGCCCTCGTCCTTGAGGTAGGAATTATAGACCGCGCTGTTGGAATCCTGCTCGTCGGGGTAGAGCAGCGGCACGTAAAGCGTATCCGGCCTGGCGCTGGTCGAGGCGTCGTCGCTCACCGTGTAGGGCGAGGGACGCTCCTCGACGCAGCCGCCCCACGCGGTGCTCATATTGGTGAACATCGCGAAGCGAGACGCCGGCAGGGTCACGCCGCTCGGACGGAGGTAGTTGTTCCAGTGGATCGACGAGGCCGCCGTCGTATCCATCCACGAGGCCGTGGCGTTGGCGACGCCGACGTCGACCGACGCGGCGAACGGGACGACGGAATAGCTCGCCGTCAGGTTGGCCGCGCTCGCGCTGGCTGCGGGCGTCAGCGCCGTGATCAGGGCATTGGCGGCGGACTTCGCTGCCGCGATCTTGGTCTGCCCGTTCTGCGCGGAATCGTTCATCGATCCGGAATTGTCGATCGCGAAGGCGATCTCGAACGTGTCGATGTTCATCGCCGAGCAGGCATGGGCGCCGACCGGGATCGTCTTGAAGCCCGCCATCGCCATGAAGGCGGTGGTGATCTGCGACGTGCTGTCGACGCACAACGTCGTCCCGTCCGTCGACAGCGTCGCGTTGCTGGCATGCGCCGCTGGATTGAGGTCGTCGGCCTGGATCACCGCAGTCATCACCGTGGTCGCCGTGGCGACGCTGACACCCTGCCGCACCGCGCGGATGCCGGCGATCGCCGCCGCATCGGTGCCGATCTGAAGCTGCGTTTTCTCGCTGACCGCACGGGCATAGTCGACACCCGCGCCGATGGCGAGCATCAGTGGCAGCGCCGCGATGGCGGTGGTCATCGCGATCGATCCGGACCGGTCGGCGCCGAAGTGCCGCGCCGTGTTCAGCACCGCCGTCGCGCCACGCGCCGGCCTGCCGGCTGCCATCGTGAATTTCCGCTCCATCAGCAGACTTTTCCGGTCTGGCCGGCGACCGCCACGAAGGGCCCGGTCATCTCGACCTGGCCGGCAAGCCTCGGGTAGGTGTAGGTTGTTCGGTGGAGCGTCGCCGGCAGGACCTTGTCGAGGCCCGGGGCGATCGGCGCGTAGCTGAAGGTCACGTCGGTGACGATGATCGCGGTCTCGGGGACCAGCGCCTGCACCGCGGCCGGCGGCGAGGCCAGCGCCGCCGGGACGCTGGTGAGGCTCGGCGCCGCGTCGAGCGTCGTCTGGGTGAATACCGTATTGCACGGTCGCAAGGTGCCACCCTGGGTCACGCTCCAGTTGACGGTCGCCGTGCAGCATGTCCCCTTGACGGTGGTCAGGTCGATCGCGGAGACGGTGACGGTGGTGGCGCTCGCGCCGAACGGCGCCATCGCGACGGTCCCCGCCGCGACCATCGCCGTGATGTTGGCCTGGGGTTGCGGCGTGCCGGTCGGCTGCGCCGCCACCAGTTCCGCGACCGTTCCGGCGGCGACGCCGACCTTCTGGTTCGCCATCACCATGCGCGACACGTCGTAGGAGCCGAACAGCATCAGCAGGAGCAGCGGCAGGACGAGCGCGAACTCGACGGCGGCGATGCCCCGCGCATCGCTGGCGAAGGTTTTCGCAGACGTCGGGCCGCGCATCAGCAGCCCGCCGGTTTGCTGTAGCCGGCACCCGGATAGGGCTCGGCCTGGAAGATCGACGTGCCGATGAGGAGATGCTTCCAGCCCGCATTGTTCGGCACGTCGTTGACCAAGCCCGAGGTGTTGACGCCGCCCGATGACGTCCCGCCGATCCGCAGCAGCGGCAGGAACGAGGGCATGGGATAGGCGACCCGGACCACCGTGATCGCGCCGGGCGCGCCCGGGCAAAATTGGTTGGTCGTCGGTGTCTTATAGAAGTCATTGGTCAGGTCGGCGCCGGAGAAGGCGGTGACGACGCGCACGTCGACGATCAGCTTGCTGCAGTCGATAAAGCTGCCGATGATCGACGCGCCGGTCTTCGGGCAGAGGTACGTCGACTGGAATTTTGCGACCGTGTAGACGCCGGCGGCTTGCGCCGCGCCCGTCATGATCGCGCGCGACGCGTTGCGCACCGCGGCGTCGAGGTTGCTATTGAACAGGAATACGAGCGCGATTTCGATCGCGTAGAGGAGAATCGCAAAAAAAGGCAGCGCGACAAGTCCAAATTCAACCGCCGTTGCTCCCCTCCCGTCCTTGCGGAACCTCGTGGTTACAACCAATGGTATTTTCATCATCCTGCGTCTGGCTTGCTGCGGGGTCAGCCAAGCAGGCATAAGGCGTAAAGTCTTAACTGTTGGCTACTCAACCTTATCGTACTCGACGAATTTGCAGGGCCTACGACTGTTTGCGACGCGAGAGTGTTTTGTAGCCGTCGATACAGGTTCAGAACGTAGACATGATCGCTTTTTGCTTTCCGTAGCGGAATGTAGTCAACGCGGCCGAGCTCCGCTGTCGCGAAGACGCTACCGATCCGAGAGCACGTCGGCTGGCTCGGATCCCTGCACGCTATCCGCATTGCCAAACCCGAGTTCGCGGCGAACGCGTCGAGCCTCCAGTCGATAGCCTCGATACAGATCGTGATCCTTGATGCGATCCGCCCAGTCGCCGAACGCGCAGATGAAGCAGTCTTTCGCGGCGAACCAGCCGAAGATTCGAAGGTCGGGTGTCTTGAGCTCCCAGATCGGATTTGGCTCCGCCTTGATATGGCGAAACTGCCGCGCCGGAAGCAACGGGTGGCCGGCGATAAACGCATACAGAAGACTGTCGAGTTGCTCCGCCGGCGTCATCTCGGCATGCAGCGGCGACGGCTCAATCGATCGGATACGCTCGTCCAACCAGCGCACGAAATCCGGCGTGCCGTAGACAAGGCGCATGGGTTGTTCACGCGCCGCCAACGGCACGACGATCGACAGAATCAGGTCGCGTTCGAGCAAGTCGGCAAGCGTCATAGCCGAGCGGCCCTTGCAGCGGTGTCGAACACGTCGCCGAGTAGCTGTGTCACTGGCTTCGATCGAGTCCGGATAAGGAGGGCTTGCAGGGATCGTGCAGACGTTCAGTCTGAGGGGCAGACCATTCGAAGCCAAGCACTATTTTGTGATCGGGCGACTCTGCTGGGTCGCCGTGTAACACGAGGGCGACGATGCATTCTTGGGATCGCATGTGGTGGGGCTCGATGAACCGGCTGGGGCCATCGTCATGGCATCAGAAGGCGTTTTTGCCGGACTGTCGATCTTCAGAGGGGTCTTGATTGTCGTGATGCGACCCTTCTCCTGCTGGATGTTGACCTCGTCAACGACCGCGGCCGTCATGATCTTTGGCCGGATATGCGAGACGGACGGCGCCTGCGCAAAAGCCGGACCGATCCCCGCGACAAGCATCAGGACGATAAGAGTTCTGACCATCAGGACCTCCAGCGGTCGGCGACGGACCCGCATGTTCGACGAAGACACGTTCAAGCGGAATGATCACGCCAAACCGCCTTATAGTGACTTGCGGCTTGCCTGAACCTGTCGGTCGCAAGCATCGCCATAAGGTTTGCGCACAATCCAGATCACATCCGTTGCGTAATCACAACACTGTTGCGGCAAACGAACATTTGCCGGTGGACAATCGGTTACGCTTGTAAGAAAGGCAAGCGACGGAATCGCCAAGACTTCATAGAAAACAGCAAGGGACAGCGTCCCGGTGCGTAATAATTCTGTCACATTCTCAAGTGGCTGTGAGGAGCTTACGTGATCAAGACTATGCAGATCTTCATCTTGTGCGGCGCAATGGTTGCTGGCTCGGTGCCCGCCTCAGCGTCGTCCCTCCTTTACACGCCGGTGAATCCGACGTTTGGCGGCAACCCTCTCAACGGAACGTTCCTGCTTTCGACGGCGCAGGCCCAGGGCAAAGGCGCAAGCTCCGGCGCGAACTCGCCGGACCTGTCCGGGCTTACGGCGGCGCTCGCCGGCATCGGGACCGGCACGACCATCATTGCCAATCCCACGGGGACATCGACCGTTCCGACAAGCCCCTAGTGCCGAGCATCAGTCGTCGCGGACCGCCGCGACGATCAAAGGTCGCGGCTGCTCCAAGACAGGAAATCCATGCGCACGAGAATGATGACCGCCGCGGCGATGACAGCGGTGGCGCTCTGCTTGGGCGCCTGCGCGGGAACAGTCGCCGATCCCCTGAGCCAACCGGCAACGCTCGTCCCTGACACCAAGTCGGGGGTCGTGCTGGAGAGCCTGTTGCCGCCGGCACGGAAGTTGGACGTCGCCGTCTACAATTTCCCGGATCTGACGGGTCAGAACAAATCGAGCGACACCTTCGCCGAATTCTCCCGCGCCACGACGCAAGGCGGGGCCGCGATCCTTATCGACGTCCTGACGAAAGCCGGCGGCGGGCGCTGGTTCAACGTCGTCGAGCGCAACGAACTGCAGTCCCTGCTGCAGGAACGGCAGGTTATTCAGAACACGCGGACGGCCGTCGAAGGCGACAAGGCGCAGAGTCTTCCGGCGCTGCGCTTTGCTGGCATCGTGCTCGAGGGCGGAATCGTCGGCTACGACGCCAATGAAACGACGGGTGGCTTGGGCGCCAACTATCTTGGCGTCGGGGGCAATGCCCAATACCGTCAGGACGTGGTCACCGTTGCGCTCCGCGCCGTCAGCGTGCAGACGGGTCGCGTACTGGCCTCCGTCACCACGACGAAGACGATCTATTCGATTCTCGTTCAGGGCAGCGCATTCAAGTTCGCCGCCGTGGATCAGATTCTGCAAGCCGAGGCTGGGCTGACCAAGAATTCTCCGACGACACTGGCGGTCCGCGAAGGCATTCAGCTCGCGGTCTACGCGTTGATTTTCGATGGGGTGAAGGACGATCTCTGGCAGTTCAAGGACAAGACGGCCGGCGCTGCCTTCATGAAGGAACTCGAGAATCAGCGTCGATCGGCAAACTATCTTTTGACGTCGCCGCCGCAGCAAACGGCCGTCCCGACGGAACCAGTGGTGATTGCCAAAGGCTGATGGTGATGTCTGGCGCTTCGGCCCTTGGATCGAACGCGATGCCATGACTGGCGATTTGATCCGAGCCTTTCAGCAAGGGACGGATGGCGGCCCGATGTGCGAGCCTCGGCTGCCTTCAGAAAGGCTGCGAAGAGTCTTCGATGCCGTATCAGTTCATCATGAAGCGCAGGCTGCTGTGCTCGCCGAAATGATGCTGGCCGGACCGCCCACACGCGCCTGACATTCAAGCTATCGCCGGCGATGGCTTTGCATGACTCGCCACGGTGCGGCGCGAGCCACGGGTTCGAGCGCTCGTAAGAAAAACGACAAAAAAAGTGGCGGCGAGCCTGCGCTCGCCGCCGGTATCGTTTTAGCGCTGCGCGGTGATCGCGACGTTGTGCGACCCCATCTGCGTCGTCATCGCGGTGTTGCTCACACCCGAGCCGAACGACTGGGACGTCAGGGCGTAGTTGCCCGTGCCGACCTGCGTCGTCGACTGCAGGTTGGCGCCGATCATGTTCTGCATGCCGGTCGTCTGCGCGGCGATGGCCGTGTTCTGGCTGCCCATCTGTGAGATCAGCGAGGTGCTGGTGCCGGTGACGAGTGGGTTCGCCACGGACTGGCTGGTGACGGCAAAGTTGCCCGTACCGACCTGCTGGGTCTGCGCAGTGTTGACGACGGCGGCGGAGGCCACGTTCATCTGCCCGACGATGGCGGCGTTCTGCGTGCCGACCTGCGTCGTGGACTGGGTATTGGCCGCGTCAACCTGCGAGACGGCCGCGGTGTTCGCGGTGCCCGTCTGAGCGATGGCCGACGTGTTGAACATGTTGTTCGAGTTGCCGTCGAATGCGTTGCCGCTCTGCGCCGTCGCCGCGAAGTTCTTGCTGCCGTTCTGGATGGTCGAAGCGGCGTTGTTCGCGCCCTGCAGGGATCCGCCGGATGCATCCTGTGCCGTAATGGCCGCGTTGCCGGTCCCGCTCTGCATGACGCTCGACAGGTTGGCCTCTCCAGTCGTGAACGAGAACGTGCCCGCGTTGTCCGCCGTCTTCTGCGAGGTCAGCGACGAGTTGCTGTTACCGAACTGGCCGGTGAACGACGTGTTGGTGCTGCCGGCGACGACATCCTCATCGGCCTGGGCGGTGACGGCGTTGTTCGCCGTGCCGGCCTGAACGGTCTGGGCGATGTTCTTGCCACCGGTCTGGCCGGACAGCGCGTTGTTTGCGCTACCCATCTGCATGGTGGAGGCGGCGTTCGCGGTCGAAGCCGGATCCTGGCTGCTGATCGCCGTTGCGTTCTGGATCGTGGCGGCGACGTTGCCGGTTCCGGTCTGCGTCGTCTGAGCGGCGTTGCTGGCGCCGGTGAAGGTGCTGCTCTGCGCGGTCACGGCGGTGTTCTGGGTCCCGATCTGCTGCGTCGTCTGCGCGCTGTTGCCGCCCGTCTGGCCGACGAGTGCATTGTTCGCGGTGCCGGTCTGGTTGATGCTTGAGGCGTTGGTGTTCGCCCCGGCCAGCGTCTGCGTCGTGATTGCCGAGTTCTTCGTGCCCATCTGGCTGACGGACTGCTGGTTGTTGCCGCCCTTCTGGCTGGTGATTGCCGCGTTGAAGGTACCGACCTGATCAACGAACGATTCGTTGCTGGCCGCAAATGCGGATGATGCGCTCGCGAGAACGAGAGCCAAAGCTGTCATGGATTTCATGAAAAGGCTTCCTTGCGCTTTTCCAATGCGGGGCTAACGGGGATCGCAGCCCTCGCCGGCGTTAAAGCATTGTTAAGAACGAATGCGCAAGAGTTTCGTAAACATTTAGTTAAAACGACTCCGTCGGCCCTATATAGAGCATCGATCGCCGTTCGGCGGAGATACGTTGTTGCATATTCGTCATAAACACACTGTATAGACGACTAAGATATACTATGTCGCCGTTGCGTGGACGGGTGGGGCTGCGTAGCTCATTGCCGCCTTCGTCGGACGCATCGTCGGCTTTTCAGACGGCCGGGTCCGGCTTCACCTCGATGCGGAGGGATCCCAGCCGCAACTCCCTACGGTCACCGTCGACGATCGCCCTCACGCGGAGAAGGCCCGGGCCATCGATGCGCAAAGGCGAAAAGATGAGACTCGTGCCGGCAACGATGTAACGGGGTGCGTCGTATTCGGCGCTCATATGCGCCACGAGCTCCATCTGTTCGTCGACTTGAGGCGGCTGAATGGGCTCCTCGACGAGCACCGTATCGCCCGGGGCATAGCACCTGACGACCAAAGATTTATAGAGCAGGGCCGCCTGGGAGAAGATCTGGACATGCACGCAGAAGCGCGGGAGCATGTAGGGAAATGTTGCCGGAACGAACATGGTGCCGTTGTAGCAGCCGAGAAAGCTGAGTTTGCCCCCCGCCTCATTGCGGATGTCGTCACAGAAGATCGAATGCCCGAAGCGCTCCATCAGATGGCCGCGTCGCGGTCTTTGTTCCGCTCGCCGGCATCGCGACTGAAGAAACCACGGTCGGAATGATTGGCTGCAGGCATGTTGACGATGGTCGGCTGCTTCCAGCCTATCGTGGACGTCTCGGCGTTGACGTTCTGGCGATCCTCTACAGCCGGCCTCGACAGGTGAAAGCTGATTTCCCGATCCAGCGCCCACGACAGTTCGGCGACGGAGCGAAGCGTCAACGATTCTTCGCCAGAAAGCTGCTTGCTGATTTTGGAGCGATGCAGATCGAGCCGCTGTCCAAGCACGTGGCGCGTGACCTTGGCCGAGCCGCGTTCCTCTGCAAGAGCTTTCAAGAGCTCCGATCGTACACGCGAAATGAACCGGCCGGCCCGCAAGGATTTAGGGCCGACGTCGGCGCAATACGTGGTCATGACCCCTACCTCTACGCATACGGCAATGACCGAACCGCACCCGCCCGGTGCTTGCGTCGGACTCTTGCGTCAACAAAGCCGGGCGACTGTTCAGGCCGGCTTTCGAATGCTCAAATCCATCTGCTACTAATATGACAGCGACACAACGACGCGCTGTGAGGCGCCATCATAAATAGGTTTGCACGACACGAAGTTGTGAATGGGTGTTCCGAACTCTCGCGCCAATTGAGCGACGCTAGCACGCCTCTCAAAACGCGCTCAGACCAACATGTGGCGGGCGGCGCTCAGCGCCCGCGATTGGCCTGTGTGATGACGGCCAGGTTTCCGCCGCCCTGCTGGCGGACGGCCGCCAGATTGTTGCCGCCGGTCTGCGCGAGGCTTCCGAAATTATTCAACCCGATCTGCTGCAACTCGGCTTTGTTCGTCGTCGTGCGAGAGCCGTCACTAGCGAGCTCGAGCAGAGAGGCCATTGAGATCGGGGCGGCGAGCATGGCGGCCGCATCAGATCTTGCGGCCGAGCCCATCGCGAACTTCGGTTGCGGCAGAAATGCTTCGTCGGCGCGAGCGGGGTTTGCGCCGATCGTCACGATCAGACCAATCAGGAGCCGCGTCTTCATCGTCAGCCTCGCTCTCGATCCTGCGAGAGAGGTTTAGCAGCGGCGTATTAACACTCCGTCAGCGCGCTCGGATAAACGGAAGCGCCTGAAGTGCAGAACGCGCTTTCGCGACACGCGCGAGAGCCAACATGGTTCGACGCGCCGACGTTAATGCAATCGTGATGTATTTTGTCACGGTCCTGTTATCTCCGCCGAGGAGACTTGGCGCCTAATCCTGATGAGTGGCTGACGATGCCGAGGGCTGCCCAACGCGAGAGCGCCACAGCCGTTCTATCGGCCCGTGGCGCCGCGGAGACGATCGTGCCGGACACCAAACCTTTTTTGCGGCGGGCGTTTTTTTGGTGGCGGCCCTTCGTGGTTGGATGCCGGCTTGCGGCGATGCTCGCCGGTGTCGCGTCGCCGACGCAGGCCTTTGCGGATGCCGAGCCCGAGTGCCAGATCCACGCGTCGCTCGGCGAGAATGGGCTGAGCCTGGAGGCGATCGTCGTCTCCAAGGCGCCGCTTTCGGGCGACTATAAATTGATGACGAGCAAAGAGAGCGGCTCCGGGTCGAGCCAGAACATACAGAGCGGTGTGTTCCAGCTTGCAGCCGGCGGACGCAAGACTCTCGCGACGATCGTGCTTGATACGTCGGCGGTAGACCATTATCAGGCAACACTTCTCTTGAACTGGGACGGCGGGCGCAAGACATGCAAATCCCCCTGAGCATTGTGTCCTCGTACCGTCGGCCGGATGCCATCCTGACAGCGGCCCTCGGGCTGTCGCTGATGGCCGGCAGCGCCTCGGCCGAGACCGCCTACATCGACCAGACGAGCAATGGCGCGTCGCGGACCGCCGGAGGCTTCACGCCCGTGAGCGGCAGTGGGCCAGTAACCTACGTTCCGACGCCGGAACTGGTAGCGCCTCTGTCACGCAATTCGAATTTCGCGGAATCCGTCGCCGTCGGCAATGCCAATACGATCGCGCAGGTCCAGGCCGGCCGGGGTGATCTGTCCGCGGTCACGGTGCTGGGCGGAAGCCATGACCATGTCGGTGTCATCCAGGGCGGCGACGACGAGCGATCGAACGTCGTGCTGCTCGGCATTCAAGGCTTGAACCTTACCGTGCTGCAGCCGACGAACGCGCCGCCGGTCAACATGCTGATCGCACGTCTTCCCAATGGCGGTTTCCTGATCAAGAAATAAGGCCGGGTTTTGGGACCGCCGCCCAGAGGGTGCCGGGCAATCGTTCATCTCCAAATCGCTTGGGAGGACGATGTCTGGCGTAACGCGGTATCGCCGTCTTTACGATCGCCGCTGAGCGGAGGCGTGAATATGAACAAGGTCTCCGACGCGACGGGGATCTGCGTCAGCCGCTTCTAATAGAAACTCTGGACGATGCAGCTGCTGCAAAGACTGCGTTCGCCGGCGAGGCGGGAATGGGAGCTTCGGGCCTCCGCAGTCGCCTTGCCGTCAAGCGCCGTCGTACCAACCTGAAGCTTCGTAGCGGAATGCGCTTCGCCGTCACCAGCGGCCGCGATGGACAGAAGCAGCGCAAGTTCCCAGTTCTTTGGGCTATCGCGACCGTGCACATCGCGCTTGCCGGCACCAGGCGGGACAAGGTCGCCGCTCGTTCCGGCAAGAGGATGGGTGCCCGGGGGCGCCCAGTCTTCGGCGGCGCGTCCGGTGATCGCGTAGACGTAGAGGCGCGTCTCCCGCGGCAGATGCCTGCGGCCTTCGAGCCAGTCCTGGACCCGGCGCGGACCGGCATTGTACGCCGCCGCTGCGAGGCCGAGGTTGCCGAACTGAGCCTTGAGGTCGCTGAGAAGCGCCGCGGATTTTGGCAGCGCCTCCAGCGGATCGAACGGATCCTTGAGACCGCGATCGTGCGCGGTCGTCGGCATGAATTGCGCGATGCCTTGGGCGCCGGCACCGCTTGTGGCGCCGCTGGCGAACCCGCTTTCGCGCCCGATCAACTTGACGAAATAGTCAGCCGGCAAATGATTGGCGAGAGCCGCTTGCTCCGCCAGTCGATGCAGATCGACCCGTGCCGGCACCGCAGCCGCACGCGGCTGGTCATCGGGGACGACCACGCCCGCCAATCCGACGGGATCGGCGATGGCGACCTTGGATCCCGCCATCTGCGGTGGCGCACCCAGGGCCGCAGCCGTTTCGGCAAAAGCATGCGCCGTCAGCAGCATCCACAGTGATAGAGCGAACACAGATTTCACGACGCAGCCGATTGAACCCGAGAATGAAGGCCGTGAGGCTGTATCATGGCGTTTATATCAGTTGTGTGACCGTGGCTGCACATGCGCGCAATCGAGCAGCGCGCGATCGCAGCAGCCGTCACACTTGATTTGACGCGATCTCCAGCACGATCGCGCCGCGCCGGTCGCGGAGTTCGCGCGCCTGGATGACGGCGGCCTCCAGTGTCGGCTTCGGCTCGCTTGTGAGTTCGCGGCCGGCCGCGTTGGTGTAGCGGATTGTCCAGGCACCGTGCGCAGCCCTATCGCCGCGGACGACGAATTCGCCTGCCGAGTCCGGGCCTGGGCGAGCCGGAGGCGACACGCGCTCGTGCCGATAGGCCTCGGGCCTTTGCTTGATCGTACGGAGCAAGCCGCCGAGGGCGAGGCATCCGAGGACGATGACGGGAAAGACGAAGGGGAGCAGCCCCACGAGGGTCGCGTCGTTGGTGGCGAGCAGCCGGAAATACACAGCAACGAAGATCGTCGCGCCGACGAGCCCGATGGCGCCGGCCCAGGTTGCCGCCATTACCCAGGCCGGCTCGCCGCCATGTTTGCGCAGGTAGACGAGGATCGCGATCGCCGCAAAAGCCTGGAGAAAGATGATGCCGAACGAGCCGAAGCCGATGAGCACCGGCACGCCGGCCTTGAACGGATCGAGCCCGCTCAAGGCGAAGGGCGCGACGGCGAGCAGCGTCAACACCGAGACAGTGATGCTGGCGCGCGACGGGGCGCCGGAGCGCGGATGCGCCTCGCCGAACCACGGCAGCAGCAGCCATTCCCGTCCCAGCGCAAAGATGTAGCGCGAGGCGGCGTTGTGGATCGCCAGGTACGAGGCGAGCAGGGAGAAGCAGACGAGCAGGCCCATGATGTCGGTCAGCACCTCGCCGCCGAAGCGGGTGAAGACGTTGAACATCAGCTCGCCGCTCTCGGCGTTGGCGCGGGCGGCGATGTCGTCGGGATCCAGCGCGCCGATGGTGACCCAGGCGGTGAACAGGTAGAACACGGCGATGGCGATCACCGCAGTATAGGTGGCGATCGGGATCGAGCGTTTAGGGTCGCGCGCCTCCTCGCCGTAGAGCGCTGCCGACTCGAAACCGAGGAAGCAGGTAAAGGCGACCATCAGGCTGACGCCGAGGCCCGGCGTGAACACGAGGTTCGGCGCCAAAGCATGGGCCGGTAACGCGCCGGAAAAACCTTTCGCCGCGATGACGCTGCCATCGAAGAGGGCCAGGATCACCACTTCGGCGATCATCAGAGCGCCGAGGATGACCGACGACAGATCGATCGAGCGATAGCCGAGCACGGCGACCAGCGCGATGCCGATGCCGGCATAGACTGGCCAGGGCACGTGGACGCCGGCCTGGCTCAGCACGAGATCGGTGAAATAGCCGAAGAAGGCGGCGAGGCCGAAGGTGAAGGCGAGATAGGCGATGACGGCGGTATAGGCCGAGCCGATGCCGGCGGCCGTGCCCAGGCCCTCGGTGATGTAGGTGTAGAAAGCGCCGGTGTTGACGATGCGCCGACTCATCGCGGCGTAGCCGACGGCGAAGCACAAAAGCGTCACCCCGGCGATGACGAAGGCGCCCGGCGTGCCCGCGCCGTTGCCACGCCCCAGCGCGATCGGCAGGTTGCCGATCATCGAGGCGAGCGGCGCAGCGGCCGCAATGACGAGGAAGACGATGCGGGAAGTGGAGAGCGAGGCGCGCTTTTGCGGAAGCGTGTCGGTCGGGATCGACGTCATTGTTTTGTTTGTCTCTTCGGATAACGGCGATGCAAGCGCAGCGCGATAGTCGCGTATCGGAATTTCTTCGGCTTGCCCAGAAGTCCGGCGAGGACTTTATGCGGACGGCGGCTTGCAGGTGATCCGAAGCGCCAGGCGCAGCATCCATGTCCTTTTTGCATCGCCTCGCTTGTCACGAGCCCGATCCGTCCGGCACAGAGACCTCTCCCACGAGCGCGACCTGTGCCATAAGGGCGGCGCCTAGCCCTTCAAGAGTCCGTGTTTCCATGATCCGTCTCGACAATATTTCCAAGCAGAACGGCCATCAGATCCTCTTCATCGAGGCCTCGATGGGCCTGCAGCGCGGCGAGAAGGCCGGGCTCGTGGGGCCGAACGGGGCCGGCAAGACCACCTTGTTCCGGATGATCACCGGCCAGGAGCCGCCCGACGAAGGGGCTGTCGTGGTCGATGCCGGGGTCACCATCGGCTATTTCAGCCAGGACGTCGGCGAGATGGCCGGTCGCAGCGCCGTGTCCGAGGTGATGGACGGCGCCGGGCCGGTCAGCGCGCTGGCTGCCGAACTGGCCGAGCTCGAAGTCGCCATGGGCAATCTCGGGCCGGACGACGACATGGACGCCATCGTCACCCGCTACGGCGAGGTGCAGGGGCGGTTCGAGGAACTCGACGGCTACGCGATGGAGGGGCGCGCCCGGGAAGTGCTGGCCGGCCTCAGCTTTTCCGAGGAGCGGATGGACGGCGATGTCGGCGGTCTCTCAGGTGGTTGGAAGATGCGCGTGGCATTGGCCCGCATTCTTCTCATGCGGCCCGACATGATGCTGCTTGACGAACCGAGCAACCATCTCGATCTCGAAAGCCTGATCTGGCTCGAAGAGTTTCTGAAAGGCTACGATGGCGCGCTGCTGATGACGTCGCATGACCGCGAGTTCATGAACCGCATCGTCGGCAAGGTGATCGAGATCGATGGCGGCGGCCTCACCACCTATTCCGGCAATTACACCTTCTATGAGCAGCAGCGTGCGCTGGGCGAGAAGCAGCAGCTGGCGCAGTTCGAGCGGCAGCAGGCGATGCTGGCGAAGGAAATCAAGTTCATCGAGCGTTTTAAGGCGCGCGCGTCGCATGCTGCGCAGGTGCAGAGCCGGGTTAAGAAACTCGACAAGATCGAGCGGGTCGAGCCGCCCAAGCGCCGCCAGGCCGTGAGCTTCGAATTCCCGCCCGCGCCGCGCTCCGGTGAGGACGTCGTCAGCTTCAAGAACGTGCACAAGGGCTATGGCACGCAGCGCATCTACGAGGGCCTCGATTTCCAGGTGCGGCGCCAGGAGCGCTGGTGCATCATGGGGGTCAACGGCGCCGGCAAATCGACGCTGCTGAAACTGGTGGCCGGCACGACGGAGCCGGACGACGGCACGGTGGCGCTCGGCGGCAGCGTGAAGATGGGCTATTTCGCGCAGCATTCGATGGAATTGTTGGATGGCGAACGGACGGTGTTCGAGTCTCTCGAGGATTCGTTTCCCCAGGCGGGGCAGGGCGCGTTGCGCTCGCTTGCCGGCTGTTTCGGGTTTTCCGGCGACGACGTGGAAAAGCGATGCCGGGTTCTGTCGGGTGGCGAAAAAGCGCGGCTGGTGATGGCCAAGATGCTGTTCGATCCGCCGAACTTTCTGGTGCTCGACGAGCCGACCAACCATCTCGATATCGCGACCAAGGAAATGCTGATCGCCGCGCTGTCGCAGTATGCCGGCACGATGCTGTTCGTGTCGCACGACCGGCATTTTCTCGCGGCGCTGTCCAACCGCGTGCTGGAGCTGACGCCCGACGGCATCCACCAATATGGTGGGGGCTACACCGAATATGTCGCACGCACCGGACAGGAGGCGCCGGGCCTGCACGTCTGAAGCGATAGCTCGCTCGTTCGGCGTGATATCTGGCGACGACGGGGCATCGTTGCCTGCGTTGCTCGCGGCAGACGGTTTGCTCTCGCCCGATCCGACAACGCCGGAGATGTCCGATCGAAGCTATTTGCAGTCTCGCTATTTGCATATGCTATCATTCGGCGCCGATCGCTGCCGCGGCGCGAGTGGCGCGTGCCGCGATTCGTATTGGTGCGCGGGCAAACGAAGTATTCCCACGTCGAGTGCGCGCCATGGTTGCGATTTTGCGACTCTGATCTGTGCCAAATTCGCATCGCCTGCGATAAAGCGTTGCAATCAATCGTTAATCCCGATCACGCATAGCGCTAATCCTCTGGTGAGGGCCGCTTTCGATAGAGAAACTCTATCGTTGTTTGGTTTGTCAGTTTGATTTCCCCATCGTTGTGACGCCCTTTGGACATAGTTCATCAGGGCAAGAATCACATGTCGAGCGTAAAGCGGTCCAACGGATCGTCACATAAAGCCACGGTCCGCGGGGCCTTGCTGGCTTCGGTTTCCTTCGCTGCTGTCGTTACCGGGTCGGCCGCGCAGGCGCAGGAGGCCAATCCGGCCGCCGCTGCCGCCGCCGTGCAACTCAACGACGTCCAGATCAAAACAACCGGCCCGCAAGGGGCTTATGCCTCGAAGCCGCAGTACAAGCCGGCGGCGGTCGACCTCGGCCCGCTCGGTCAGCAGTCCCTCAAGGACACGCCGCATTCGATCGACGTCATCCCGGAGGACTTGTTGGTCAACCAACAGGTGAAGTCGATCAACGATGCGCTGCGTTACCTGCCGTCCGTGGAAGTGCGCGATCAGCAGGGCCTCGAAGTCTCCCGTCCGCAGTCGCGTGGCTTCCAGGGCAGCATCGTCCAGAACACCCGCCTCGATGGTCTGAACATCATCGGCACCACCGCAATTGCAGCAGAAAATCTCAGTGCGATCGAGGTTCTCAATGGTCCGTCCGGCTCCCTTTATGGTCCGGAAACGCCGGCCGGCGTGTTCAACTACATCACCAAGAAGCCGACCGATGAGCCGATCTTCCGCTACATCGAAAGTTTTGACTCGCACAGCGTGCTGACCGAGCAGATCGACGCCGGCGGCCACGCCGGGCCAGACGGCAAATTTGGCTATCGCGTCAACATCGTGCACGGCCAGGGCGAGAGCTTCGTCCAGGACAGCTATACCAACCGCACGCTGTTCGGCGGCGACTTCGACTATCATTTCGACAACCGCACGGTGGTCGAGCTGAACGTCAGCCATTACGCGACCGATGTGACCGGCTTGCCCGGCGCGATCGTTTATGATGGCGGACCGGGTGGTGCCAAAAACACGACGAGCAGCACGCTTCCCAAGGCTATCGATCCGACGAAGCTTGGCATCGGCCAGCCAGGCGCGGGCGCCAGCCTGATTACCAATACGGGCGAGCTCAAGTTCAAGCACGAGTTCGACAACGGTTGGAAGTTCGAAGTCGGCGGCCTGTACCAGGACGCGGTCCGAAACCTGTTCGGCATCAGCAATACGCTTCTCGACAACAACGGCAATTATCAGGTCACCAAGAACTTTGCGGCCGTGCCGCATTTCACCATCGGCAGCAACGAAGCCGCTTTGAATGGTCACTTCACGCTGTTCGGCATGAAGAACGAATTCACGCTTGGCACCAACGGTTATATAAATCGTCAGTACAACTATAAGAACTTGATCGTCGAGACGTTGAACCCGCTGACTGCCCCCGTAAATCTGGCCAATCCGCAGATTTTGCAGCAACAGCCGACGCCTGCGAATGGTGGACAGTATGAGGCAGGTTATCTCCAGAACCAGTCGATCATCACGGCCGATACCCTGCATTTCAACGACAAGCTCGCGATCCAAAGCGTCCTGAACGTGTCCTTCTTGAGCTCGCGCAGCTTCAGTGTTGCCGGCGTTCGCACCAGCAGCGACGTGGAAAACGGTGCGGTGAGCCCGACGGAAAGCCTGATCTATACCCCGACATCGAAGCTCACGACCTACTTCACCTACGCCAGCAGCATCGAGCAGGGCGACCAGGCCGGCGCAACCGGTTTGACGAACAACAATGCGATCCTGGCGCCATATCACGACACGAACTACGAGGTCGGCGCGAAATACGCGGTTTTCGACGATTTCCTCGTGACCCTCGCCGGGTTCCGCATGACGCGGCCCTACGCCGCCACGATCACTGCGAATGGACTCAGCACCTTCCAGGTCGAAGGCCAGCAGCGCAACTACGGTGTCGAGCTGTTCGGGCAGGGCAACATCACCCATGAGCTCAGCGTGCTGGGCGGCGTCACTTACATCGATGCCAGACTGCAGAACTCGGGCTTGGCCGCAACGAACAACAGCATGATCGTCGGTGTTCCTCACTGGAAGACCGACATCAACATGGACTACCACCCCGACTTCTTCCACGGGGCCGCGCTGACCGGCACGGTGCATTACGAAAGCGATCGCGCCGCGAACAACACCAACCTGTCTTACGCCGATTCCTTCGCAACGCTCGATCTTGGGGCGCGCTACTCGACGACCTACAACTCGCACCACGCGACGTTGCGCTTCCAGGTCATCAACGTCACCAACACGTTCTACTATTCGTCGATCGCGGATGGGAACATCGTGGGCAGCGCCAGCGCCAACACCGCGTACTTCGGCACCCCGCGCACCTTCCAGGCCAGCCTCGAAGTCGACTTCTAGCGTTTCCGGGCCGCCCACGGGGCGGCGTCAAACCTGCGTGTACAGCCCCGGCATTTGCCGGGGCTGTTTGCGTTTAGCTGACCTCGTCGATCATTGCGGCAAGCACTTCGAGGCAGGCGGCGCCGAGCGCCCTGGAGCGGTTCGCCGACCAACCAAACACGGGATCGGGATTGGCCTCGTGGTCCCGAAACGGCATTTCCAGCGTCATCGCCACGGCGCCGTAGCGTTCGGCGACCTGGTTGGTCGAGATCGTGAGATTGGCCTTGCCGGCTGGCGTCGTGCCGTAGCCCCGCGTCGTCTGGAAATCCGGCGTATGCGCGGCCAGCCGCTGGCTGAAGGCGGTGAACAGCGCGCCGCGCGCCGGGCTGAAGCTGGGCACGCCTTCGAACCCCGCAAAGAAGTTGGCGGGTATCACCTCGTCGCCATGGATATCCATGGCGAAGGCGACGCCGGTCGCGTCCATCGCGTCGCGCACGCAAAGCACTTCGGGGCTGCGCTCGAGCGAGGGCGCCGCCCATTCGCGGTTGAGATTGGCGCCGGCCGCGTTGGTGCGTAGATGGCCGCGCCGCGTGCCGTCGGGGTTCATGTTCGGCACGACATGGACCGTGGCCTTCGCCAAAAGCCCGCCGGCGGCCGGGCTGACCAGCCAGTCGAGCGCCCCGTCCATCCACCACTCCGTCATGGATTCGCCAGGGTGCTGGCGGCCGTAGAGCCACACGGGCTTGGGCCCACTGCCGATCGAGAGGCAATCGATCGGTTGCCCGTCGAGGGAAAGGCCGAGCTCGCGGTGGGTCACGGCGGGCCGCGCGGCGATGCGGGCCACCAGATCATCGTGCATCGC
Organism: Beijerinckia sp. L45; assembly: GCF_009765775.1. Lineage (GTDB taxonomy): Bacteria > Pseudomonadota > Alphaproteobacteria > Rhizobiales > Beijerinckiaceae > RH-AL1. The sequence continues at coordinate 63,354 of NZ_LMUU01000071.1, forward strand.
CATCGTGTAGGGCGCGAAATAGGCGAACCATGCGAGGTCGCTGTCGCCGCTCCAGTCGAATTCCAGCACGCCCTCGGCATAGCGCGTCGGGATCATCCGCCAGTCACGACGGTCGGTGCTCGCGCGGACCTGATAGCCGGCCCAGCCGGCGGGATAAGACGAGCCGCCTGCGTTGACGATGCGGAGCTGCAACGCCCGGCCGCGCGCCCCGGCGACACGAAACGAGAACCATTGGTAGAACTCGGATAAATGATCGCGGACGATTTCGAGGTCGAGGCGGTCGCCGTCCTGGGCGACCAGACGGATATTGCCACCATCGAAGGCGGCGTTGATCGAGATGTTCATGCGATCTCGATAAAGGGCTTTGCCGCCGGGCGGAACAGCCGGCGGTACGAAACGCATGCTTTCTTGAGGCCTGCGGCCTCAGCGGCCGAGCGTGACCCGCGTCTGCGCCATTTTGAAGAAGAAGGCTTGCGGGTCGCCGGCGAAGTCGGCCGCCTGCAGCCCGTGATCGATCTCCGTAGCGGGCATCGGTCGGCTGAAACGATAGCCTTGCAGCTCCTCGCAACCGATCCGCCGCAAGGCCTCGGTCTGGCCGCGCGTCTCGACGCCTTCCGCGGTGATCATCATGCCGAGGCCGCGCGCGATATCGATAATCGCTTTGATGATCACCTGGCTGTCGTGCTGGGTTTCGAACTGTTGCACGAAGGATCGGTCGATCTTGATCCTGTCGAAGGGAAAGCGGCGGAGATACCCCAGCGACGAGTAGCCGGTGCCGAAATCGTCGAGCGCGATGCGGACCCCCATCGCCCGGATCTGGCGCAGGATATGGAGAGCGCCCTCGGCATCTTCGAGAAGCGAGGTTTCGGTAACCTCGACCTCAAGCCGTGCTGGCGACAGGCTCGATTGCGTCAGCGCGCGGAGGATCGTCTGCGGGAGCGTGTGATTGCGGAACTGAATCGCCGAGATGTTGACGGAGACGCGCTGGGTCTCGGGCCAGGTGGCGGCTTCGCGGCATGCCGCCTCGATGGCCCAGGCGCCGACCAGGCCGATCAGTCCGCTTTCCTCGGCAAGCGGGATGAAGTCGGCCGGCATCACCATTCCGCGTCGCGGATGGTGCCAGCGAATCAAGGCCTCATAGCCCGTGACGTGCCCCGTGGCGCTGCTGATGAAGGGCTGGTAGTGCAGCACGAGTTCGTCGCGCGTCAGCGCCGTGCGCAGATCCTGGATCAGCAGCTGGCGGTCCCGAGCGCGCTGGCCCATCTCGGGCTCGAAAAAGCGGAAGCTGCCGCGGCCTGCCGCCTTGGCTCGATACAGGGCGGCATCCGCGTTCTTGAGAAGGTCGTCGGTGGTGCGGCCATCGGCCGGCGCGAAGGCGACCCCCAGGCTGACGCCGACGGTCATCGTTTCGCCCAGGATGTCGAACGGCAGGCCGAGTTCATGGATCAGCCGACGGCACAGGGCTTCGACCCCGCCCCCAAGCGCGATATCCTCGACCAGGATGATGAATTCGTCACCGCCGAACCGGGCGATCGTATCGCCGGACCGGGCCATCGCCCGTAACCGACGTGCGATCTCGACGAGGAACGCGTCGCCGCCGGGATGGCCGAGCCGGTCGTTGACGACCTTAAAACCATCGAGATCCAGGCTGAGGATCGCCTGGTCTTTACCACCCGGTGCCCGCAGAACGCGGTCGAGGCTGCTGCAGAAGAAGGATCGGTTGGGGAGATCGGTCAGCGAATCGTGATGCGCCAGATGCGCGATGCGCGCCTCCGCAAGCTTGGTCGCGGTGACGTCCGTCGCAACGCCGCGATAGCCCCCGAAGGCGCCCGCTTCGTCGACGATGGGCCGCCCCGAGAGCGACCACCATCGGGGTCCATCCCCCGTCGCAAACGGCACGATATGGTCGCGAAAGGACCGGCGGTTGGTGACGCATACGTCGAGGCCTGCGAGCGCTTCGGCGTTGCCGTCGATCGCCGGATTGGCGAGAAGCATCCCAAAGCCAGACCCGGCTACGGCATCGAACGGCTGGCCCAGAGCCTGGAGAAAGCGCTGCGAGGGCCTGTTCATGCACAGCGCCGCATCGGTCTCCCAGAGCCAGTCGCTGGTCTGCTCCTCGTAATCCTTCAACAGCAGCCCGATCAGATCGCCCTGGTGCTTGAGGTCGAACTGCTGGTGCTGGTTGGCCGAGAACAAGGACGATTGCTGCAGCGCGCTACGGATCGATGTGGCAGCGCCGACGAGAAAAAGCAGGACCAGAAACAAGTGCTCGACATCCCAGCTCACCAAGAGGAAGCCAAGGCAAATCAAGGCCCCAGTAATAGCGATATAGGCGATGGCCGCCGGCGCCACCGTCGCGAGCACGAGACTGCCGGCCCACATCGTCCCGGTCAATTGGCAGACGAGAACCGTGTAGGTCAGTCCTGACGTCTGCGTCAGCAGCCAGACGGGAACGATCGTGTAACAGACAGCCGAGATGACGGCCTGGACGAACATGCGGATCGTCGCGCGACGGGGCGCCGACCTCCGCGTCGGACGCGTGTTGGCGAGGACGGACTGGACCAGGCGCGATAGGGACAGCAGGATGACGAAGCCGAACCACCAGAGAAGCCAGGCACCGTGGTCCCGATAGAGCAGCATCGCGAGACCGGCCGTACAGATGATGTTGGCGACCATCATCGCCGGCATCAGCCGATCGACTGTATCCAGTTGCCGGGCACGAATGCGGTCGACGATATGTGCAGCGGATCCGTCACGGGGCGCGACGCGCACCGCGTCTGGCTTCCAGTTGAAATAACCCAAGATAGTCCTGATCCGATCTCCCGAAACGTCGGTGATCCAACTATTCCTTAGATATCTTAAGACTTTCGCGTTTGATCGGCTTAAATCACGCGAAATTCAGTATTCGATTTTGAAAATATCATATCAATTGTTAAATTATAGAGCGGCAGCTTGGGAATGCGGTGTTGGCCATGCGGCGATAGGAACCGGTCTTTGCCGGTGAAGGGCCACCACGATGCGGCGTCCGTGCGCTTGGTCATATCGAAGTGGTGCGGGCGGTCGGAATCGGCGACAACCCTTTATACCGGTTGGACTTTTCCCTTCCCACCCAGTTTTGCGCCCAGAATTATTACCAGTTTTGTCACCGGCTCTTGGCGTTTCTTCCGGGTCTCGCGCTCGACGCTCGGCCGCTTTTCTAGACATGACACAAGCGAGTCCATGTCTGCAAAATCGATAGCCGCGCCTCTGCGCGTTCCGACCACAGACCGGTTGCTCGCTTGCTCCATAACTGTACGCCCCCCTTTCCGGAGGTGTCATCGCGAAGCGGACACTTGGGCCGTCACGAACGGGAGGCTCGTCGGGCACGCCCGAGTCTCGGCCGAGGATCAGGCGACGGCCTCCCAACGCGCCGACCCGTCTCGGCCGGCTATGAGACGATCTACGACTGGAAGAGTTCGGGCGCGTCCGGAACTGGCGCGGCTCGTCAAGAACCTGCGAGGCGGCGACGTCCCCGTCGTCGTTCGCATCGACCGGTTGGCAAGGTCGGTGAGCCATCTGCTCGCGGTCATTGAAGGGCTGCTGGGCCGGAGGAGTCCGTCCCGATCGCTGCGCGACCCGATCGACACCTCGGCGCCACAGGGCATGTTCCTGTTGCAGGTGCGAGGCGCGGTGGCTGAACTCCTCGATCGCGCCGTCCGTGCGGGGCTCGGCCCGACGGGGAGCGTCGGGACGGCGATGCTGGCGCAGGATAGCTGCAGGTGTCTGCGCTTCGGGCTTTTCACGATGCGCGGCACCGGTTCACCTAATCCACGTCCGCACCGCTTGCGTCGGATCCGGGCGCTTGTTCGGGGACGGCGACATTGTACATCTTCAACCTATGGGCGTTGAGGGGGCTTTCGGCCCCGATGCGGATCAACGCGTCCTCCGCCCTGCGCGCGATCTCCCTCTGGCGTGGCGTGGCGTTGCCCACCTTCCTGAATTCCAGGCAGCCGAAGATGAGCACGGACCGGTCCGGCCCCTTCCCGTCCTTGAAAAGCGACACGAACTCCGCGGTCGAGTAGCGCGCCAGGCACTCCTCGTCCTTCTGAGACCAGCTTCCCTTGTAGATCCGCGTTGCGGCCTCGATCGGCGTCGGCAAGCGCGGCTTGCGGTCTTTCAGCTTCTCGTCGAACGCCCTTCGCACGTCGGGGTCCCGGATTTCGGATCCGAAGACGTCGCCCTCCATATCGAAGATGTCCTCGTCGCCGCGAGCCGCCATGAAGCGCCGGAGCAGCGTCTCGGCCAGGTCGGCGTAGCCGATGTCCTTCAGGACCCCGACCGCCGACCCGAGGTTCATGGGCGTAAGATACGCGACGTTGTCCGTACAGCCTGTGAAGATCGAGGCGGCCACCTCGTCCACGTCGTCGTCGAAGGACGCGTGGAAGGGCTTCCAGGCCTGTTCGAACGCGAGGCGGGCACGCGCGTATTCCACGTCGCGCAGATACTTGTCGGCACCGGCTTTGATCTTCCCTTCGTTGAAGTAGCCGTTCTTGACGTCCTCTATCATGACGAGGTCGAATTCGTCGCAGGAGGTGAAGCCGTAGTCGGTGAGCAGCAGGTTCCACCCATCCTCTTCCGGGCTGCTCTTCGTCCTGTCAGCCGGGACGAAGAGCCCGCCCCTCTTCTCGAGCAGATACGTCAAGCTTGGCGAGCCTTCGCCTTGCGGCGACACCATCGACCACACGATCACGACGAGCGAACGCGTGACGTCCTTCACGACGGTCGGATCGATGTCGCCGATGACCCTTCCGATATCGCGCGCGTAGCGATCGATCTTCGCCATCACCCGGATGTTGACGATGCCCAGTCGCTCGCACGCCGTGCGTAGCTCTCGGCTAAGCTCGTCTTGACCGGGGAAGGCGATGGCCGCCGACTCCGCAGCGCTTGGGCTGAACTGGAACGACCGGTCGATGACCTTCTCGGAGTAACGCAGGAACTCCGCCTTCTCCTCCGCGCCCAGGCTGTTGTCGTTGAGGATGAGGACGACCTTGCAGTTCCGGGCGTCGCGAAGCTGAGCGATCGTCCCCATGACCTCGTTGATGGTGACGTCTCTGCCTCGTCGCTCGAAGTCGTCGATGCAGACGATCGTATCCGTAACGAAATTCGCGAGGAGCGCCCGCGCGACACCCCCGAGGCTCGCCACGTGCGGCACGCTCGCGTGATCGGCCGCGAATGCGCTGAACGCCTTCAACTTCTGCCTTATCTCCGAGAACTTGAAGCCGCCGAGCCTCTTCGGAAGCGTCCGACCCTTGCCGAGCGCGTCGAGGTTTTGCGTGTTGGCGTAGATGGACTGGATGATGTCGGACGCGTCCTTCAATCCGAACAGCGAGACGTAGGCGTAGCTCTTTATCGCGACCCCGTCGCTGGCCAATGCGGCGCGAACGGCCTCCTCCCAGGCGTAGGTCTTCCCGGTACCCCAACGGCCTTCAATGCACAGGACCTCCGGCGTTGGGTCGGCCAGGAAGCTCTTCATGGCGGCTTTGACGAGCGCTACTGACACAGACGGCCGCGCCCCGTTTCTCGAGTATTGGAGCAGACGGACCGTCTCCGCTCCTGATCGGAACGGCGCTGCGCCCGACAGCCCGCCGCGCCCGCCTCAGCGCGCCGGTACGGCATCGGCCAGATTGCGGATGGGGAAGTCCAGACCATGGTAGTCCACGTAGCGGTCGCTGCATCCGGTTATAGCGGCAAGAAGCCGATGCACCATCAGTCGCAGCACCTTGCCGTGCAGGATGACCTCGATCCGTCTCGGGGACCCGGCGCCGTGCGCGGCACGGTTCCGCGCCTGCCATGCCTTCCTCTCCACGTCCCCGAGATCGAGGCCCAACGCGTCGAAGACACGCGCCAGCGTCAATCCTGCCGGAGCCGCGTTGAGCGACGAGATCTTGCCTTCCAAGATGGGACGGATCGCGGAAGACGGTGCGGCTGTATCGAGCCAGGTCGTCAAGATCGACCTCAACTGCTCCCAGACGCTTGGCTCGAGGAGCGATCGGGCTTCGGCCGTCATCAGGCCTGACAGCCTCTGGAGCTGTTCGATGAGCCCTCCGAAGTGAACGGCAGCCGAGTGGTTCGGCGCGCAGACGGCGTACCAGTACGACCAGGAGAGTTCCTCGAAATCAAGCCGCTCGGACGCCTGGAAGAGCCGGCTCACGATCCGCTCGACAGCGGCTTGGTCCATGAAGTTGCGGGAAGCGGCTTCGGTTATGGGATAGGGCGGCAGGTCGAAGAGCCTCAATGCGGCGCCGTCGAAAGTCACGGCGTCGAGGGAAGACATCGAGGTCTCTCGCCACTCCGCGCAATAGGTGGTCGTGCCCAGATGCACGATCGGTTTTCCCAAAGTGAAGGAGAGGCAGAGCCGGATCCTGTCGCGGGTCGGTTCGTCACACGGGTTCTGGTAGACGATCTGCGCCTCTCCCGCCTGCCGCCGCGTCCGGTCGAGCGGTCGCATCACGTACAGGTGGACGCCTTCGATGTTCAGGCGAAGGGCGCGACTGCCGCCTCGCGCCTCCGAGGCACCCGTCATCCGAAGCAGGCCGTCTCCTTCGCCCACCCGCAGTTCGAAGTCCTCCTTTGCCGTAGTGTTGACCTTGTCCGGCCAAGTCGGACCGTGGTCGACGTTGGTCACCCACTCGATGGCGTATTTCACGGCCCTCGGACTGTTCAGATCGATATCGACCCTGTGCGCCGTGAATGTATCGACGGTCTCGAAGCCCGCGCTGGAGTGGCGGGATGAGGAATGATGCCATACCACGCCTCGCGCGACCGCCGTCCAACCCGCCGGATGCCCGAACTCGATCGTGTCGGTCGCGGCCCTTAAGGTTCCGGCCCTCGTATCGCGGTCCGGGGACGACGCCGAGGCATCCGAGGTCAATTCGAAGACCAGGTCGAGATCGCTGTTACGCGTCAGTGCGACGCGGTGGACCGGCAGCGTTAAGCGCATTCCGCCCGTCACGTGCATGTGACCGCTGGCGAACGCCTCGATCGCGCCCTCCCGGAAGTGGTCCTGCACGCTCGCGGACACCAACGATCGACACTCCCCGGTCGCCACGGAGGGGCGAGATGCTGCATCTTAATGGCCGCGGACGGATCGATCCACCACGATAAGGGCATTTCGGCATCCTTGCGTCGTCGTGCCGGACCGGTATGGCGCCATGGTCGTAACATGGGGCCCCATGTTCGCCGAGTACGTCCGTCAAGCGATACTTGAACCGTCGGAAGCAACGGGCTGGGATCGGCGCCTTTGAATTACCGTTCGTCCACGGAGCGACTGCGCTTGGCCTCGGGACGTCACCGAGCGCTTTCCGGGATCGTAAGGTGAAGGAGCGCTGGCGGCGATGATCGACGCGGTCGTGCATCAGATGACAGCGCTGGCAAAGCGCCGCGAGGTTGCGCGGATGATTGTTGGTCGGGTCGTGATCGAGATGCGCCGTCGCCAGGAAAACCCGTGTCGCGCGGACG
>NZ_LMUU01000071.1:70939-81168 GCF_009765775.1 Beijerinckia sp. L45
GCGATCGAGCTCCTGCCGTCGCGCCACAGGTCATCATCCCACCAACGCCCGTCGCCAAGATGGAGGACGGTGCGACCGTGTGGCCGTGCGCACCGTTCACAGCGTCCCTTGGCTCTTCTGAAGCGGATGGACGCGGACAGTTGCACCCAGTCGATCGGGTAGAGCCAGCGATGCTGCGGGCGGATCGGCATGGACAACCTTGGTCGCGGCGCGCGCCCTACCGGCGCGAGCTCTAATCAGACCACGCAGGATTCCGCGCCGCAACCGCTGATGTCCGTCGAGAGCTTATAACCAGCTGCCCGTTTGTTTGGAGCCTTGATACCTCGCAAAGCTTGCGTATCGGCGGTGGTAAACTATTCCTCCGGATCGAGTGCCATTCCGCGGGAGACGGCTGGGTGTATCACCCGAGCGTTGAGCGTCGAACGCGGGCCGATGGATAGGCGAAGCGCTGCCGACGCGCCGGTCCGCACGTGTTCCGTCTCCCGCTCGCTGGACGCCGCCTGGTGCCGACGGCGGGCTCACGACCGAGCCCGAGCCCTGGGCCGGCCTACAGTTGATCCTTGAGATCCCGCGCAGTCGTGAACGCCACCCGCTTCGACGCCTTGATCTTCAACGCTTCACCGGTTGATGGATTCCGACCGTTGCGCGACGCGCGCTTCTTGACCTGGAACACGCCGAGATGGGCGATCTGAACCTTGCCGCCCTTCTTTAAGGTGAGGCCGATCTGCGCGAAAACCTCGTCGACGAAGGCCTTCCCGTGCGATTTCGGGATCTCGAAGGTTGACGCGAGCTTGTCGCCGAGGACGCCGGCCGTAAGCAGCGGAACGGCCTTTTTCGTAGCCGGCGCCTTCTTGGGTGGGGCGGCGGCCATCGCCTCGGCCTTCACTGTGATGGTCTTCTTCGCCATTGCTTCGCCGATCTTACTTCGTATCCGGATCCATCGCTCTAGTAACAGCAACGGATCGATTCGCAATGGCGGATGCCCGTGTTGCGGCGACGATCTAGGCCGTCGAACGCGATGCTGTACGGCCGCGATCGTAGCAGGGCCCGGCGGTATCGGGGCGAAACCAGGCGCAAGCATTGTATTCCGATCGAAGAGCGTCCTATCAAGGGACGGAAGCGATGCCCCATGGCGGCTTGCTTCCAGAACAGGAGCCGGACCGTGTCGCAAATCCGAGCCGACCCCAAGCCTGAGGTCGAGTACGTCTTCAGCTTCTTGTCGCTATGGTCCTACGTGGGCAGTCTTAAGTTTCAGGATCTGGTGCGCCGTAGGGATCTCGACGTCGTCTACACGCCGATCGATCTCCTCGCGATCTTCGCGGCGGGCGGTGGCAAGCCGGTGAAGGAGCGGGCGCCGCAACGGCAGGCGTATCGGCTTCTCGAGATGCAGAGGTGGCGCAGGATCAACGCTATACCCTTGGTTCTGCACCCCAGGTATTACCCGGCGGATCCGGCGCTCGCCCACCGCGTCCTTCTACAAGCGACGTCGGAGGGCAGCGACGTCGCCGCCTTCGTCCATGCCGGTCTCAAGGCTGTCTGGGCGGACGAACTGGACATCGCCGACCCACCCACCATCGCCAGCCTAGCCGATCGGAGCGGATTGGACGGCGACCGATTGATGGCAGGCGCCGACAACCGGTCCTTGTTCGAGCGCGCAGATCGACTGACGAAGGACGCGATCGCACGCCAGGTTTTCGGCGCCCCGTTTTACATCTACAAGGGCGAACCGTTCTGGGGCCAGGACCGGATCGAGATGCTGGAGGCGGCGATCGTCGAGGATCGCGAACCGCTCATCCTTCCCGATCTCTCGTGACGCCGATCGCCGCTGGTGCGGCGCGCCGAGGCCGGTCGAGCGCCGCCTCGAGCGCCAATGCGATGGCGGCACTCTTGATTGAAGTCAGGTGAAGTTTGCTTACAGCAACCCGCTCCGCTAGGAATACTTGGAGATACCAAGCTGCGGACGCCGACTGGATTGCGGAGATCGGGTTCCTCAGTTTGAATGCCGCCCCGGGACTGCGCATTCATTTCCACGACGAGATCCAGGTGACGATCGTGCTGGCCGGTGTGCGGGCGTTCAGGGTCCTCGGCCAGGAGATCGTTCTGAACGCGGGCCAATGCATCGTCTTTCCAGCCCGCGTTCCGCATCAGCCACTTCCGACCCAAAGCCCTACGGCATGCTTGAACGCGTATCTGCATCCACTTCAAATCGGGTTGGGTCGACGCGTGCTCTAGTCGAGGAGCTTCTGAGCCTTCATGGCATTGGGGCGAGCATCGCACCGGTGACGGGCATCTTCGAGCTTGGATCCGCTCTGGGAACGACGGTGCTCCTGCACGAACAGGCGAGAAGACCCGCGTCGGTCAGTGCGGTCGCAGCCCGGTCGGGCATGACCCGCGAAGCGTTCTCTCGACGGTTCCGCGGTGACCATGGCATTCCGCCCCATGCTTTTTCTGTCGCCTGTCAGCTCAGCGCCGTCCCCCGCTGTCAAGGGCTGACGGCGATCTCGCGGATGTCGCTGCGCGGACGGGCTTCGCCGATCAAAGTCATATGGGTCGGTTGTTTCGTGAAGCGCGTTCGGCGCGACATCCGGACGTTATCGGCAACGATCGCCCCGATCACATCCATTCCAGACACGACTTGCCGATGCTCCCTAGAAGACACGCAGGGAGGATGACGCTGAATTGGTTCACGTTACCTACTGTTGTTTTTTGCCGGGGTGGCTGGAAGCCTCGTCAACGCCTTGGCTGGCGGACGTTCCCGGCGATGCTTTACGCCGGTCTGCCGCCCGTGATCGCCAATGCGTCCAACGCGGTCGCCATCATGCCAGGTCATCTTCTCGCGGCGATCGCCGACCGGAAGCGCCTACCGCCGCCAGACCAGCGCATGATCGTGCTCTCCGCCACATCGTTGATAGGTGGCGTCGCAGGCGCCGTCATCTTAAGGCTCGTGCCCGAAACCGCTTTCACAAAGCCTATTCCGGCATTGATCGGTTTCGCTACGCTGCTCTTTGCGTTCGCGCCGACGATCCAGTCCTGGACCGCGGCGCAACCGCATCTGGGCTTTTCCAGCCAAGCAACGGCATCGATGGCATTAGGGCTCGCATCGATCTACGGCGGGTTTTTCGGCGCCGCCCTCGGCGTCATCATCACAGTCGTTCTATCGATCACCGAGGTCGGCGACCTCAGATCGATCAATTCCTTGAAGAACCTCCTTGCGGTCGGGGTAAGCTTCGCAGCGACGGCCATCTTCATCCAGCAAGGCCTGGTGCAATGGCCTGAGACATCCGTGATGCTTTTCGGTGCCTTGCTGGGCGGCTATGCTGGCGGCGGCTTGATCCGCATCCTGCCCGCGTCTTGGGTTCGAGCAGGCGTGATTGTGGCCGGCCTCTTTATGTTCGGCCTTTATGCCAAGCGGTACTGGCTCTAAGTATTCGCGGAGCAAGGGCGTCCGCAGGGGCGCCTGGTCGAAGGTCCGCCCCGAAGCAAGTCCTGCGCATAGACATGGGCGTCGCTTTCGCCAACAGACCGCCAACGCCGCCGGCGATCGCCAACGGTTCATCCATCCCGATCTCGCATGACGCGACCATTCGCGGACGCTGCCAACCAAGGATGATTGAACGCCGCGTTCAGCAGCAGCGCCACGACGGCGGTGAGCAGGATGGGATCGTTCACCACCGGCTGGAGGGCCGCCGGCAACGACTTTAGGAGTTGCGGCTGGACGATCGGGATCAGGCCCAGGCCGAGTGAGACGGCGATGATGAGCGCATCGTTCCGCCGGGCGTTGTAGTCGACGCCCGCCAGGATCTTTATCCCGGTCGAAGCCACCATTCCGAACATGACGATGCCTGCGCCGCCCAGCACCGATGGCGGAACCGAAGCCGCCAGGAAGGCGAGCTTCGGAACCAGGCCCATCGCAAGCATGATGACGCCGGCGGCGGCGCAGACCCAGCGACTGCGGACCCCTGTCAGGCTGACGAGGCCGACGTTCTGCGAATAGGACAGGTACGGGAAGGTATTGAACGCGCCGCCGATCAGGGTGCCTATCGCGTCGGCGCGCAGGCCTCGCTTGAGGTCGTCGGTGCTTATCGGGCGGCCCAGCACCGATCCCAGGGCGAGGAAGATGCCTGTAGCCTCGATGAACACGATCACCATCACGAAGCACATGATCAGGCAGGGGACCAGGTGGAACGTCGGTAGGCCGAATTGCAGCGGACGCACGACCCTAAACCACGGTTCCGATGCCAACCCGTCGAAGTCGATCAGGCCCAGTGCGGACGTCACGATGTAGCCGACGACGATCCCGACGAGAACCGCCACGTTCGCGAGGAACCCACGCCCGAAGCGGATCGTAGCCAATGTCGTGCCCAGCACGAGTGCGGCGATCGCCAACGACCTCATGGAGCCGAAATCACTTGCGCCCGTGCCACCACCGGTCCAGGCCGCGGCCACGCGGATCAACGCTATGCCGATCATCGTGAGGATCGAGCCGGTGACGACCGGCGGAAAGTAGGGGAGCATCCGGCCGACGAAGGGGATGATCAGCAGGCCGAACAGGCCTCCGGCGATCACGGCGCCGTAGATGCCGAGGAGGCCGATGTCCGGCATGGCCGCGATTGCCAGCATCGGCTGGATCGCGACCGCCGTGACGCCCATGACGATGGGGAGTCTGATCCCGACACTGCCGATGCCGATGACCTGGATGAGCGTGGCGATTCCACAAGCGAAGAGATCCGCGCTGATGAGAAGGGATAGCTGGTCCTTGGGAAGCTTTAGCGCCGCTCCGATTATTAGAGGAACGGCGACGGCGTTGGCGTACATTACAAGGACGTGCTGCAAACCAAGCGCTGCGAGTCGCGCCGCTGGCGGGACGCTATCGATCTCGTGCGTTACGCGATTGGCCAGCGTCTGCACGTCGTGCGAAGCATCGCTGATGCCGTCATGGATCAAAGGCTCACGCGACATCGATGCTCCTGTGTCCGGCGATCGTAGTTGGTCTGTCGGGAGACGACGCCGGGCGCGGATGGCGCGACGCACTCCCCCGGCATCCCGAAAGCGGCTAAGTGATCGTTGGGGGCGGCGATGCGACCGAACCCGATGTTTGGCTAGCCGACGCGCCCAGATGAGGCTGCGGGCGCAATGCAAGCGATATGCGATCGAGGGGGCTAGCGCTATTCCAAAGCCTTGAAGGAAAGGCTGAGATCTTCCCGTCTCGTTTCGATACCGGAGCTGATTTTTCTCGCAATGCCAGGACTTCGCGGATCCTGCCGATGCTCCCACCAATCCACGGGGCATCAAGGGGTGCAGGTGCGATGGGCCAAGCCGCGATCTGGCGTTTCCACCGGGCCCGTGCGTGGGCCCGGTGGAACGATGCGGTGCTTCCCCTAAAGCTGCTTTGCCGTTTCCACGTCCGGCAGCAACGCTGTCAGGAGGCCGATGACTGGCAGGAACGAGCAGACCCGGTAGACGAAGTCGATCCCGAAGTGGTCGGCAAGTCCACCCAATGCTGCTGCCCCGATACCTCCCACCCCGAAGATCAAACCAAACAGAAGGCCCGATACCATCCCGACTCGGCCTGGCAACAGGTCTTGCGCATAGACGACGATCGCCGGGAAGGCCGAGGAGAGCACCAGCCCGATTACGACGCTCAATCCGATCGTCACGGGAAGCGTCGCGTAAGGTAGGACGAGCGCGAAAGGCAGGGCCCCCAGTATCGACCCCCATATCACCCTTCTGCGTCCGATCCGATCGCCGAGTGGTCCTCCCGCGATGGTGCCCAGAGCGACGGCCGCGAAGAACACGAACAGGCAGACCTGTGCATTCTGCGTCGTCAGGTCGAAGCGATGCATCAGGAAGAACACGTAGTAACTCGTGAAGCTCGCGAGATAGATGAACTTGGAAAAGAGCAGCGCGATCAGCACCGCCATCGCCCGGCGGACTTGGTTTGGCGGCAAGGTGGCGTGCCGAGGCATGGGACCTCTTGCCGGTCGGCGCGCATGTCCATTGCTTTTGTACCAGTGCGCCAGTCCCGTAAGGACAACGATGCCGGTCAGTGCAGCGAGCGCGAACCACGCAAGGCTGTTTTGACCTCTTGGCAGGACGAAGAAAGCGGCGAGCAGAGGCCCGAGCGCCGAGCCGAAGTTCCCGCCGACCTGGAACAGGGATTGCGCCAGTCCGTGCGCGCCGCCGGAAGCCAGCCGCGCGATCCGTGACGATTCGGGATGGAAGATCGACGATCCGAGACCAAGCATCATGCCGCCCGCCAAGAGGACGGCATAGCTTGGAGCATAGGCGAGCGTGACGAGCCCGATCATCGAGGCGCCCATGCCGAACGGCAACGAGTAGGGCTGCGGCCTGCGGTCGGTGTAGAGGCCGACCAGGGGCTGCAGGATCGATGCCGTCATCTGATACGTCAGGGTCAGGAAGCCGATCTGCGCGAAGCTGAGATTGAATCCGCCTTTGAGGATCGGATAGATCGCGGGCAGGAGCGCCTGCATCATGTCGTTCAGCAGATGGCAGAAGCTGACGGCGCCCAGCACGGGAAAGACGGTTCCACCGGCCTTCGGCCGATCAATGACGATTTGGTTCACGAGATCTGTCCTGTCTTCGGCAACGTCCGAAACGCATTGCGCTCGACGTGCCGCGAACCTAAGGATGGACGATCGGGCCCGCCACCGCCTGCAGGCCTATAACCTACGCGAGTGGGCCATGGTCAGAAACATCCGTGTCGAAGCGGTCGACGAAGTTGCACGGCCCCTGATCGCAGCGGCCAACGAGCATCCGGACGGCCATGTCATCCCTCCGCATCGGCATCGACGAGGTCAGTTGATCTTCGGCGCGAGCGGCACGATCGTGCTCGCGACGCCACAGGGGACCTGGGTCATGCCGCCCCGCCGCGGCATGTGGATACCGCCCGGTGTCGTCCACGACGTGCGGATGCTTGGCATGACAAGCATTCAAAGCCTCTATCTGGAACCGGAGCACGCCGGCGACATGCCATCGCGCTGCCAGGTGGTCGGCATTTCTCCTTTCCTGCAGAGCCTGATCGCCGAAGCGCAGGAGATTCCAGTCGATTACGATCTGGAGGGGCGTGGGGGCGCGTTGATGTCGCTCATCCTGCATGAGATGCGACGGTTGCCGGTGCTGCCGCTATCCCTGCCGTTTCCAGACCATGCCCCGCTGGCACAAAGATGTCGGCTTTTCGTGCTTAAGCCGTCCGTGCACGAGACAATCGACGAGTGGTGCACACCGCTCGGGATCAGTCGGCGTGCGTTCACACGTCTTTTTCGACGCGAGACGGGCCTGAGTTTCATGACGTGGCGCCAGCAGGCATGCCTTGTCGCCGCCCTTCCGCGCCTTGCTTCGGGGGCGTCGATAACGACCGTTGCCATCGATTTGGGCTACGACAATCCGGCCGCGTTCACGACCATGTTCAAGCGTGTGCTTGGGGAGGCGCCCAGAGCATACCTGAAGCAACGTCGTTAGGGTCGCGACCATCTCTGAAGGAGATGTAGCCGCCCTGGCATTTGGCCATCGCGGTTCCAGGCCGTCGCGCCGATTATCTTTCTGGCCGTTGGCGACCACCTTCAGCAGTGGAGAGGCCGCTCATTCGCGGCGACCGCAGCCACGCGCCATACCCCTCGGCCCTGGTCAGCAACAACGGCATGGCCTTCGGATGGTTGGGCGGAAGACTCCGCTCGGTCATAAGGAAGCTGGCTTTAGATGACGGTCTGGCGCCATTTCGATGCTTGTCCTTTGACCAGCGTGAACGTCGCGAACGGGCGCGCGGCCTAAGGTCGGGCCGCAAACCAACTGACTTTGGTCTCCGCAGAGCGGCCGCGATGGTGAGAATGAACAGCGTGCCTTACCTGAAGACCGTTCGGTCCCATACTAACCCCGCTCCATCCGCCATCGCTTGAGTCGCAGACGTTCGATGAAGTCTATGGCACGTTTCGCAGCCGCGGTTTCGCGACCGCAATTTACCAGGACTACTTTAGCTGCCAGGTAGACCTCATCATCGCTGCGGCCTCTCGGATTGGACAGGACCTCCGCTGCCTCTCGACTGGTCATCAGACGTTCCCCTACGTCATCAGAACGCCGCACTTGCGACCGAGTTTCATCAACTGAAGGTGAGAAGAGGCGCGCTTCAATGTACCTCACACGCGTCCAGGTAGTTCTCCAATAACCGACTTGCGTATTTGCAGTAATGCCTTGGCTGTCAATCTTATCGAGCGCTAACTATTTGCTTGCGATCTTTCCCCAAAAGGATAAGCGCGTTCCAATATTCCGAGGGCTGGGCGAATGCCAACGTACTGCGTCAAGAGCTTGAATTTCGACTACGAGACCTTCTGGGTCTACGCTATTGACGAGTGGGATGCACGCGACCAGATTGCCAGGACGCTGAAGCTTGATGTCCATAACGAACGCAGGTTTGATTGCGCCGAGGCCCCCAATCTGCGGTTGGAGCTCGACGTGATTGTCCATCGCGACGGTACGAGGACCGGCATCGTCCGTCCACCGTCTCTCGACTTTGGCCATTACGATCGCTCCTAGACCTGAGCCCTGGTGGGCAGATTTCTGACATCGGGAACGATGTTTCTGGTCCATGCTCGCGCCCTCGGGTAGGCAGGAACTTGAGGGAAGGCTCCTGATTGGTCCCAGTGACGCGGCGGCTTCGTCTTTGAAACAATAGGTGCGGGAGCTTCCATGAAGACGCGTCGGTCATTCTGGAGCGGCCTTGCGGCGTTGCCCCTCCTCTCGGCCTTCAGCGGGTCGGCCAGGGCCGAGCCGGATCCGGCCCCGACGAGCCAGCCCGGCATGGAGATGCTGACGATCTTCCTCCGCCACGACGAGACCAAGACGGTCGACGCGATCAACGAGCACCTGAAGGAGACCGGCTGGTTCGACCACTTCCGGCCGCCGGGCGTCGAGGTCGTCTCCTGGTACGTCATGATGGGCATCGGGCAGGTCGTTACGATCCGCTTTCCGGCGGAGCGTCTGCGTGACGTCAACCGTCTGATCGAAGGCGAGGCGTGGGGTGGTTATCGGACCGAATTCTACCCCACGTATGACTACCGAGCCCTGTATGGCGAACTGCAAGTCAAGATGAGGAAGCGGTAAGCCTGGGCTTCCGCTGTCGGTCGACTGAGGACGCGTTGGGAGGCAGGTAGCGATGGCAGTGGCTGGGTTGATCGCAGGGCTTCATATCATCCCGGGCCTCGTGAACGTGTACCTGCTGGAAACGGCTGACGGCTTGGCGGTGGTCGATACTGGCTTTGCCCGCGACACGGCCAAGATCCTCGATGGGATCGCTGCGATCGGCCGGGCGCCGGAGGACGTGCGCCACATCCTCCTTACGCACGCCCATCCCGATCATATCGGCGGAGCGGCCGCGCTGAGGAAACGGACTGGCGCCCGGGTTTATGCGCATGGCCTCGATGCGCCGATCATCGAAGCCGGCGGCCCGGCCCGGCCCATCCACGCCGCACCGGGATTGCGCAACATGATCGTGGCGGCCCTCCTGAGCCGGCTGCCGGGGAAGACCGCACCCACGAAGGTCGACGGTCTGCTGCATGATGGCGTCGCCGTTCCGTTCGACGACGATATTCTGACGATCCACATCCCCGGGCATTGCGCCGGACAGGTCGCGTTCCTCTGGAAAAGGGCAGGGGGCATCTTGTTCGCGGCCGATGCCTGCATCAATCGCAAGGGAATGGTGCTGGCGGCGGCGCAGGAGGACGTGGGCGAGGCCCGGAGCAGTCTGACGAGGCTCGCCGGCTACGCGTTCGAGGTCGCATGCTTCGGTCATGGTCCGCCGATCATGGCCGGAGCAGATCGGGAGTTCAGGAAGCGCTGGCTTTAGGAGCGGATCGGCGTGGCGGATGCGGTGATGCAACGCATCGCTATGATCCTCGTGACCTGGCGACGTAGGTCAAGTTCGACACGGGACCGCACTGAAACTCGACCCGCAATGGCTTCGCCACTTCGCAGTGTTTTCGTGGCATAGCTGGTCTGTCTCAACCCCAGAGAACCTTTGCCTTGGCTTTCGCGTATCCATCTGCTGATTGTCGCGAGGTTGAGTAATTGCCCACTTTCGAATTAAGGCCGCTGGATCCCGACGACGAGGATCGGCTCTGGGTTTACGCGATCGACGAATGTGTCAATCGGCGGCGAACTTTGGCTCTGACTCAATCTGCGTGCAGTTCTCCAACGAGACGAGCGCGGAGAAGATCGAG
>NZ_LMUU01000072.1 GCF_009765775.1 Beijerinckia sp. L45
CCACAGGCTTGGCCTTCTGGGAACAGGGACACGCGGTCGTTTTCGCAGATCCGGTACGGCAGAGGAGGAGGAGGAGGTGACTTTTAGAGAGGGGGGTTAATGATATATCGCATCTATCGCATACTTTACTTACACTAGACCATACGCCTGCTATACGCCATACCTGCATTAGCATGCACGCACGAGTTGTCGTTCCTCCGGTTGTGCACATTTTATTGTATTTTTTCCCGAAATGGTCGGTGTG
>NZ_LMUU01000073.1 GCF_009765775.1 Beijerinckia sp. L45
GATCAGAACGTCGGCGCCGCGGGTGATCTTGGCTTCCTGATCGGAAAACGAAACGCCGCCGATGAGCAGGGCGACGTTGATCTTATGGTTGGCGCCGTATTTGACGAAGCTCTCTTCGACCTGGGCTGCGAGTTCGCGGGTCGGTTCGAGGATCAGGGTGCGCGGCATCCGCGCACGGGCACGGCCCGTTTCGAGGCGACAGATCATCGGAAGAACGAAGGCAGCGGTCTTCCCGGTGCCGGTCTGCGCGATGCCGAGAACGTCCCTGCCCTGCAGCGCGTAGGGAATGGCCTGCTCCTGGATCGGCGTCGGCGTGGTGTAGCCGGACGCTTCGACCGCTTGGAGAACCTTGTCGCTCAGGCCGAGGTCTTTGAATGTCATAGAAGTCCTAGATGGGGGCGCTCGCTCCAGCCATCATAAGGCTTCCCCGTAGAACCGGCATCGCCGGCGTCGGTCGCGAACGTATCGCCTACAAGATAGGCTGGGAGCGAGGTTCGGTACGGCCAGGAAGGGCCCTGGTCGCGCGGGACGGTTCGCTGCGATGGATGTCGTGCAGAATGCCGCAAAAAGCAAGCGCCACGACGACATGCGCTCAAGATGACAAGTGAAAAGACCGCGGCATAGTGTCGCGGACCATCGTTCATTCGGCAGGGATGGGACGCGTGCTTCGTTCGTGCGGTGCCAGAGCCTTCATCAGGCCGAAGATAACGAGCAGAGCCGCAACATAGACCAGGAGTTGCAGCTCGGACGGCCGATCGGTGTAGCCGAACAGGGTGTGAAGGATCCGCCCCAAAATGCTGTTGTCCGGCAGCACGCGCGAGGTGTTCCAGACCGCGCGGCCCATGACGGTCGCGATATCCGCCTGTTCGAGAAACGCGACGGCTTGCGCGGCCATGCCGGCCGCCATGAAGGCGATCAGTACGCTCGTCACGCGGAACAGGTGTTTCAGCGGGATACGGACCAGACCCGCGAAGGTGATCGCGCTCAGGCCGACGCCAAGCGCCAGGCCAAGCGCGCCGCCGACCAGGATCTGCCAACCCGTCGCGCCGCTGGAGACGACCACGCCATAGAGAAACAGGACGACTTCGGAGCCTTCGCGCAGGACGGCGACGCCGATGACCACGGCAAGCGCGAACAGCGAGCGCGTGCCGCTCTGCACCTCGGCCCCGACCTTCTTCAGGTCCTGCGCCATCTCGCGGCCGTGCTTGGCCATCCAGACGTTGTGCCAAGTCAGCATCAGCGCGGCGACGATCAGGATCGAGGCGTTGAAGACCTCCTGGCCCGAGCCTTCGAGAAGCGAGGCCAGGGCGCCAGCGAAGATCGCGACGAGGCCGGCGCCGGCGAGGCCGGCGACGATGCCGCCCGCGACGTAGGGCAGGCGGCCCGGCACGCCGTGGGTCACGGCGAGGACGATGCCGACGATCAGGCCGGCCTCGATCACTTCACGGAAAACGATAATCAAAGCGCCGATCAAGATTTGGGCTCCAAACATGATGGGGCGCGGAAGCTTAGGCTTCCGCCAGAAGACCGCAACGGCGCGGCTGTCGATGTCTTCCGTTCAATTATCGAGGCAGAAGATCGCCGGCAATACCAGGAGCGTCGATTGGAATTACTCAAATCTCACGAACATGACATCAGCCAACTGCGCGCTGAGCCTCGATCGCGGTTTCCATCCGGGGCAGCGCGAAGAGCATGCGCAACAAGGTCCCATCATTGAGGATGGCCATCCGTTCTTTCGGTTTCAGCCATGCCAAGGCATCCTCGACGGTCTCGGCGTCGTTGAGCTTCGAGTAGGCGAGGGCCCATTCCGCCGTCATCACGCCGCGCTTCCGCGACCGGTCTCTGGGCATGAAGGCGGTGTGCGCGGTCTGGAGATGCGGGTCGGCATAGAGAAGTGCGAGACCATCCTCCGGCTCGTCGCGGGCGCCGCCCATTTCCGCAATCAGCGCGTTGGCGCGGACGACGACCGAGGGCTTCACCTTCTCTTCCGGCGTGGTCAGCAGGCCGATACGCCGCAGAAACAGACCGACCGATAGCAGGCCGGTCGCCCAGGACAGGAAGATCGCCAGGACCAGACCGGCGATCGTCGGCGACATCCAGGCCACGAGGGACGGCGAAATCAGCAATCCGCTGATCAGAGTCAGCAGGCCCATCAGTACGTGGGAGCGGTGGCGGCGGACGATCGCCATGAACGGGATCGAGCCGTCGTCGCGGCGCTGCGGATCCCAGCCGGTATCGAAGCCGAAGACGAAATGGACGACGTGCCCTGTCTGAATCAGCATCATGATCGGCGCCAGCAGGGCCGACATGATGATCTCGAACACGGCCGAAAGAATCAGGCGGATCGCGCCGCCGCTGCCGCGTCGCGTCTCGGTCTGGATCAGGGACAGCAGCAGCCCGAAAATCTTGGGCAGCAGCAGGATCACCATCGTCAGCGCGAACAGTTCCAGCGAGCGCTGCGCATCGAAGCGCGGAAAGGCCGGGAGGATGGTGAACTCGTTGGTGAAATATTCCGGCTTGATGTAGCTCGCCTGGAGCACGAGGACCAAACCGACGATGAGCTGCATCATCCACAGCGGCGAGGCGAGGTAGGCGAAAATGCCGGTGGCGAAATGCTGGCGGGAGGCCGGGTGCAGGCCCTTGGCGGGCAGGATGCGCAGATGTTGCAGGTTGCCCTGGCACCAGCGACGGTCGCGGGCGGAAAGATCGATCAGCGACGGCGGGCTTTCCTCATAGCTGCCGCCGAGCACCGGCAGCATGTAGACGGCATAGCCGGCGCGGCGGATGAAGGCGGCCTCGACGAAGTCGTGGCTCAGGACGTGGCCGCCGAAGGGTGGACGTCCGGCGAGGTGCGGCAGGCCGCAATGGTCGGCGAAGGCCTTTGTGCGGATGATCGCGTTGTGGCCCCAGTAATTGCCGTCGCGGCCCATCCAGGCGGAGAGGCCGGCGGCGATCACCGGGCCGTAGATTCGCGCAGCGAACTGCTGGACGCGGGCGAACAGCGTGTTGCGGTTGATGATCAACGGCAGCGTCTGGATGATCCCGGCGTCGGGATCGGCCTCCATCGCCGCGGCAAGCGTCACAATGGCGTGGCCGAGCATGAAACTGTCGGCATCGAGGACGACCATATGCTCGTAGCGGCCGCCCCAGCGGGTCACGAAATCCGCGATGTTGCCGGCCTTGCGCGCGGTGTTCTGCGGGCGATGGCGATAGAAGACGGGCACGTCGGCGCCGAGGCGTTCGCGCATCAGCACGAAGGCGTGCTCTTCGGCGACGAAGACGTCGGGATTTGTGGTGTCCGAGAGAAAGAACCACTCGAACGAGTCGCCGACGCCCGTTGCCTGAACGTCCTCGTAGATCGCCTGCACCGCGGCGAAAACGCGGGACGGCGCCTCGTTGTAGATCGGCATCACGACGGCGGTCTTCGCCTTAAGGCCGCCCGGCAGCGCCGGCGTCTTCGGGGCAAAGAACAGCATCCAGAGAAAGCCGTAGAGCCCGCTGGTGAAAGCCAGCGCGATCCAGGAGAAATTAGCGACGAACAGGAAGAGCAGCGCCCATTTGAGCAGGGTGACACCGCCGACGGAGACGACGCCGTACATTTCCGTCGCGCCGTAAACAGTCACAAGCAGGCCGCCACCGAAAATCATCAGGCGGGCAAACCATGTGGCGAGATCGAAGGACCGACGGGTCGGCCTGTGCGCCGGATCATAACGCCGCAAACCTTGCTCCGGCATCGCTAGCGTCGATTCCGGCGGCATCGGCGGATTGAGGCAGGGTTTCGTGAAGGGCAGCGCTACCCGTCCCCCATGCCGCAAAGTGTCGATCGGCGACGTCATGCTGGGGTCCACCTGTAGAGCCACGTCTCACTCACCGCTTTGCCCTGTGCTTCGAGCAAGAGGCGCAATTCACTCGACAGATCGCTGCCGGGGTCCAATTCGAAGAAAATCCGAATGGATTTCTTGTCGTCGGTTGGGAACGCGCGAACCGACGTGATCGTCCCGCTCGAAGCCGTCAGCGTCGGCTTCACGTCAATCGTCCGTGCCGCATCGGCGAGAATATCGCCAGAAAAATCGACGAAGAAACGGCGTCTTTTGCCGGACCCGCGCCCGCTACGCGAGGTGATGGCGCGCGCGAGCTGCGGCCGCTCAGGCGGGTCCCAGCACCAGAACTGGCGATAGGCGAAGGGCGTTTCGCTGCCGGCGGCAAGCGGCTGCTTCGGACGCCAGAAGCAGAGAATGTTGTTGTTCCCCTCGGACTCCGAGGGAATTTCGATCAGTTGAACGCCGCCCTGGCCCCACTCGCCGAGCGGTTCGATCCAGAGCGAAGGACGCCGCTCCCAATGCTGGTCCTCATCGGCGTAATCGTCGAAATTGCGATCGCGCAGAAGAAAGCCGAAGCCCTTGGGTTTCTCGTCGATGAAGGTCGAGATCTGCAGCGTGTCGCGGTTGGCGACGGGGCGCCACAGCCATTCGCCGGCGCCGGTCAGCATCTGCAGGCCGCAGACTTCGCTGACGTTGGGACGCAGATCGTCGAACTTGCGATGATCCATGAAGCCGAGGAGATGCGTCGCGCTCATTGTGCCGAGCCCGATATTGTCGACGGCGACGCGAGCGAACAGCGTGCATTCGGTGTCGATGATCGTCGCTTCGCCCGGGTGGATTGTGAAGCGGAACGCGCCGGTGATCGTCTCGGAATCGATCACGGCATGGACGATCAGCGCATTGGTGACAAGGCTCGGCTTCTCGATCCACATGGTGCGGAAGGACGGTACGTCCTCGCCCTTGGGATCGGCAAGACGGACCGCGAGCGCCCGGGAGACGAGACCGGGGACTTGGCCGCCGGTCAGGGCCCGAAAGAAGTTTGCGCCCTGGAAATTGGCGATCTCCGCAAAATCGACCTTGGTGTGCGGTACGAAGACGCGGAAGCCGGAAAACCCGATATCGCCGGTCTTGGCACCGGGGTGCAGCGCGCCGAGATCGAACAGTTTGGGGTCGTAGACGAGTCGGTAGGCCTGGCCTTGCGAGACGAGGTTCAGTTCGATGGGATACCCATAGATGAAGCCGCGGTGCAGCGGCTCCAGAGCGAAGCCAACCGTTTCGGTGCTCCACACGCGCGCTTCCGGCCTTGCATGGATGGCCGAATATTGCTCGAACGTGAGAGTCTTGAAAGGATCCGGCAGGTCCGCCGTCACGGCCTTGAACGGTTTCTTCGCCAGGGCCCGCGCCATATCCGTGACGCTCCCGGGCGCGAAGGCGACGGGTGGCGCGAGCATGACGCCGGGGCCGCCGATGCTGCTGAGGTCCGGTGCAGGCGCCGCAGGTGGTGCCGCAGGTGCTGCGGGGGGCGGGGCGTCATCGGCCCGTGCGGATGCTGCCCCCGAAACGCCGAGGCTGCCTGCGGCAACGCCTCCCAATCCCAATCTCAAGACATCGCGACGCTGAAACTTGTACTCGACGACCGTCACCACGTCTCCGACGTTTTCATTCTGAACATTCACCTTGATGTATATCCCACGCTTAGCCTAGTGCCTCGTTAATCGTCACGATCATCATCCGCTTTTTGGCTTGCGGAACGCCTGACTTATTCGCGAAGGAAGGCTGGTTGGAGAACATCATGGGTCAAAGCCCCGCGCGCACCTGTCTCGCCGTCGTCCTTGCCGCCGGCGAAGGCACGCGCATGCAATCCTCACGCCCAAAAGTGTTGCATATGCTCGCAGGGCGCTCGATGCTTGGGCACTGTGTCGCGGCTGTGGCTGCCGCGGGTGTCGATCGAATCGCGCTGGTCGTCGGACCGGGCCGGGACGATGTCGCCGCGGAAATGCAGGCGCTCGTGCCGCATTGCGCCATATCGGTTCAGGTCGAGCGACGGGGCACGGCGCACGCGGTTCTCGCCGCCGAGGCGGCGATCGCGGATGGTTACGACGACCTGCTGGTCGTCTTCGCGGACACGCCGCTGGTGCGACCGGAAACCTTCCAGACTCTGCGGATCGCGTTGCGCGACACCGGCGCCGCTGTCGTGGCGCTCGGCTTCGAAGCGCGCGATCCCACCGGATACGGCCGTCTGCTTGTCAACGGAACGCGGCTCGACGCCATCCGCGAGGAGAAAGACGCCACGCCGGACGAGCGCAACATCACGCTTTGCAACGCCGGGCTCATGGCGCTCGACGGCCGCATCGCTCTCGACCTGCTGCGCCGCATCGGGACGCAAAACGCGCAGGGCGAATTTTATTTGACCGACGTGGTCGCCCTGGCCCGTTCGGAAAGTCTCGAAACCGCGGTGGCCGTGGCGCCGGAGGACGAGGTGCTTGGCGTCAACGACCGGGTGCAGCTGGCTCGTGCCGAATCCCTGATGCAGGGGCGTCTGCGGGAGAAGGCCATGCGCGGGGGGGCGACTCTCGTCGATCCCTCCAGCGTGACGCTAGCCTTCGACACAGTGCTTGGGCGCGACGTCACGATCGAGCCGAACGTCGTCTTCGCGACGGGCGTGCAGGTTGCCGACGGCGTCACGATCCGGGCCTTCTCGCACCTTGAGGGCGTCGAGGTCGGTGCCCGTGCGACGATCGGCCCCTTCGCGCGCCTGCGTCCCGGCAGCGTGCTGCATGAGGACGTCCATGTCGGGAATTTCGTGGAGATCAAGGCCTCGACGCTTGAGGCGGGGGTCAAGGCCAACCACTTGAGCTACATCGGCGATGCCTCCATCGGCGCGAAAACGAACATCGGGGCCGGGACCATCACCTGCAACTACAACGGCTTCCAAAAATTCAGGACGCAGATCGGGGCGGGGGCTTTCATCGGCGTCAACAGCGCCCTCGTCGCGCCGGTGACGATCGGCGATGGCGCCTTCATCGGGACGGGATCGGTGGTGACCGAGGACGTGGCGGCGGACGCCCTCGTCATCGCCCGCGCGCGTCAGGTCGAAAAACCCGGATGGGCCAAGACGTTTCGTGACAAGAACAAGCGCTAGAACTCCCGCCATTCCCCAGCATAAAGAGAGCAGAGCATGTGCGGCATCGTAGGCATCCTCGGGCGTGCGCCTGTTGCGGACGCGCTGATCGAGGCGCTGAAGCGGCTGGAATATCGCGGCTATGATTCTGCCGGCGTCGCCACGCTGGAGGGCGGCCATCTCACGCGGCGCCGCGCCCAGGGCAAGCTGAAGAATCTCGAAGCCGTGCTGCGCGAGCAGCCGCTGCACGGCACCAGCGGTATCGGCCACACCCGCTGGGCGACGC
Source organism: Beijerinckia sp. L45 (assembly GCF_009765775.1). Classification (GTDB taxonomy): domain Bacteria; phylum Pseudomonadota; class Alphaproteobacteria; order Rhizobiales; family Beijerinckiaceae; genus RH-AL1. Next base: position 7,229 of record NZ_LMUU01000073.1, read on the forward strand.
ACGGGCGTCCGACCGAAAACAACGCGCATCCGCATGCCACCGCGAAGGTGGCCGTCGTCCACAACGGCATCATCGAGAACTTTCGCGAGCTGCGCGACGACCTGCGCATGAAGGGCCACATCTTTTCGACGGAGACCGATACCGAAGTCGTCGCCCACCTCGTCACCGACGCGATGGACGGCGGTCTCGGTCCGGTGGAGGCCGTCGCCGTTAGCTTGCCGCGGCTCAAGGGCGCTTTCGCGCTCGCTTTTCTCTTCGAGGGTGAAGAGAATCTCTTGATCGGCGCCCGTCAGGGTGCGCCGCTGGCGGTCGGCTACGGGCAGGGCGACGAGGCCGGCACGATGTACCTCGGCTCCGACGCCCTGGCGCTCGCCCCGTTCACCGACACGCTGACCTACCTCGAGGAGGGCGACTGGGTCGTGCTCACCCACGACAACGCAAAATTTCACGACTCGCACAATCTGCCGGTCGAACGTCGCAAGCTGAAGACGCAGGCCTCCGCCTTCCTCGTCGACAAGGGCAACCACCGCCATTTTATGGCGAAGGAGATCCACGAGCAGCCGGAGGTCGTCGGCCGCACGCTGGCGCATTACCTCGACATGTCGGCCGGCCGGGTCGCTTTGCCTTTCGATCTGCCGGTCGATGTCGCAAAAATCGACAAGCTCACCATCACCGCTTGCGGCACCGCCTACATGGCCGGGCTGACGTCAAAATACTGGTTCGAGCGGTTTGCCCGTCTGCCCGTAACCATCGAGGTGGCCTCGGAATTCCGCTACGGCGAAGTGCCGATGACGCCGGGCGGCCTGACCATCGTGGTCTCGCAGTCCGGCGAGACGGCGGACACCCTGGCCTCGCTGCGTTACGCCAAAGCCAACGGTCAATCGATTCTCAGCGTCGTTAACGTCGCGAGTTCGACGATGGCGCGCGAGAGCGACGTCACGGCGCTGACGCTGGCCGGTCCCGAGATCGGCGTGGCATCGACCAAGGCCTTTACCTGCCAACTCGCGGTTCTCGCCTGTCTCGCGCTGGCCTTCGGACGCGCGCGCGGAACGCTCAGCGAGGCCGACGAGGCGCGTCTGGTTGCCGACCTGATGGCGGTGCCGGGCCTGATGGCGGAGGCAATCAAGCGCGAGCCCGCCATCGAGAGCCTGTCGCATCACTTGGGGAAGGTGCGCGACGTGCTCTACCTCGGGCGCGGCACCTCGTATCCGCTGGCTATGGAGGGGGCGCTGAAGCTGAAGGAGCTCTCCTACATCCACGCCGAGGGCTACGCCGCCGGAGAGCTGAAGCACGGCCCGATCGCGCTGATCGACGAGGACATGCCGGTCATCGTCATCGCGCCGCATGATGCCGTCTACGAAAAGACGGTCTCCAACATGCAGGAGGTCGCGGCGCGCGGCGGCCGGTTGATCATGATCGGCGACAGCCGGGTCGAGCGCGATTTTGCCGCCGAGGCGGAAGCGCAGATCATTCTGCCCGACATGGCGCCGGACTTCACCGCGATCGTCTACGCCGTGCCGGTCCAGATGATCGCCTACCACACGGCCGTGTTCATGGGGAAAGATGCCGACCAGCCTCGCAATCTCGCGAAGAGCGTGACGGTGGAGTAACGCCTTCACTCTTTTGTGACATATTTGGCGCGCTCGGCCACGATAGGACGCGGCTTAAGACACACTTAAGGTGCGAAGCACCAAGGCGATGTAGCAAGGGGCAACAAGCTGTGGCGGCTCAGGGAGTCGCGGCGGCGCGATTGCCCCTTGCCCGAAAGAACCCGCCTTGTCGCCCTTGATCATGAAGCGTTTTTCCAAATTCATCATCTTGCTCGCCGCGCTTGTCGGGCTCGCCGGTTGCGGCGGCGACATGTCGGGTGGCCTGGTCGCAGGCGCACCGAACGTCGATCCGGCCGTTGCCGCGCTCTATGACGCGCGTCCGAACGAGACCTATCCCGTGCCGGCGATCGATCTCCGCACCGTCGATCCGACGATGCTGCGACAGACGGTGGCCTATCACACCACCGCGCCGGTCGGTTCGATCGTCGTCGATACGTCGGCCCGCCACCTCTATCTTGTTCAGGCTAACGGCAAGGCGCTGCGCTACGGCGTCGGCGTCGGCAAGGAAGGCCTGGCCTTCCGCGGCGATGCCGTCATTGCGCGCAAGGCCGATTGGCCGCACTGGACGCCGACGCCGGCGATGATCAAGCGTGAGCCGAAGCGTTACGGCCCCTACGCGGCCGGTCTCGATGGCGGCCTGGAAAATCCGCTCGGCGCCCGCGCGCTGTATCTCTATCGCGGCGACACCGACACGCATTTCCGCATCCACGGCACCACCGAGCCGGAGACCATCGGTCATGCCGTTTCCAGCGGCTGCATACGGATGATGGATCAGGACGTCATCGATCTGTATTCGCGCGTGCCCACGGGGACTCACGTCCGCGTGCTGCAGGGTGGCGGCGAGCAGTCCTGATCGGGCCGCCGTGATCGTATGCGGTCACGGCTGACGATCCCTCTCATGCCTTTGGCGGCAGGCGCCGGACAGTTTTCGATTTCATCGGCGGTTTGTGTGGCCTAAGCCTGCGCAACCCCACAGATCGAGTGTCCGATGCGCCTGTCCCAATATTTCCTGCCGATCCTCCGCGACAATCCCAAGGAAGCGGAGATCGTCTCGCATCGGTTGATGCTGCGCGCTGGCATGATCCGCCAGGAAGCGTCCGGCATCTATGCGTGGCTGCCGCTGGGCCTGCGGGTGCTGAAGAAGATCGAACAGATCGTCCGCGAGGAGATGGATCGCGCCGGCGCCGTCGAGATGCTGATGCCGACCCTGCAGCTCGCCGACCTCTGGCGCGAATCCGGTCGTTACGATGCCTACGGCCCCGAAATGCTGCGCATCGTCGACCGCAACAAGCGCGAGATGCTCTATGGCCCGACCAACGAGGAGATGATCACCGCGATCTTCCGCTCGGGCGTCAAATCCTACCGCGAGCTGCCGAAGAACCTATACCATTTCCAGTGGAAGTTCCGCGACGAGCAGCGTCCGCGCTTTGGCGTGATGCGCGGCCGCGAGTTCATGATGAAGGACGCCTATTCCTTCGACGTCGACGAGGCGAGCGCCCGGATTTCCTACAACCGGATGTTCGTCGCCTATCTCCGCATTTTTGCCCGCATGGGCCTGACCGGCATCCCGATGCGCGCCGAGACCGGGCCGATCGGCGGCGACCTGTCGCACGAGTTCATCGTGCTCGCCGAGACCGGCGAATCCGGCGTATTCATCAACAAGGATGTGCTCAACCTGCCGATCCCGCCCGAGACAGTCGACTATGCCGGCGATCTTTCGGGGATCGTTACGCAGTGGACCACACTTTATGCCGCCACCGAGGATGTGCATGACGCCGCGCGCTTCGAGGCCGAGACGCCGGAGGCCAAGCGGGTCAGCACGCGCGGCATCGAGGTCGGCCAGGTCTTCTTCTTCGGCGACAAATATTCCAAGCCGATGAAGGCGATGATCACCGGGCCCGATGGCGTCGAACGGCCGGCGCAATGCGGCTCCTATGGCGTCGGCGTCTCCCGGCTGCTCGGGGCGATCATCGAGGCCTCGCATGACGACAAGGGCATCATCTGGCCGGAGTCGGTGGCGCCCTTCACCGTCGGCCTCGCCAACCTCAAGGTCGGCGACGACGCGACCGACGCGGCTTGCGAGAAGATCTACGCCGCGCTGACCAAGGCCAAGGTCGACGTGCTGTACGACGACAGCGACGACCGCCCCGGCGGCAAATTCGCCAAGCTCGACCTGATCGGCCTACCGTACCAGATCATCGTCGGGCCCAAGGGCATCGCCGCTGACGAGATCGAGGTGAAGACGCGCGCCACCGGGGAGCGCGAGACGCTTCCGCTCGGCGAGGTCATCGCGCGCTTCAGCGGTTCGGTCTGGGTGAGCTAAACCGCGCCGCGATGTCTCATCCCGGCCGAAGCGAAGCGGAGAGCAGGGACCCATGAACATCGGGTCGACGATGGGAACGCGACGTTGCGGCCTGTCCTGCATCAGCGTTTCATGGTCCTGGGCTCGCGCTCCGCGCGACCCAGGATGACGGCATCGACCCTTCAGCCCCAGCTTTGCGCTTTGACAGTCTCTGCGCGCACAAAGCCTCATTGCCACCGCAGATTTCGGCGTATAGAGCGCCGGAGCTTGCTCGGATCGCCGAAGCGAGTCGTCGGACCCAATTCATGAGCAAGGCTGCCACCGCCAAGACATTGCCCTTCGCATCCTTCGAATGGATGGTCGCGGGACGCTATCTGCGGGCACGCCGGGCGTCGGGCTTCGTCTCCGTCATCGCGCTGATCTCGTTTCTCGGCATCATGGTGGGCGTCGCCGCGCTGATCGTCGTGATGTCGGTGATGAACGGATTCCACAAGGAGCTGCTCGACAAGATCGTCGGCGTGAACGGGCACATCTTCCTGCAGGCTGCCGACACGCCGCTCACCGATTACGACCGCGTCGTCACCGACGTGAAGCGCGTCAAGGGCGTGCAGCTCGCCATTCCGATGGTGGAAGGTGCGGCCGGCGTGTCCTCGCCGTTCAACCAGGCCGGAGCGCTGGTGCGTGGCGTCAAGGAGGCCGACCTGAAGGAGCTTCCGGGCATCGCCGGGCACGTCAAGATCGGTTCGCTGGAAGGGTTCGATAAGGCCGAAGGCGTGGCGATCGGGCAGGGCCTCGCCGAGAGCCTGAGCCTGCGCGTCGGCGACAGCATCACCATTCTCACCGCCAAAGGCGCACAAACGCCGTTCGGTGTGGCGCCGCGCATCAAAAGCTACCCCGTGACCGCGATCTTCCAGATCGGTATGGCGCAGTTCGACAACCTCTTCGTCTATATGCCGTTGCCGGAGGCGCAGGCCTTCTTCAACAAGGACGGTGAGGCGACCGTCATCGAGCTGTTCCTCAAGAACCCCGAGCAGATCGATTCCGTGCGCTCCGACATCGACCTCGCGGTGCCGCGGCCGATGATCATGACCGACTGGCGCGAGCGCAACAAAACCTTCTTCGATGCGCTCAAGGTCGAGCGCAACGTGATGTTCATCATCGTCACCCTGATCGTCCTTGTCGCGGCGCTGAACATCATCTCCGGCCTGATCATGCTGGTGAAGGACAAGAGCGCCGACATCGCGATTCTGCGGACCATGGGCGCGCCGCGCGGCTCGATCATGCGCATCTTTCTCATCACCGGCACCGCGATCGGTGTCTCCGGCACGTTTGCCGGCTTCGTCCTCGGTCTCGTCATCGCGGAAAATATCGAAGCCATCCGCTCCGGCCTCAACGAGCTGCTGCACACCAACCTGTTCCCGGCCGAGATCTACTTCCTCTCGCGGCTCCCCTCGGTGGTCGAGCCGAGCGACGTCATCACCGTGGTGGTCATGACGCTCAGCCTGTCGGTCCTGGCGACGCTCTATCCCTCCTGGCGCGCCGCCCGACTCGATCCTGTCGAAGCGCTGCGCTACGGATGAGTAAACCCTCTCTCGCGCTGAAAGCCGTCGAACGCGCCTATCGCCAGGGCGGCGAGCCCTTGCACATCTTGCGCGGGGTCGATTTCGAGCTGCATGCCGGTCAGTCCGTCGCGCTGATCGCGCCGTCGGGCACAGGCAAGTCGACGCTGCTGCACATCGCCGGCCTCCTGGAAAAGCCGGACGCTGGCGAGGTGCTGGTCAACGGCACGGCGACCGCGCAGCTGCCCGATCCGGCGCGTACCGCGATGCGGCGCTCCGAGATCGGCTTCGTCTACCAATTTCATCACCTGTTGCCGGAATTCTCGGCGTCGGAAAATATCATTCTGCCGCAGATGATCGCCGGGCTGTCGCGCAAGGAAGCGCGCAAGCGGGCTGACGAACTGCTCGATTATATGGGCCTGAGTGCGCGCGGCGTGCATCGACCGGCGGAAATGTCAGGCGGGGAGCAGCAGCGCGTCGCAATCGCGCGAGCTGTGGCGAACAGCCCCGCGGTGCTACTTGCCGACGAGCCGACGGGAAACCTTGATCCCAAGACGGCGGATCATGTGTTCGGCGTGCTGAACACGTTGGTCCGGGCGACGGGCCTGGCGGCGCTCGTCGCCACCCATAACATGGATCTGGCCTCGCGCATGGACCGGCGCGTGACCTTGTCGGAAGGCAGGCTCGTCGAACATTCCTGACGCCGACCGCTCGCGTTCGGGCCGTTCGCGCCTACAGCGCGCCAGAGAGGTCCTGACCGAGATCGGTCAACCGCTTGGTCAAGGCTTGGATGGTTGCCCTCAGCCGGGCGTTTTCGACTTCGAGCTTTTCATAGTCTGCACTGCCGGACGGCGGCTTGCTCTCGACGGCATCCATGAATTCGACGCCCATGTGGTCGGTGTCGCGCCACCGCATCTGGACCCGGTAGGTCTTGCCCCTCTGGGGAATTTCGAGGTCGAATTCGCTGGGGATCGACAACGTGCTGGCGACGGCGATCTTGGCGCCGCCTGTGGAGATGTTCTTGACGATGCAGTCGATGCTCGACATGCGGTTGTTAAAAACGATCTTTGCCTTCAAAAGGCTTCTGCCCCTTTCGGCTGCTCGAAGCTCTGTCACTGACTGGCCCTCGGTTCGTCGTGTGTCTGGGGTCAGATATGCCGTTTCGATGTTAAGACTTGTTGAAAGCCGACATGTTTTCCCGTTGAAACCAATGAATTAGACCCAATCAGGCCGAGTGCTCACCCATGGGACCACACCGCATGCAACGGACGATCCTGCGCCTGGCCTGCCTCCTCGTCGTCACGCTCGGCGCCGCCGGCTGCGACAAGTGCGGAACGCCGGTGAAATTCAACGCACCGAGCGTGCCGAATGCCTGTGGCGCGAACGCCGACGAAAGCCGCTGAGGCGCGCTGCGGTCTAGTAGGGCGCGATAACCCGATAGGGCGGCACGTTGTAGAACGGCGCGTTCGGCGGTGTCGTGTAAACGCGAACCGGCAACGGACCGTAGGGCGGCATGATGACGACATCGCCGGTCAGGCGGGACTGCGGGAGCGAAGCGAAGGGGACGGGTGCGGGATACTGGCCATAATCCTCGGCGCAGGCAGGCGCCGCAACGGCGGCTGTCGCCAGAATGGCGATGACAAAGCTTCTCATGATCGGCGATCCTCGTTCGCCGCGAGGCTAGAGCGCCAGGCGAACCAAAGCTTTAACGCCGCGGCTTTTTCGCCTGCATGCTTAAGGCGCGCTTAGCGGCTGGTAGTGCTCGAAGACGATCTGGGCGTTACGACGGGTCGCGCATGCCTGATCTTCTCGCGATCGCACCGTCCAGCTCATCGCCGGCGTCCGAGGCTGCACGACACGCAGCGCCGCTAGATCCGCGACGTGCCAGGACAAAAAGTCGTAGGCATCCAAGGCCGGGGGTGCCGCGTCACGGTCTCTTGGCTCGACTTCACGTGGCCCGACGAGGCCGAGCGGGCAGGGCGCGCCAAGGCTGCGGCAGTGCGCGATCACGGCGGCATCGAAGCTTTTCAGGGCCACGGCGCCTGCGTAATCCGCCAGCAGGGCGACCGCGCGCGCCGCGAGACGCATATTGCCGTCGAACCGGCTCTTGATCTCGATGACGAGCGGCACGCGGCCATCGGTAAACGCCAGGAAAGCCGCCAGCGTCGGGATGGTGTCGCGGCCATCCTTGAGCGGGATTGCCCCGAGGGCGGCGGCCGAACGCGCATCGACGCGGCCGGTCTCCGCCGTCAGCCGGTCGAGGGTCTCGTCGTGAAAAACCATCGCCTCGCCATCGCCGCTGATCTGGACGTCGCACTCGATCCCGTAGTCGGCCGCGATCGCGGCTTCGGCTGCGGCAAACGAATTCTCGATCACGCCGCGGCTGCGATCATGCAGGCCGCGGTGGGCCACCGGCTGCGCGAGAATCAGAGCGAGATCCGGTCGCATCAGGCCTTGACGAGGAACATGCCTTCGACCTCGACGGCCGAGCCGAGCGGCACTTCGGCGACGCCGATGGTCGAGCGGGCGTGGCGGCCCTTGTCACCCAAAACTTCGACGATCAGGTCGGAGGCGCCGTTCATCAGCGGGGCGATGGCGGCGAAATCGGGTGCCGTGTTGAAGAAGCCGCCGAGGCGGATGCAGCGCTCGATTCGGTCGAGGCTGCCCAAGGCGGCCTTGGCCTGGGCCAGCAGGTTGATCGCGCAGAGACGGGCGGCGGCCTTGGCGTCGGCTTCGGAGACGGTGCCGCCGACCTTGCCTGTGTGTTCGGGCGCCAGCTTGCCGTCCGCGCCGAGAGCGAGCTGTCCGGAGATCACCAGCAGATTGCCGGCCACGACGGCTGGAACGTAGTTGGCGACGGGCGCGGACGGTTGCGGCAAGGTGATGCCGAGGCTGCGCAAACGGTCTTCGATGTCGCTCATCGCGAAAACTCCTGGAGAAGCGGGGGAATACCCGTCCTCTAGGCGGAACACTGCCGTCTAAGCAAGCCCGGCGCTGCGGGCTTAGGTGACTATCGTCATGGAACGGCAATAGCTTTCTTGCCGCGGCGGTCGTAGGCTTGGACGTCTTGAAGGGCTTGGGAGCTTCGCGCTCCGCAATTTCGCCATGGCGATTCGGCATGGCCACACGTCGTTTACGCAAGGACCGCCGCTCGATGATCGCTCGTCTCAAAGCCCCGTTTCCGACCGCGGTCGTCGCCGTCTGCCTGCTCGGCGGCTCGCTTGTCGTGTCGATCCGCAGCGGCCATGCCGCCGGGCCCGCGGTGCCGCCGGCCGTCGCCAAACCGTCGGCGCCGGACCAGGAAACCGCGACGATTCCGGCGCTCGTTCCCCATCGCGCCGTCTACCGCGTCACCCTGCTGACCTCGACGGGCACAAAAAGCCCGACCAGCGCGCATGGCCGCGTCTCCTATGAGTTCAGCGGCTCGCGCTGCGAGGGCTATACCCAGAACTTCCGCCAGATCACCGAGCTGCAGCCGGCCGAGGGCGCGACGCGCCTGTCCGACATGCGCTCGGCCACTTTCGAGGACGCCGACGAGAAGAACTTTGCTTTCAACGTCACGACGTCGCTCGACAATGGCGGCAACGACGTGATCGACGGCCACGCGGTGAAAAAGGACGATGCGCTGGCGATCCAGATCTCCAAGCCGTCCCGCGAAACGATCGACGTCGACCAGACCGTGCTGTTTCCCACCGAGCATCTACGGCGTATTCTTGCTGCGGCACGCGCCGATCAGCATCTTCTCGGCGCCAAGGTTTTCGATGGCTCGGACGACGGCAAGAAGGTGTTCGACACGACATCGATCATCGGGCGCCCGATCGCGGCGCCCGCCGATGATCACGGTGTCGATGCGGCGCTCCTCGCCAACGTGAAGCGCTGGCCGGTCTCGATCAGCTATTTCGAGGAAGGCAAGAAGGACGAGGGCCCCGCCTACACGCTGGCCTTCGATCTTTACGAAAACGGCGTGTCGCGGGCGCTGCGCTTCGACTACGGCGATTTCGTTTTGGCTGGCGAGATGACCAATCTCGAGATGCTGCCGACCAAGAGCTGCACGAAATAGCTAATCGCGCTTGCGCGACGCGGCCCCGGTCAGCGTAATCCCGCGGATCAAGGCATCCGACCCGAAGCGTCCGCGCACCGCATCGATCGCCTGAGCCGCAGCTTTCTGGCGCTTCAGCGTGGTATCGACGAGGTCGATGTGATCGGCCTCGCTGGCCGGCCGCAGGTCGCTTGTCCCGACGCCGATCAGGCGGTAGCGCGTGCCGTCCAGTTCCGGCGCGAGAAGCTGGCGGCTCGCGTCGTAGAGCCGGGCCGCGAGCTGGGTCGGCGGCAGGCCGGAGCGGGATCGCGTGATCGTGCGGAAACGGTCGGTCTTCAGCTTCAGCACGACGCCGCCGGTGGCGAAGTCCGCCTGGGTGAGGCGCAGGGCGACCTTCTCGCAAAGACGATAGAGGATCGGCTGCAGGTCCTCGGCGCGCGCGAGATCCGCACCGAACGTCGTTTCCGCCGAGATGCTTTTGGTTTCCCGGATCGGCGAGACGGGCCGCGCGTCGATGCCGTAGGCGAGGCGCCACAGGTTCGAGCCTTCCGACCCGAGACGGCGGAGGAACGTCGTCTCGTCGCAGTCCTGGATGTCGCCGATCGTCTCGAAACCGAGGGCGGCAAGGCGCTTCTGCGAAACCGCGCCGACGCCGCCGATGGCGCCGACCGGCCGAGGCCGCAAAAACGCCGCGGCCTCAGTGCGGCCGATGACGGCGAAACCACGCGGCTTGTCGAGGTCCGACGCCAGTTTCGCCAGAAACTTGCAGTCGCTCAGGCCGATGGAAAGGGTGATCCCGAGCTCGTCCTCGACCTTGCGTGCGAACCGCGCGAGCGTCAGCGCCGGGATCGCGCGATGCACGTCCTGGGTGCCGCCGAGGTCGAGAAAGGCCTCGTCGATGGAGACGGGCTGGACGAGCGGGGTGAGCTCGCCCATCAGCGTCCCGACCGCCCGCGCGACGCTAGCATATTTCGCCATGTCGGGCCGCACGACGATCGCATGCGGGCAGGCTTTCAGCGCCTGGAACATCGGCATCGCCGAGC
>NZ_LMUU01000074.1:0-5327 GCF_009765775.1 Beijerinckia sp. L45
CCGACCGTCGCCCCGCCGCCGCCCGTCGTCGCCCCACAGCCCGCTCCGCCGGCCACCTCGCCGAACGACACGCTGGAGTCGCTCGAGGAGGAAATGGCAAAACTGCTCGGGCGCGGATCGAGCGAATAGACGGGCCTCCAAAGTGCCGAGATGTGTTCAAGGCAAGTGCCTCGAACACATCTCGGTTCAGCGCGGCGATGGTTCAGCCGGGATAATCGGCCTGGCGCGTCGGATGGGCATCGGCAAACGCCGGGAGCTTTGCGCAATGCGCCACGATCCGGTCGACGGCCGGAATCGCGTCGACCTTGATCTTGAACGTGCCTGCGCCTTCGTAAAGCGCGTAGAGGCAGATGTCGGCGATGCCGGGCGTGTCGCCCTGGCAAAATGTGCCCGTCGCGGGATCATGGGCCAATCGCGCCTCGAGCGTCTTCAGCCCCGCCGAAAACCAATTGGTCTGCCAGGCGCGCCACTGGTCGGCGTCGAAACCGGCAGTCTTGCTGAGATAGCCCTTTACCCGCGGGGTGATCAGCGGGTGTGTGTCGCTGATCGCCACAGCGGCGAGCGAGCGGACACGGGCGCGCTCGCGGAGATTTTTCGGCAGAAGCGGCGGGGTCGGATAACGCTCCTCGATATATTCGAGCAGCGCCGAGGATTGGGTGAGGGGGGAGGCGGCATCTTCGATCAGGGCCGGCAGCGCGCCCTGCGGGTTGATCGCCAGGAATTCGGGCGAATATTGTTCGCCCTTGTCGAGATCGATCGGGATCTCGCGATAGGCGACGCGTTTCAGATTGAGCGCGATGCGCACGCGAAACGTCGCCTGTGAGCGCCAAAAACCGTAGATGTCCATCGGGATGCCCTCATCGTGATATGGCGGCGATGCACGCCGCTTCGAATGGTCAGCGTTGACCGCGAACCGCGGCATAGCGCCCAGGCGAGGCGCCGCGAAGCGGCACGACGTCGGAGCGGAACGTCCTGTCGGACCCCGCCGGCGTGTCGGCGTTTTCGTGTTTCAGCCGCGCCGAGAGGCTGGTGACCAGCGCGCGAAGCCTCAGGTTTTCGAGGTGAAGGTCTTTCACCTCCAGCGCCGCGGAAAGGGTCAGGCCGCCATAGCGCTTGCGCCAGCGGTAGAAGGTGCGGGGCGAGATGCGAGCGGTACTGCAGATTTCGGCGATGGACACGCCGGCGTCGGCTTCGTGAAGCAGGTGCAAGATCACACCTTCGGGATGCTGCAAGTGTCGCATCGGCGTCATTCCCGGCTGGCCTTGGACGGCAACGATCGAGCCGCTCGCGGGCTCCGTCTTAGGTAAGACAATGCCGCAGGAAAGAACAATCAAATCCGCGCCGGGCGATGACCCTCCGTGCCGGTCGCGACACCGCATAATGGCGATAGTGCCAATAAGCATCCAAAACATAGGCATCTGCCGCCTGATTGAGCGCCTATGGCCATTCTTTGAAGTTGCCTTTCCTGGAGGCGTGGACGGAGATGACCGCACTTTCACCAGCATGGGATGCAGGTCATGGACACGTTTTCACGGCGCTCGTTTGTGAAGGCAGCCGGCGTCGGCATCGCGACGCCGATCGCGATGCCTTCGATCATCCGTCCGGCCTACGCCGCCTCCGGCACCGTCAAGCTCGGCTGCCTGTTTTCCTCATCGGGCACGATGGCCAACCTCGAAGGGCGTCTGAACCACGTCGTCCGCATGGCCGCTGACGAGATCAACGCCAAGGGTGGCGTCAACGGCAAGACCATCGACGTCGCGGTTTCCGACCCGGCGTCCGACTGGCCGCTGTATGCCCAGAGCGCCAAGCAGATGCTCGACCAGGAGAAGGTCGCGGCGCTGTTTGGCTGCTGGACCTCGGTGTCGCGCAAGACCGTCCTGCCGGTCGTGGAGCAGGCCGACGGGCTGCTGTTCTACCCGCTGCATTTCGAGGGGGAAGAGAACTCCAAGAACATCGTCTACGTGAATTCGCCGCCGACGAGTTCGGTGCTGCCGGCCGTCGATTACCTGATGGGCGAAGACGGGGTGAGCGCCAAGCGCTTCTTCATGATCGGTTCGGACTACGTCTGGCCGCGCACCATCAACAAGCAGCTCAAGGCCTACTGGAAGTCCAAAGGCATTCCGGAGACCGCCTGGAAGGAAGAATACGTCCCGCTCGGCTTCTCGAACTTTCAGACGCTGGTCAGCCAGATCCGCGCCTTCGCCGATCAGGGCGGCGGCAAGGCGATCGTCGTCCTCACCGTCGTCGGCTCGTCGATTCCCGACTTCTTGCGCGAGTTCGCCAACCAGGGCCTCAAGGCCACGGACGTGCCGGTGCTCGGGCTCGACATGGTCGAGGCCGATCTCGAAGGCCTCAACACCGAGCCGCTGGTCGGCCATCTCAACTGCTGGGCCTACCTGCAGAACGCCAAGGGCCCGGCCAACGTCGCCTTCCTGAAGAAGTGGGCCGACTACGTGAAGGCGAAGAACGTCCCCTTCAAGGGCGACGTCGCCATCGATCCGATGGTCTCTGCCTACGACTCGGTGCACCTGTGGGCGATGGCGGCGGCCAAGGCCGGCTCCTTCGCCGTGCCCGAGGTGCGCAAGGCCTTCGCCGGCCTCACCTTCGACTGTCCGTCGGGCTACAAGATCGGCATGACTGCCGAGAACAATTACGTCTCGCGCGGCGTGTTCATCGGCTCAGTCAACGAGAAGCAGGGCTTTGACGTCCTGTGGCAGTCCAAGGATACGCCGAAGCCGGTGCCCTTCAGCACGCTCGGCTGATCCTTTGGTGCAATCTCGAATGGTGGCTTCCGCCGTCGCGGCCCGGACCGGGCTGCGACGGTTTTGTCTCGCTCTCTGTCTCGCTCTCATCGTAACGCCGTCCATCGCCGCCCCCGCGGACCGCCCGGGCGTGATCGCGAACCTTTGCGGCGACGGCGCCGCGTTCGCCGACGCCGGTCGCGCCCTGACGGCGCTTGCGGCGGACGGATCGGCCGAGGATCGGACCTGGGCCGCGCCGATTGCCCGCGCCGTTCTGGATCGCAAGCTCACCTGCGATGCGAACGGCGCCGTCGTCGTTCTGCAGGGTGCGTTCCTCGATGCTGCATCGCGCGCCCCGCGTGAACCCGCCGACGGCGCGCACGCCCCATTTCTCAGCCTGAAGAACCGCGCCACGTTCGAGACCGCCGAAGCCGCGCTGGCGCTTGGGACGGCGACCGACGTCGGCCGGCGCGCTGCCGCCCTCCACGTACTGGAACATCGCGCCTCGGCGCTCCCCGATACCTTCTTCGATGCCGCCGCCGCGCGGGAAACCGACCCGGCCTTAAAACAGCAGATGCTGGTCGTGGCACAGATCGGCGCGCTCCGCTCGACCGACCCGGCAAAGCGCATCACCGCGCTCGGGCGCATCGCCGAGACGCCGAACCGTCGCGCGCGCGCCGAGGTCCAGCCGCTGGTCAGCGATCTCGCCTATGCCAAGGATCCGCAGTTCAAGCAGGCCGTCGATGCCGCGCTCGCCAAAATCTCCCGCGGCATCAGCATCGGCGACGTGCTGGCGACGCTCTATAGCGGGCTCAGCTTCGCCAGCATCCTGTTCATGGCGGCGATCGGCCTTGCCGTGATCTTCGGCCTGATGGGCGTGATCAACCTGGCGCAGGGCGAACTGATCATGATCGGCGCCTATGCGACCTGGCTCGTCCAGCAGGGGCTGCGCACTTACGCGCCGGGCCTTCTCGATTACTACCTGATCATCGCCATTCCCGTCGCGTTTCTCGTGACGGCTTCGATCGGCATCCTGCTCGAGGTCGTGCTGCTGCGCCACCTCTACAAGCGCCCACTGATGAGCCTGCTCGCGACCTGGGCAGTGAGCCTGTTTCTCTCCAATCTCGTCCGCGTGGTGTTCGGCACGCAGAACCTGCAGTTCGTCACGCCATACTATGTGACGGGCGGCGTGCCGGTGATCGGCGACTTCTTCTTCACCTGGAACCGGATGTTCGCGATCGCCTTCGCCGCGGTGACGTTGGCGCTGACCTGGGCCATCGTGCGGCTGACGCCGCTCGGTCTGAATATCCGCGCGGTCACGCAGAACCGCACCATGGCCGGCTGCATCGGCATCCCCGTCCGCCGCGTCGACATGCTGGCCTTCGGTCTCGGCTCCGGCTTGGCAGGGCTCGCCGGGTTGGCGCTGGCGCCGATCTACAGCGTCAATCCGCAGATGGGCCAGAACTTCATCATCGACAGCTTTATGGTGGTGGTGCTCGGCGGCGTCGGGACGATCGGCGGCACCGTCGTCGCCGCGCTCGGCATCGGCCAGATCAACGTGCTGATCGAGCCGTGGTATGGCGCCGTTGCCGCCAAGGTCATCGTGCTGCTGATGATCATCGCCTTCCTGCAGGTGCGTCCCGAGGGCCTGTTCGCCGTCAAGGGACGCCGCAAATGAAGTCCTGGACCGCAGACCGGCCGTTCCTGGCCTTGCTCGCCTTCCTCGTCACGGTCTTCGTCGTGATGATCGTATCGGCAGCCGGCGAATGGGGCCTCTCGTCCTACATCGTCAACGCGATGGGCCAACTGGCGAGCTTCGCGATCCTCGCGCTGTCGCTCGATCTGATCTGGGGCTACCTCGGCATTCTCTCGCTGGGGCAGGGCCTGTTCTTCGGCATCGGCGGCTATGTCGTCGCGATGTACCTGCTGAAACACGGCTTCGACGTTTCCGGCAAAGTCCCGGATTTCCTGCAGTTCATGGGCTGGACGTCATTCCCTTTCTACTGGGACGGCCTCGGCACCTTCCCTTACGCGCTGCTTTTTGCCGCCGTCGTGACGCTCGTCGTCTCCGCGCTCTTCGGCTACGTCTCGTTTCGCTCACGCGTCAACGGCGTGTACTTCGCCATCATCACTCAGGCGCTCGTCTATGTCGCGATGCTGCTGATGTTTCGCAACGACACGGGCTTCGGCGGCAACAACGGGATGACGGGGTTCTCGCTCATCTTCTCCTGGCCGATCGGCACACGCGGCATGACCTTCGCGCTGGCAGCGGCCTCCGTGCTGATCCTGGTGCTGGTGCTGATCGGCTGCCGTGCGCTGCTGTCGAGCCGCTTCGGGGCGCTGATGCTGGCGACCCGCGACGACGAGGTCCGACTGCGGACGCTCGGCTACGACACGCTGCGGTTGAAACTTGCCGTCTGGTGCCTGTCGGCGCTGATCGCGGCTTTGGCCGGCTTTCTCTATGTGCCGCAGGTCGGCATCATCAACCCGCGCCTGTTGTCGCCGGATCTGTCGCTCGAAATCGCCGTCTGGGTGGCGATCGGCGGGCGCGGCCACCTCGTCGGGGCCGTTGTCGGGGCGCTGCTG
>NZ_LMUU01000074.1:5428-18025 GCF_009765775.1 Beijerinckia sp. L45
CGTGACCTGGAAGCTGGTGCGTCCGCTCCGCGCCAAGGTCGCCGGCGTGCGCGAGATGCCGCGATGACGGTCGCGCTTCTCGTCGAGAACGTCGGCGTCACCTTCGGCAGTTTCCGCGCGCTCGATGCGCTGTCGCTCGCCATCGACTTCGGCGAAGTCCGTGCGATCATCGGGCCGAACGGCGCCGGCAAGACGACGCTGCTCGATGTGATCTCCGGCATCACCCGCCCGAAGCAGGGCCGCGTCGTGTTCGATCAGACCACCGACATCACCCGCGCGAGCGAGTCGGCGATCGCCCAGGCCGGCGTGCGGCGCAAATTCCAGAAACCGAGCATTTTCGAGGGTCTTAGCGTCCGCGAGCATGTCGCGATCGGCGCGCAGGCCGGGTTTCGTCGGCGCATGTCGGAAACCGCGCTGCAAGAGCGGATCGCCGAGGTCATCGAATCCATCGGCCTCGCCGACCACGGCGAGCGCCCGGCGTCGGAACTGGCGCATGGACAGAAGCAGTGGCTCGAAATCGGCATGGTTCTGGCCTCGAACCCGAAAGTCGTGATGCTGGACGAACCCGTCGCCGGTCTCACCGACGAGGAAACCGAGCGTACGGTCGCGCTGGTCCGCGGCTTGCGCCGGCCGGACCGCGCCATCGTCGTGGTGGAGCATGATATGGACTTCGTCGAACGGATCGCCGACCGCGTGACCGTGCTGCATGAGGGCAAGACCCTGTTCGAAGGGTCGATGGCCCATGTGCGCGCCGACCCCCGCGTCGTCGATGTCTACCTCGGGCGCTAGATCATGCTGTTTCGTGCCGAAAACCTCGACCAGCATTATGGCAGCGCGCAGGTGCTGCGCGGCGTCGGTTTCGCGATCGCACCGGGCGAGTGCATGGCGATCTTGGGCCGTAACGGGGCTGGCAAGACCACGCTGCTGAAATGCCTGATGGGCATCCTCCCGACCTCCGACGGCCGCGTTCTGGTCGATGACAAGGATATCACCGGCTGGTCGTCGCACCGCCGCTCGGCCGCCGGCCTCGCCTATGTGCCGCAGGGCCGCGAGATCTTTTCCGAGCTGACCGTCGGTGAAAACATCCAAGCCGCCGCGCGCGCCCATGGCACGCTCGGCACCGAGCTGATGGACGAGACGCTTTCCCTGTTCCCGGTGCTGAAGCAAATGTGGCGACGCCCCGGCGGCGCGCTCTCCGGCGGGCAGCAGCAGCAGCTTGCCATCGCTCGCGCCCTGGTGACCAAGCCGTCGCTCCTGATCCTGGACGAACCGACCGAAGGCATCCAGCCCAACATCGTCGCCGCGATCAAGGACGTGCTCGCCGCGCTGAAAGGCAAGATCTCGCTTCTGCTCGTCGAGCAATACGTCGACTTCGCCATGAGCCTGGCCGACAGCATCGTGATCCTATCCCGCGGCACGGTCATCGAATCCGTCCGCGCCGAGGCGACGAGCCGCGAACACCTCAGCCGGCATATCGCCGTCTGACCCTCTTCACCCCCAGAATGGAGCTTGCAATGTCGCAACGCCACGAAGTATCCGACGCCCCCGAGAACATGGTCTGGGGCTATATCGACAGCACGACGAAGCCGGTCATCGAGATCGCTTCGGGCGACGTGGTGACGCTGCATTCCTTCCCGGCAGGCGGCAAGGACTGTCTGCCCGCCGACCGCAGCCTCGTGCCGCCGAACTATCAGAAGGCGCTCGACACGATGACCCAGGGGGCGGGGCCCCACTTCATCACTGGCCCGGTCTACGTGAAGGGCGCGGAGCCCGGCGACGTGCTGCAGGTCGACATCCTCGACGTGAAGGTCAGCATCGACTGGGGCTTCGTCGCCATCCTGCCGCTGCTCGGCACCTTGCCCGACGAGTTCACGGATTACGAGACCATCCATCCCAAGGTGGACCACGAGAAGAACGTCTGCGTCATGCCCTGGGGCACCGAGATTCCGTTGGATCCGTTCTTCGGCATCATGGCCGTCGCGCCGCCGCCGGTCTGGGGTCGTTGCGGCTCACCGGTGCCACGCAGCTTCGGCGGCAACATGGACAACAAGGAGCTGAAGCCCGGCACGACGCTCTATCTGCCGATCTTCAACGAAGGCGCGCTGTTCTTCGCCGGCGACGGCCATGGCGTGCAGGGCGACGGTGAAGTCTGCATCACCGCGCTCGAGACGGGCGTCACCGGCAGCTTCCGCCTGACCGTCCGCAAGGACATGAAGCTGAACTGGCCCTTCGCCGAGACCCCGACCCACCTGATGTCGATCGGCCTCGACGAGGATCTCGACGACGCCGCCAAGCAGGCGGTGCGGGAGATGGTGAGCCACGTCTGCGAGCGGACCAATCTGTCTCGCAATCAGGCCTACATGCTGTGTTCGCTCGCCGGCAATCTGCGGGTGACGCAGCTCGTCGACGGCAACAAGGGCATCCACATGCTGCTGCCGAAAGCCCTGCTCTAACGTCTGAGAGGAGAGCGATCTCTTCCCGCTTTGGTGATTCCACCAAAGCTGGAAGCGCAACAAGAGCCGAGCCTATGCCGAAGGCGCGGGAAAAATCCCGCGCCTTCGGGAACGAATGATGGCATGGGAGTCGTTACAGCGAGCGGTGCATCGTGCCAGCCGCGGGCGGCGTCTAGCCGACTTCGTTGAAGGGAAAGACCCATGCCGGATCGGCAAGGTGACGTGGCGCCGCGCCTGGCGCTTGTGGTGGCGGAGGCGCGTGAGATGCTCGCGCAGATCTCGGCTCAGGATGGCGGCACAGGTAACGGGCAATTGCGCATCCGCCTGGCCGCCTGGATCATGTCCCTCGAGCGGATCGCCGCCGATGCGGACGCTGGTGCAGAACCGCTCGAGCTGACGGTTAGGGGCCTGCTGGCGAAGGCGCTGAGCGGCGCCGACATCGACGTCGACGGCATCGATTTCAGCCTGCACGACATCACGCAACTCGCGGCGGCGCTGCGGCCCGGCGCTTCGCTGACCGTGCGCAACAGCGACAGCCTGTCGCCGATCGAGCAGACGAGCATCTGGACGGTGATGCCAGGCCAGGTTCGCTTTGCTTAGGCCCGCTGCATCAGATCTTGAGACCGCCCCTACTTCGACTGGACGATCCGAGCGGTACCCTCGCGCTTGAGCACCGTCACGGTCACGTCCTGGCCATCGCAACGCAGCCGCACATCGACGCGCGACGAGCCGAGTCGCAGACCGCGGATCGTGACGTCGTCGAGGAAGGCTGGCATCCGCGGATCGGTGAAGCTGATCTCGTTGATGTCGTGGCGCAGCTGAAGGCCGAGACACGCGGCGAGGAAGGCGAAGGGTGCCGCCGAGGCCCAGGCCTGCGGCGCGCAGGCGACGGGATAAGCGGTCGGTCCGCGCCGCTGCCGGCGACCGAAGCCGCAGAACAGCTCGGGCAACCGGCGAAGCTCCTGGTAGCGCACGGCATCATACATGCCGCCGAAGACCTTGGCGGCGTGGTCCTTAAGGCCGTAGCGGGCGAAGCCGAGCACGATCATCGCGTTGTCGTGCGGCCAGATCGATCCGTTGTGATAGGACATCGGATTATAGCGGCTCTGGCCATTCGACAGGGTGCGGATGCCCCAGCCGCTGAACGCCTCGGGGCTCGTCAGGCCATCGGCGACGCGCGCCGCGCAGGCCGGATCGGCGATGCCGGTGAACAGGGCGTGGCCGGCGTTGGACGAGCGCACGCGGCAGGCTTTCTTGTCGCCGTCGAGCGCCAGCGCGTAGGTACCGATCTCTTCGCACCAGAACGCATCGTGGAATTTCGTCTTCAGCTCCGCGGCCTGATCTTCGAGGAAAGCCGCGAAGTCGACGTCGCCGCGAGATGTCGCCAGCACCGCCGCCGCACATTTCGCGGCATAGACGTAGCCCTGGACTTCGCACAGCGCGATCGGGCCCAACGCGTCCGTGCCATCGGCGTGGAAGACGGAATCCTGGCTGTCCTTCCAGCCCTGATTGGCGAGGCCGGACTCCGTTTCGCGATAATATTCAACAAAACCGTCGCCGTCGCGATCACCGAAGACGTCGCACCAGTTCAGCGCCGCCTCGATGTTCGGCCAGATCGCGTCGATCGTCGCCTTGTCGCCGGTGCGCTCGAAATACATGCCGGCCAGCATGATGAACAGCGGCGTCGCGTCGACGGTGCCGTAGTACAGCGCGAACGGCACTTCCTTCAGGCGGGCCATCTCGCCGTGCCGCGTCTCGTGCAGGATCTTGCCAGGCTGCGCATCCGCCGCGGGGTCGATGTCCTTGGCCTGCGTCGCGGCAAGGTATTGCAGCACGCCCTTGGCGATCGCCGGGTCGACCCAAAGCATCATCATTGCGGTGATGATGCCATCGCGGCCGAAGACCGTGCTGAACCAGGGGATCCCGGCATAGGGGTAGAGTCCGTGCGGCGTCCGGCTGACCAGCATATAGATGTCCGACGTCGACCGACAGGCGACCTCGTTGAACAGCACGTTCGAGCTTTCTACCGTGGCGATGCCGTGGGTGATCTCCTTCAGGCCGCGCCGCGATTGACGATAGGCCGCGAGAAAATGCAGCGGCGTCGCGGGCGCGCCTTCACCACAGGCCACGGTCGCGAAAATCGAGCGTTTTTCGCCGGCCTTCAGCGTCAGGGTGAATTCGGCAATGCCGGTCTCGAGGCGCGCGGGCGCAGGCTCGAAACTGACGCCGGTAAAACGGCTGATGCCGTCGAGACCGTCGTAACGCATCTCGACCGATTGCGCGTCGACGGTCCGGGCTGCGACCTTGCCGCGCGCCGGCCGGCGCGAGCCGCGAACTTCAAAAAGGTCGCGAAAGTCCGCGCCAAAGCGGATACTGACGCCGAACGTACGGGTCCGTCCGTCGAAGTTGGAAAAGCCGATACGTTCGTAGCAGCAGCCTTCAAACAGCAGCTTGGTGCGCTCGATCGCGATGATGTCGCGCGGCGTCACGATGTCGTCGCCACGATGAATGTCGGGGTTCGTCATGTCGGCCGACAGACACCCGTTGTCGTCCTCGACGACGGAGCCGAGCAATAGGCCTCGTTTGCCCTCAAACCGGAGATCATAGGTCGAGAGATAGCGCGTATCGCGTAGGAACAGACCTTCGGGGCTGGCCGGATCCAGCCCGATGTCGCCCGTGCTGTCGAGAACCGCGAAGGCGTCGGCATATTTCAGCGTCCGAAGCGGCTTCTCGATCAGCGAGGTCTGCGACTCGATATAGTGCTCTGGAACCTGCTCGAAGGCCAGCTCGATGCCGTCGTCCGATTGCGCGGTCGCATGCTTCATCTATGGCCCCTCATCGATATCGTTCGTGGCGTGCTCAGCGGCCGACCCGAATCACGACAGGGTCGACGCCAAATGCGGAATCACGATGTCCATTCTACTCCGCGGCGACAAGCCTGAGCGTCGGATCGGACTTTGCGATGAGGGATTCGTAGGCCGCAACGTAGTTCTGCGCCATCTGGGTCGCAGTGAACCGTGCTTCGAAAGACCTACGGACCGCCGCGCGATCGAAGTGGCGGACGCGTTCGACGGCGGCGACCGCTTCGTCCATCGAGTCGACGATGACCCCTGCGACGCCATCTTCGATGACCTCCGGAACGGAACCGTTGTTCCACGCGACGATCGGCGTGCCCGCCGACATAGCCTCGATCATCACCAGGCCGAACGGCTCGATCCAGTCGATCGGGAAGACAAGCGCGAGCGCGTTGCCGGTGAAGGCACACTTCTCGTGTTCGTTGATCTCGCCGATGAATTCGATCAGCGGGTGATCCAGCATCGGCTTGATCATCGTATCGAAATATTCCTGATCGGCTTTGTCGACCTTGGCCGCCATTTTCAGTTTAATGCCGGAGCGTATCGCGATCTCGATGGCGCGGTCGGGCCGTTTTTCCGGCGAGATGCGGCCGAGAAAGGCGAGATAGTCGCCGCCGTCCGGATTGTACGGGCAGACATCGGCGGGCAAACCGTGATGGATGGTCGCCAGCCAGTTCATGTTCGACGGCATCGGCTCGCGCTGCTTGTCGGAGATCGAGATCAGCGGCATGTGCGGATAGGCTTTGTAAACCGGCATGAAGTCGGGAACATCGAGGCGGCCGTGCATGGTGGAGACGACCTTATGCGCCATGTCCTGGAACAGCGGATATTGCAGCAGATCGATGTGGCAATGGATGATGTCGAATTCATTGGCGCGGCGGCGCACATTGTCGAGCATTACGAGATTGCTCGCCGTGTGATCGCGCACGCCCTGCAGCCGCAACCCGCTCTCGCAACCCGGTACCAGCTTGGCGCGCGTTTCGGAGCCGCCGGCCGCGAACAACGTGACCTCATGGCCCTGCTCGACGAGTTCTTCCGTCAGCCAGGATACGACCCGCTCAGTGCCTCCGTAGAACTTCGGCGGAACGGCTTCGGCGAGGGGGGAAATTTGAGCGATGCGCATACAATCCTCCAGTCAAGCGGGTGTGAGATGAAGCGTAGAATCGGCAACGGCGGGGATCAGGCTTGCCGGCGTGTCGTCGCGGATGATCTTGCCGTCTTCGAGCGCGACGATGCGATCGAAGCCGGACAAGGTCGACAGACGATGCGCGATGGCGATCACCGTCCGGCCCCGCATGAGGTTTTCCAAGGCGGCGCGGACTTCTGCTTCCGACTTGCTGTCGAGCGCCGAGGTCGCTTCGTCGAGGAGCAGAATGGGCGCGTTTTTCAGCATCGCGCGCGCAATCGCGACGCGCTGGCGCTGGCCGCCGGAAAGTTTGGTGCCGCGATCGCCGACCAGCGTGTCGAGGCCCGCGGGCAGCGACGCGATGAACTCGGTACAGTTCGCCGCTTCGGCCGCGGCGCGGACGTCTTCGTCGCTCGCGTCCGGCCGGCCGTAACGGATGTTCTCGAGCAACGTCCGATGGAACAGCGAAATGTCCTGCGGCACCACGGTCATCGCCTCGCGCAAACTCTCCTGCTTGACCAGCCTTATGTCCTGCCCATCGATCAGGATGCGCCCGCTCTGCAGATCGTAGAAACGCTGCAGCAGCGCGAACAACGTCGACTTGCCGCCGCCGGATTCGCCGACGAGTCCGATCCATTGCCCCGCCTTGATGTCGAGGTTGAAGTCGCGGCAGATGCTCTGTCCGTCCGGATAGGAAAAGCACACGTTCTGAAACGCCACGCTGGCGCTTCGCGGCACCAGATCCTTGGCCTCGGGATGATCGGTGAGAGTGTGCGGCACCAGCAGGGTTCCCAGCGCTTCCGACAACCGCGCCATATGCTGCGTGACATCGACGAGGGCGACGGCGAGGTCGCGGGTCGCGTGCAGGATCGAAAGGCCGAGCGTCGCGACGAGAATAACCTGTCCGGCGGTGATCTGACCCTTTTCCCATAGTTCGACTGCCCAGACGAGAAGCACGATCGTCGCCGCGATGGTGACGAGCGCGTGGATCAGGCGGAGGCGTTCGAGATAGAGCAGGCTGCGGCGGCGCGCGGTCATCTCGCGGTCGAGGGTGATATCGAAGCGGCGAAACTCGTGCGGCAGCCCACCGAAGGATTTTACAAGCGACATGTTGCCGACGAGATCGACGACTTCGCCGTCGACGGCCGCGGCCTTGTTCGCGAATTCGTGATGCAGCGGCTTGCCGGCCGCGGCGATCCTGAACATCAGAATGACGACGGCAAAACAGATCAGCGCCAGGCTCGCGGCCATCGTGACGCTTACCGTGGTGATGTAGAGCACCGCGCCGATCGACGCGACGCATGGTGGCATCACGTTCCACACGAACATGTTCTCAACGGTGAAGAAGGCGTTGGATGTCGCCGTGACGCGGCTGGCGAGCGTGCCGGGCTGGCGGTCCGAGAAGAACGCCGGCGCGTGGCCCGTCAGGTGCCGGAACAGATCGCGGCGGATGTCGCCGGTGACCTGAACGAACGTAAAACTGGAGATGTAGCTCGCGACGCGCCAGAGCAGATTATCGGCAGCGATCAAGACGCCGAGAAACAGCAGGGCAGGCCAGACGCGACCGGCATTGGGCCCCGCCGCAAGCGCATCGACGAGCGCTTTGACGCCATACTGCGTGCTGACGGAGCAGCCGACGGCCGCCACGACGCCGACCACGATCGCAGCGTGGGCCCACGGTCGCGCACTGATGTAGCGTCCAAAGAACGCCCATGGACGCGTCGAATATCGACATAGATCATCCATCGGGTCGTCCCTTCCGGTAGCGGGAGAAGCGATGAACCCGGGGGAAGCCAATCTTCCGCCTAGGTTTAGCTGCTAACGCCGAACTACGGCCTAGGTTGCGTTGCACCATGGAAACCGGTGCTTTTTCGTGTCGGGCCGGTTGGACGCTCAAACGGCAACGCTCGCGAGGGCATCGTCGCGCTGGCGTGGACCTGTGCCATCGCGGGTCTCGGGCATGAAGATCGCGGCGACAACGAGCGCAACAAATGCGATGCCGGTGAGACCGAAGAATGCAAATCTGCTGCCGTAGTGATCGGTGAGGGCGCCGGCCATCGTCGAGCTGAAGGAGGCGCCGAGACCCATTGCGGTTCCGATGACGCCCTGCGCCATCGCGAAGCCGCCGTTGTGGCGGGTCGTGTCGGCGGCGATCAGCGGGACGATCACGCCGAGCACCGAGGCCGAGATTCCATCGAGCAGCTGCACGACGACGAACATGGTGGGGTCCTGAACCAGTCCGAGGCACAAGCCGCGAATCGGCAGCGCCGCGAAGCCGATGAGAAGCAGCGGACGCCGGCCCCAGCTTTGTCCTTTGGTGCCGACCATCGGCGAGAGTATCGCGACCATGATCTGGGGAACGATGATGCAGGCCGCGATCAGGATCGTTGGTGAGTGAACCGAGCGCATCGTCAGCACGCTTCCGACCAGCGGAAGCATCGCGGCGTTGCTGAGGTAGAACAATGCCGTCGCCAAGGCGAGAATCAGTAGAGGGCGGTTTTTCGCGATGCCCTTCCAATCGCCACCGGCCTTGGGCTTGGCGGCACCGTTGGGCACGGCGTCGATGTCGGGACGCACGTCTGGTGGCGCGCCTGCCGAGCGGCGAATCAGCCCCAGCGCGGCGATGGCCGGCGCGGCCAGCAGCGCGGTGACGAAGAACACGGCCTGATTGGAAATGTAGTAGCCGACAGCCCCCATGCCGGCGGCGGCAAGCGCGCTGCCCACGGACGCAAACGTCGCGTTGCGCCCGAGGCGGTGGCCGATCCTGTTATAGCCGACGAGCCCGAGGCTGATCGTGGCGATGGACGGGGACAGCACGCAACTCGCCGCGGCATGAAGCACCCAGGCGAAGAGAATGACCGGAAAGAACGCGCTGACCGCGACGCAGAGCGCGGCAAAGCCGATCGCTGCGACCGACAGACCGGCGACGAGCGCCTTGGAGCGCGTGCGATCGACAAGCGCGCCGCCGGGGATCTGGCCAAACAGGCCGACGAGACCGCCGATCATCAGCACCAGCCCGATGTCCGTCTGCGTCCACTTCGACGTCGTGAGATAGACGGAAACGAACGGACCGAAGCCGGTCTGCAGATTGGCGCAGAAGAACGAAAACCAATCGAGACCGTGCTCCCCGCGCCTCAGCGCCGGATCGGCGTTCGGGTCGCCGCGGAGGATCCTCATGAGGGACGGACGCATGGTCATGCGGCGGCTCCGAGGCCGCGTCCGGTGATGTCCGGTCGCCAATAGCGATCCGTCACTTGACCGTTGGTGTTGCAGGTGCCGCTGCTGCGGCCTTCGGCGCTGGCGCCTCCGGGCCGGAATCTTCGAGGATGACGATCGGCTCGCCGGACCGGTATTCCGGTGACAGGCGCACCTGGTTTCGGGTAAGCGCCAGCTTGATCGGACCGCCTTTCGCGCTGCCGCCAAAATCCAGGGCGCGCCAGTCCACCGCGATCTTGCGGCTGCCGACGCCGAGAACGCCACCGAAATCGATGATCGCGGCGCGCACCTGGCCGTTGGTCTCGACCACGAGATCGATCAGGCGGCCGAGGTCCTCGCCGGTGGAACTGCGAACGGTCTTGCCGATCAGGGCGTCCATGGTGCTCAGGTCAACCACGACGGCCTTCGTGCCGGCGGGCGCTGTTGCCTGAGGCGGCGGGGCGGGCGCAGGCGCCGCTGGTGTTGCGGCAGGCGGTGCTGCAACGGGCGGCGTTATGGGAACGGCCGGTGCCGGCGCTGGGGTCTCCGCGGGCGCTGGATCCTTGGATTGCGCTTGGGCGGCGCCGGCTGAACCGAGGCTCGCGACGATCAAAGTCCACTTCGCAGCGGTCGACAGCATTCGAGCCCCTTTTTCTGCCTGGCATGAAGAGGCGATGAGCAGCCACGTTACGGCTGCCCGGCACCCGAGCCCACAGGCTCACACTCGCAGGCGAATGCGTCAATCCATTGGCACGGAGGGCTTTTTCACGCTTCGGCCTTGGCGAGCCAGGCTTCAACCCCAATCAAACTGCGAAAATCGTCCAGCGCGCGAGCGTTGATGCCGGGGTAGGCATTCGCGGCCATCGTCGCCAAAGCGTTGCCGGGGCCGAGCTCCAGAATCGTGTCGACGCCGACCTCGACGCAGGCGTCCAGGCACCCGGCCCAATCGATCGTCTGGCAGATCTGCGCCGCGAGCTTGTCCAGCCCGCCCGGGATCGACAGGACGGCGGACCCGTCGATGCCGCTGAACAGGCGCAGGCCCGGAGCCAGGCGCGGTGTTGGGGCGGCCGCGTCAAGCGCCTTGCGAAAGCGCGGCGCCGCCGCCGCGAGCCGCGGCGTATGCGAAGCTACGCTGACCTTCAGACGGCCCACGCGTGCCGCGCCGGCCGCAAGGGCCGCGGCGCACAGGGCCGCCACGTTTTCGATCGCGCCGCCGACCACGAAAACGTCGTTCGGATTGACGATCGCGATGGCGGCGTCGTGGCATCGGCACAGAGCCTCGACGGCCTTGCGATCGAGACCGCCGACGAACCCCAGGCCATCCGCGGGGCCGCTGGCATCGTCCATAACGGCGGCACGGGTCTTGGCGAGCGCAAGCGTCGCCTGGGGGGAGAACAGGCCCGCACAGCCCCAACTCGCGAGCTCGCCGACGCTGTAGCCGGCCAGTACGAGTTTTGAGCCCAGGCTCGGCCGCAGCAGCGCGAAGGCGGCGAGCGCCTGGGTGCAGCAGAGAATTTGGCTCACGCCATTGGTGTGAATCGCCGCATCGTCGACGTCGCGCACCATCTGTCGCGGATCGCGACCATCGAGCGCTTGCGTTGCCGCGGCAAAAATATCCGCCGCCTCGGGCGCCTCGGCCGTCAGCGCGAACATGGCGGGATGCTGGTGGCCCTGGCCGGAGCAGAGGATCGCGAGCATCAAGGTTCCAGCGCGTGGACGAACAGGCTCATCGCCAGCAGGTCCGCCGCGCCGCCGGGGCTGAGGCGGCGCTTCACGAATTCCGCATGGATGAAGGCCGCGTCGAGCCGCCAGCCGTGCCGGGCGATGCCGCCATGGCGCATGAATTCGGCGGCGCTCGCGCGGGCGAAGGCCAGGCCCTCCGCGCCGCCGCGATGAAGCAGGTTGGTGTCCTTGATCCCCGCGATCAGGGCGAAGATCGCGTGGACCCGGATCGCCTCAGCATCATAAGGCGCAAGCTTGGCACCGGCCTTGAGCGCGGGCAGGCCGATGTCGTAGACGCCGGGGAAACCGGCGCAGGCTTCGCCTCTGGCGCCGGAGGCGCCATGCAGCCTTGCCGCGCGGGTGCCGTGACTGTGCAGGACGACCGGGCCGTTGGCGATATCCTGCGCCCACTGCCGCCGCACGATGTCGCCCAGCCTGTCGTCGGGTTTGGCGAGGCCGGCGCCGCGAAGACCCGTTGCGGCGCAGAGAAGCCCGAGGCCGAAGATCGCGCCGCGGTGGGTGTTGACGTCCCGCGTCGCCGCAAGCATCGCGGCTTCCGCTTCGATGCCGATCATGCGCAAGCGATCCATCGTCGCGCCTTCCGCGCCGGCCTCGACGACGCGGCTGAAGAAAGGTTTCAGGGTCGCGGCGCTGCGCCGGAGCAGCGCGGCGTCCATGTCGCGGTGGCTGCCGTTGTCGATGTGGCTGACCAGGCCGGGCTTGGGCCAGGTGTCGACTTCGAGCGTCAGACATTCCGAGGCGAGGGCGCCGACGGCGTCATGCGAGAGCGATGCGCCGTCGACGCCAAGGCGTCCGGAGCGACCGAGAGGCGAGGGGCGCAGGATCACGTCGCTCATCTCAGGCCTCCCGCGCCTGGAGGAACCAGACGGTGGGCCGAAGCGCCACGGCGTCCATCGTCTTGACGAGAACGTCGCCACCCCTGTGCAACTCGCGCCAGTTCGCCGCCACCTGCATGGCGCCGACGATCAGCTCGCCATCGAGGCGCCCAGGCGCATCGGCATCGATCCACGACAGGCCAGCCAGAAGGTTGTCGACATCCGTGTCGGGCGTGACGGTCCAGAGCAGATCGAGATCGGAGAAGGGCCCGATGTAAGCGAGCCCGGTCAGCGCCGCCCAGGCGAAGCTGCCGAAGACCCGCGGCTCGCTGTTCGTCGAGGCGCCCAGCGCCAGCACCGCGTCGATGGTTTGATGCCAGGCGTCGGGTATGACGGCGCGGATGGAGGCG
>NZ_LMUU01000075.1 GCF_009765775.1 Beijerinckia sp. L45
CTTGGCACCGCCTACGGCGCGGGGCTGCGCGTCTCCGAGGTGGCAGCGCTCAAGGTCGACGATATTGCCACCGTGGTGCCGAGCTATGGCGTCGGCTCCGGCGGTTAGGCTTCCCTGGCTCCTTGCGGGTCGTCACGGAATGGGCAACGCGACGCAAGCGTAGCGAGAAGGCGGGCCTCATGGGATTGGGACGTGTTCCGTCCGCACGCGTGATCGCTCGGCTGATGAGTGTCATGCGCGATACCCTCAGCAAAGGCGATGCGACGATGATGGCCGCCATTGAAGCAGGCGTCCCTTCCCTTGTGATGGCTCGCGACCTCCTGCTGCGATTCCAGGCCATAGTCCGATCTCGTACGATCGGTAATCTGCAGGCTTGGATCGATGCCGCGCGAGACAGCCTGATGTCATCTTTTGCCGTCGGCCTTGCGGCCGACCAAGTCGCGGTCGCGGCGGCACTCACGGAGCCCTGGTCCAACGGTCAGACCGAGGGACAGATCACGAAGCTCAAGCTCGTAAAGCGCCAAATGTACGGGCGTGCCAACCTCGATCTTCTCCGCGCTCGTCTCGTTGGAG
>NZ_LMUU01000076.1 GCF_009765775.1 Beijerinckia sp. L45
TCAGCAAGTTAACATTAGATGCGAGAAAATTTCGTAGTTAAACCAAACGTTAAAATAACGCTAAGTGTCTAAAGTTAGACCCGAAGCCTGGTGATTTTACCATGGTCAGGACTATAAAGGTCCGAACGGGTGATTGTAGCAAAAATCTCCGAAGAACCGTGGTAGGTATAGTGAAAGACAATACTGACTAGGATAGCTGGTTTTCTACGAAACAT
>NZ_LMUU01000077.1 GCF_009765775.1 Beijerinckia sp. L45
GCACCAATACGAGGAAATTAAGGTGACCAAACATGCCTGGTTATGATCGGGGAACGGAATGATGCTGGCGCAAATACCCAAGATCATACTAGGGTGAATCTCGCAGTGTGTCCAAACATGAGGTGCACTGTTTTCCAGTGAGGGCTTCAGTCGAGCTGCTGGGTCGAATTCGGCGGCGGTCTTATGGGTTAACATTCCCCGACTATGCAGCCGTGCTGTTTCCAGCTCTTCAGGGGTCATGCAAATCATAACGGTCTCCTCCTCCTCCGCATC
>NZ_LMUU01000078.1:0-10167 GCF_009765775.1 Beijerinckia sp. L45
GCAGGCCGGGATCCGTGTCGCTGTAGACCAGCGACACCCGCGTGCCGCGGGCGGACAGGCCGGCGAACAGCCGCTGAACCCGGCCCGCCATCGACTCGCGCAGCAGGGCGGAGCGCCAGCTGAGCGGCAGCCGCGCCACGGCGTCGCCAACGCCGCGCTTGGCGAGAAACCAAAGGGCCGGGAGGATGCGCCTGCGGCTGCGGATCAGCTTGCGCAGCGCATTGCGGCTCTTGATGTCGCCGACGTAATCCGACACCGAGCGCAGGCCGTAGCGGATCACGTCCTCGACGTTTTCGGCGGGGTTCCAAACCAGGCGCTGCGTGTTGACGACCACCAGATCGGTGACGCGCGGATCCACCTCGGCGACGGCGAGCGCCGTGTAGGCGCCGCTGCACACGCCGACCAGTGCGATGCGCGCATGCCCGCGCGCCGCGAGCGCGTCGATCGCCGCGCTGACGTCGGCGACGAGCTCGTCGGAATAGATCAGCGGCACCGGTCGGCCCGGATGATCGACGCTCTCGCCGAGGCCGGCGAGATCGATGCGCAGGCTTGAGATCCCGGCGCCGGCCAGGGCCCTTGCATGGTCGACCGAGACGCGGCGCCAGCCGATCTGCGCGTTGAGACCGCGGTTGAGGAAGATGATGACCGGGCTGCCGGCATGCGGGTGCACAGGCTGGCACAAGGTGCCGTGCATCGCGCCGTCGATGCCGAAACGCAGCGGCTCCTCGCGAAACGTCTCCGCGCGCAAGGTCGCCGGGAGCAGCGGCAGGCGCGGCGTCACGGCCTGGGCGGACGCGGGATAAAGCGCGAGCAGCGCCGCGACGATCTGCGCCGGCGATGCCGGCAGCGGCTGGATCTCCGTCGCGTCGGAGATCATCAGGTGATAGGGGGCAATCGTCTCGAGCCGTGCCGCGACGCCGTTGCGACGGAAATGTTCCGAAACTTCCGCGCCCTGCTTGCGGTCCGCCTGGTCGTAGACCACGACGGTCTGCACCCCGCCGATCGCGGTCTTCGTCAGGTCCAGCGCCTTCAGGCTGTCGACCATCGACTGCGACAGCGAAAAGCCGAGGACGCTGAGGCCTTCGCCCGGCGCCAGATCGACCGTGATGCCGAGCTTGTCCGCGACGAGGCTCGAGGTGACGGCAAGTTCGCGCACATAGGCGCGGCCCTTCACCACGGGCGCGATCAGCAGCAGAGCGGCGACATCGCTGCGCGCCCCGGCCGCCGCGGTCGCGAGCGCCGCGCCGAGCGACTGGCCGATGAAGACGTATTTCTTCACACCGCTATAGGCGCGCAAGAAATCGGCGGCATCCCCGATCGCGCTGGTCCACTGCGCGGCATCGGCGATGTCCGTCATCGCGCCGAGCGAATTGCCGGTGCCGGGATAGTCGAAACGCAGCACCGGAAAGCCTGCCGCCGCGATGGCCTCGGCCAGCAGCCGCCAGCTTTTCCGCATGGACAGATCCTCGAAACCCCACGGCGCGCAAAGCACGACGCCGACGGGCCCCACGCCGGCGTGGAAAGCCCCGCGGCATCCCTTGAACACGCAAGGCGCCCCCTGGACGCGCGCGGCGTCGCTCGTGGTCTCCAGCGGCGGCTCGTCGCGAGCCGCGGATTTACCGATCATCCGGCTCTGTCCCGTGGAAGCATGAGAGTGTCGATGCCGTCACTTTGCATGACGGTCGTTTCAAAACACTTTCGCGCGCCACGAAGCTTCGAACGACGTAAACGAAAAGTAACATCTCGGCCCAGATTCCGGGCGTCAGCTGGCGAGCGCGAGACTTTCGGCAGCGGTCGGCGGACTTGTCCGATTGAGGATCAGGCCCGCGAAGCGCGGCAGCGCCGTGACGGCATCGACCGTCGGGACGAAGCGCGGCAGCAGCAGTTGCTCCCAGCCGGCGACCAGCGCCAGCGCGTCAACCAGGCCGGCCCACGCCATCGTATTACCGCCCTCATGGACCGCCGCCCCGTCGACGAGAACGATGTCGAAGCGCCCGCGTGCCTCCTGAAGAAGCGCGCGGAGACGCCGCTTGACCGCACGCGCCGCCGGATCGAACGGCGTCTGCCCGACCGGCAGGAACGCGAAGACCTCCTGCGGCACCACCGCCGCGGCGATCGGCGCGGTGCCGTGCAGGACATCGCTGAGACCGGGATGCGACGACAGGCTGAGCCCGATCGACAGCGTCCGCCTGCCGTCGTCGGCATCGATCAGCAGCACCCGCTTCCCGCTGGCGCCGAGCAATGTCGCGAGGCGCTGCGCGAGCGTCGAACTTCCCTCCCCCGCGACGAGCGGCGCGAGCAGGACGACGCGCGCCCCACCAAGCGCGGCGAGACGCGCCGCGACATCCTCGATGCCACGGGTGAAATCGGAGCGCGGAGGGGTGGCCATGAACCCGGCGGCGCCCGCCGCGCCGCGCCCGCCGCGGTCGCTCGTGTCCATGACCGGCACGTAACCGAGAATCGGCACCTCGCCGCGCCCGTTCGAGCGGCCGGGATCGAGCGGCGCCTGTTGCACCCTGTTGCGGAGAAGATCCAGCACTGCGGCGAGACCGAGGCCGAGCAGCAGGCCGGCGACCCCGGCGACGGGCAGGATGAGCTTCGTCTTCGGCGACGACGGCGCGGCCGGCTCCAGGGCCGGCGAGATGAGCCGGGCGTCCGGTGCCTCGAACGTCGACTGCTCCTGGGTCAGCTTTGCCCGGTTCAGGAAGTTCTCGAACAGCGCTTTGTTGGCGAGGTTGGTGCGCTCGAGTTCGCGCAGCTTGACGCCGACATCGTTTTCGCCGCCGGACAGATTGCCGATCGCGGCCATCGTCTTGCGCAGCGAGTCCTCGCGCGCCTTGGCGACCTCGTAATCGTTCTTCAGCGTCGAGACGAGGCGCTTCATCTCTGCGGCGATGGCGACATTCAGGCCCTGGCGCTGCGCGCGGATCTGCGCCATCGCGGGATAGGCGCTGCCGTAGGTAACGGCGAGATCGGCCTCGCGCCGCGTCACGTCGGCCTGTTGGGTCCGCAGCTGGTTGATGACGGGGGAACGGACGACCTCGGACAGGGTGTCGAGATCGCCGCCGCCGCTCTTGAAATGCTGCGCCTGCTGGTATTTGGCAAGCTTCTCCGCGGTATCGGAGCTGGCGGTGGCGAGCCGTTCGTTGAGGTCGGTGAGCTGCTGCTCGCTGACCGTCACCTTCTCGTCGCTGGTCGTTGCGAGCCCGCTTTTCTTGCGGAAGTCGGCGACAGCCTGCTCGGACAGCCGGACCTGGTCGCGCAGCGCGCCGAGGCGGTCCTCGAAGAACGTCGCGGCCTGCTGGATCGAGCGGACATGGACATCGACCTGATCGGCGACATAGGCCTGCGCCATCGCATTGGCCAGAAGCGCGGCTTTGTGGGAATCGCGCGAGGACACGGTGATCGACAGCACGTTGCTCTTCGCGATACGCGCGACGTCGACATGTTCGAACAGACGCGAGATCACCGGCGCGAGCTTCGGATCGATACCATCCAGCGACGGCGGCTCGACGTTGGCCACCCGCGGCGGCGCGAACAGCGCCAGAAGCCGGCCGATCATGCCCGGTTTCGTCGCCTGCGCGAACTCGGGATCCTCGGTCAGATGTTCGTGCGACACGACGTAGGACAGCGTGCGGGTCGACAGGATGATCGGGATCTGGCTGTCGACGACCGCCGAATCGAGGGCGACGTCGGGGGTGACCGATTCCTGGCCGAACACCCGCTGTTTCGACGGATCGAGAAGGACCTGCGACATCGCGGTGTAGATCGGCGTCATGCTGACGCAAGCGACCAGCGCGAGGATGACGGCAACCAGCGCAGTGCCGAGAATGAGCATCCAGCGACGCGCGAGAAAACGCTTGACCTCGCCGAGGTCGAGACGCTCGAGATCCTGGGAATGCTCCTGAGTCTCCCGCAACGACATGAGCTAGGCGTCTCTTGAATCACACTGGGGCTCGCCGCGGCGGCGGTCCCGGAAGCGGGCCCTAACGGGACCGGTAAGAAAGCATGACCAAAGATAGTTAAAAATTCACCGCGGGTGCAGGATCGGCAGATGTCGTCCGGGAACCGTGACGAAGGCCCGGGTCAGCCGCCGCCGGATCGGCCTGTCGTAAAAAATATTTGCCGCGACGCAGAAGGCGATGACCAGAACCGTGAAGGCCAGCGCCTTCCCCACCGACACAGCCTCCTTGTCGAAATGCAGCCGGTCCTCCAGACGCAGAAAGATCCCGATCAGCACGAAATGCAGGGAATAGACGACATAGGAGTAGACGCCGGCAAGCGCGCAGGCCGCATGCAGGCGCCTCGGCGGCTCCGAGGCGACGCCGGCGATGACGATCGCCGGCACCACGAAGGCGACGAGCCCGAAATCCCACCAGGCGCGCACCACCGGCGGCGGCAGGAAGAACAGCACACCGATGATCAGCAGCAACGACCACCACGGCAAGGTCGTAGGAAACGGCCTGCGCTCGAAGACGCGGAAGATCAGCACGCCGGCCGCGAACCCGTAGAGGATGCGCGCAAAACCGCCGAGGTAGTGCGTCCAGGTCCAGCCGACGTCGAGTGTTCCGAAATGATACGCCGCCGCGACCACCGCCGCGAAGCCGACGAGAACGCAGCCGACGAGACGACGCATCGTCCAGAACCGGAAGCTCGCGGCATAGGCGATGTTGATGAGGATCTCGAGCGCCAACGTCCAGGCCGGCGCGTTCAGCGGATAGACGAAGTCCGTTCCCGGCGCCAGATGCGACGGCAGCATGAGGCTGGCCAGCGGGAACGAGGCGATGAACCCGCGATTCATCGCGGAGCCATCGCCCAGGGCGATGGCGACGACCGCCGGCAGAACGCCGATCAGGCTCGCCAGGATAAACAGCGGATAGAGCCGAATGAGACGCTGCTTGGCGAAGGCCAGCGCGCCGAGCCCTGCGACGAACCGGGCGTCGTAGCGATAGGCGATAATGAACCCGCTCATCACGAAGAAGAGGTCGACCGCGACCTGGCCTTCGACCGGTTGCGGCAGGCCGTAGAAATAGAAGCAGTGAAATAGCACCACCGACAACGCGGCGACGCCGCGCAAGGCGTCGAGCGTGTGGAAGGTCCGGTCCTTCACCGCGCCCGGTTCGACGAGGGCGTTCACGGGCGACGCACGTAGGCCGCGATCGCGCGGATATAGAGGAACGACGGATTGGGCGTCTTGTCGATCGGCCAGCCGGAGCCGAGCGCCAGGTTGGCGAGCATGTACATCGGCTGCTTGAACTCGGCTCGCGTCGGTGTGCGCCACACCTGCTTGCGGTTGAGGTAGAAGGTGACCCAATCGTCCTCGATCAGAACGCCGTATTTGTTGAAGCTGCCGCTGGCGCTACCGGCTGGCATGTCGACGATCTTGCCGTCGCCGAACTTGCGTTCGTCCTCGGCCCACACATGAACGTTGGCGTGGAAGCTGTCCGGCGCGACCCCGTAATATTCGAACACGTCGATTTCGGCGCGCGGGGCCGCCGTGATGCCGACGAGCCAGAAGGCCGGCCACACGCCCGGCCCGGGCGGCAGCTTGGCGTCCATCTCGAAATACCCGAATTTTTGCGCGAAGCCGGAGCCGCCAGGCCCGTCATGGTCGCGCGAGGCGATGAGGCCGGAGCGCCACTTGCCGTCGGCCTCCTTGCGCGCTTCGATGCGCAGGATGTTGCTGGCAGTCTCGAAGGGAAAGCCGGGGAGCGGATCGCTGAACGCGGCGTCGCCGAAATCGCCGTGCCACGGGGTATGCGCAACCCATCGGGTTCCGGGGCCGGCCGCCGAGACGTCGAGCCGGTCGAACGTCTCGGAAAACGTCCGTTTGAAGCCGGCAATGTCGAGATCCGTCGGCGACGACGCCTGATCGGCAAAGCCCGGATCGCAGGCGGCAAGACACATGGCGGCAGCAACGGCGACGAGCATGCGCATCCAGAGGCGAAGAGAGTGATCCATTTTGAGACTCGAGCGTTCGTTTGGCACCTTACGGGCACGAGGCGTGCCGGCAGGGCCGACACGCCGGCTACTGGTCTTATGGTTAAATCGTTGCCGGCGGGACTTCCGATCCTTCCGCCAGCAGCCAGCGCACGAAGGCCGACAGCGTCGGCGTCTTATCGACATCGTTGGGCACGAGCGCAACGTAGGCGGAGCGCGGGACAGTAATGTGCGGGAACGGCGCAACCAGATGTCCCTCGGCAAGATCGGCGCTGAGGACGGGAAAAGGCCCGATCCCGAGGCCGAGCCCATCCTTCGCCGCCTGAAGGGTGACGAAGAAATGGTCGAACATGCGGCGCCGGCCGACCGCCTGCGGCAGGCTCGCCGCGTGGAGCCACTCGGTCCAGTCGCCGGACCGCGTCTCGGTCGCAAGCAGCATGTGATCGGCGACATCGGCGAGAGCGTCCAGGGGTTTGCGCCTCAGCAGAGCCGGACTTGCCACCAGCGTATCGGCCTCGTCGAGAAACGGCACGGCGCGATAGGCGCCCCAGGCGTGCCCCGCTCCAGTGGAGCGCGGGCTTCGTCGAACGGCGAGGTCGAATCCGCCGCGCAGGTCCTCGTGTAGCGTCGTCGTGGTGGCGACGATGACCTCGGCGTCCGGATGTGCGGCGTGGAAGGCGTCGAGGCGGGGGATCAGCCAGCGCATCGCGAACGTCGTTGGCGCGCTCACGCGGAGGACCCGCCGCACGGCAGGCCGGCCGCACGCTTCGGCGGCCGTTATCAGCCGGTCGAAGGAAATACTCACCTCCGCGGCAAAAGCCTGCGCGGCCGGCGTCGGCGCCATACGGCGGCCGACCCGCACGAAAAGGCGCTGCCCGAGCCAGGTCTCCAGAGACGCGATCTGCCGGCTGACGGCGCCATGGGTCAGGCCGAGTTCCGCCGCGGCGCTCACATAGCTGCCGGTCCGGGCGGCAACCTCGAAGACATGGAGAGCATGAAGCGGCGGCAAGGATCTCATATGTGTGAGCATAACGCACAGCACGCGTGAGGTCAGCGGCGCTTATCGACGATTGCTCACGCATGTAGCGTATCGACGAAACGTGGGAGGACGCAATCGTGGCGAGTCGGATAGTGCGGGCCGAGGCTTGGATGGTGCGGACGCGCACCGACCTGGCCTCCACGAAGGGCCGGACTTTGAGCGGCGCCTGCCTCGCTCATATTCTCCACGACGGCTACAGCGACCTCATCTACGTGCTCCTGCCGGTCTGGCAGGAACAGTTCGCGCTCGGCTTTGCGGCCCTCGCGCTGGTCCGGACCCTCTACGTCGGGGCGCTGGCTGCCCTGCAGATCCCCGCCTCCCGGCTCGCGCATCGCTTCGGCGCGCGCATGGTTCTTGGGCTCGGCACGCTCCTCAGCGCCGGCGGCTATGGGCTGGCCGGTGCCTCGGGCGGCTTGGCCGGCCTCTGCACGGCCCTCGTGATCGGCGGCATCGGCGCAAGCACCCAGCATCCCCTCGCCTCGTCGCTGATATCGCGGGCCTATGGCAGCGCCGCGCGCGGACCGCTCGGCACCTACAACTTCGCCGGCGATCTGGGAAAAGCGACCGTGCCGCCGCTCGTCACGCTCCTGCTCGTCTTTTTGGGCTGGCGCGGCGCGCTCTGGGTCATCGCGGCTGTCGGCGTGGCGGTCGCGCTTGCGGTCGCGTGGCTTTTGCCCAAGGGCCCCGACATGATCGAAGGACGCAACGCGACGCAGCCGATGCAATCGAGCGGCGAGGTAACGGCCAGCGACACCGGCTTCGGGCTGCTGGTCGCGATCGGCATGCTCGACAATGCGGCGCGCCCGGCATTCCTTCTGTATCTGCCGTTCCTCCTTCAGGAAAAGGGGGCGGCGCTGACCACCGTCGGCCTTGCCTTCTCCCTCGTCTTTGTCGGCGGGGCGCTGGGCAAGGCGGTCTGCGGTCGGCTCGGGGCAAAACTCGGCGTCATCCCGACGGTCGTCGCGACGGAGGCGGGAACCGCAGTCGCGATCATGGCCGTGGTCATGCTGCCGCTCGCTCCGGTCCTCATCCTGTTGCCGGTCTTGGGGGTGATGCTGAACGGGACCTCATCCGTGCTGTATGGCACCGTCCCCGAACTCGCGCCCGGCGGCCGCGTCGAACGCGCCTTCGCGGTGTTCTACACCTTCACGCTCAGCGGAAGTGCTCTCGCGACGCCGTTGATCTACGGCCGCCTCGGCGATCATCTCGGCCCGCACGGGGCGGTCGTCGCAGCGGCGGCCACGGCCTTCGCGGTCGTCCCGCTGGCTCTTGCCCTCGCGCCGTTCTTGCGAGCCGGCCCGTGCCGATGAACCGTCCTTGAAATCGCCAACCGCGCGCGGCCCGGCTTCACAAAGAAAGAAGCTGCCGCCTCTTCAGCCGGCGGCAGCTTCCCTATGTGGTATTGTGGCAGATCGAGGCACTTTCTGCGGGGAGCCTGCCTCGATCGGCGGAGGAAACAATGTTTCCTCCCATATGTTTAGCCAATACCACATAACCGGTCAAGCGCGATGCCCCACGCTGGCACACCCGCCATCCGTCCTGATTGCCAGTCGAGAATCGAAACAACGGCAAATCTTCATTGGCATATGACGTCACTATTGTTTTGGGCTTAACGCCCTTAAAGTATTGATGTGGTCACCCGCAGTGCGTCGTCACCAGGCACGATGAAACGATGCGCCGACACCGTATCGCGCTTAACGGCGCATTAAGGTTGAGCGCAGTTTCGAGCCTGCGGCGCCTCGAATTTAGCGGTACGGGAACGATCGTTGCGGATGGTTTGGCATGCTACACAGAGAGGCGGATCGCGGCGACGCATCCTGGCCCGACCTGTGTGTCTTTTTGGCCCAAGGACTCAAAGGATGCGTGTCGCAATTGTCCACTATTGGCTCGTCGGGATGCGGGGCGGCGAAAAGGTCCTCGAAGACCTATGCTTGATGTACCCCGACGCCGACATCTTCACCCACGTCCATGATCCCGCCAAGACCAGCGAACTGATCAACGCCCACCGGATCACCACGACGTTCATCGGCAAACTGCCGTTCGCGCGGCGTCTCTATCAGCGCTACCTCCTGCTGATGCCGTTTGCCCTGGAAAGCCTTGATTTGTCGTCCTACGACCTCGTGATCTCGTCGGAGTCGGGCCCCGCCAAAGGCGTCATCACGCATCCCAATGCGGTGCATGTCTGCTACTGCCACTCGCCGATGCGCTATCTGTGGGACCAATATCATACCTATCGCAGCCGAGCCGGGTCGCTCACCGCGATGATGATGTCGCTGACCATGCCGATGCTGCGGATGTGGGACGTCGTCTCCGCGGCCCGCGTCGATCATTTTATCGCGAACTCCTCCTTCATCGCGCGGCGCATCCAAAAAGCCTATCGCCGCGACAGCACGGTGATCTTTCCGCCCGTCGATCTCGACGCTTTCGCGCCGGTGGCGCAGCCCAGCCGCGACTACTTCTTCTGCATCGGCCAGCTCGTCCCCTACAAGCGGGTGGATCTCGCCGTCGCCGTCTGCACGAAACTCGGCCTCCGCCTGATCGTCGCCGGAACAGGTCCCGACGCGGAGCGGCTGCGCGCGATGGCTGGCCCGACCGTTGAATTCCGTGCCTGGATCGCCGACGCCGAGTTGAAGGCCCTGTACCAGAATTGCCGCGCCCTGCTCTTCCCCGGCGAAGAGGACTTTGGCATCGTTCCGCTCGAGGCGATGGCCTCGGGCCGGCCCGTCATCGCCTACGAGTCCGGCGGCGCCGTCGACACCGTGATCGCCGGCAAAACAGGCGTCTTCTTCGCGGAACAGACCGAAGCCGATCTTGAAGACGCGATCGCACGCTTCGAGGTGATCGAGGCGAGCTTCGACGCGCGGGCGTTGCGCGAGCACGCCGCCACCTTCAGCCGCGACGCGTTCCGCCAGCAGATGGCCCTGTTCATCGACGCCGCGATAGGCGCCGGGCGCGCGCGCAATCCGCTGCTTGCGGAAGCCGCGGAGTGACCCGCGTTCCGTTCGGCGACGCGGAGACCCCGCCCGCATCGTGGTCGATCAACGGCCGCTTCCTGACGCAGCAGATCACCGGCGTGCAACGCTATGCCCGTGAGATCACGGCCGCGATCGATGCCCGGCTCGTCGCCGACGAGGCGCTCGCGCGGCGTCTGTGCTGGGACATCATCGTGCCCGCGGATTGCGAGACGA
>NZ_LMUU01000078.1:10249-41005 GCF_009765775.1 Beijerinckia sp. L45
TGCGCCGCTGGCCCACGGGCGCCAGATCGTCTGCCTGCACGATGCCAACGTGTTCCTCGAACCCGACAGCTACGCGCCGGCCTTCCGCCTCGCCTATCGCGCGATCTATCCGCTGATCGCGCGCCGCGCCCGCTTGGTCACCACCGTGTCGCACTTCTCGGCGGCGATGCTCGAGCGCTTTCATGTTCTCGATCATGCCGCGTCGGTCGTCGGCAACGGCCATGAGCATGCATTGCGCTGGAACCCCTCCGCATCGCGCTTCGACGCGCCGGGCGCTTTCCAACGGCCGTTCGTCTTCGCGCTCGGCAGCCGCGCCAAGCACAAGCAGATCGATCGCCTCGTCGCGTTGGCACCAGCGCTGGATGCGCTCGGGATCGATCTCGTGATCTCGGGCGGCACCGCGTCGATCTTCGCCGGGTCCGCCCTGGCATCGGCACCGAACGTGGTGCCGCTCGGCTTCGTCGGCGATGACGATCTCGCGGCATTGTTTCGCCATGCCCTGTGTTTCGCGTTTCCCTCGCGGACCGAAGGATTCGGCTTGCCGCTGCTCGAAGCCATGGTGCACGGCTGCCCCATCGTGACGTCCGACTGCGCCAGCATGCCGGAGGTCTGCGGCGATGCGGCGCTTTACGCGCCGGCGGACGATTTTACGATCTGGCTCGAGCGAATCGCGGCGTTGCAGGCCGACGCCACTCTGCGCGACGATCTGCGCGCCAAGGGGCGCCGCCGCTATCCCGGCTTCTCGTGGGTGGCGGGCGCAAAATTCTATCTGGACCGCGCCGTGGCGCTGTCGCCGCAGCGGCCGGCGGGGCGCGTGCCTGCGACCATTGGCACGAGCCACCTTTCATGAGTCGGAAACGCTGTCGGACGAAGTGGAAATCCGTCCGGTCCGTCTAACCATTCCTTCAGCAGCCTCTGCTAGGCTTCGCGGACGTCACGAACTGAGGATCGCGTATTGGATCGACCGGCATGACAGCAGAACTCCGCGTCGCGGTCGCCATCGCAACGACTGGTCGGGCGGCGATTCTGACGGAGACGCTTCGCGAGTTGGAGCGCCAGACCGTCAAGCCGGTGCTCGTCGCGATCTGTCCGGCCGATGCCGTCGACGTCGACAAAAATGCCCTAGCCGCGCTCGATCTGACAATAGAATTCACGACCGGCAGCAAGGGCGCCTCCGCGCAGCGCAACGCGCTGCTGCGCATCATGCCGGCGGTCGATGTCGTGCTGTTTCTCGACGACGATTTCTTTCTCGCGCCGGACTACATCGCCGAGCTGTCGAAGTTGTTCGTATCGGACCCAACGATTGTCCTGGCGACCGGCACCCTCATCGCGGATGGCGTGCATGGTCCAGGCTTCGATGCAGACGCGGCGCGCACCATGATTGCCGCAGCGAAACGCAACGAGACCGCGCGCGTCGAAGATATCTTCAACGGCTACGGCTGCAACATGGCGGTGCGCTGGTCGGCAGTGGCTGCACATGACTTGCGCTTCGACGAAAACCTGCCGCTCTACAGCTGGGCCGAGGATGTCGAATATTCGCGCCAGATCGCGGCGTTCGGCCGGATCGTGAAAAGCAACCGGCTGGTCGGCGTGCATCTCGGCACCAAGCGCGGCCGCACGTCCGGCGTGCGCTTCGGCTATTCGCAGGTGGCCAACCAGGCCTATCTGCGGCGCAAGGGCGTCATCAGCACGCGGCTGGCGCTGCTGTACTGCGGCCGCAACGTACTCGCCAACATCATCGGGACAATTCGCTCCGAAGCCTATATCGACCGCCGTGGCCGGCTGCTCGGCAATTACTACGGCGTCGTAGACCTGCTGCGCGGGCGCTCCTCGCCCGGCCGCATTCTCGATCTGTAAGGTGTCGGCCGCGCCGCGCCTGGCGGTCATCATCGCCAACTACAACTATGAAGCATTCGTCGCGAAGGCCATCGACAGTGTGCTTCGGCAGAATTGCGCCGATATCGAACTGGTGGTCGTCGACGACGGTTCGACCGATGGCTCCTGGGGCATCATCCAGTCTTACGGCACGCGGCTCAAAGCCTTACGGGTGGCAAATGGTGGCCAGGCCAAGGCCTGCCTGTTCGGCGTCGCCCAGACGCAGGCGCCTTTCGTCCTGCTGCTCGACGCCGACGATGAGCTCGTCCCGGGATCTCTGGACATCATCCTCGGCCAGCTCGACCCCGCCGTCGCCAAGCTGCAATATGCTTTGACACCCATCGATGCGACGGGCCGGGTCCTCGGCGATCCCCGCCCGGCCTTGACGTCGTTCCGCGGCTCCAAAAGCCTTGCCGAGGCGATCGGCCGCGACGGCGAATATGTCAGCCCGCCGACCTCGGGCAACGTGTTCCGCCGCGATCTTTTTGCGCGCATCGCGCCGATCGATTACGAGTCCGCGATCGACGGCGTGATTTTGCTGCTCGCGCCCTTCGTCGGCGACGTCGTCAGCCTGGCGCAGCCGCTCGGCCTCTATCGGCTCCACGGCCAGAATTTCTCCGCCATCGACAAGCCGACACCGGCGCGTTTCGCCCGCGAGGCCGACCGGTTTGCCGCACGGCTCACCCATCTCGCACGCATCCTGACGCCGGCCGAGCGAGCGGGTTTCGCGCCGGCCGACCCGCGGACGACGCTGTTCTTTACGGAGCGCCGGTTCTACGAGGCAGTTGCCTCGGGGCGGCGACCGTCCGTCGCGGTTCTGCGGCGTTTCATAAAGGCCAATTTTGTCAGTCGGCTCGGCGCGGCCGGAAAAATGTCCCGATTTGCGCTTGCCGGAACCTTGTGGGTGCTTCCGAAACGAAAGCGTCTCGCGCTCTTGGGTTATCGATTCCACCAGGGACGACGCACGCCGCAGGATCTGCTAAAAACGCTTTTGCGGGCCTAGATCGCTCTCGCCGGCCGTCTTTGCGAGCCGGAAGCGAAGCAACCCAGGGGCCGCAAAACACCGCCGAGCGATGTCGCAGTCCTGGATTGCTTCGCTGCGCTCGCAAAGACGGTCGTTTGCTCCAAAACAAGTCATGCGCGGAGTTGCCGCCCACGACCCCTTCACATCTTCTTCTCCCAGCGCCCTTCGTCGTTCTGCTGCCAATAGGCCAGCGCGAACCCCTGCCCTTTCAGCCGTGACCACTGTTTGCGCGCCGCCGCCACCTCGTCTTCCACACGTCCGTCGAAAACCAGCATTGCGCGTTCGTAACCAGACGTTGCGGGATCGAGGTCGACCTCCGCGCTCGCCACATACACGCGCAGCGTCGCACCATTGGGATTGTCGCTCTCGCAGGTCACGACGATCGGCTGGCGCACCGCATCCTTGTCGCGGGCCAATCCATGCGCCAAAAAACTTTCCGGCGCATAGGTCCAGAGCATGTCGTCGATGCCCTTGAGCCCCGACTCGTCCGCGGTCTGCACGGCGACGCGCCAGCCCCGCTCGAGCGCTTTCTCGAGCAGGGTCGGCAGCGCCCGCGCCAGAGGCTGGTTCTGCAGATGGTAGAACCAGATCTCGGTCATCTCAGACTGCGTCGCATGTCAGACTGCGTCGCATGTCGGACTATTTGGCCTCGTAGTAGTCGGCGACGAGCCGGTCGAGCAGGCGCACGCCCCAGCCCGAGCCCCAGCTCTGGTTGATGTCGTTGGCCGGCGAGCTCATCCCCATGCCGGCGATGTCGAGATGCGCCCACGGCACGTCGTTGACGAAGCGCCCGATGAAATGCGCCGCGGTGATCGACCCGGCATGACGCCCACCGGTGTTCTTCATGTCGGCGAATTTCGAGTCGATGAGCTTGTCGTAGGCAGGCGCCAGCGGCATTCGCCAGACCTTTTCGCCGGTCGCCTTGCCGGCGGCGGCGAGCCGTTCGCTCAGCTCGTCGTTATTGGAGAACAGGCCGGCATGCTCCTGGCCCAGAGCCACGAGAATCGCGCCGGTCAGCGTGGCGAGGTCGACCATGAACTGCGGCTTGTACTTGTCCTGGACGTACCAGAGCACGTCGGCGAGGACGAGACGGCCTTCGGCGTCGGTGTTGATGATCTCGATGGTCTGGCCGGACATCGAGGTCACGATGTCGCCGGGGCGCTGCGCGTTCGGCCCCGGCATGTTTTCCACGATGCCGATGGCGCCGATGACGTCGACCTTGGCCTTGCGGCCGGCCAGCGCCTGCATCAGGCCGACGACGCAGGCGGCGCCCGCCATGTCCCCCTTCATGTCCTCCATCCCGGCTGCACCCTTGATCGAGATGCCGCCGGTGTCGAAAGTCACGCCCTTTCCGACGAAGGCGACCGGCTTCGATTCGGCCGAGCCGTTGGGACCGAGTCCGTTCCAGCGCATGATCACGATCCGCCCCGGCCGGGCCGAGCCCTGGCTGACGCCGACGATGGCGCCCATGCCGAGCGCTTCCATCTGCGGAATGTCGAGGATCGTCACCTCGACGCCGAGCGCCTGCAGCATCTTGGTGCGTTCGGCGAAAATCTCGGGATAGAGGACGTTGGCCGGCTCGTTGACCAGCGAGCGCGCGGTGATGACGCCGTCGGCGATCGCCGCACGCGCTTCGGCTGATGCCCGCGCCGCGGCGACGTCGTCGACCG
Organism: Beijerinckia sp. L45; assembly: GCF_009765775.1. Lineage (GTDB taxonomy): Bacteria > Pseudomonadota > Alphaproteobacteria > Rhizobiales > Beijerinckiaceae > RH-AL1. Next base: position 14,819 of record NZ_LMUU01000078.1, read on the forward strand.
CCAGCACGACCGTAGTCGCCGCATCGTCCTCGGCGTCGTCCTTCTTCTTGGTGGTCTTATAGAGGTCGAAGCGGTAGTCGCGCAGGCGCAGGCCGAGGGTGAAATCGGCGACCGCGCGGCCGTGATCACTGATCTCGCGGGGAAAATCGCAGATCACCGTGGCGTGACCGCCGCGTCCGAGCTTGCCGACGACGACGCCGCCGAGATTGGTCAGGTCGAAGGGTTTCGCTTCCTTGGCGGGCTCGGCACCGTTCGAGTCGGCGCCGACGCCGATGACGAGAATGCGATCGGCGGAAAACCCGGCCGGGGCGATGATATCCAGCGCGTTGCCGACCTTGCCCTTGAACTTCGACGCCGTCGCGGCCTTCTTCAGCAGGTCCTCGCCCGCGGACCCGACGAAGGCTTTCGTCGCGGCGCCGAGGCTGAGGTCCGGACCGGCAAACAGGACGAGGGTCTTAGCGCCCTGCGCGCCGGCCGAACCCGGCAGCGGTGCGTCGACCTTGAGGTCGGCGAGGGCGGCGTAATCGATCTTGATGGACTCGGACATCGGTATCCCTTGTTGGCGGCGCGCAACGCGCGGTTCGGCTTCTCGGAAGCACCTGACCCCAAGCGCGCGCCTGAATCAATGTGAGCTACAGCGCATGCCGCAGGCGGCGCCAGACGATTTCGCGTCCCCGCGGCGATTCTTTCGGACGAGGGTTTCGCCCGTCCGACCGGCCGCAAGCGGGTCGCGTCGACGGGCGCATCATGTTGATCTCCCGCGCGACGTGCAAGTGCGCTCTGGGAAAGCGCCGTTCCGTAGCGTGACGCAGATTGGACACATGGTTCGGCCGGGGTGTTGCCGCCAAACACTAGGCCCTCGATCGGGCGGTGGTTAAGGCTGGGGCGTGCCGCTCTTCATGGCGCCTGGTTCAACCGCGCGGCTCCGCCGCCCCAACGCAGATCCCCGTCATTCCGCAGCGCTCCAGGGAGCCGGTCCGATTTCGTATGACGTGTTGCCTTACCCCGGCTGGAGCGTCCCGCGCGGCTTCGATCCCGGCCGTATCGGCACAGCGTCGCGTGCCGCGGCGCGTTCACGTTTGCGCGACGCTGACGACGCTGTGGCCTACAGCCACGCTTTTGCAGTAAGCAGAGCCATGATTGGCTTCACGCTCGGCCGCTACCTGTCGTCCCGCTTTTTCAACATGATCGTTGCGGTCTTCGCGACGATCTTCAGTCTCGTCTACGTCATCGATTTCGTCGAACTGCTGCGGCGCACCGGCAACATTCCGGGCATCACCGCGTCCTCCGTGGCCTATCTCTCGCTGCTGCGGACGCCGGCCGTGTCCGAGCAGGTGCTGCCGTTCTGCGTCCTGTTCGGCTCGATGACGGTGTTCCTCAACCTGACCCGCAAGCTCGAACTTCTCGTCGCCCGTGCGGCCGGCGTGTCGGTGTGGCAGTTCCTGGGTCCGCCGCTGCTCATCGCGGTGCTGATCGGCGTCGGCTCGGTGATGATTCTCAATCCGATTTCCGCGGCGATGAAGCAGCAGGCGGACAAGATCGAGCTGGTGATCTTCGGCAAGGATGGATCGAACGACGCAAAGGCCGGCCTGTGGGTCCGGCAGAAGAGCGTCGATGGCCAGTCCATCATGCAGGCGGAAAAGACCAGCGACGGCAACAACGTCCTGACCGGGGTCACCGCCTACGTCTACGACCGCGAGGGCAAGTTCCAGGAGCGCGTGCTCGCGGCGCGCGCGACGCTCGGCGTGGGTGTATGGCACCTCGATGACGCGAAAGTCTCCGAGCCCGGTGGCGAGGCGCAGGCGTTCGGAACCTATCTGCTCGCCACCAACCTGCTGCGCGGCCAGGTGTCGGAGGGCTCGATGTCGGCCGAGGCCGTTCCCTTCTGGGACTTACCGGAACTGCGCGCCGAGACCGAGTCCGCCGGCCTCGATGCCAGCACATATCGTCTGCAATATCAGACGCTTCTCGCGCGTCCTTTACTCCTTGTCGCAATGACCCTGATCGCCGCGGCGTTTTCCTTAAGGTTTTTCCGATTTGGTGGTATTGGGAAGTTTGTAGGCGGTGGCGTAGGCGCTGGGTTCGTGCTCTATGTGGCGACGAAGTTCGTGGGCGATCTCGGGGGTTCCGGGTTGCTCAGTCCGTCCGTCGCGGCATGGTCCCCGGCGATCGTGGCAAGCATGTTGGGTGCGTTGGCGTTGTTGAACCAGGAGGACGGTTGATGGGGCGGCTGTTTACGCCTCGTAAGCCCACGGTTCTCCCCGGCGGCCGAGATCTTTTCTCCTTTTCGATGCCTGTGATCGCCCGCGCCGTGCGGCGGCTTGCGCTCGTGCCTGTTCTCGTCAGCGTCTTTGCCGGCGGGCCGGCGATGGCGCAGACGCACAGCGCGGTCGCGCCCAGCGCCAAGGCAACGACCCCGGCTCAGCCCGACAAGATGCTCGTTGAGGCCAACGAACTCGTCCAGAACACCGATGCCAACACCGTGTCGGCGCAGGGCAACGTGCGCATTTACTATCAGGGCCGCACGCTCGAAGCCGACAAGGTCATCTATAACAAGACGACCAAGCGGATGTACGCCGAGGGCCATGCCAAGCTCACCGAGAAGGACGGCACCGTCCTTCATGGCGACACGTTCGACCTGACGGACGATTTCCGCGACGGCTTCGTCGACAGCCTGCGCGCCGACACCACCGACAAGACCCATTTCAGCGCGCCGCGGGCCGAACGGACCGACGGCGAGACGACGGTGTTCGAGCGCGGCACCTATACCGCCTGCGACGCCTGCAAGAACAACCCGGACAAGCCGCCGCTGTGGCGCGTGCGGGCCAAGCGGATCATCCACAAAAACTCCGAGCAGATGGTTTATTACGAGGACGCGTACCTCGAGTTCCTCGGCGTGCCTCTGGCCTACGTGCCGTTCCTCTCGGCGCCGGATCCAACCGTCACCCGCAAGTCCGGCCTTCTGGCGCCGACGTCGTCGTACAAGTCGCAGCTCGGCTACGGCGTCGGCCTGCCGATCTTCTTCAACCTGGCGCCGAACTACGACCTGACGCTGACACCGACCGTGTTCAGCCAGCAGGGCTTTTTCGGCTCGGCGGAATTCCGCCAGCGTTTCGAAAACGGCATGTACTACATCAAGGCCTCGGGGATCAGCGAGACCAACCCGAGCTCGTTTGCCAACCCGCCCTATGGCGCCGGCGACAAGTCGTTCCGCGGTGCGGTTCAGACCAAGGGCGAGTTCAACATCAACGAAAACTGGAAGTTCGGCTGGGATATCGCCGTCCTCTCGGACAAATACTACCTCTATGACTATTCCATCCCCAGCGAGACGCTGTCGTCGAACTACTTCAGCGAATCGATTTCGACGATCTATCTCACCGGCCAGAGCGCCCGCAGCTTCTTCGATCTTCGCGGCTACTATTTCGAGGGCCTGTCGAGCCACGACATCCAGGCGCAGCAACCCGTCGTTCGCCCGGTGCTCGACTATAACCACACCTTCGACATCGACCCCGCGACGTCGCACGGCATCGGCGGCCAGCTCGAGTTCGACTTCAACCTGACGAGCCTGTCGGCGACCTCGGCCAGCTACCAGTCCGTTGGGCCGCGCACCCTCGATTCGGCCTATGGGCTCTATGACGTCTGTAACAATTATACGCCCGGCCGGAACCTCGGCACGTCGTGCCTGCTCCGCGGCATCGGCGGCGATTACACCCGCGCCACGGCGCAGCTCTCCTATCAGCGCAAGATCATCGATTCCCTCGGCGAGGTCTGGACGCCCTTCGCCTTCGCTCGCATGAACGGCGAGGACTTGAGCCTCAACACGACGCATAGCGAAACCTTCGCGTCCAACGGCGCTTCGACGACCTTCAGCAACGCGTCGCAGACGGCCTTCGTCAATTCGGGCGCGACGGGCACCGTCACTCCCGGCGTCGGGCTGGAGTATCGCTATCCGCTGCTGGCCAACACCCGCTTCGGCTCGATGGTGCTGGAGCCGATCGCCCAGGTCATCGCCCGGCCGGACAATCAGCTCGGCAGCCGGTCGATGGTCAACATCGATTCGCAGAGCCTCGTGTTCGACAACTCCAATCTCTTCGACTGGAACAAGAACTCGGGCTACGACCGTTTCGAGACGGGAACGCGCGCGAACTACGGCGCGCAGTTCGCGATGAACTTCAAGAACGGCGGCTATTTCAATGTGCTGGCAGGGCAGTCGGCGCAGCTCGCCGGGCATAACTCCTTCGCCACACCCGATGCCGCCAACGTCGGCCTGAGCTCGGGCCTCGATACGCGCCGCTCCGATTACGTCGCGGGCTTCACCCTCGCGCCGATCTCATTCATCTCCTTCGCCGCCAACAGCCGTTACGACGTCTATACCTTCGAGCCGCGCCGCATCGATCTGACAACGTCGCTGAACTTCGGCGCCCTGACGGCCGGTATCCAGTATGCCCGTTACACCGCTCAGCCGCTGATCGGCTACGATGTCAATCGCGAGGGCCTCGCGCTCAACGGCAAGTATAAGATCACCGAGAATTACTTCCTGCAGGGCAACGTCACCTTCGACCTCAGCCGCCACCTCTATTCCGATCTGCTCGTCGGGCCGAACACCGGCTTGTTCTCCGTCGCCGCGCTCGGCGTCGGCGGCGGCTACACGGACGAGTGCACGACCTTCACGGTGAACTACAGCTCGGTCTACCAGGACAACGGCAGCGGCACCCTGTCGCGCAACCAGACCGTCCTCGTGTCGCTGCAGCTTCGCACCCTTGGCGATGCCAAGTTCTCCAAAAGCACCACCGCCACCGCGGGTGTCGACGGCGTGAAATAGCGGGCGCCCGAAAAGCGCCGGGTTTCTACCCTTAAGAACAGGCCGTTGCTTGGCTATGCAGCCTAGCCAACGCGGGCGTCACGCGCCTATGGTCCGCCGGGAAGACGAAAGCCTTTTCCGCAGCCCCTATTATTGCGATGCGTTCCCAAGGAGCGGCAGGAAGTTATGATCATGCGTTCTTGCTTTTCACCGGCCCTGCGGCACGGCCTCGTGCGCCTCGGCCTTCTGGCCGTCCTGGTTGCGGCCGCCGCCCCGATCGCGCTCGACCACGCCAAGGCGCAGGCGATCGCACTGGCGGTGAACGGCGATCCCATCACCAATATCGACATTGAGCAGCGCATGAAGCTTTTGCGCGCCCTCCACCGGCCTGCCGGCCGTGATGCCGCCGTCGAGAGCATGATCAGCGATCGCCTGATGTATCATGAGGCGAGCCATTACGGCGTGACGATCAAGGACAACGAGATCGGCGAGCAGGTTTCGACCGATGCCAACAAAATGAAGACGACGCCGGCCGCCCTGCTCGCCGAGATCGAGCACGCCGGCGTCCAGCGCGACCACTTCATCGGCTATTTCAAGTCCGAGCTTGGCTTCGCCGTCCTGGTCAAGGCCTTGAACAAGGGTGTCGAGGCCAGCGAGGTGCAGGTCCGCGCCGAGCTTGCCAAGGGCGGCGGCAAGTCCGCCGTCACCGACTACACGATCCGCCAGGTCGTCTTCACGCTCAGCCCGGAGGACAGCCCCGCGACGATCGGCGAGCGGGCCAAGCAGGCCGAAGCCCTGCGGGCCAAGTTTTCCAGCTGTCCTGCCGGCCTCGCCTACGCCAAGACGCTGCAGGGCGTCGCCGTCCGCGAACCGCTGACGCGCTCTTCGACCTCGCTGTCCGTGCCGCTCAAGGAGCTGCTCGACAAGACGCCGCTCGGCCATCTCACCCCGCCCTCGCGCTCCGCGTCCGGGCTGGAAATGGTCGCCGTCTGCGATAAAGCCGCGGCGAAAGACGATACCGAACTGCGCAAGACAATCTCGGATCGCCTGCTCCAGGCGCACATCGACGAGGACGCCAAGGCGCGACTGAAGGACATGCGGTCGCGGGCCGTGATCGAGAAGCGGTAATGCACCCGAGCCTGCCGCTCGCGCTGACGCGCGGCGATCCCTCCGGCATCGGCATCGAGATCGCGTTAAAAGCCTGGCTGGCGACCCACGCCGACGATCAGCCCGCTGCGTTCTTCCTCGTCGCCGATCGTGCCTTGTGCCAGGCGGTGGCCCAGGCACTCGGCCTCGCCGTGCCGTTCGAGACTTGCCAGCCTGCCGATGCGACGCGCGTGTTCTCGCGCGCGCTGCCCCTCGTCGCCCTCGACGCCGCGACAGTCGGCCGCCCCGGCCATCCCGACATCGCGGACGCGCTCGGCACCATCGCCTCGATGCAGCGCTGCTGCGAGCTGGTCGCCGCGGGCGAGGCCTCGGCTGTCGTGACCAACCCGATCTCCAAGGAAATCCTGCACCGCGTCGGCTATCCCCATCCCGGCCAGACCGAGTTCATGGGCGCGATGGCGGAACGCCTTTACGGTATCAAGGCCCGCGCCGTGATGCTCTTATGGTCGCCGACGCTCAGCGTCGTGCCGGCGACGATCCACGTGCCCGTCGCCTGCGTGCCCGGACTCGTGACGCAGGATCTGATCGTCGAGACGGTGCGCGTGGTCGCGCGCGATTTCACCGATCGCTTCGGCGTAGCCCGGCCGCGCATCGCCGTCACCGGGCTCAACCCGCATGCCGGCGAGGGCGGCGACATGGGCCGCGAGGAGATCGAGACGATCACCCCCGCGCTGAACCGTCTGCTGGCCGAGGGTTTTGCCGTCACCGGCCCGCACCCCGCCGACACCCTGTTCCACGCAGCCGCGCGCGAACAATACGATGTCGTGGTGACGATGTATCACGACCAGGCGCTGATCCCGATCAAGACGCTGGCCTTCGACAGCGCGGTCAATGTGACGCTCGGCCTGCCCTTCGTGCGGACCTCGCCGGACCACGGCACCGCTTTCGATATCGCAGGCAAGGGCGTCGCCGATCCTTCCAGCCTGATCGCGGCGCTGCAGCTGGCCTCCCGCCTCGCCCGCTCCGATGCCTTGGCGCGGGCCTCATGTCCGGCGGCCTAGACGATCTCCCGCCCCTGCGCGAAGTCGTCGCCACCCACGGGCTGGCGGCGAAAAAGACGCTCGGGCAGAATTTCATCTTCGATCTCAATCTGACCTCGCGCATCGCCCGCGCCGCAGGACCGCTCGACGGCGCCCGCGTCGTCGAGATCGGCCCCGGCCCCGGCGGCCTCACCCGCGCGCTGCTCGCCGGGGGCGCCCAGGTCACCGCGATCGAGCGCGACGAACGCTGCCTCGCGGTACTCGCGGAGATCGAGGCGCATTATCCCGGCAAGCTTACGGTACTGGCAGAGGACGCGCTGGAGACGGACTATGCGGCGCTCGGCCCGGCGGCGATCTGCGCCAACCTGCCCTACAACATCGCCACCGTGCTGCTCACCGGCTGGGTCGAGACCGAACCCTGGCCGCCTTGGTTTTCCACCATGGTCTTGATGTTCCAGCGCGAGGTCGCCGAGCGGATCGTCGCTACGCCCCGCGAGCGCGCCGCTTACGGGCGCCTTGCCGTGCTGTGCAACTGGCGCTGCACCACCCGCATCCTGTTCGACGTACCGCCGCAGGCCTTCAATCCCCCGCCGAAGGTGACGTCCAGCGTCGTCGAGCTGATCCCGCGGGAAAACCCGATGGCGTGCGAAGCCAAAGTGCTGTCGGCGGTGACGCACGCGGCGTTCGGTCAGCGCCGCAAAATGCTGCGGCAGTCGCTGCGCTCGCTCGGCGTCGACCCGCTGGCGCTGCTCGAAGAAGCCGGGCTGGAGCCGACCAAGCGCGCGGAAGAGATCGAGGTCGAGGGGTTCGTGGCGCTGGCCTGTGCCGTGGTGAAGTTGCGGGGCCGCGACGCCGGCGCGGGTGTCGAGAGTGCTCAGGATTTGGTAGAATGATAAGACGAACCGCAATCAAACTCCTCTCCCCCTTGTGGGGAGAGGTTGGGAGTGGGGGTCCCGGTGTTCTTCCGTGTTCATCGAGGAACACGCCGACCCCCATCCCTAGCCCTTCCCCGCAAGGGGGAAGGGGACGAACACGTCGATCGCGACCAAACAAACGGAGACCGCCATGTTCATCGCCATGAACCGCTTCAAAGTCCTGAAAGAAGAGACCGCCGACTTCGAGGCGATGTGGCTCGGCCGTGAGTCGCATCTCGAAAAGAACCCCGGCTTCGTCGCCTTCCACATGCTGCGCGGGCCGGAGCGCGAGGACCACATCCTCTACTCCTCGCACACGGTCTGGGAGAACCGCGCGGTCTTTACCGCCTGGACGAACTCCGAGCATTTTCGCGCCGCGCACAAGAACGCCGGCGGCGGCAAGAAGATGACCCTCGGCCACCCCGAGTTCGAGGGTTTCGAGGTGATCCAGACCCTGGAAAACCCGGCGCTTAAGGCCGCGGAATAAGACGAGAGCAATCCTCCCCTGCGCGAAGCGCGGGGGAAGGGGACCGCCGATAGGCGGTGGAGAGGGCCAGCCCCTCAGATCCCGAGCCCCCTCCACCATGCTGCGCATGGTCCCCCTCCCCCACTGCGTGGGTGAGGATCTAACCGCGACCGGGAGAAACCCTCACCACCACTGCGTCGGCAACACGACCTTCGGCGCCGCCTTCTCGATAACCGAGGCCACCGAAAACAACGTCTCCTCGTCGAAGGCCCGACCGATCAGCTGCAGCCCCAGCGGCAGGCCCTGTGCTGAAACGCCAGCCGGCACGGAAATACCCGGCAAGCCCGCCATGTTAACCGTCACGGTGAAGACGTCGTTCAAATACATCTCGATCGGATCGGCCGACCCCTTCTCGCCAATGCCGAAGGCGGCGGACGGCGTGGTCGGCGTCAGAATCGCGTCGACGCCGGCCTCGAAGGCGGTCTCGAAATCGCGTTTGATCAGCGTCCGGATTTTTTGTGCCTTCACATAGTAGGCGTCGTAATAGCCGGCGGAGAGGACATAGGTGCCGATCATGATGCGGCGGCGCACCTCGCGGCCAAAGCCCTCGGCGCGGGTGCTCTCGTACATGTCGGCGATGTCGCGGCCCGGCACGCGCAGGCCGTAGCGCACGCCGTCATAGCGCGCGAGATTCGACGAGGCCTCCGCCGGCGCCACGATGTAGTAGGCGGCCAGCGCGTATTTCGTGTGCGGCAGCGCGATGTCGACGATCTCCGCGCCGGCGTCCTTCAGCCAGGCGATGCCCTGCTGCCACAGCGCCTCGATCTCGGCCGACATGCCGTCGAGCCGATACTCCTTCGGGATGCCGATCTTTTTGCCTTTCAGCGAGCCGCCGAGCGCGGCCTCGTAGTCCGGCACCGGCAGATCGACAGACGTCGTGTCTTTAGAATCGTGACCGGCCATCGAGCGCAGCAGGATGGCGGCGTCGCGCACCGTGCGGGCGATCGGCCCGGCCTGATCGAGCGACGAGGCGAAGGCCACCACGCCCCAACGCGAGCAGCGCCCGTAGGTCGGCTTGATGCCGACGGTGCCGGTAAAGGCCGCGGGCTGACGGATCGAGCCGCCGGTGTCGGTCGCCGTGGCGCCGAAACAGAGCCGTGCCGCCACAGCCGCGGCTGAGCCGCCCGACGAGCCGCCGGGGACGAGCGGCGTGGTGTCGCCGTCACGCCGCCACGGTGAGATCACCGGCCCGAAATAGGAGGTTTCGTTGGACGAGCCCATCGCGAATTCGTCGAGGTTCAGCTTGCCCAGCATGCTCGCGCCATCACGCCAGAGATTGGCGGTGACGGTCGACTCGTAGGGCGGAATAAAGCCTTCAAGAATGTGGCTGGCGGCGGTCGTCTGCACGCCCTTGGTGCAGTAGAGGTCCTTGATGCCGAGCGGGATGCCTTCCAGCGGCCCGCCCGCGCCCTTCGCCAGCTTGGCGTCCGAGGCTTTGGCTTGCGCCAGCGCCTGGTCCGGCGTCTCGACGATGAAGCAGTTCAGTTTCTTGGCAGCCTCGAGCGCGGCGATCTGCGCCTGCGCCAGTTCGGTCGCGGAAAACTCCTTGCGGACGAGAGCGTCGCGGGCATCGGCAAGGGTCAGGTCGGTCAAGGCGCTCAAGCGAACGGTCTTTCTGCAAAGGGAAGCGGCGGCACGGAAGCGGAGCTCGAAAGCTACTCGATGACTTTCGGCACGGTGAAAAAATGGTCTTCGGCCGCAGGCGCATTGGCGGTGACGAGATCGGCGATGTTGCCGTCGTTGACCACGTCGGCGCGCGTCCGCATCGCCATCGGGATCACCGAGGTCATCGGCTCGATGCCGGTCACGTCGACCTCGTTCAGCGTCTCGACGAAGGCCAGAATCGCATTGAGTTCGCCGCGTAGAGGCTCAACGTCCGCATCCGCCACCTTGATGCGGGCGAGATGGGCAATTTTGCGTACCGTCGCCTGGTCTACCGACATGCCGAAGTCCTGAAGAGATTGTGCAAAAGCTTTGGCGCTTTCTCGAAGGCGCGGTCTATAGCAAGCACGCGCGGCAGGCAACGAATCCGCGTTCCTTCAATGAGGCACGTTATGGCATGGCCGCCAATCTGATCGACATCGTCGCCCTGCGCGAGCGCCTGCCCCGCCTCGGGCGCCTGCTCGGCGTCGATCTCGGCACCAAGACGATCGGGCTGGCCGTTTCCGACGTCGAGCGCCGGCTCGGCAGTCCGGTGCGGACGATCCGGCGCACCAAGTTCGGTGCGGACGCCAAGGAACTGGTCGCCGCGGCGGACGAGTTTGACGTCATTGCGCTGGTCATCGGCCTGCCGCTCAACATGGACGGGTCAGAAGGCCCGCGCGTCCAGGCGACCCGCGCCTTCGTGCGCAACATGGCGCCGCTGACGCCTCGGCCCTTCGTGTTCTGGGACGAGCGCCTGTCGACCGCCGCCGTCACCCGCTCGCTGATCGAGCAGGATGCGTCCCGCGCCAAGCGCGCCGAAGTCGTCGACCGCATGGCGGCTGCCTACATTCTCCAAGGCGTCTTGGATCGGCTCGCGCGCATGGCGATCGAAGCGGATCGGACCGGCGTGCGCTAAGCCGGAACGAAAAGCGCGCCCCGGAGGGCGCGCTGCTCGCGAACGATGAAACGTCAGCGGCCTAATAGCCGTCGTAGCCGTAAGCGGGCCGACCATAACCATAGCCTGGACCGCCGTAACCATAGGCGGGCTGCCCGCCGTAGTAGCCACCGTCGTCATAGGCGTTGCTCGCCGCGGCACCCGCAATCGCTGCGCCGAACAGGCCGAGTGCCGCGCCGGCAACCGCTGCTCCACCGGCGCCGCCGCCGCGACGGGCGTAATGCCGGCCGGCGTGGCCATGGGCTGCAACATGCCGGGTTGCACCATGGCGCGGTGCGGCCGATGCCACGTTCATGCTCGTAGCCGCGATGGCGACCGTGATGCCTGCAACGGCAAGTGTGCGTAGGATCCGCATCATACTCTCCTCAATTTTGGGCAAGGCCCATTCGGAGAGTTAACAAACGAGAGCGCGGGGCGTTCCGGCTCCGCTTGCGCCGCTGCATTACGATTTGGCCACGAGCCGGGGTTCTCGAAAGACGATGACCCGTTGCATCAGGAACGACAGCAGCGCCATCGGAAGGACCAGGGCCCCCTGCGCCGACCAGTCCGCCAGGCCGGTCCAGCGGAGCGCCGTGAACGCGGCATAATTGATGACGAACAAAATCAGATAGATCAGCACGAACCGCAGCGATCGTCCGCTCTCGCTGGACTGGAAGACCAGGCGCCGCGAGGTCTGGAAATTGAAGGCGACCCCCGCCACCGAGGCCACGACGAGCGCCGGAAACGCCGGCGTGCCGCAGGCCAGAAGCAGCACGAAGAAACCGTAGCCGAACACGGTGTTGAGCACGCCGGTCAGGCCGAAGCGGATCAACTGCGACAGCGGACGGCCGCCAGCGGCGACCAAGATCACCCGCCGCACGACGTCCCGGCCTCTCAAAAGCAACATATCGGCCGAACACTCCAGGGTCGGATCGGACGCCTTCGTGCCAACCTGGGCCGAAGGCGGTCATCCCGAACGTCGCGCTCTGCGACTTAACAAAGAAATAAAGCCGGCGACCGAACGTCTCGACAGCGGGCGCCGCACGAATCCGTGATTTTCGACGTCGCCGTCTTTGCCATACCGCTGTCTCGTCCCACGGAGATCGCCATGAAGCTCTTGACCATCGCCGTCGTCTTGTCCGCCACCGCCCTCCTCTGCGCGCCCGCAAGCGCCGCCGCCGTCAGCGCCAGCACGCTCGGCTGCCGCACACCGGCCGATGCGCTCAAGGTAGCGGGATTCCGCGCCAAGAAGGACACGGCGGGCCTCGCGACCTTTGGCCAGACTGCGGCGGCGTCCCGCGCCTGCATCCCCCTCACCAAGGGTGTGACGGTCGGGATCGACGAGGCGAAGCCGCCACTCTCCTGCGTCAGGCTCACCGGTGATCTCGAATGTTACTGGGTCGCAGACGCGCTGATCGATCTCTACCCCGGGGACAAGGGCGCCGGCGGCGGCAAGAAAGGCGGCGGTCACCACCACTGACGGCGGCGACGCGCTGGAACGACCAGCCCGCGCAAACCTCGGCGCCTCGATAGGGTCTTATTGGTGAGCGGTCACGTCGATGTCGACGCCGACTTCGAGCGCCACCCACTGCGGCGTGGCCCAGTCGCCCTGCCCGACGCCGAAATCGGTGCGTACGAGCTGCAGGTGGCCGACCGCATGGGCTTTGCCACCGGCGATCGTCAGCTTGAACGGTAGCGTGACGTCGCGCTTGGCATTGCGGATCGTCAGGCTGCCGACCGCGTCGTAGGTGTCGCCGCCCTTGGCGACGAAGCGCGTCGCCTCGAAGCGCGCCTGCGCAATGGTTTTGGCGTCGAACCAGTCGGCCTGCGGCAGGGCCTCGTCGCGCTGCACGTCGCCTGTCGCGGCGCTTGCCGTATCGACCAGCACGACCGCATGGCCCGCTTCCGGATGCGCCGGATCGAAGCTGATCGTCGCGGAAAACTGCTTGAAATGACCGGTGAACGGAGCGCCGAGCTGGGTGCCGCTGAAGGCGATCGTGCTGGCGGCCGGGTCGACGATCCAGTCCGCGGCATGGGCGGCAATGGGCGCGAGGCTGAGGGCAACGGCAAGCAAGGCGATAGACCGGTTCATCGGATGCTCTCGGATTGATGGACTGTCGGGCGCGAAACCACCGGCAGCATTTGCCACAGAGTGTCGTCGCGGAGCGCGAAGTGATGCCGCAGCGCCGCGCCGACGTGCAGCACCAGCAGCGCGATCAGCACCCAGGCGCCATACTCATGCACCTGTTTCAGCACCGCCTCGACGGCAGCCTTGTTCGGCAGCGTCGCAAAAACCGGCAGATGCGGCCAGGGCACGAGGCCGTAGAGTACTGTCGGAATGTTGTATTTCGAGGCGGAGACCATCGCCCAGCCGGTGAGCGGCATGCCGATGATCAGCCCATAGAGAACCCCGTGCGTTGCCGAGGCCGCGCGCTGTTCCAAGCGCGGCATGGCGGCTGGTAGCGGCGGCGGGCGGTGCCCGAAGCGCCAGATCAGACGCAGCAGCGACAGGATCAGCACCGTGATGCCGATCGACTTGTGCAGCTGGTAGAGCTGGAACTGGCGCATCGGCGCCAGCCCCAGATTCGTCATGGCGAGCCCGATGCAGATGAGCAGCAGCACGCCGAGCGCGATCAGCCAGTGGAACGCGATCGCTACGATCGTATAGCGAAGACGGCTCGTCGCGCTGCTCATGGCTCGATCCTTCGCCAGCCGTTACTTCTTTTCGAAGGCGCCGGCGATGGTTAGGTGCAGCGCGTCGCCGATCAGTGGCACATAGGTTTTCACGCCGAAGTCGGAGCGCTTGATCTCGCCCTTGGCCTCGAAGCCGACCGTGTACTTCTTGTTCATCGGGTTGGTGCCGGCGCCGATGAAGGCGACGTCAAGGACGATCGGCTTGGTGACGCCGTGCAGCGTCAAGTCGCCTGAAACCTTCGCCTTGTCCTTGCCTTCGAGAACGACCTTGGTCGAGACGAAGGTCATATCGGGGAACTGGGTGGCGTCGATCCATTGGGCGCTCTTTAGCTCCTCGTCGAGCTTGGCGCTGGTGGTCATCACCGACTTGACGGGCACGGACACTTTCAGGCTGCTCTTGTTGGCAGCCTTCGGATCCAGCGTGAGTTCGCCCGAGGCGCCGGAAAAGACGCCGGTGTAATTCGAAAAGCCCAGGTGGGAGAGCGTGAAGGCGACCTGGGTATGGTAGGGATCGACGGCATAGGTGCCGGCTTCGACCTTGGACGCATCGTGCGGCGCGGGCGCCTCCGCGGAGGCCGAGCCGACGAGGCTGATCGCGAAGGCGAGCGACAACAGGTGTGTTTTCATGGGGAAATCCTTGGGTTCAACGAGGGCGTCTCGGCGCCGTCAGAGTCCGACGCAATCACGGTAGCGTGTTCGGCGACTTCCGGCTTTTTAGGACGATACAGGCGATCGTAAAATCCGTATAATATCTACAAGGCTGCTCTAAATTATCGGATAGCAGCATTGGAAGTCGATGCATGAACCTGGGCGAACCCGGCACTCCGACCTTCGACCAGCTTCGCGTGTTCCTCGCCGTGGTCGAAGCCGGCACCTTGGCGGGGGCCGCCCGCCGCCTGGGCCGCGCCACTTCGGCGATCAGCTACGCCATCGACAATCTCGAGGCGGTTCTCGGCATCAAGGTTTTCACCCGCGAGACGACGCGCAAACCGCAGTTGAGCGAGGCCGGCCGGGCCGTGCTGGTCGAAGCGCGCGCCTTGGCCCATGGCTTCGACAAGCTGCGCGCACGGGTCAAGGGCCTCTCCGGCGGTCTGGAAGCCGAGGTGCGTCTGGTGGTCGACGTGATGCTACCGACCGTTCTCCTGGTCGATACGCTGAAGGCGTTTCAGACCACGTTTCCGACCGTTCCGATCCGCCTGCATGTCGAAGCGCTCGGCGCTGTCAGCCAACTCGTGCTGGATGGCGTCGCCGACCTCGGCGTCGGCGGTCCCTTGCTGATCGAGGCCGAAGGTTTGGAGTTCATTCCGTTCAAGGGCCTCACGCTCATTCCCGTGGCCGCGCCCGGCCACCCCCTCGCAAAAGCCAATGTCCCGGTCGGGGCCGCGCGCGAGCATGTCCAGCTCGTCCTGACCGACCGTTCGACGCTGACGGCGGGCCGGGACTTCGGCGTCTTCGCGGTCGAGACGTGGCGGCTCGCCGATCTCGGCGCCAAGCACGCTCTGTTGTTGGCCGGCGTCGGCTGGGGCAGCATGCCGGAGCCGATGGTGCGGGAAGACATCGCAGGCGGCCGCCTCGTCGCGCTGGATCTGCCGGATTGCCAGGGCGGCAGCTTTTCGCTGCATGTGATCTACAAATCGCACGCGCCGCCCGGGCCCGCCGGCCGCTGGTTGATCGATACGCTGATCGCCTCGGCCTAACCCGCCGCAGCTATGGCGCCGGCTTATGCGGCGTCAGCGCAAGACAAGACTGGAGAGCAAAGCCCGAGCGGCGAGCTTCGACGGGGCTATCGTTAGACGGCCATAACGTCGGAGCAAAACCATTACGGCCGTCGAATCCCCTTGCACTTCCGTGGAATCAAGTAGCAGCGAGCGGCCGCGTCAGTATCGCCCGATCCAGGGGGCGATGGCACTCAACATCGATGCCAGCACTTCGGCGTCAGTCCGCCCTGAGCGCTTCGGCACGTGGAACGCGTGGTCCGCATCGGGCACGAGCATCATCATCGCCCGACTGCCGAGCCGCTCGACCACGGGCTCCAGGAAAGCCAGATCGGCGAGCGCATCGCGAGTGCCCTGCAGGAACAACATCGGAATCCGGACCTGCGCGAGATGATCGGCGCGATCGGCCGACGGCTTTTTCGCCTGGTGCAGCGGAAAGCCGAGAAAGATCAGGCCGCGCACCGACGCCATCGGCATCTCGGCCTGGGCCTGCGAAGTCATGCGGCCCCCAAACGATTTGCCGCCGGCAAACAGCGGCAGCGATGGCGCCAGGCGCGCGGCTTCGGCGACGGCGGCGCGGACCGTCGCATGGGCCAGCGCCGGCCGATCCGGGCGCTTCAGGCCCTGGTCCATGAACGGGAACTGATAGCGCAGAGTGGCGATGCCGCGGGCCAAAAGCCCATCCGCCACGGCTACCATGAACGGATGCGTCATGCCGGCACCCGCGCCATGGGCGACGACGTAGCAGGCCGTCGCTTTGGCCGGCATCCGCAGCACCGCCGAGACTGTGTGGGTATCGTCCACTTTGAGCTTCAGCATCGGCGCCCCGCGGCGATCGAACAAACAGGCATCCCATCGCAATAGCGATTCGTGCCGGCTCCGTCCCCCGTCTGGTTCAGAATTCCACGATCGGGACCGGGCGGGACACCGCCACTTTACGTCTTGGTGAGACGGCGCGACGCCGCAGAACTCCATGGTGCTGCGGCGAGAGCGCTCCGGAGACTTAGAGTCCGAACCGAGCCGCGATACGCCGGCCTCTTGCGCAACAAGAAAGGCCGACCCTCGCGGATCGGCCTTTTCGGTCTCGAAACGAACCGTCGAACGCGCCGGACCGTAAAGCCCTCAGTGCGCCTTGTCGGCAATCGAAGCCGTGCGCTCCACCTCAGGTTTCGCGGGGGCCTGCGCCACCTGGACCACATCGCCTGTGGCCGTCGATTCCTGCGGATTGTCGATCAGGCGGTCGGCCTTCTGAATGCCGGATTTGATTTCGACGTCGTTGCCCAGGTTATGGCCGAGGGTAACAGGCTTCAGCGTGACCTTGTTGTTGCCATCCACCGCGGCGACCTGCATCCCCGTCTTGCCGAAGATCAGCGCCGTCGACGGAATGCGCAGCGTGCTCGGATCGGACGGGATGTGGAAATGCACCGAGGTGAAGGCGCCCGGCCAAAGCGCTTTGTCGGCATTATCCGCCTGCAGCTGGATCAGCGCCATCCGCGAGTTCTCGGCGAGCGACTCTGATGTCGAGACCAGCTCTGCCTTGAAGTTCTTGTCCTGCCCGGGAATCTGCAGCGTCGCCTCGAGGCCAGGTTTCATCTGGCCGAAGAAGGCTTGCGGTACGTTCACGTAGATCCGCATGCGATGCATGTCGGAGACCTGGAACAGCGCGCGGCCTGTCGTGCCGCCGGCGTTGACGAGATCGCCGATGTCGACGGAGCGCGCCGTGACGATCCCGTCGAAGGGCGCCCGGATGTCCTTGAAGCCGGCGAGTTCGTCGAGGCGGCTCACCGCCGCCTGCTGCGCCATGACGTTCGCCTTGGCGACCGCGAGTGCTGCGTTGTTCGACGCCGATGTCAGGCGATCGGTGTCGCCCTTCTGAGCGCTAGACCAGCCCTGGGTGACGAGCTGCGCGGTCCGCTGGTTGGTCATCACGCCGAGATCGGCGTTGGCCTGAGCCTGCTGCACCGCCGCCTGCATCTGCACGAGCTGCGCCCGCGCCTGGGCAAGCTGCTGATCGAGGTCCGGCGCCGAGATGGTGGCGAGGACCTCGCCTTTCTTCACGGACGCGCCGATGTCCTTGTTCCAGGCCGTGATGTAGCCGGTGGCCCGCGCGAACAGCGTGCCCGTGGCAAACGCGCTCACCGAGCCAGGCAGGACGATCTGCTCCATGCCCGGCGCCTGGGCGGGGCTGACGAGGCGGACGTTCTGGATTGCCTGCTCGTTGGCCCAGGCGCCGACCTCTTCGGTGCTCTTGGCGCGATCGGTGATGCCGAAAAAGGCGACCGTCACCGCGCCGATGGCGACGGCGGCGAGCAGAAGCAGGACGCGACCGGAGCGCGGCGGCCGGGCGGCCGGGTCGGACGTCGGATGTTCGGGAGACATGGATATGTCGGTCATAAGGGCTCCAGGTCAGGCATGAGACAGAAGGCCGGAGACGGGCTCCGTAGCCTTCGATGAAGTCGTTTTTTTGCGGCGATGCGCGATGCTGAACACCGTCGGCACGAACAGCAGCGTCGCCAGGGTCCCGAACAGGAGGCCTCCGATGACCGCGCGTCCCAGCGGCGAGTTCTGGCCGGGCTCCAGCGCCATCGGCGCCATGCCGATGATCATCGCGAGCGCCGTCATCAGCACCGGGCGGAACCGGGTCAGGCCCGCCTCGAGCGCGGCTTCGAGGGCGTCCTTGCCCTCGGCAAGCCGTTCACGAGCGAAGCTGACGACCAGGATGCTGTTGGCCGTGGCGACGCCCATGCACATGATCGCGCCGGTCAGAGCGGGCACCGACAGATGCGTGTTCGTGATGAACAGCATCCAGACGATGCCGGCCAGCGCCGCCGGCAAGGCAAGAATGATGACGAACGGATCGAGCCAGGACTGAAAGTTCACGACGATCAGAAGGAAGATCAGGACGATCGAGAAGGCCAGACCGACGAACAGCTGCTGATAGGCATTCGCCATCGTGACAGCCTGCCCGCGAATGGTCACCGTCGTCCCTTTCGGCAGTGTGTCATGCGCATCGTCGATGATCTTCTGGATGCTGGCGACCACGCTGCCGAGATCGCGATCCTGCGTCGTCGCAAAGATATTGACCGTCGGCCGGATGTTGTAGTGCGACACGATCGCGTTGAGGGGCTCCGGGGCGAAGGTCGCGAGACCGCCGAGGAGCTGCGTCGAATTGGCGGCATTCAGCGGCAGGTTCTCGAGATCGCCCAGCGTGTCGATGGAATATTGCGGCAGCTGCACCGAGACGGGGTAGGACACCCCGTTGGCGGGGCTCAGCCAATAGGTGGGCGCCGTCTGCGTCGTGCCCGACAGGGTCGACTGGATGCTCGTCGAGGCATCGTTTTCGGTCAGCCCGACGACACCAGCCAGTTCGCGGTTGAAATCGACCTTCAGGCCCGGGTTCTGGAACTGCTCCTGGATGCGTGGATCGGCGACACCCGGGACATGGCGGATCTTCGCCAGCAGCTTATTGGCAACGCTTCGGCTGTCGGCAAGGCTGATGCCGGAAATCTGAACGTCGAGCGGCGCCGGCGATCCGAAGTTCAGGATCTGGGTCACGATGTCGGCGGGCGGAAAGGAGAACGTCGTGCCGGGGAACGCCTTCGGCAGCCGCTCACGCAGCGTCTTGACGAAGACGTCCGTCTCCGTCCGCCCTTCGCTCAAGGTCAGGAGGATGTCCGCGTCGAACACGCCGATCGTCCCGGTGTTGCCATACGCGACGTTGATGCCTGAGATCGGCAGGCCGATATTGTCGACGATGCTCGTCAGCCGCGACGGCGGGATGATCGTGCGGATCGTGCTCTCGACCTGTGTCGTCAGCAGCGTCGTCTGCTCGATGCGGGTGCCCGTCGGGGCACGCATATGGATCTTGATCGCGCCGGCATCGATCGTGGGAAAGAAGTCTTGGCCGAGGAACGGGACCAGGCCGAGCGACAGCAAAGCAACGCCGAGGAAGCCGGCGGCAAACTTGAAGCGGTTATACAGCGCCAGCCGCAGCAAGCTCATGTAGCCCTGCCGGAATTTCTCGAAATAATGCTCGAAGCCGCGCTGGAACCGACCGAAAATGCTCAGCTTGCGGGGAACGTCGCGGGCGTCGTGACCGTGCACGTGCTGACCGCGCAACAGGAAGTGCGCCATCGTCGGCACGAGGGTGTAGGTCAGAATGTAGGACGCGATCATTGCGAAGACGACGGCCATCGCCAACGGGCGGAACAGATAGCCGGCGACACCGCCGAGCGAGAGCAGCGGGACGAAGGCGATGCAGATGCAGAACAGCGCAATCGTCGCCGGCGGCATGATTTCCTGCGCGCCCTGGGTGATCGCGGTGAGGATGTCCTCGCCCAGCTCTTCCATGTG
Source organism: Beijerinckia sp. L45 (assembly GCF_009765775.1). GTDB lineage: Bacteria > Pseudomonadota > Alphaproteobacteria > Rhizobiales > Beijerinckiaceae > RH-AL1. The sequence goes on from NZ_LMUU01000078.1 coordinate 34,547, forward strand.
ACGGTTGATGTTCTCGATCGTCACGGTGGCATCGTCGACGAGGATTCCGACCGCAAGCGCAAGGCCACCGAGGGTCATCACGTTGATCGTCTGTCCGAGAATGGACAGCATCGCGAGCGAGCTCAGCACCGCCAACGGGATCGACACGGTGATGATCAGGGTCGAGCGCCAGCTGCCGAGGAAGACGAGGATCATGATGCCGGTGAGGGTCGCGGCGATGATGCCTTCGCGGACCACGGCCGTTACGGACGCCTGAACGAAGCCGGATTGGTCGCCGACATATTTCAAGTCGACGCCGGGCGGCAGCGTCGCCTGGATCGCCGGTAGACGCGCCTTGACGCCCGCGATGATATCGAGCGTCGAGGCGGAGCCGATCTTGAGGATCGACATCAACACGCCCTTCTTGCCCTCCATCTGCACGACGTTGGTCTGCGGCGGCGAACCGTCGTGGACGAAGGCGACGTCACGCATGAAGACGACGGCGCCGTTGACGACCTTGACGGGCAGATTGTTGAATTCCTGCAGGGCCTTCGGCGAATCGTTGAGATCAACGGTGTATTCGTAGGCGCCGATCTTCTGTGTTCCGACAGGCGTGATCTGGCTCTGCCGCGCCAGCGCCGCGCCGACATCGTTCGCAGACAGACCGTGGGCCTGCAAAGCTTTCTGGTCGAGATCGATCTGGACCTGCCGCGCCATGCCACCGAAAGCGTAAGGCAACTGGGCGCCAGGAACCGTGGCGAGCGCCGGCCGCACGAAGTTCTGGGCGATGTCGTTCAAGGCCGTCTGGGACAGCGAGTTGCTCGACAGCGCGAGCTGAATGATCGGCACGCTCGACGCATTATAGACGAGCATGAGCGGCGGCGTGACGCCGGCCGGAAGCTGCTTCAGGATGGTCTGCGAAATCGAGGTGACCTGCGCTTGCGCAGCGTTGATGTCGACGTTGGTCTGGAAATAGATTTTTACGATGCCAAAGCCCGGTAGCGACTGCGACTCGACGTGCTCGATGTCGTTGACGGTCGTCGACAGGACGCGCTCGTAAACGCTGACGATGCGCCCGGACATGTCCTCCGGCGGCAGGCCGGTGTAACCCCAAACGACGCTGATGACCGGGATGCCGATGTTTGGAAAGATGTCCGTCGGCGTACGCACCGCCGACAACACCCCGAAGATCATGATCAAGATGGCCATCACCACGAAGGTGTAGGGTCGCGAAAGTGCAATTCTGACGATAGCTGTCATGGACCTGATTTTGTTTCCGAGCACGCGGCGTGTACCGCGATGCTTATGCTGACGCTATGGATTTGCCCTCTACTCGGCAGGGGCACCATTTGTCTTATACGGAACAGACTTAAATTAAAGCCGAACACGGCCCCGCTCGCGACATTGTGTGAATTGCCTGACAATAGCGCCCCATCTGTTCCAGTTCGTTTCTGCAGTCATCGCAGATTACTGTGGGCATATTTCCCGCACGGTTTTTCGCGAAGCTCGTGGTTCTAGGCCCAACGTTCGGGAAGCGTTCCCGGCACGAAGCCTATGATTTCATGGGACATGATGCCACCCGAGCTATTCTCGGCTTCCGCGCAGCCGGCAAACGCGGGCGCCATTTCCCGAGGCAATACGCATCAGGCTGACGTAACGGAGCTTCGAAACGCCCAAGATTTTCAGAGCTCCGCGGCCCGTTCCGCGCCACGAGCATAGCGGGTATTCCACAGCCGCAAAGCAAAGCCGAGACTGAAGGCCGTTGTCCCATGCGGGTTGCGGGAAGGACCGAAGCAGATCGGCAGCCAGACCGTCGATTCTTGGCGTCAGCACTTTCACCGTGCGCGGCGCCGCTCGCTTGAGATGCCGCAAGAAACGATCTTGGAGAAACAGATAAAGGGTATTCGTTGCTGCAAATGCGTCGCAATACAGCAGCATTTTCTTTCCCAATACTGCTAGTTTTGTCTCGTCGCTCGCTACCCCCGAAGGTCGATCCATGAACCGCCGTGATCTCCTCACGCTTGCCGGCGCATCCGGCGCCTTGGCAGCCGTCCCGTTCGCGCGTCAGGCCTTGAGCCGACCGAATGACAGGCCGGCCGACCTACCGTCGGAAATCCGGATTGGCTATCAAAAAAGCAGCCTGCTCGCGATCGCCAAGCAGCAAAAGCTGCTTGAGGCACGCTTCGACGCAAGCGTCGCCGTGCGGTGGGTCGAGTTCGCCTACGGCCCGCCGCTGCTCGAAGCCCTTGGCGCGGGGCGGCTCGACTACGGCTATACCGGCAATGCCCCGCCGATCTTCGCCCAGGCGGCGCGGGCGCCGATTCTCTATGTCGCGGTCCAGCCAGCGCACGGCGGCAATGTTGCAATCGTCGTCCCGCAGGACTCCAGTCTGAGGAGTCTGCGCGACCTCAAAGGCAAGACGGTCGGCGTCGCCAAGGGGTCCAGCGCTCACGATCTCCTGGTGGCGGCGCTGGACAGCGTCCACCTCTCTTACAACGATATCAAACCGGTCTATCTCGTCCCCGCGGACGCCGCGTCGGCCTTCGCGACCGGCGCGATCGATGCGTGGTCGATCTGGGATCCGTTTCTCGCCATCGCGGAGGTCACGCGCAAAGCCCGACACCTCCCGCTCGAGGCCGGTGTCGACGAGCAGAACGCCTTCTTCCTCGCGCACCGCGATTTCTGCATCACCTACCCGCATGTCGTGGCGGGCATCAACAGCGAGATGGCGGCTGCGGCGCTTTACGCGCGGTCGCATCGCGACGAGGCGACGCGCCTGTTCGCGGCCGCGACCGGTGTGGCGATCGACGCCGAGACGCTGGCCATTGCGCGAACCGAGTTCGATGTCGTCCCGGTGTCGGAGACCATTTTGCAGCGTCAACAGGGCGTCGCCGACCGTTTCGCGCGGATCAAGCTCATCCCGGCGCCGATCAGGGTTGCCGACCTCGCCTGGACCTGGGCGCCGGGCGGTTAGCCGCCTGCTCAGTGCTTCTTGGACGGCGGCTTTTTGATTATCTCTTCGATCTCGAGATCGCTTTTACCGCGGGCGGCGTAACCTTTTCGCTCGAGTTCGACGACCATCTTGTCGCGTGACTCCGCGCACTTACCTGCTAGCTTGCGCAACGGCTCGGGAGCGTCTTCGAAGGCGTGACGGAGACTGTCGGATATTCTGGTCATGCTCGCATCATGGCACGCCATCCTGGCGCTGCCTGCTCTGCCGATCGGCCCGCAGCCATCCCTCTTTGAGCCCTCAGACCTGCCGCCACATCTCCCGCATCCGCGCAGCGATGTCGACGCGGACGCTCTGGCTGGGCCGCACCGTCGCCGCCTCGGGCACCACGATCGGCCATGTCGTCCGCTCGAACAGCGGGAGCAGCGTGTTGGGAATGAACCGGGTGCGCGAGGCGTAGACGTGGCGGTCGCCGCGCGCCGGCTGATTGTGGACGAAGAACTGTTGCGGCGTTACGAGATGCAGGTCGTCCTTGGCGCGGGTCATCGCGACATAGAGCAGGCGGCGCTCCTCCTCGATCTCGGCCGGCGTGCCGGTGGCGAGATCAGACGGAATGCAGCCATCGACCGTGTTCAGCACGAACACCGCCTTCCACTCCTGGCCCTTCGCGGAATGGATGGTGGAGAGGATCAGATAATCCTCGTCGCGGAGCGGCACGCCGGCCTGGTCGCTCGTGGCGTCCGGCGGATCGAGCGTCATCTCCGTGAGAAACCGCTCCCGGGAGCGATAGCCGCTGGCGATCTGTTCGAGCTGCACGAGGTCGGCGCGCCGCGTGCCGCCATCCTCGTGAATGCGGTCGAGATGCGGTTCGTACCACAAGCGGGCACACTCCAGCTCCGCCGGCCACCCGGCGCGACCGGCATGAAGCTGGTCGATCGTCGCAACGAAGGCAGCCCAGGCGTCGCTGGCGCGTGGCGGCGCGGGCATTGCGGTCAAGGCACCGATCGGGTCCGCCGCTTGCGCCATATGATCCAGAACCCGCCGTGCCGATGTGGGTCCCACGCCCGGCATCAGCAGAAGGAGCCGAAACCCGGCGACGCGATCGCGCGGGTTCTCGACGAAACGCAGCAGCGCCAGCATGTCCTTCACATGCGAGGCGTCGAGAAATTTTAGGCCGCCGAATTTTACGAAGGGGATGTTGCGGCGAACCAGCTCGACTTCCAGCGGACCGCTGTGGTGCGAGGTGCGAAATAGCACGGCCTGCTGCTTCAGGGCCGTGCCGCACTCGCGGGCCTCTAGCACGCGCTCGACGACGTAGCGTGCCTGGTCGGCCTCGTCGCGCACGGCGACGATCTGCGGGCGCTCCGATGCGACGCGGTCGGTCCAGAGGTGCTTGGTGAAGCGCTCGGCGGCGAGCCCAATGACGCCGTTGGCGGCAGCGAGGATCGGCTGCGTCGAGCGGTAGTTGCGATCCAGCGTCACGATCTCGGCCGCGGGACTGAAGTGGCCGGGAAAGTCGAGGATGTTGCGTACGGTGGCGGCGCGGAAGGAATAGATCGACTGCGCGTCGTCGCCGACGACGGTAAGGCCCCGGCCGTCCGGTTTCAGGGCGAGGAGGATCGAGGCCTGGAGCCGATTGGTGTCCTGGTATTCGTCGACGAGGACGTGGTCGAAGCGCCCGCCGATCTCGGCAGCTAGAGAGGCATCCGCGACAGTCTGCGCCCAATAGAGGAGAAGGTCGTCGTAATCGAGGACGTTCTGGCGCTGTTTCGCTTCGACATACCCGGCGAACAGGGCTTGCAATTGCACCGCCCAGGCCGAACACCACGGGAAAGCGGCGCCGAGAACGACTTCGATCGGCAGCTCCGCATTGACGCTCCGCGAGTAGATCGCGAGGCACGTTCCTTTGGTCGGGAACCGGCTTTCGGTTTTCGACAAGCCGAGCTCGTGGCGGACCAGGTTCATCAGGTCGGCGGAATCGTCGCGATCATGGATCGTGAAGGCCGGATCGAGACCGATCTGCGCGGCATGCTCACGGAGAAGGCGGGCGCCGATGCCGTGGAACGTCCCGGCCCAGGTCAGCGCCTCGGTCATGATGCTGGCGTTGTGACCCATGATTTCGCCGGCGATGCGCGCGACGCGCCGTGCCATTTCCGTCGCCGCGCGCCGCGAGAACGTCATCAGCAGGATTCGCCGTGGATCGGCGCCGTTGACGATGAGGTGCGCGACCCGGTGGGCCAGCGTGTTCGTCTTGCCCGACCCGGCGCCGGCGATGACCAGCAGCGGCGCACCGGGCACGCAGCGGCCCGGCGCGACCCCGTGTTCGACGGCGCGGCGCTGTTCGGGATTGAGCTTATCGAGATAGGCGGCGCTCATCGCTGCGGGGGCCGCGACGCGAACGACCGATGCCGCGTGCCGCGTCGATGTCCCGGTTTGCCGATCCTCGTCACTTATCGTCCCCGCATCCGACTCATCGCAGGATAGGCCAGGAACAAAGAAGCAACAACATTCAGCTAGCGGCGCACGAACTTGCGTATGGTTTCAACGATGTAGGCGAGGCGATCGCGCCCAAGGCCCGGATAGACGCCGATCCAGAACGACGACGTCATCACGCGGTCGCTCGTCTGCAGGTCGCCATGCACCCGAAATTTTTGGTGCTTCATGTAGGGCTGCCGAACCAGGTTCCCGGCGAACACGAGGCGCGTCGCGATCTTGTGGTCCTCGAGATGCCGGGTCAGCGCGTCGCGGGTAAACGGCGCATTTTCGCTGACCGTGATTGGAAAGCCGAACCACGACGGGTTGGAGCTCGGCGTCGCCTGCGGCAGGATCAGCGCATGCTGCAGGTCAGCGAGGTGCTCCGACAGATAGGCGAAATTCGCCCGACGATCGGCGATGAAGCCGTCGAGGCGATCCATCTGGGCAAGCCCGACGGCGGCCTGCATGTCGGTGATCTTCAGATTATAGCCGATGTTCGAATAGGTATATTTGTGGTCGTAGCCCGCAGGGAGGTCGCCGAGCGTCCAGTCGAAGCGCTTGCCGCAGGTGTTGTCCTTGCCCGGCTCGCACCAGCAATCGCGGCCCCAGTCCCGGATTGATTCAAGCGCACGCTTTATATGACTATTGCCGGTGAAGACGGCGCCGCCCTCCCCCATGGTAATATGGTGAGCCGGATAGAAGCTTAGCGTCCCGATGTCGCCGAAGGTGCCGACCATCTTGCCGTCGTAGGTTGCGCCGAGGGCGTCGCAGGTGTCTTCGACGACATAGAGATCATGCCGCTTGGCGACGTCCATCACCGTCGCGAGATCGAACGGGTTGCCGAGCGTATGCGCGACCATGATGGCGCGCGTCTTCGGCGTGATGGCGTCCTCGATCCGGTCGGCCCGAATGTTGTACGTCGGGATATCGACGTCGATGAAAACCGGCACAAGCTGGTTCTGCAGCAGCGGATTGACGGTCGTCGGAAAGCCCGTGGCGCAGGTAATGACCTCGTCGCCGGGAGACAGCGGCCGCTTCAAGGATGGTGAGCACAG
>NZ_LMUU01000079.1:0-5647 GCF_009765775.1 Beijerinckia sp. L45
AACGAGACGGTCGAGTTCGGCGCCTTCGCCGAAGCGATCAGCCAGGTCGAGCACGCCTATGAATTCGTGGTGATCGACACGCCGGCGAGCGATTCCTACCTGATGCGGCTCGCGCATTCGCTCGCCGACACTCTGGTGTCGCCGGTCAACGATTCCTACATCGACGTCGACGTGTTTTCCCGCGTCCACCACGACAAGACGCGACGCGGCGCAGTGGCGCATTACGCCGATCTCGTCATCGAGGCGCGGCGCAAGCGCCATCTCGTCGACCAGGGCATCATCGACTGGGTGCTGGTGCGCAACCGCATTGCCTCGCTGCAGTCCAACAACGCCAAGCAGATTTCCATTACCCTCGGCAAGATGGCTTACGAACTGAAGTTTCGGGCCGCCGAAGGCCTGCACGACCGCGTCATTTTTCGCGAGTTGTTCCCGATTGGTTTGACCGCGCTCGATCCGATCGAGGAGGCGATGCGCACGGGCAGTTTGTCGGCCTCCCAACAATCGGCACGGCGCGAGATCGAAGAACTGCTGTCGACGCTGAAACTGCCGGAGCGCGGCAGCGGCATGGCACATCTGCAGGCGCGCCACGAGTGGTTCGACAAGATTTCGGGCTATTATCGCAACCTGGAACAGCGCGGCGCGGGCGAGGGGTAGCGCGCTCGCCACGTGGCGCGCCAACCGTATCACGGGCTTAACATGCAATGGCGCACTTCAGATCGCTCTGAGGCGCGCCAAGACATCTGACGTCTCGCTCAAACAAATGGCGGCGCAACGACCGTGCTCAAGCGCCGCCCTTTCAGGGCCCGGGTTCAGGCCATCTGATAGGGGCTCAGGTGGAAGTCCGGGACCAGGGACAGCAGCCTGCTTCGATCGACCTTGCTGAGTGCATTGCGCGGAAACTCGTCCACGATTTTCAATCCCTCGGGGACTTTGTAACGCGCCAGCTTCGTTGAACATTCCGCGAGAACGTCCGAGAAGGCCGGGCTTTTTGCGCCGTCCGCAAGACGGACGAACCCAAACACGCGCTGGCCAAGCACGTCGTCAGGAATGCCAACCACCGCGGCTTCACGGATCGAGGGATGCGACGCCACGAGGACGCGTTCGATCTCGATGGGCGATATATTGGTGCCCCCGCGGATGATCAGATCTTTCTTGCGGCCGACGAACCAGAGCTCGTCCCCATCGCCGCGGTACATCAGATCACCGGTGTGATACCAACCATCCTTGAACGTGGTGGCGGTCGCGGCGGGCTCGTTCCAATATCCGGGGGTCACATGCGCCCCGCGCACGAGAAGTTCGCCCGTGTCACCACGCGGCACATCGACCCCGGCGTCATCGACGAGACGAAACTCCTGTCCCGTCGACACACGCGACACTGGCCCGATCGACAAGCCGTAGGTCAGAGAGCCCACGGCTTCCGTTGCCGCCCAAAACGATCGCAACGGAACCCCGAAGATTTTGGGAAACTGCTCCTGGAGCGGAACGGGACAGACGTCGCCGCCCGTTCCGCAAAAGCGGAGAGACTGCAGGTTGCGGGGCCACGCGCGCTGATGGTCCAACAGGGCCGACATCATTGCCGGAAACCCGATGAACCACGTGCAACGATGCCGCTCCATCGCATCCAATACGGCATCGGCATCGAAGCTCCTCAGCAGGACGAACTTTGCGCCTTGAGCGACATAGAATAGGGCGCTGGCAAGGCCCGATACATGAGCCATCGCAAGAGGCAGAACCCCGACCTCGTTCTCGCCGAAGTCCCACGACCCCATGAGGCGTATGCTCTCAGCGAGTGTCGCCGCTGTGTGAACGACGAACTTGGGAGTTCCCGTCGTCCCGGACGTGTTGATCAGGACTGCGGGTGCATGATCATGGGGCGCAACTGAAGGGCGCGCGATGCCGAAATCGTCCAACAACGCGTGCCACGACGTTACGCGATGGTCATCGATCCCCGCGTCGACGATGAAGCGGTCACAGAATTTCAAGACGGACTCATCGAGCCCGGCCACATTCGGGTAGAGCGCCGCCTCGCCGATGTAGAGAACCGGCTGCAGCCGTCGCATGAGTGGCGCGAGTTCCGCGGCGGTGAATGCCGTCCGCAGCGGCGCGGCAATCGCGCCGACCTGAAAGCAGGCATAATAGGCCACGATCATTTCGGGCCTGTTGAACATATGGAGTGCGACACGATCGCCTCGTCGGATACGACGCTGATTCAGACCGCTGGCGAGGCGATCAACCTCGCCGGCCAAGCGCCTGTAGGTCCAGATCTCGTCGCCGAAAATAAAGGCGATGCTCTGAGGGCGCGCCGCAGCCTGCTGCTGCAAGGTTTGAAAAGGATTCATGGGCTCCGTCTCCTTTGCCGATCTTCCGATGGCAACAGGATGAACAGAGCGCGCTACGGCCCTATGTCCGGACAGACGAATTGGCTACGATCGTAATCGTCCGGCCGCCACGTGCAGCGCCGATGCCGGGACCGTCACCGCGTGACGTAGTCGATCATCGTCATGCCGAACAAAATCGCGACCCAAACGAACCCAAGGATCGAAAAGAATTTGATCAGGGCCGGCTCTTCGATGACCTCCATCGAGAACAAGAGAACCGTCGCGATCATCAAAACCATGATCGCACCTTCGACCGCCCAGACCGCTGGAAACGGTTGCAGCCAACCGATCGTCACGTTGATCGCGAGAAACGCCAGCAGCACGGCGAAGGTGATGGCCGGTTCGCGCATGTGCCGCCAGAGCTCGCGCTTTTCCGCAGGGGTCATCATCGGTTCATCACATAAATGATGGTGAACACCATGATCCACATCAGATCGATGAAGTGCCAGTAGAGGCCGTAGATCTCGATGCGATTTTGGTGCCGCTGCAAATAGCCGTTCGCGCGGGCTTGCCACGCGAGGCCGAGCAGGATGGCGACGCCAGTCGTGAGGTGAAACGCGTGTAGCGCCGTCGCGACGTAGTACAACGAGACGTAGAGCTGCGAGGCCCGGTCGCCGGAGAGTTCGTAGGGCCGCCATGCCAAAAACGGCGTCATGTGCTCGATGTAATCCTGGTAGTACTCGTAGCCCTTGAACACCAGGAACAGCGAGCCTAGCGCCGCCGTCGCGAGCATGCAGCGGACCATCGCGCGCTGCCAGCCCAGGCGCGAGGTGACGATGGCGCCGGACATGGTGAGGCTCGAGCAGATCAGCACGGCGGTGTTGGTCGCCCCGATCCAGAATTTCAGATGATGCGCGGCCTCACGCACCGAGTCCGGATGCAGGATGCGCAGCACCAGCGCGATGAGGAACAGCGCGGCGAACAGCAGCAGTTCCGTCAGCAGCCACGACCACATGCCGAGCGTCGCCGCGCGGCGCTGCTGCGCGACGTCGGTGAACTGCTCGGCCAGTTCGACGCCGATCGCGGCGCGGTCAGACACTTTCGCCCGCCTTGACCGGATAATCGTAGGGCTCGAAATCGACGATCGGCGGCACGATGAAATTATGCTTCGGCGGCGGCGAACTTGTCGTCCACTCCAGTCCCTTGGCGTTCCACGGATCGGACGGCGCTCGTTTGCCGAACCACAGCGACCACAGGAGATAGATCATCGGGAAGATGTAGCCGACGGCAAGGATCGTCGAGCCCGCCGACGACAGGATGTTCAACAGCTGGAATTCGTGGGGATAGACGTGGTAGCGCCGCGGCATGCCGAGATAGCCGAGGATGAACTGCGGGAAGAAGGTGACGTTGAAGCCCAAAAAAATCAGCAGCGCCGAGATCCGCCCCCACACTTCCGGATACATGCGTCCGGTGAATTTCGGCCACCAGAAATGCAGGCCGCCGAGAAACGCCAGCATCGTGCCGCCGACCATGATGTAGTGGAAATGCGCCACCACGAAATAGGTGTCGTGGATATGCTCGTCGATCGCCAGCGTCGCGAGGAACAGGCCGGTGAGACCACCGAGCACAAACAATCCGATGTAACCCATGGCATAGAGCATCGGCGTGTCGAGATGGATGTCGCCTTTGTGGATCGTCGCCGTCCAGTTATAGACTTTGACCGCCGAAGGCACGGCGACGGCGAAGCTGAGAAACGAGAAGGCAAGGCTCGCATATTCGCTCTGGCCGTTGACGAACATGTGGTGGCCCCACACGAAGAAGGTGATGGAGGCCAAACCGATCGTCGCGTAGCAGATGAACTTGTAGCCGAAGATCTTCTTCTGCGCGAAAGCCGGAATGATTTCGCTGATGACGCCCATGCCCGGCAGCACCATGATGTAGACGGCCGGATGCGAGTAGAACCAGAACAGGTGCTCGAACAGCACGGGATCGCCGCCGAGCGCGGGATCGAACACGCCGATGCCGAAGGCGCGCTCCATCACCAGCAGGATCAAGGCCATGGTGATGACCGGCGTCGCCAGCAGGAAGATCAGGCTGGTGGCATACATCGTCCAGACGAAGATCGGCATGCGGAACCAATGCATGCCGGGCGCGCGCATCGTGTGCACGGTGACAACGAAGTTGAGGCCGGTGAGAATGGAGGAGAAGCCCACGACGATGACGCCGATCAGCGCCGGCACGACCCAGGTGTTGGAAAACGTCGTCGACAGCGGCGCGTAGAAGGTCCAGCCGGTATCGACGCCGCCGATCACCACCGTCGCCAGCGTGAACACAGCGCCGGTCATGAAGACGTACCAGCTCAACAGATTGAGCCGGGGAAAGGCGAGGTCCTTCGCGCCGATCATCAGCGGCAGCAGAAAATTGCCGAAGGTGGCGGGGATCGACGGGATGAGGAAGAACCACACCATGACGACGCCATGGATGGTGAACAGCTTGTTGTAGGTATCGTTGGTAAAGATCTGCCCGTCGGGGACGACCAGCGCGAGGCGCACCAGCCCCGCCGCGACCGCGCCGATGATGAAGAAGGCGGTGATCGCGATGAGGTAGAGGATGCCGATGCGCTTGTGGTCGATGGTGAACAGCCACGAGCGCAAGGTGTGGGCGTCATGCAGGTAATCCAGCGGCCTATCGAGCGTCGCCGGGGGCGGCGTGCGTTCGCGCATCGCGACATCAGTCATGAGCGGAGTCCTTGCTGGCCTTGATATAGGCGACGAGACGAATCAGGTCGTCCTCGGGGATCTTGCCCTCGTAGGACGGCATGGTCTGCTTGTAGCCGGCGATTTTTTGGGCGTCGGGATTGAGGATTTTGTCACGGATGTAGCTGTCGTCGGCGATCACCGTGCCGCCGCCTTCGAGCGGCACCGGCTTGCCATAGAGGCCGGCAAGCGACGGGGCCTTGACGGTGGAATTGGCGCGATGGCACGCCGAGCAACCGTAGGACTGGAACACCGTCTCGCCCGCCGACACCAGCGTCTGGCTCGACGCCGCATGGGTCAGCCATGTCTGATAGTCGGCCGGCTGCATGATCGTCAGGGTCCCATCCATTTCGGAATGGTCGGTGCCGCAATATTCCGAACAGAACAGATGAAAGCTGCCGGCCTTGTCGGCTTTGAACCACATCTCGGTGTAGCGCCCGGGGATCGTATCCATCTGGATGCGCAGCGCCGGGATATAGAGCGCGTGGATCACGTCCTGCGAGATCATCCGGATGACCACGGGCTGGCCGAGCGGGACGTGAAGATCGTTGATCTCGGACTGGCCGCCGGGAT
>NZ_LMUU01000079.1:5704-16536 GCF_009765775.1 Beijerinckia sp. L45
CGCGTTCTTCTGTTGCGCGAACAAGTACGCGCCCCAGACGAAGAAGACGAGCGTCAGCGCGAACGGGATCAGCATCCACGAGAGCTCGATGGCGACGCTGCGGTTGTCCGACGTCTTGCGATTGGCCTTGCGCCCCGCCCGGTACTTGAAGGCGAAATAGGTGATGGAGACGAAGATCGGCACCGTCAGCAGCAGCGTGACGACGGTGAAGGCGAGGATGAGATAATCCGCCTGCCCCGCCGCCGCGGAGGCCGATTGCGGCCAGATCGCCAGGGCATTGGTCTCGCCGTTCATGGCGCGGCTCCAACGGGTTGCTTGGCCAACGGTTGGCCGTCCAACGGCTTGCCGGCGACGAGCGCCATCGCCCGATCGATCGGGATACGCGGCTGTTTGTGGTCGGCATCCGCCCAGCCGTAGGTCGTGAGCACCTGGGTCTGCTCCATGAGCGCGGCGTTGAGATCACGGTAGGGGTTGGACTGGAGATGCGGCTCGGGCGGGATGATCGTCGCCTTCTGCTCGGCCGTCATCCTCTGGGCACTCGCGCGGTCCTGCCGGGCGAAGGAAGCATAGAGGGTGAAGACACCGGCGAGGCCGCCGATGATCAGCGCCACGGAGACCGCGATGATGATGACCAGCGCCCGGACGTTGGTATCGACGGTCTCGTAGCCGTGCGCCAACGCCATCGCGCTCGGCGGATCGAGCGGCCGCCCGCGACCCGTCGCCAGTTGAACGGGCTTGCCGCTGTGGCGAATACGCAGCCGCTCGAACAGGGTGACACCGCCCGCCGCCAGAACCGCAGCGGCGGCGGCCCAACGCAGGCCGCGTGAGGCTGTGCGCCGCTCAACCATGCCGGGCCTCCGGCACGCGTCGCGAGATGAGCAGCGCACCGGCGCCAAGGACGCCCGCGACACCGATGAGCGCCAGAAGATCGAGAGCGGACACGCTGAAGGTCCCCCGCCATGCCGGCGTGACCAGCAACAGCAGGTCGGCGATTTCGAGCAGAGCAAGCAGACCAGCCGCGGCGAGCAGCGGCCAGCGCCGGGCGGCGAGTCCCGTTGGCACCAACACCACTCCGGCCACGATCAGAATGATTGGCGCGGCGATGAACAGGACAGAGCCGAGACCGCCGAGGCGATGCTGGTACCACACGATCTCGCGCGGCAGGTTGGCCGACCAGACCACCAGATACTGCTCGAACTGCAGGAATGCTGCGGTTGCGACCGCAGTGAGCGTCATCAAGCGCAGCGGGCGGGTCGACCCGCCCGCCGCCACCAGAAGCGCGACGGTCAGCGCAAAAGCGCATTGCAGCGTCATCAGCAGAAGTCCGAAGACGGACGCGTTGGGGCCGAGATCGAGGGATAGCGTCCAGTCGATCGCCGCCAGCGTGCCGATGACGAGATGCAGGGCAAGCCCCCACGCCGCGATCATCCGCCGTCGTGCCCAGGGCCGCGCTGCAGGCGTCATGAAGACGACGGCAAGAGAGACCCAGATCACCAGGTAAAGAATTGTGCGGGCCCCAAACCAGCCCGGCGTGAACCAGCGCGCGGCAAACCCGCCAGATACGTCGCTCCAGCCATAGAGAGCCGCAAAGCCTTGCCCGGGCGCAAACGCCTCATAGCCCAGGCCGACCGCCCCCAGGAGCGCGGCGAGCGGCAGGATCGCCAGCAGCCCACGCAGCGCCGCCGTTCCCGGCATCGCATCGAGGCCTGCGAGCTCAAGCAGCATCAGCACCGGCAAGGCGCCGAGCGGTAGCGCCATCACGACGAGCCATGCCGCAAGGCCGGACCGCGCGAGGTCAGTGCCCGCGCCGCCGAGCAGCGCGGCAAGGCCGAGCGCCACCACGCCGACACCAAAACCGATGAGGATGACGCGGCTCATTTTGCCGGATCCATCAGCTTGGCCTGATCCTCAGTCGGCAGATCGGCGAAGGTCGGGCGTTGGCTCACCTGCAGCGCTCGGATATAGGCGGCGATGGCCCAGAGGTCCGCCGGCGGCACCTGCTCGGCATAGCTGTACATCGTGCCGCGGCCCGTGCTGATCACGTCATAAAAATACTGTGCCTTGGCCCTCATCAGGCGGTCGTCCGTGAACGCCGGCGGTTTCGGGAACCCGCGCTGCACGATCATGCCATCGCCCTGCCCGGCGAGCCCATGGCATGGCGTGCAGAAAATGTCGTAGCGCTCGTGGCCGCGCGCAAGAAGCGCGGGTGTCATGCTGGTTGGCTGGCCAACCGGCTGGTTCGGCTGGTCGCGTGGCACGCTGCCCGGTACCGGCGTTTGCATTGCGGCGTCCTGCGGCAGGAACGTGTCCTTGTCCCAGGTCTGCGACTTGCCTTGCGACACCATGTTGGCCTGGTCGCAGCCAGCCAAGGCCACGCAGGCTATCAGCATCGCGCGCTTCATCGCGGCACCCGATGTACGGCGACCGCACGGAGCGCCAGGCGCGCCAAGGCCCTCTCGACGGCCACGGGATCGAAAACATCGTGCCGCGGCTCGACGGTGAGAAAGAAGCGATCCTGCGTCGCCCGCTCGAAATTCGGAATATTGAACGCGGGATGGTTGAGCAGCGGCAGCCGGTTGAGGAACGTCATGTTGAGAAACACCGCGGCGGCGCCGAGCAGAGTCGCGAAGGAGACGCTCGGCACCATGAAGGCCGGCCAACTGATCAGCGGGCGGCCGCCGATGTTGAACACGTAGTCGTAGGCGGTGGCGTAGATGCACAGTCCCATCATCGCGGCGAAGCCGACGATGCAGGCCCCCACCGCCATCATCTGCGGAATGGCGCGCGGCGCGAGACCGAGCGCCTCGATCGCGCCGTCGAGCGGAACCGGCGAGTGGATGTCGAGCCGGCCGAGGTTTTGGCCGCGGAGCGCGCGGGCGGCGGCCAGCACGGCCTCGGGCGAGGCGAACTCCGCGCTCACCGCATAGAGCGGCGCCGGGCTGGCATGTTTGGCGCTCACGGGCGCCTCCCATGGACAGACTGCGCCAGGCGCTTCATCTCGACAATCGAGACCAGCGGCAGATAGCGCATCGCCAGCAGCATCAGCGCGAGGAACAGGCCGATCGACCCGATGAAGGTCGCGATGTCCCAGATGCTCGTCGTATAGGGATGGGCGGCGGAGGGCAGAAAGTCGTGCTGCAGCGTGACGACGATGACCATAAAGTGGTCGGCGAAGAGGCCGAGCGCCACGAGCAGGCCGACCACGAAGAGCGCCAGCGACGAGCGGCGTATCGCGGCGAACCAGAACAGATGCACAGGCAGCAGCGAGGCCAAAGCGATGGTCCAGAACGCCCAGGCCTGCGATCCGACCATCCGGCGATGCATCACGCCGGCGTCGTAGGCATCGCCGCCGAGCGCGGTGGCGAAAAACTCCGTCGCGTTGCAGTAGAGGTTGAGCAGGCCCAGAATGAGCAGCAGCTTGGCGAGCACGTCGAGATGGCGCGGCGTGATCAGCGCGCTCAAGCCGAAGATCGCGCGCAAAAGCACCGTCGCGACGGCGATGAAGGCGACACCGCTGAAGATGGCGGCGAAGAGATAGGCGACCGGCAGCAGCGTATCGTGCCAGCCGGGCTCGACGGAGCCGGCGAACATCACCGCCGCGCCGGTTTGCAGCGAAACCACCAGCACGACACCGAGCATCGCGATGATGCGGTAGGCCTGCGTCCAGCGGTGCCAGTGCAGGGCGGAGCCGCGCCAGCCGAGCGCGACGATGCCGTAGAGCTGCGCGCGCAGCAGACCCTTGTCGTCTTTCTTCGCAATGCGCGCGATCGCCCGGTCGCGCAAGGTCGCGAAATCCGGGATCATCCCGATGTACCAGAAGGCCAGCGCGACGACGAGGAAGCTCAAAATGTCGACGGCATCCCAGAACAGCGGACTGCGGACCTGCGGCCACAGCAGCAGCGTGTTGGGATATGGCAGGTTCCAGTAGAAGAACCACGGCCGCCCAAGATGGATGATCGGATACACGGCCGCCGCCGCCGCGGCGATCAGGGATACGGTCTCGGTGATGCGGTTGAGCGCGGAGCGCCATTCCGCACCGAGCAGCTGGAACAGCGCGGAGACGAGCAGTCCGCCGCTCGCGACGCCGATCCACCAATCGTAGGCGACGATGTCGAGCGCCCAGGTGACGGGGATGTTGTTGCCCCAGACGCCGACCCCTTCGATGAACAGCCAGAGCAGCGCCGCGCCGAGCACGCCGACAAGGGCAAGCGAAAAGGCGAAGGCAACCCACCAGCGCCGGCGCATCGGATGGGTGAAGGCGATGTCCGCAATCGTGCCGCCGATCGATTCAAACGTCTGGCCCGGGGCGATAATGCTTGACACCAAAGGTTTTGGTCGGGTGGAAGAAGGACTTATCATCTAGCCCTCCTTCGCCGGCAGACGCGGTGCGCGCTCGGCCAGATAGGTCGTGCGCGGGCGCAGGTTCAGTTCGCCCAAAAGATCGTAATTGCGCGGGTCGTTGCGTTTCGCGGCCACGGCGCTCGCGCTGTCGGCGAGATCGCCGAAGGTGATGGCGCGCGTCGGGCAGGCGCTCTGGCAAGCGGTCTGCACCGTGCCGTCCTTGATCGGCGCGCCCGCCTTGTCCGCCGTGATGCGCGCCTCGGCGACGCGCTGGACGCAGTAGGTGCATTTTTCCATCACGCCGCGCGAACGCACGCTGACGTCGGGGTTGCGACCGGATTGGATCGACGGCGCCACGCCGCCGGAATAATCGAGGTAGTTGAAACGCCGGACCTTGTAGGGGCAATAGCCGGAGCATGCACGGGTGCCGACGCAGCGGTTATAGACCATCAGATTGAGGCCTTCGCTGTCGTGCAGCGTCGCCTCGACGGGGCAGCCGACCTCGCAGGGCGCGAGCTCGCACTGCATGCAGGGCACGGGTTGGAAATGGGTATCGGGATCGTCGAGCCCGTTGCCGTCCGTCTTCGCCAAGGAATAGTAGCGGTCGACGCGCAGCCAGTGCATGCCGCGGCCCATCGCGACCTGCTCCTTGCCCACCACGGCGATGTTGTTCTCGCTCTGGCAGGCGACGACGCAGGCGTTGCAGCCGGTGCAACGATCGGTGTCGATCACCATGCCCCAGGCGCGCTCGTCCTTCGGCTTGTCGGCGGCGCCATAGAGGCTCGGCCTCACCCCTTCGCCCTGGCGCTGTGGCGCGTCGCCGTCGCGCGCCACGCGGATGAAGTTTTGGCCCTCCATGGAATTATGGTCTTGCGTCGTGGCGATCACGGCCTTGCGGCCGGTCTTCGTCAGGCTCACGCCGTCCGTCAGCCAGGGCGAGGGGCTGGCGCGCATGACATTGGCGTCGTAGCCGAGGCCGTCGAAGATCGTGTCGGTGACACGGCGGCCGTAGCCGAGCGTCAGCGTCATCGTGCGCGCGGCCTGACCGGGCACGATCCAAACGGGGACGTCGAGGCTCCGGTCGTCCAGCGCCAAGGCCACGACATCGCCGTTTTCGAGCTGGTGCTGCTGCGCCAGCGCCGGGCTGATCGCGACGACGTTCTCCCACACGATCTTGGTCAACGGCTTCGGCAGCTCCTGCAGCCAGCCGCTGGCGGCCAGCGATCCATCCCAGATCGTCGGGTCCGGCCGAAACAGCAGCGTCACCGTGTCCGGCCGCAGATCCAGCGGCGCGCCGGGCGCATCGGCCGACTTGGGCGCGAGCGCGGGCGGCGACACCTCCGGCGACGCGGTGCCGGGCAAGAACCCGTCGAGCAGCGCCGTGCGCCAGATCGGCTCATAGGTCGCGGCATTCTGCGAACCCTGCCAATGCGCCCGCAAGATCGCCAAGCCGTCGCGCGCCTCGCCGTCGAACAGGAGAGAGAGAATTTCGGCTGCCGAGCGACCGTCGTAGAAGGGCTTGACCGTCGGCTGGATCAGGCTCGCGGTGCCGTCGACGGCGCGGGCGTCGCCCCAGCATTCCAGCGGATGGGTGAGCGGCAGATGCCAGTCGCAGCGCAGCGCCGTCTCGTCGACATAGAGGCCGGCGTAGATCTTCGTCGTCACCTTGGCCAGCGCATTGGCGAAGCCGATATCGCTCAGCGCGGTGTAGACCGGGTTGGTCTCCAGCATCAGCAGCGTCGAGACGTCGCCTGCGGCCATTGCGTCAACGAGGCCGTCGACCGTGCCTGCGTCCGGCAGCACCGGCTCGGTGAAGGTCACCGTCGTGCCGATATTGCCGAGCGCGGCGTTGAGGCGATGCACTGCCGCATGGACGGCGGCACTTTGCATCGCTCCGGCAAGGACGAGGCCCGCGCCCTTGGCGTCGCGCAATGCTGTGGCGGCCCGGGCGATCCATTGCGCGGTCCTGCCGTCGGAGGCGGTCGGCGGCGCGTCGACCGCGGCGGCGAGCCTGTCGACGAGCGCGGCAATGTCGCGGGGCTCCGCGGCGAGATGATAGTCCGCCTTGGCGCTCGTCAGCGTCGGCGTCGCGGCGAGCGCGTGCAGCGTCAGCAGGGGGCCGGCGCTGGCGTCGCGCGCCTCGACCCAGGCCCGCGACAGGCCGACCTGCTGGGGACCGGGATCGAGGAAATCGCCGTCGATTGCGACGACCACGCGAGCGCGGTCAAAGTGCCAGCGCGTGTCAAGCCGCCGGCCGAAGAGCGTCTGCGACGCTTCGGCGAGACCCCCTTGCGAGACCGGCGGCGTCATGTGCCAGCGCGCCTGCGGAAAATCCGTCAGCAGAGCCTGGATCTGCGCGATCAGCGACGGACCCGTGATGGGTCCCGTCAGGATCCGGAAGCCACGGCCCTGGTCGGCCCGCAGCGCGGCGACCGGGCCGATCATCGCGGCGCGGAACGTGTCCCACGTCGAAATGCGATTGAGATAGCGTACCGCCTGCGAGCGGGCGGGATCGTAGAGGCCGAGCACCGAGGCCTGGCCAAAAATGTCGGTGCCGCCGCGGCTCCAGGGATGGTCGGGGTTGCCCTCGATCTTGATCGGCCGCCCGTTCACCGTCGTCACCAGCACGCCGTTGGCATAGCCGTCGATGACGGTCGTGGACGCGTAGCTCAGCGGCACACCCGGCTCCAGCCCTTCGGGTTGCCGGACATAGGCCACCTCCTTGGCGCGCCCATCGTCGCCGGCATCGCAGGCGGCAAGGCCTGCCATCGCGAAGGAGGCCGCCATCAACTTGAAGAAACCGCGCCGGTCCGGCCCGGCGGCGAGATGCGCCGCGGCTGGATATTCCCGCTCGAGAAAGCGCCGGAATGCCGGGGTCCGGGCTACCGCATCGAAACTCTGCCAGAAGGTGGGGCCCTGCCCGCTCGCGAGCGTTTCCCGGATCGTTGCAAGATCGACAGCCTGGGGATCGTGCCGCGCGGTCATCAGCGGTGACAGATCGAGCAGTCGGTCAGCCGGTCCGGCCGGCCGATATGATACTGCGCGACGAGCATGGGGCCGCGCTTGTCCTGATCCGCCGGTGGCGCCCATGTCATGTCAAAAATCTCCGATTGCGGGCGCACGAACTGTCGCGGGTTGCGATGACAATTCACGCAAAACCCCATCTCGAAGGCGTTGGCGCGGGAGGTAAGCTGCATCGCCGTGATCTCGCCATGGCAGGTGGAGCAGCCGACGCCTTTGCCGATATGGATCGAATGATTGAAATAGACGTAGGATGGCAGCTTGTTCACCCGCGTCCACTCCAGCGGCCTGTTCTGCGCGAGGCTGTCGCGCACCGGCTGCAGCATTCTGGCGCCGGTCCAGATCTGCGAGTGGCAGGTCATGCACGTCCAGGTCGGCGGGATGCCGGCGGTCGCGAGCTTTTCCACGCCCTGATGGCAATAGCGGCAGTCGATCCCCAGCTCGCCGGAATGATGCTTGTGGCTGAAGGGGGCCGGCTGATCCGGCGCCACACCGACACCGGTGACGTAGCTCGAGCGGGAAAAGCCGGCGGTGACGAGAAACAAGCCGACGACGCCGGCACCGATGACCAGGAGCGACAGCCGAAAAATCGCATCGGCGCCCGGTGCGAACAGCTGACGCATCTAAATGCGTCCAACCATGCAACCGCAGCACATGAGACAAACACAAGCCAGGGCAGATGGCACGCGATCGGTCACAGCAACTCCACTCTCACCGCCGCCTGTCGTCAAATGCGACCGCCGCCAAGCATAACACTGGCGGCGGCGAAAGGATCGCGCGAAGCGACCGAAATCTAGAACGTGTCGAAATGCCCGACCTTACTTCTTGAACATCGCCTGGCATGCCTTGCTGAGCTGAGACTTCTTCGCCTGCATGCAGGACTCGATCTTGTGAACGTCCGGCATGGCATCGTGGCAGAACCGCATCGCGTCACCCGAGCAGGCCTGAACCTCCTCCATCGTGTAGTTCTCCGCATCGTCGTCTTGCGCCCGGACGGCCGCCGTCGAGGCGATCACGCCAGTTGTCGCAAGCCCGAGCATGAGAATCAGAATTCGGAACGGCTTGACGGTCATGAAGGAACTCCTTGAGGGGTGGTGGAGGCTGTTTAAGGACAGATCCGCGCGTTGGGAAGATGACGGCCCGTTCGAGCCGATGGACACCCAAGAGATCACGCACGCGTCGTCCTGATCGAACCGGTCTTCGGCAGACATTGCACCGATCGGAACCGGACAGTTGACAATACCTGGAGGCCATCCCGGTTCGACCCATGGTCGCTCAAATGCAGTGCAACATCAGTCAAGCCAAGAGCAGCGAGGTGTAAAAATGCTTGTCTGAAGATCCAAAATCCCGCCACCGCAGGTCTCAAAGATGTCAAAACAGACAAACTGCACACGTTTTCGTGGCCTCTTGGTCACACCCTCTGGGATAGAGCCCGCCGCACCCCATCCGAGGGCGATTAGTAATTGTCGGGGAGGCTCATTCCGTTATTTATCGGACATCGCATTCCGCACCGAAGGGAACTCAAGCGTGATTCGTAAACTTCTTCTGTCTTCAGTGGCGCTTGCCGCACTCTCCGGTACGGCCTTCGCAGCCGACCTTCCGTCGCGTCGGGCTCCCCCGGTGTACGCGCCCCCGCCCATCCCCGTCTTCTCGTGGACCGGTTTCTACATCGGTGGCCAGGTTGGTTACGGCTTCGGTCGTGACAACGCCGGTATCGTCGCGACGGGCCCGTTCTCGTCGAGCCCGAATGGCATCATCGGCGGCGGTCACGTCGGCTACAACTTCTCGACGCAGTCCCTGCCGCTGTTCGGCGGCGTCTTCGGCACCGGTGGCGTGATCGGCGTCGAAGGCGACGTGGACGGTTCCGACTACCGCCGCACGGTGGCGTTGGCTGGTCCCGACGCGGCTGTGATCCGTAACAACATCCAGGGCTCGATCCGCGGCCGCCTCGGCTTCGCCGTCGACCGCGCCTTGTTCTACGCCACAGGCGGCGCGGCCTTCGCCGACTTCCGCACCAATTACACCACCTTCCTTGGCGGCAACGACAGCCTGTCGCACACCCGGGTCGGCTGGACGGTCGGCGGCGGCGTGGAATACGCCGTCACCAACAACTGGTCGCTGCGCGCCGAATATCGCTACAGCGACTTCGGCAGCTTCACCGATCTCTCGCCTGCGTTCTTCTCGGCGGTTCGTCACCACGAGACCGAACAGCGCGCCCAGGTCGGCTTCAGCTACAAGTTCGACACCCCGGCCGTTCTGGCTCCGGTCGTCGCCCGCTACTGAATGGTTTGCCTCGGCTCTGCCGAGGCGTCCCAAACCTGATCCTTCAGAAAACCCGGCTCGCGAGAGCCGGGTTTTTTCGTTCGCGACGCGCAGCGCCTGTCCGCGCCGCGCCGCGCTACGGCGTTGCGCGGCGACCGCGCCCGTGGCACTGCATTTGAATGTCCATCCCCTCTCCTGCTTCCGTCCTTCCGCTGCCCGGCGCCGTCGCGCCGCGTATCTCCTTCGTCTCGCTCGGCTGCCCCAAAGCGCTCGTCGACAGCGAGCGGATCATCACGCAGCTGCGCTCGGAGGGCTACGAGCTCACGAAGACCCACGCCGGCGCCGATCTCGTCATCGTCAACACCTGCGGTTTCCTCGACAGCGCCAAGGCGGAATCGCTCGCCGCGATCGGCGAGGCGCTGGACGTCAACGGCAAGGTCATCGTCACCGGCTGCATGGGTGCGGATCCCGGCGCCATCACCGCGCAATATCCCAACGTCTTCGCGATATCGGGACCGCAGGCCTACGAGAGCGTTGTCCGCGCCGTGCACGAGGCGGCGCCTGCCCCGCATGATCCACTGATGTCGCTGGTGCCCGATCAGGGCATCAAGCTGACGCCGCGGCATTACGCCTATCTGAAGATTTCTGAGGGCTGCAACAACAGCTGCTCTTTCTGCATCATTCCCCATCTGCGCGGTCGCCTCGTCTCACGCCCCGCAGGCGACGTACTGCGCGAAGCCGAAAAGCTGGTGAAAGCCGGCGTCAAGGAACTGCTCGTCATATCGCAGGACACCAGCGCCTATGGCGTCGATGTCCGCTACGCCGCGAGCCGCTTCCAGGACCGCGACGTCAAGACCAAGTTCCTGGATCTCGCCCGCGAGCTCGGATCGCTCGGCGCCTGGGTTCGGCTGCACTACGTCTATCCCTACCCGCATGTCGACGACATCATCCCGCTGATGGCCGATGGGATCGTCCTCCCCTATCTCGACATTCCGTTCCAGCATGCGAGCGCCTCGGTGCTGCGCGCAATGAAGCGCCCCGGCGATCAGAGCAAGATGCTCGACCGCATCAAGGCGTGGCGCGCGATCTGCCCGACCCTCGCTTTGCGCTCGACCTTCATCGTCGGCTTCCCCGGCGAAACCGAAGCCGATTTCGAAGAGCTTCTCGCCTGGCTGAGCGAGGCGCAGCTCGATCGTGTCGGTGCTTTC
>NZ_LMUU01000079.1:16576-29896 GCF_009765775.1 Beijerinckia sp. L45
GGACATCCAGGAAAGCCGCTATCGCCGCTTCATGGAGCACCAGCAAATCATCAGCGCGCGCAAGCTCGCCACGAAGGTCGGCCAGCGCCTTGCCGTGATCGTCGATCAGGGCGGCAGGGATGCCGGTGAAGGACGGACCAAGGGCGACGCGCCCGAAATCGACGGCAAGGTACACATCACCGGCCGGCGCCCGATTCGCACTGGCGAAATTGTCACAGTCAAGATCAATCGTTCCGATCGCTACGATTTGTTCGGTACGCTCGTCTGATGACAAGCTTTTGAAACAGTAAAAGCAAATAGAGCAGTTTGATTCGCCGCGCCGACGCTTCGGTAACGATTATGATACACCTCGTCGGCTAAATGGCGTCACGGAGCTCGGGTCAGCCTTTCAGGTTTGCGTAGCCGGGTCTTTCGTTTATCTACGGTGTCGCTGCTTCTTTGAAAGGAAAAGCTTGTGATCAATAAAATCCTCTTGTCGACAGTGGCTGTTGTCGCTCTCGCCGGGACCGCCTTTGCTGCCGATCTTCCGTCGCGTCGCGCTCCCCCGGTGTACGCACCCCCGCCGCCGATCCCGGTCTTCACCTGGACGGGCGTCTATGTCGGTGGCCAGGTCGGCTACGCGTTCAACCGTGACAGCTCCTTCGCCAGCGCAACCGGGACCGGTGCAGGCTTGGCCTCGACGAGCGCCAAGGAAAACGGCATCATCGGTGGCGCCCACATCGGCTATAACTTCTCGACGCAGTCCCTGCCGCTCGGCGGCTTCCTCGGCGCTGGCGGCGTGTTCGGTGTCGAAGGCGACGTCGACGGCACCTCGGCCAAGGGCAACTACGGCCTCGGCGGCATCGCGGTCTCGACCCGCGACAACATCCAGGGCTCGATCCGCGGCCGTCTCGGCTTCGCGGTCGATCGCACCCTGTTCTACGCAACCGGCGGTGCGGCCTTCGGTGGTCTGCAGAGCAACTACATCAACACGATCACCGGTGCGAACTCCTCGCTCAGCCACACCCGCGTCGGTTACACCGTCGGCGGCGGCGTGGAATACGCGATCACCAACAACTGGTCGCTGCGCGCCGAATATCGCTACACCGACTTCGGTCACTACACCGATGTCCCGGCCTCGCTCGGCGGCGGCGTTGCCGTCCGTCATCACGAGACCGACAACCGCGTCCAGGCTGGCTTCAGCTACAAGTTCGACACCTTCGCACCGCTCGCGACCCCGGTCGTCGCGCGTTACTGAGATCGTCTGAGCCCTTACGGAAAAACCCGGCCTCGCGGCCGGGTTTTTTTTATTGTCTGAACATAATCGGCGCCGATCGGCGTTCAGAGCGTCAGCACCGTCGAGCCCGTCGTCTCGCGGTTTTCCAGCGAACGATGGACGGCGACGACGTCATCGAGCGGCGCCGTCGCGTGCAACGGCACGTGCACCGCGCCGCTGGCGACCACTCGCAGCAGATCCCGCGCCATCTTGGCGAGGTCGGCCGGTGCGCGAATATGATCGTCGAGGGTCGGGCGCGTTGCGAAAAGCGAACCTTTCTTCGCCAACAGGCCGAGGTCGAAGCCTTCGATGGCGCCCGAGGCCGACCCGAAGCTGACGAACATGCCGCGCGGCCGCAGGCAGTCGAGCGATGCCGGAAAGGTCGTCTTGCCGACGCCGTCGTAGACCACGTCGCACAGCTTGCCCTTGGTGATCGCCTTCACCCGCGCGACGACGTCCTCGTCACGATAGAGAATGACTTTCGCGGCGCCGGCCTGTTTCGCCAGTTTCGCCTTCTCCGGCGTTCCCGCCGTGCCGATCACGGTCGCGCCCAAGGCCTTCGCCCATTGGCAGAGGATCAAGCCGACCCCGCCCGCGGCGGCCTGGACCAGGACCGTGTCGCCGGCTTTCACCTTGAACGTCTGCCGCAGCAGGTATTGCGCGGTCAGTCCCTTGAGCATCATCGCAGCCGCCGTGTCGTAGCTGATGCTTTTCGGCAGCTTGACCAGACGGTCTGCGGCGACGACGCGGGCCTCGGCATAACAGCCGAGCATGGCGATATAGGCGACGCGGTCGCCGACCTTGAAATCCTTGACTCCCTTGCCGAGTTCGACGATCTCGCCGGCGGCTTCGCGGCCCGGGACGAACGGCATCACCGCCGGCTTGTAATGCCCGTTGCGGAAATAAACGTCGACGAAGTTGACGCCGGCCGCGTGGTTGCGGACGAGAACCTCGCCACGACCGGGCGAAGCGAGCTCGACCGCCTCGATCTGCATGACCTCGGGACCACCGAATGCGTGGACGCGAACAGCTTTGGTGAGCACATCAGCCTCTTAGTCGTTGGAGAGCCTTCAGGCCGTTGGCGTGTCGACCAGCATCGCCGAGAACTCGGCTTCGCAGACGCATTGCCCGTCGACCAGGGCGCGACCCTTGAACCACCACATGTTGCGGCGGCGGTTGGTGCGCTCGATGTGGAATTCGACGCGGTCGCCCGGGACCACGGGCTTGCGGAACTTCGCCTTGTCGATCGTCATGAAATAGATCAGCGGCGGTGGGGCATCAGGCGCGCGCTCCTGCGCCTGGATGCAGAACGCGCCGGCCGTCTGCGCCATGCCTTCGATGAGCAGCACGCCAGGCATCACGGGATGGCCGGGGAAGTGGCCCATGAACTGCGGCTCGTTCATCGTCACGTTCTTGATGCCGATGCAGGATTGGTCGCCGTGGGCCTCGATGATGCGGTCGACGAGGAGAAACGGATAGCGGTGCGGCAGGCACTTCAGGATGTCGTGGATATCGAACGACCGTACCGGGGTTTTGACAGTTTCATCCATGCTCATTCTCTAGGTCGTGCCGCTGCGCGGAGGAAGCCGCTGGATACATGCTTCTCCGGGACAGCGCGAGACCTATCGATCGGCGTCGCGGCTTGTCCGATCACGCTTGGGCTATGGATCGGGTGACGCGCAGATCGGCATAGCGCGGGATCATGCGGTCGCGCTCGATGTGGACGAGGTTGTCGATCCGGCTGCCCTCGCCGATGATCGTATCCGCCAGGCCGCCCCGGTCGATCGTCGCGTTGGCGCCGATTTCGACGCCGTCCTGGATGATGACCCGGCCGAGCCCGATGATCGCGGCGCGGCGATCCCTGTCCGCAGCCGCCCATCCGTCCTGCCCGATCCGCGCCCCGGGATGGATGACGACGGCGTTGCCGATCAGGGCATGGGCGATCGTCACCTGGGAGCCGATCGCGCAGTTGCGCCCGATGCGGACATGCGGACCGATGACGCTGTTGGCGCCGACGATCGTCCCCGATCCGATCTCGGCCTTCGGCCCGATGATCACGCCGGGATCGACCGTCACATCGGCCTCGAGCCGCGCGTCGGAATGGACGAAGGCCGCAGGACTGATTCCGCGCGTGGCGAACATCGACGCCGGCGGGCCGGCGGTGGGATGGAAGGCGCCGACCACCTGGGCGAAGGCATGATGCGGCACCGCCGTCACCAGTGCGATGGTGCTTGTCGGCAGATGCTGCGCCTGGTCCGGCGTGACGAAGCAGGCTCCCGCGCGCGTTCGCGACAGCGCCGCGACGGACGCATCGTCATCGGCCCGCGCGATCGTCCGCGGTCCCGCCGCGTCGAACGCCGTCACGTCCTGGAAAAGCTGGTCGCGGTCAGCGCCGGACGACGGGACCGCGGCCGTCAGCGCGACCACCTGGGCGAGCGTCAAAATCGTCGCCGGTGCGAAGAACAGCGGATCACTCACAAGGTCACTCCGATCCGGGACACCCCGCCGTCGCCAAGGCGAGCGCAACGCGACGGCTTGTATCTGACGTCCAAAAGGAAAGGGGAGAGCCTAGGCCCTCCCCTTCCACCATCATTGCTGTATCGCGGCCCTGTGTCGATCAGAACGTCGCGCCGCCGGAGAAGCGGAAGAACTGCGTCTGGTCGTTCGCGTCCTTGGTGATCGCCTTCGCAAAGTCGAAGCGGATCGGGCCCAGGGGCGACTGCCAGATGATCGAGGCACCGACCGACGAACGGATCTTCGTCGTATCGCCACCGACGACGAGGAAGTTGCCCTGCCCGAAGGTCGGCGCCGAGAAGGCAGCGATACGACCCTGGCCATTCGAGAAGTCGGTCTGGCCGTGGTAGCCGAACAGAGTACCGGCGTCGGCGAAGAGCGCGCCCTTGATCCCCAGATCGCGAGGAATACCCCAGATCGGGAACTGCGTTTCGGCCGAGGCGCCGAAGTATTCCGTACCACCGAGCGGATTGCCCGCCGGGTCGCCGGAGCCGATGTCGCGCGGGCCGATACCGCTCGGGGCGAAGCCGCGGACCAGCGTCGGCCCGAGGTTGAAGTTGTCGACGATGCGCAACTGATTGCCGCCGTAGGCGCGCAGGTCACCACCCTGGAGATGGATGATGCCGACGATCTGGTCGTAGACCTCGTGATAGTAGCGGATGTCGCCGGTGGTGCGGACGTACTTGCTGTCGCCGCCGGCGCCAGCAATGTCCTGCCGAAGCTCGGCAAGGATGCCGGACGTCGGGTTCTTGTTGTTGTCGATGGTATTGTAGGAGAGCGTGTAACCGAAGCTCGAGGTGACGGTGACGCCGTTGTTGAGCGCCGCAGCCTGCTTCAGCGCGATCGAGGCTTCACCGTTGGTCAAGCAATTGTAGGTCGGCGACGCGGCGCCGGTGCCGAAGTTCTGGATGAGACTTCCGTCCGCATTTGCGGGCGAAGGCGTCGTCCCGAAGACCGGCGAGTTACAATCGTTGTACGGGTTTTCCGCAGTGTTCGGGATCGAGATCTGCGACCGGTAGATCGAGTAGCGCGGCGAGAACGTCACTTCGTCGGTGACCGGCACGCCGAGGCGCAGCGTACCGCCGGTGACGAAGTTGTCGTAGTACGAGTACTGCGAGATATCGGTCTTCTTGGCGAACAGATCGAAGCCGGCGGCCAGACGCTGATCGAGAAAGTACGGCTCGGTGAAGTTGAACTCGATGCCGCGGGTCCGCTGGCCGAGGGTCAGCGCGGTGCGGACATACTGGCCACGACCGAGGAAGTTGGTCTCGGTGACCGCGAGTTCGGCGATGATGCCGTCGGTGGTGGAGTAGCCACCCGACACCGAGAGCGACCCGGTGGGCTGATCCTCGACGTCGACCACGACGACCACGCGATCGGCGGAAGAACCGGCCTCGTTGGTGATCTTGACCTTCTTGAAGAAGCCGAGACCGTTCAGCCGACGCTCGGCCTTGTCGATCAGCACCTTGTTGTAGGCGTCGCCTTCGCCGATCTCGAACTCGCGACGGATGACGTAGTCACGCGTGCGGGTGTTGCCCTTGATGACGATGCGCTCGATGTAGACGCGCGGGCCGTCCTCGACGGTGAAGACGATGGCAACGGTGCGGGTGGCCGGGTCGCGGTCGCCGCGTGGCTTGACCTGCGAGAAGGCGTAGCCGCGGCGATTGACCTCGCGGGTCATCGCTTCGACGGTCTTTTCGACGAGGTCGCCGTTATAGACGTCGCCGTTATGGAAGCGGACCATCGGCAGCAGGCTGTCGTTGGGAAGCGCCGCATTGTGCGAGTCGACCGTGACGCTGCCGACGATGTACTGCGGGCCTTCTTCGACCGTGATGGTGATGATGTAGCCGCCCTGCGCCGCATCGAAGCGGGCGTCGGACCCGACGACGCGGAAGTCGGCGTAGCCGTTCTTCAGATAAAAACGACGGATGAGCTCGAGATCGGTGCCGATCTTCTCGGGATCGTAGACGTCCGACGACTTGAAGAAGGAGAGGTAGTTCATCTCCGTCGTGTTCATCAGGTCGCGCAGCTTGCCACCGGAATAGACGGTGTTGCCGACGAAGTTAATGGTCTTGACGCCTGTCTTGTCGCCTTCGTTGATCGTGAACACGACGTCGAGACGGCCATTGGGCAGGTCGACGGTGCGCGAGGTGACGGAGGCCGCGGCGCGGCCGGACCGGCGATAGACGTCCTTGATGCGCTCGATGTCGGCGTTGACGATCGATGTAGAATAAGGACCGCGCGACTTCGACGTGATCTCGCTCTGCAGCTGCTCGGCCTTGACCTTGCTGTTGCCCTCGAACGCGACGCGATTGATGATCTTGTTCTCGTTGACGGTGATGACCACGCCCTTGCCGGCACGGCTGACACGCACATCGGAGAACAGACCCGTGGCGTAGAGATCCTTCACACCCTGGTTCACGGCGGTGTTGTCCGAACCCGTGAAGTACGACCGAATGGTTTCGCTATCGACCCGGCTGTTGCCGCGTACTGTCACCTGGGCGAACGCCGCCGGGAGAAAGGCCAGAAGCGACAGCAGAACGGTCGCAGCAAATGCAAACCGGTGGATGTGACCCTTGAAACGAAGCATTATTGGTCCGGCCCCCGCATCGCATTTAAATCGACCCGAAGGCCGACGACTGAACAGTACGCATTCAGACTTGCGTTAAACAAACGAGATGGGTGGCTCCCCGCAGTAGCCACCATCCCTTACTGCTCTCGCTTCTACAGGCTTTGCTAGAGGCTGCAAATGCACGAAGCCGCGTTGTCGGCATTTTAAGCGCGCCGTGGCGAGCAAGACACGCTTTAACGTAAGAATAGGGTTAACAGGAATAGTTAACCCCTTCTCAACACTCGTCTTTTCCGACTGCCTAAAATGCCCTGCTTATCGCGTCCGCAGGGAATATCGCACGCGGCACAGCAAGAAACGATTGGCGCCACAATCTAGCCGCGAAAGGACGGACTCACGTCACGATCGGTCAAGAAGTCCCAGGCGAACTAGGCGCTTCCGGCCGAAGCCGGCGGCCGCCGATCAATGGTCCCGGCGTAACCGGCGACGCATTCTCGGGAGCGCAAAAGCTCAGTGAACGACCTGCCGCACGAGACGGGAGATGTCGTTGTAGGCGGCAAAGATCGTCAGGCACGCCACGAAGGTGAGGCCGATGCGGAAACCGAACTGCTGCGTCCTGTCGCCGAGCGCCCTGCCCCGTACCGCCTCGTAGACGTAGAACAGCAGGTGCCCGCCATCGAGCAAGGGAATCGGCACAAGGTTGAGAAGACCGATCGACACCGAAAGAATCGCCGCCAGATTGAGCAAGGCTCCGAAGCCGAGCTTGGCCATTTCGCCGGAAACCTCGGCGATGCGGATCGGCCCGGAGATCTGGTCGGCCGATTCGCGTCCCATCACCACGCCGCGGAGGTAATTGCCGGTGGTGGTGACGATGAACCAGGTCTCGGCCGTGCCCATCTGTACCGAATCGACGACGCCGTAGGTTTCCTTGTGCCAGCTGGTCTTCGTGTTGGCCGCCTCGACCCCAAGGATCCCGACCGTCGTATCACCGAACCGGGTCTTCAGGACCTCGCGACGCGGCGTCGCGTTGAGGGTCACGTCGCCGCCGGGGCGCCGCACGACGAA
Organism: Beijerinckia sp. L45; assembly: GCF_009765775.1. Classification (GTDB taxonomy): domain Bacteria; phylum Pseudomonadota; class Alphaproteobacteria; order Rhizobiales; family Beijerinckiaceae; genus RH-AL1. The sequence continues at coordinate 23,980 of NZ_LMUU01000079.1, forward strand.
GGTCAGCGGGCCGGCCGTCGTCTGCACGACGCGCTGCATGTCCTCGAAGCTTCTGATCGGCCGGCCATCGATCGAGACGATCAGGTCGTCGGGCTGGAAGCCGGCTTCCGCCGCCGCGCTCGCAGGCCGGACCTTGCCGACCTGTGGGCTCAGGACGTCGCGGCCGTTGACGTAGAGCAGGCCCGTGAACAGCACGATCGCGAGGATGAAGTTCGCGACGGGCCCCGCCAAGACGATCGCCGCCCGCTTCCAGACCGGCTGGCCGAAGAAGGTAACGGCCTTTTCGGACTCCGGCATGACCGCGACGGCATTTTCGTCGGTCATCGATGCGCCGTTGGCGTCACCGTGAAACTTGACGTAGCCGCCAAGCGGCAGAGCCGCGAGCCGCCAGCGAGTGCCCTTGCGGTCGACGTAGTGCAGGAGCTCCGGGCCGAAACCGAGCGAGAAGGCATCGACCTTCACGCCGCACCAGCGCCCGACCAAGAAGTGCCCGAGTTCATGGAAGAAGACGACGAGCGTCAGGACGAAAAGGAACGGAATGATGTAGGTGAAGACTGAAAAGAGATGCGTCAATGCCGCCACACGTGCCTCCTAGAAGCGCGCTTTCACGCCCAAAACTGCCAGCGCCACAAAGGACGACAGCGATCCAGTCGCCGCGCCGGCCTTTGTCCGTCATAAATGCTGGCTTAACACTTCGTTAAAATCGCGGCGCCGTCGAGTGTCAGAGGGCGGCGAGCGCTCTTTCTCTCACAAAATGGTTAAGCGCCAGCGCTTCGCCGATCGTGGCCGGTTCCTGCGCGGTCCCATCCGCCAGGGCCGCTTCACACGCTTCTTCGACAAGACGCGCTATGTCATGGAAAGAAATGAGCTTTTTAATAAAAGCGTCGACAAAGACCTCGTTGGCCGCGTTCATGATCGTCGGAAGGCCCTGCCCGGTCTTGAGGGCCGCAAGCGCGACGCGCAGCGCCGGAAACCGATCGTAGTCCGGTCTTTCGAACGTCAATTGGCCGATCGCGGCAAGATCGAGGCGGCGCGCCGCCGTCTTCATGCGCTCGGGATAGGACAGGCAGTGGGCGATCGGCACCTTCATGTCCGGCGCCGCGAGGCCGGCCGTCACCGAGCCATCGGCAAAGGAGACCAGGCCATGGACGATCGACTGGGCGTGGACGAGGACATCCAGACGCTCGGCTTCGATGCCGAATAGATAATGCGCCTCAATAATTTCCAGGCCCTTGTTCATCAGGCCGGCGGAATCGATCGTGACCTTCGGACCCATCGCCCAGTTCGGATGGGCCAAGGCCTGCTCGGGCGTGGCCGCGGCGATCGCCTCGCGCGTCCAGGTGCGAAACGGGCCGCCCGACGCCGTCAGCGTCATCATCTCGATCGAAGCGGGATCCGCGTCGCCAAGCGCCTGGAAGATGGCGTTATGCTCGCTGTCGACCGGCAACAGGCGCGTCCCCGACAGCGCCGCCTGGCTCATGAACGCCGAGCCGGCACAGACAAGACATTCCTTGTTGGCGAGCGCGATCGTCCGCCCGGCCTCGAGGGCGGCGAAGGTCGGCTCGACGCCTGCGGTCCCGGCGATCGCCCCCATCACGATGTCGCTGGGATGCAAGGCCGCCTCGATGACCGCCTCGGGACCGGCCGCCGCCTTGATCCCGGTGCCGGACAACGCCTCTTTCAACGCCGCGTAGCCTTTGGGGTCGGCAATCGCGGCGAAGGAAGCGCCGAGACGCTTCGCCATCGCGGCCAGGGCCAAGGCATCGCGGCCGCCGGCAATCGCCGCGACCTTGAATGCCTCCGGCGCCGCACAAAGAATCTCAGCCGTCGACTGGCCGATCGACCCTGTCGCGCCGAGAACGACGATGGTGCGTGGAGCCCGCGTGCGGGAACCGGCGGAAGAAAAACCGACAACTTGATCCATGCTGGTATCCATACGCACGTTCAGGCCCAGTAGAAAAGGCCACCGGCGATCGATGGCACGTTGCGGATCAGGCCGACGGCCAAGGCAAAGATGGATGCCGCGACGAACCCGTCGAGGCGGTCCATGATCCCGCCATGCCCCGGAATCAGGCGGCTGGAATCCTTGACGCCAAAATGCCGCTTGATGCCGGATTCCAGCGCATCGCCGGCCTGGGAAAGCGCGGCGGTCGCGAAGCTCAGCAGCAGGATCGGTCCGACGGCCCAGGGTTCGGGCAGGCCGCGAAGGGCAACGTAGCTGCCGATCAGGCCGCCGGCGATCACCCCGGTCATCGTCCCGGACCAGGTTTTCGAGGGCGAGATCCGCGGCCATAGCTTAGGGCCGCCGATCAGCCGACCACCGAAATAGGCGAAACAATCGGTCGCCCAGACCGTGGCGAACAGCCATACGATCGAGCGCGCACCGAACGGGAAGGATTCGCGCAGCGAGGCGACGGCCACCAGCAGCAGCCCCGCGTAGAGCATGCCACCGGCAGCCCAGACCCGTTTGCCGGACCCGGCGAGAGCCGCCATGGCCGCCGCCCCGACGACGACGATGAGGATCGCCAGCATCGCGTCGAGACGGCTGGCGTAGAGGGCGGCAAAAGCCAGCACGACGCTGCCGATCGAAACCCGGGCGAAAAGCATCGTTCCGCCGATCAGGCGCTGCCATTCCCAGAGAATCGCGACCGACGCGGCAAGCCAGAACAGGACGAACAGGGCGCCACCCTTGTGGGTCGTCGCAAGGGCCAGGATCACCATCACCACGGCGGATGCCGTGCGTGTGCCAAGATCGCTCCACCGCCGCGATCCAGTCATCGCAGCGGGAGTCGTTTCGCCGGAGGCACTCATGGCGGCTACCGCAGACCGCGGGTCGCGGCGGTCACGACCCGGCCCTGACGGCCACGCGCGGAGCGGAGACGCCGCCGAACCGGCGGTCGCGCGCCGCGTATTCCGCCAATGCCGCAGCGAAGGCGGCCCGGTCGAAGTCGGGCCAGAGCACCGGCAGGAACACGAACTCGCTGTAGGCGGCCTGCCACAGCAGAAAATTCGAGAGCCGCTGCTCGCCCGATGTCCGGATGATGAGATCGGGATCGGGAATGTCGGAGGTGTCGAGATGCTGCGACAGCATCCGCTCGTCGATCTCGCTCTCCTTGATCGTGCCCGTAGCGACCTTGTGCGCGATCTCGCGTACCGCGGCGGCGATCTCCTGGCGTCCGCCGTAGTTGAAGGCGACGACGAGGGTGACGCCCTGGTTGAGGCGCGTCATGGCCTCGGCCTCGTCGAGCAGGCCGCGGATGTCCGGTTGGAGATTGTCGCGGTGGCCGATCACTTTCACCCGGACGCCGACCTTGTGCAGGTCGATCAGGTCCTTGCGGATGAAGCGCTTGAGCAGCCCCATCAGGTCCTGGATCTCCTCGAAGGGGCGGCTCCAGTTCTCGGACGAGAAACTATAGACGGTGAGGTAGCCGAGCTTGAACTCGATCGCGGTGCGCACGGCACCGCGCAAGGCTTCGAGGCCGCGGCGATGGCCCTCGATCCGCGGCAGACCGCGCGCCGAAGCCCAGCGGCCATTGCCATCCATGATCAGCGCGACGTGAGACGGAAGCCCGGGGGACGCACCGCTATCGGCCGCCACGGTCGGCTCATTCACCACCAGATCCGTCGCGGAAGCGCGCCCACTTGTCTCGTCCTCTAGAATATAGGGCATCGCCCGTCCTGGTTGTCGCAAGCGCCAAGCGCGATCCGCAGCTTAGCGCGTCCCGGCTAGATCTGCATGATTTCCTGTTCCTTGATAGACAAGGTTTGATCGATATCCCCGATGACCTGATCGGTGGCCTTCTGAACATCCACGGCGTGACGCTTTTCGTCGTCCTCGCTGATGCTCTTATCCTTAAGGAGCTTTTTCAAGGTGTCGATACCATCGCGCCGCACGTGGCGGACGGAAACCTTGGCTTCCTCGGTGTAGCGGTGCGCCACCTTGACCATTTCCTTGCGCCGCTGCTCGTTGAGCTCCGGGATGCGGATGCGAAGGACCATGCCCTCCACGGTCGGCGACAGGCCGAGGCTCGACTCGCGAATGGCTTTCTCGACGGCGCTGACCATGCCCTTGTCCCAGACCTGGACGGAGAGCATGCGGGCTTCGGGCACGCTGATCGTCGCAACCTGGTTGATCGGCATCGACTGGCCGTAGGCGACCACGTTGATCGGCTCGAGCAGGCTGGCGGTTGCACGGCCGGTGCGCAGGCCGCCGAGTTCGTGCCTCAGGGTCGTGACAGCACCCTGCATGCGGCGTTTGAGGTCGGCAAGATCGAACGTGTCACTCATCGGAGAACCTTCTGGCGATAACGCAGCCGTACGCGGGATGCGGGATCCCGTCATGATGAATCGGGCGGGGGTTTGTAGCAACGACGCGCGAACATCGTCAAAGGGCAGCGAAGACGACAGTCACGGCATGACGAGAGTCGCCGTTCCCTTGCCTTCGAGCGCGTCGCAGATGGCGCCGTCGCTTCGGATGGAAAAGACGATAATCGGGATCTTGTTCTCACGCGCGAGGGCGAAAGCCGCCGTGTCCATCACCGCGAGGTTCCGCGCGATCGCCTCGTCGTGGGTTAGCGTATCGTAGCGTGTCGCGTCCGGATTATATTTGGGATCGGCGGAATAGACGCCGTCGACCTGGGTCGCCTTGAGAATCGCGTCGCAGGACAGCTCGCACCCGCGAAGCGCGGCGCCCGTATCCGTGGTGAAGAATGGATTGCCGGTGCCACCGGCGAGAATGACGATGCGCTGCTTGCCGAGATGATGCAGCGCCGCCTGGCGCGAATAAGGCTCGCACAGCGAAGGCATCGGCACGGCCGAAAGAACGCGGGCGGACTGGCCGGCCTTCTCGATCGCGTATTCCAGGGCCAGCGCATTCATGACCGTGGCGAGCATGCCGATCGAGTCGGCGCGGGCGCGCTCGATGCCCTTGTCGGCGCCCTGGATGCCGCGAAAGAAGTTGCCGCCGCCGACGACGACCGCGACTTCGACGCCGAGCGATGCGGCGCGGGCCAGATCCCGGGCGATCTTATCGACGACAGCGGGATCGAGACCATGACTCTGGTCGCCCTGCAGGGCTTCGCCCGACAGCTTTACGACGACACGGCGCCATTTCGGTTTCGATCCGTCGTCCGTCATGCCGTCTAGACCTCGCACGGGGACGACAAGGCCTCATGCCGTCACGCCGCGCCCGGCTTAGGCTGTTTGCGTCGACCGTTCAAGCAACAGCCGCGGCGGATCCCCGCGCTGGAGCGACGACGGTTACCGAAAAAGCTCGGCAAAGTTTTGATGTTTCTACGAAATCCGGATTTAGCCCGGTGTCGCCTTGCGCTGTCGCATCTCGACGCAAAAAAGCCTCCCGCAATGAGCGGGAGGCTCGTTTTGTGCCCGAGACGTGATCTTCGGCGTCGGATCAATCCTCGATGATGTCGACGATGCGCCGTGTGCCGGGCTCGAGGATGATGATCTCGTTGTCGACGAGGATGTAATCGTAGCCCTCGTACTCCGGCACAATCTCGATCAGCTCCGGCGGCAACGGGTAGAAATGGTAGTGATCCGGGATGATCGTACCGGCACGAACGGCGAAATCCGCGCCATGGATCGCCTCGACATGGTGGCTGCGGATCGCCCCCTTGAATTTGGTCCGCTGATCGCCGCTGAGGTTGGCGTGGCCGCCATGCCCGGCGGCGCCCGCTGCTGCCGGCGCATTGCCGCCCGGCCGTCCCTCCTTTGCAGGCTGGCCGCCTTCGGCGCGCTGAGGCTTTTCGGCGCCAGGCGCCGCCTTTTCAGCGGCAGGGGCCGCCTTCTCCGCCCCTGGTCCGGTCTTGGCAGCACCCGGGCCGCCGGCCCCGTGCTCGCCGCCGGCGCCCGGCGCCTCGCGGTCGGCGCCACCGGCGCCCGGGCTCATGCCGCCGGGGGC
>NZ_LMUU01000080.1 GCF_009765775.1 Beijerinckia sp. L45
CCTTCATCGCGGATGAATCCCTGACCGGCACGACCTACCACGCCATCGAGCGCGGCGAACTGTCGACCGGCACGCCGCAGCCGGCGCGGCAGCTGCCGAAATATGACGATCCGATCCTCGACGAAGATGACGAGGCCTTCGAGGCCGAAGACGAGACCGGCGAGACGTTCGAGGCCGAGCCCGAAGGCGAGCCGCGCGAGCAAGGGACGCGCGACGGGGCCGAGGGGCCGGAAGGCGACGGGCAGCGCCGCAAGCGCCGCCGTCGGCGCCGCGGCCGCGATCGGGAAAGCTCGGGCATTGCCGACGACGCACCGCAGCCGGCCGATGACGCGCTCGGCTACGTCGCCGACGTGGCGGCCCGCGCCGCACCGGAGGGCGAGGAGACCGAGGCCGCCAAGTCTGAAGGTGCTCGATCCGAGAGTGCCGAGGCCGAGGGCGAGGATCGCTCGGAGCAGGTGTCCGGCGAAGAGAACGGTCGTGGCGAAGGACGCCGCCGGCGTTCGCGGCGGGGCGACAGCCGTTCGCGCGAAGAGGGTCCGCGCGGTGCGGACGCCTTGAGCGCCGAGGACATCCATCCCGTCGACCAGCTCGGCGACGCGGTTGAGGGTGACACGCCGGCCGCGCTGTCGGTCGAACCCGCGCCCGATCACTATGCCGACGTCAGCGTTCAGCCCGACGTGCCTGCTCCGGCGCCTGTCGTTGAAGCACCTGTAGCAGACGCTGCTGCGCCGGAACCCGTCGCCGCGGCGCCTACTCCGGCTCCAGTCGCGCCAGCGCCGGCACCCGTGGAAACGGCTGCGGCGCCCGAAGCCCCTGCAGCCGCGGCTCCCCAGAAACCGGAGCTCACCTCGTCCGAGGCCGATCCGGAGCAGCCCAAGCGCTCCGGCTGGTGGCAGCGCGCCAAGGCCACCCTCGGCGGCTGATCGGCGCCAGACAGGGCCAATAAGAAAGGGCGGCTCCGATGGGCCGCCTTTTTTGTTGTCGTCATTGCGATAGAAGCGAAGCGACCCCGGGCCGCCTGTGGCCCGCTTGTCGAAAACGAAGCAGCGGCTCTGGGTTGCGTCGCTGTGCTCGTAAAGACGCCCTCAGCGGCGCAGGCGGCTATGCCGGCGGCCGTAGAAAAAGTAGATCGCAAGGCCGATCACCAGCCACACGCCGAGCCGGATCCAGGTGTCGAGCGGCAGACCCGCCATCAGGGCGAGCGCCGAGATGACACCGATCGGCCCGACGACGAAGACGAACGGCGTCTTGAACGGCCGCTCGATGTCGGGCTGGCGGATCCGCAGCGCCACGACGCCCGCACAGACCACCACGAACGCGAACAGGGTGCCGATGCTGACGAGCTCGCCGACGAGGCCGATGGGCATAACGCCGGCCAGCGTCGCCACGACCAGACCTGTTATGATGGTCGTAATATAAGGCGTCTGGAAACGCGGATGCAGCGTCGCGACCACGCGGGGCAGCAACCCGTCCTTGGCAATCGCGTAGAAGATCCGGCTCTGCGCCATCAGCAGCACGATGATGACCGAGGTCAGCCCGAGCACCGCGCCGATCTTGATGATCGGCTTCAGCCAGAAGAAGCCGATGGTGTCGGCGCCGACGGCGATCGGGTCCGGTACATTGAGCTTGTCGAAGGATATGATGCCTGTCGCGACGTAGCTCACCAGCACGTAGAGGATCGTGCAGACGATCAGCGAGCCGAGCATGCCGAGCGGAATGTCGCGCTGCGGATTCTCCGCCTCCTGCGAGGCTGTCGAGACGGCATCGAAGCCGATGTAGGAAAAGAACACGACCGCCGCGCCGCGGATCACGCCGCTCCAGCCGAAATGCCCGGCCGTCCCGGCGTTCGGCGGGATGAAGGCGCCCTGCGGGTTCAAAGGCGTGACCCAGTTGCTCTCCTTCACGAACCAAATGCCGACGGCGATGAACAGCACCACGATCGAGACCTTGATCGCCACGATGATGTTGTTGACCCGCGCCGACTCGGTGATGCCGACGGTCAGCAGCCCGGTGACGCCGAGAATGACCAGCACGGCCGGCACGTTGAGCAGCGCGCCGGTCTGCGACCAATGGCTCGTCGAGGGATCGAAGGCGAGTGGTGCCTGGGTCAGCGCCGTCGGCAGGACGATGCCGACATCTTTCAGGAAGCTGGTGATGTAGCCCGACCAGCCGATGGCGACGGTCGTTGCCCCGACGGCATATTCCAGGATCAGGTCCCAGCCGATGATCCAGGCTATCAACTCGCCCATCGTCGCATAGGCATAGGTGTAGGCGCTGCCGGAGACCGGCACGGTGGACGCCATCTCCGCGTAGCAGAGACCGGCGAAGACGCAGACGATGCCGGCGAGCACGAAGGAAAGGCTCACCGCCGGTCCGGCATATTCCGCCGCGGCATGGCCGGTGAGGACGAAGATGCCGGCGCCGATGATTCCCCCGACACCAAGCGCGATGAGGCTGACCAGCGACAGCGATCGCTTCAGGATGACTTTCGCGCCGGACGAAAAAGCGTCGGGCTCGGTCCCGGCCGCCTGGGACTGCAAGGTCTCGATCGATTTACAAGTCCAGATATCGGCCACGGGGCGCCTCTTTGTATCCGCGTCGGTCTTGATGCCGGCGATTGCCGGGTGACGATCAAGGACTGTGCCATCCCGCTCGATCGTGCGACGATACTCCCGCTGATCGGGCCGCCGCCGCAATCCGTCGCTTGTTGACTTGATCTGGCCCCGATTACAGGCAAAACGTGGAGCGGGGATCGTCCCGGCCTCTTCGGATGCCGCGGCATGGTCCAGATCAACACCACCGAACCATCGGTCTTCCACCATTCCCCTCGTCAGGCCCGCCGCCGGAACCCGCAAGAGCGGTCGGCGGGGCGCCTCGCCGAGGATCACAAAAGGGTTGAGCCATCATGATGAGCCTGCGTGGCGCCGTCGCCGCCCTCGTCCTCGGTTTCGCGGCCATTCTTCCGGCCCAGGCCGCGGAGTTTTCGGCGGACCAGACGACCGAGATCAAGTCAATCATCAAGAGCTATCTGCTGGAACACCCGGAAGTCCTGCGCGACGCGATCACCGCGCTCGACGAGAAGGAGAAGGCCGCCGAGGCCGACACCCGCAAGAAGGCGCTGACCGACCTTGCCGGTCCGATCTACAATTCGCCGGACGGCTTCGTCATCGGCAACCCCAAGGGCAGCGTCACCCTCGTCGAGTTCTTCGATTACAACTGCGGCTACTGCAAGCGCGCCCTCGACGATCTCGACCGGCTGATGAAGGACAACAAGGATTTGCGCGTGATCCTCCGCGATTTCCCGATCCTGTCGCCGAACTCGGTGCAGGCGTCGATCATCGCCGTCGCCGCGCATGAGCAGTTTCCCGGCGAAAAATTCTGGGATTTCCATCGCAAGCTGCTCGGCACCAAGGGCATGGTCGGCAAGGACCAGGCGCTCGATGTCGCGAAAAGCATGGGCGCCGACATGGACAAGCTGGCGAAGGACGCGGCCAAGCCGGAGGTCCGGACCGCCATCCAAGGCTCGGATGAGGTGGCCAAAGGCCTGTCGCTCAACGGCACGCCGTCCTACATCCTCGGCGACGACGTGTTGATTGGTGCGGTCGGCTACGACGAGATCAACGGCAAGATCGGCAACGTGCGCAAATGCGGCAAGGTCTTGTGCTCCTGATCGGCCTCACGATCGGGACACTCTCGCCATGGCGCTGACCACCATCCACGTCCTCAACGGGCCGAACCTCAATCTCCTGGGGACGCGCGAGCCTGCCACCTATGGCAGGGCCACGCTTGCCGACATCGAGACTGGACTCGCCGCGCTTGCCGGTGCACATGGCGTCTCTCTCGTGTTCCGCCAGAGCAATCACGAGGGCGATCTCGTGACCTGGATCCAGGCCGCGGGACAAGCGGGCGAACCGGTCATCTTGAATGCCGGGGCCTACACGCACACGTCGATCGCGATCCGGGACGCGATCGCAGGGACGGGAGCCGAGGTCATCGAAGTGCATCTGAGCAACGTCCATGCGCGCGAGCCCTTCCGGCACCATTCCGCCATTTCCGCCGTGGCCAAAGGCGTGATCGCCGGCTTCGGTCCTCTTTCCTACGAACTCGCCCTGCGTGCCCTGCTGGCGCCTGCGGCGGACGGACCCCTGACCGCATGAGCAAACCGCCCCACAAAGCCGAAGAGCCCGCGCTCGACCGGACCGAACTCGTGGAATCGCTGGCCGATATCGCCAAGCGGCTCGACCTGAGCGAGATCGAGTATCAGACCGGCGACCTCAAAATCCGCGTCGCGCGCCAGATGACGACCACCATAGTGCATGGGCCGGCGTCGGCGCCCGCTCCGGCGGCGCAGGCTGCTCCGGCCGCCGACGTGGCGAAGGTCGAGCATCCCGGCACGGTGAAGTCGCCGATGGTCGGCACCGCCTACGTCCGCCCTGCCCCGGAATCGGCGCCCTTCGTCGACATCGGCTCGGTGGTGAAGGCCGGCGACAAGATCCTGCTGGTCGAGGCGATGAAGACCTTCAACGAGATCATCGCGCCGCGCGGCGGCACCGTCACCAGCATCATGGTGGCGGACGGCCAGCCGGTGGAATACGGACAGGCGCTGCTCGTCATCGAGTAGCGTCCACCCGCCGCGCGAAATCGCGCGACGACACGATAGTTTTCTCAGAGCGCATTCGGACGCGGCATCCCCCTTTGCTGGAAGCGTTCCGAGGCACCACGGGGCGAGATGTTCGAAAAGATCCTCATTGCCAATCGCGGCGAGATCGCCCTGCGCATTCTGCGCGCGGCGAAGGAGCTCGGCATCGCGACGGTGGCGGTCCATTCCACCGCCGATGCCGACGCCATGCACGTCAAGCTCGCCGACGAGTCGGTGTGCCTCGGGCCGCCGGCCGCACGCGATTCCTATCTCAACATCCCGGCCCTGCTGGCCGCCTGCGAGATCACCGGCGCCGAAGCCGTGCATCCCGGCTACGGGTTCCTCTCGGAGAACGCGCGCTTCGCCGAAATTCTCGAGGATCACGGCATCGGCTTCATCGGGCCGAAGCCCGAGCATATCCGCATCATGGGCGATAAGATCGAGGCGAAGAAGACCGCGATTCGCCTCGGCATTCCTTGTGTGCCCGGCTCGGCCGGCGCGATCACCGATGACGTCGAGGGCCTGCGCGTCGGCGCGGAGATCGGCTACCCCGTGCTGGTCAAGGCGGCGAGCGGCGGCGGCGGTCGCGGCATGAAGGTGGCGCTGACGGCGGAGGATCTGCCGGACGCGCTGGCGATGGCGCGCAGCGAAGCCAAGGCAGCCTTCGGCGACGATTCCGTCTACCTCGAAAAGTACCTTCAAAAGCCGCGGCACATCGAGATCCAGATTCTCGGCGATGGCCAGGGCCGGGCGATCCATCTCGGCGAGCGTGACTGCTCGCTGCAGCGCCGCCACCAAAAGGTCTGGGAAGAAAGCCCCTCCCCGGCGATCAACGAAGAGCAGCGTGCCCGGATCGGCGAAATCTGCGCCAAGGCGATGCGCGACCTCAACTATTCCGGCGCCGGCACGGTCGAGTTTCTCTACGAGAACGGCGAATTCTACTTCATTGAGATGAACACCCGCATCCAGGTCGAGCATCCCGTCACCGAGATGATCACCGGCTTCGATCTGGTCAACGAGCAGATCAAGATCGCCGCCGGCTCGCCGCTGTCGATCAAGCAGGAAGACATCGTCCTGCGCGGCCACGCCATCGAGTGCCGCATCAACGCCGAACACCCGACGACGTTCCGGCCTTCGCCCGGCAAGATCACCTACTATCATCCGCCCGGCGGCCTCGGCGTGCGCGTCGATAGCGCGGTCTACGCCGGCTACACGATCCCGCCGAACTATGATTCGCTGGTCGGCAAGCTCATCGTCCACGGCCGCACGCGGACGGAAACCCTGATGCGGCTGCGCCGTGCGCTGGACGAACTGATCATCGACGGCATCGAGACCACGACGCCGCTGTACCGCACGCTGGTGCGCAACCCGGACATCCAGAACGGCGACTACGACATCCACTGGCTGGAACAGTTTTTGGCCGCCGGGGGCGGCGACGGGATCGTCTAGAGCATCGGACGCAAAAGTTGCAGACTTTTGCGTGCAACCCGATGCTCGATGGCGGCGCAAGCGCTTTCGAGACTCTTGACGAACGCCCGTCTTCGGCGGCTTCCTAGGCCATGGCCCACGCCCGTGATCGCAGCGAGATAACGCCGGACATCCTGCTTCGGGCCTATTCGGTCGGCCTGTTCCCGATGGCCGAGAGCGCCGATGATCCCAGCCTGTTTTGGGTGGACCCGGAAGAGCGCGGCATTTTTCCGCTCGATCGGCTCATCGTGTCGCGCAGCCTCGCCAAGACGGTGCGCTCCGATCGATTCGAGATCCGCGTCGATACCGCCTACGAGGCTGTCCTCGACGGCTGCGCCGCCGCGGCACCCGGGCGCGACGGCACCTGGATCAACGCCCGCATCCGTACGCTGTACCGCGCGCTGTTCGATCAGGGGCAGGTCCACACGATCGAAGTCTGGTCCGAAAATGGTCTGGTCGGTGGCCTTTATGGCGTTGCCATCGGCGCGGCGTTTTTCGGCGAGAGCATGTTTCACCGCGAGCGCGACGCCTCGAAGGTGGCGCTCGTGCATCTCGTGGCGCGGCTGCGGCTTGGGCGCTTCCGACTGCTCGATACCCAGTTCGTGACCGACCATCTCGCCACGCTCGGCGCGATCGCGATCCCTAAGGAGGCGTATCACCTGCTGCTGGCGGACGCGGTCGCGCGGCCTGCGGACTTTTGGGCCTGGCCGAAGGGCGAAGCGATCAGCGGCGTGCGGGCGTTGGAGGCGCTGTAACCGGAGCCGTTTGTCGTTCCGGGCGCCGCAGGCAAGCCCGGATTTCGGGCCACCGCGGCTGACGGAATGGCTGCATCGTTGCAGGTTCTGACGGCATCCGCGGCTTCATGGATTCCGGGCTCTCGCCTTCGGCGAGCCCCGGAAAGACAGCGTCATCGACCGTCATTTCGAGCCGAAGGCGCAGCGCCTTAGAGCATTTTCCACAAAAGTTGCAGACTTTTATGGTCGAGAAATGCTCTAACTTTTTTGAGAAGAGAGCGATTTCTCATCGCTTTGGTGATTCCACCAAAGCGGAAAGCGCTCTAGTGGCCGCTGACGATATAGCGACGTTGATGCCCCTGGATCGCGTCGCTTCGATCACAAAGACGGACGGTCCTAGTAGAAACCGCCTGGGTCTCTGCCACCCGCTTCGTCCGGGAAGAAGCTGCGCGCCGGCGGGGCGCGATTCGGGTCGCGACGCGGCGCGGCGCCCGGGGCCGCGCCGACATCGATCGTCCCGTCGTCGCGCTGCTGATCGCGCTTCGCGGCCTCGGCACGGCGCGGTTTTGGCGCCTTGACCGGCTCCTTGGTGGCATTGGCCGGCGGCGCCGGCTCGGCTTCCGCCGTTTCCGGCGGCGCGGCGATCACTTCCGTGCCGCCCTTACAGTCGGTCAGCCAGATATCGTAGACCGGATGCTCGATGCCGTGGAGGCCGGGGCTCGCGGCGAACATCCAGCCGGAAAAGATGCGCTTGTACTGCTTTTTCGCGTCGACCTCGTCGACCTGGACGAAAGTGATGGTCTGCGGCGCCTCGGTCGAGGGGCGGGTGTAGCAGGCGCGCTCGGTGATCTGCAGCGAGCCGAACTGTACCGTTTCGTCGGTCGCCACCTCGAAGGAGATGATTCGCCCGGTGATCTTGTCGAGTCCGGAAAAGATCGCGGTGGGATGCTTGATGCGGTCGGCCGAAGCGGGCGCCGCGACAAGAGTCGCCGCCGTCGCGCTGAGAAGCAGGCCGAAGAATTTGGAACGCGTCATCAAGTCATCCGTCGGCCCGCAAGCCCGTTGCGCTGGCACTCGCGCCAGCCATCACAAAAGTCCGGCCGCATTGGGGCTGAATCTCCTCTCCCCCTTGCGGGGAGAGGTCGGGAGTGGGGGCGCGGTGTTCACCGAAGCAGAAAGATGGCCCCCCACCTCTAGCCTCTCCCCGCAACGGGGAGGGGGACGCGCTGCGAAAGCCTACCCCTCAGGCGACCAGGCCTCGTAGTCGCCCGATGCCGGCGGGCGGGCGTTTGCGGCGAGCGTCGAGCCCGGCGGACGCCAGGCTTCCGGCGTTCCCGTCATGTTGGGACGGTGCGGCTTCTGCCAGGCCTTGGCGACATAGGTTTCGGCAGTCGGCGGGGTGTCGACGGTGTGGTGCAGCCAGCCGTACCAGCCTGGCGGAACGGTCGAGGCCTCGGAATAGCCGCCGAAAATGACCCATCGGCGTTCAAAACCCAGAGCGGGGTCGATCGCGCCGCCGATCGTGCGATAATAGGTGTTGCCGGTCTCGTCGGCGCCGACGCGTTCGCCGTTGCGCCAGGTATGGAACCGGGTGTTCAAGGTCTGGCCGTTCCACCAGGTGAAGACCTTGGCGAGCGTTCGAACGATCGAGTTCATGCGGCCATCCCGTTTCGTGCCGAAGGGCGAGGCGGTTCTTTCGAGGCGGTGTTCTTGCATCGCGCCTCGAGACGCGTTTTGAAGTCGGCGGACTATGCCGATGCGCCACCACGCTGTCCAGACTGGAAAGCCTAAACATGATTATCGCCATCACCGCCCTGCTCTGCTGCCAGCTCATCGGCGAGGTTGTGGTTCGCGCCCTCGGCCTGCCGCTGCCCGGCCCGGTCGCCGGCATGGGGCTGATGTTCGCCTACCTCGTGATCCACGGGCGCGGCCTGCCGGAAGAGGAGCGCGTGCCGAAGAAGATCGGGCTGGTCGCCGACGCGCTGCTGCGCAATCTCTCGCTGCTGTTCATTCCGGCCGCGGTCGGCATCGTCCAGTACTTTGGCTTGCTGGCGCGCTACGGCTGGACGATCGCCATCTCGATCGTCGTCTCGACGACGGCGGCGATGCTGGTCACCGTGCTGATCTTCCGCGTGGGCGCCCGGTGGCAAACGCACTATCGCCGCCACCACCCGGCCCATGCGGCCGCCGACGAGGCGCAATCATGATGCCGCCGCACCGCGCTGCCGACCTCTGGGTCTATCTGTCCACCAACCCGCTGCTCTGGCTGACGTCGGTGCTCGTCGCCTACCTGCTGGCGGAGTGGGTCGCCGACAAGGCGCACCGCCACCCGCTTGCCAACACGGTGGCGCTCGCGGCGATCCCGCTGTCGCTTTTGCTGATGCTCACGGGCACGAGCTACCAGACCTTTTTCGACGGCGCGCAGTTCGTGCACTTTCTCCTCGGGCCGGCGACGGTCGCTTTGGCGATCCCCCTCTACCGCAACATCGGCCGCGTCCGCGCCATGCTGCTGCCGATGACCTGCGCGCTTCTCGTGGGGTCGCTGACGGCGATGGTGTCGGTGGTGCTGATCGCCGGCCTGATGGGCGTGCCGGTGGCGATCCTCGCCTCGCTCGCCCCGAAATCCGCGACGACGCCAATCGCGATGAGCCTCGCCGCCGCCAACGGCGGTCTACCCGCGCTGACCGCCGTCTTCGTCATGCTCACCGGCATCTTTGGCGCGGTAGTGGTGACCCCGATGATGAACGCGCTCGGCATCCGTGACTTTGCCGCACGCGGCTTCGCAGCGGGGCTGGCGGCGCACGGCATCGGCACGGCGCGGGCGTTTCAGGTCGATCCGACGGCCGGCGCCTTCGCCGGAATCGCGCTCGGCCTCAATGGCGCCATGACGGCGATCGTCGCGCCGGTGATCCTGCCGCCCCTGCTCCACCTTTTTGCGGGAAACGCGTTAACCCTGTGACGATTTTGCCGCGCCCGAGAGGATATCCCCGCTATTCCCGCTTTACCCACAGCCCCCATATATAGCGTTCCACAGATTTCCTAACAGCTAGGGTTAGCGTTTTGCCGAGAATCGGAGCATAGTCTTTCCAGGCCACAACGGACCGCTCAAGGACCTCAGATGCGCATCGACCGCCGCTTCACCACCGCCGACCAGTCCCCCTACGCGTCACTGGAATTCCGCGCCGCGAAGAGCGAAATCCGCAATCCCGACGGGTCGGTCGTGTTCCTGCTCGACGGCATCGCCGTACCGCTAAGCTGGAGCCAGGTCGCCGCCGACGTCATCGCGCAAAAATATTTCCGCAAGGCGGGCGTGCCGGCCCGGCTGAAGAAGGTCGAGGAGAACGACGTTCCCTCCTTCCTCTGGCGCAGCGTCGCCGACGAAGCCGCGCTTGCCGAGCTGCCGGAAAAAGAGCGCTACGGCTCCGAAATGTCGTCGACGCAGGTCTTCGACCGGCTCGCCGGCACCTGGACCTACTGGGGTTGGAAGGGCGGCTACTTCGACAGCGAGGCCGACGCTTCGGCCTTCATGGACGAGCTGCGCTTCATGCTCGCCAAGCAGATGGCCGCGCCGAACTCGCCGCAGTGGTTCAACACCGGCCTGCACTGGGCTTACGGCATCGACGGCCCGAGCCAGGGCCACCATTACGTCGACTTCCAGACCGGCGTGCTGACGGCGTCCGCCACCGCCTACGAGCACCCGCAGCCGCATGCCTGCTTCATCCAGTCGGTCGCCGACGACCTCGTCAACGAGGGCGGCATCATGGACCTCTGGGTGCGTGAGGCCCGCCTGTTCAAGTACGGCTCCGGCACCGGCTCCAACTTTTCCAAGCTGCGCGGCGAGAACGAAAAGCTTTCCGGCGGCGGCAAGTCGTCCGGCCTGATGTCTTTCCTCAAGATCGGCGATCGCGCCGCCGGTGCCATCAAGTCGGGCGGCACCACCCGCCGCGCCGCCAAGATGGTTGTCGTCGATGCCGATCACCCGGATATCGAGGCCTATATCGACTGGAAGGTTAAGGAAGAAGAGAAGGTCGCGGCCCTCGTGACCGGCTCCAAGGTCGTGCAGAAGGCGATGAAGGCGATCATGCGCGCCTGCGTGAACTGCGAAGGCCATGGCGACGATTGCTTCAACCCGGAGAAGAACCCGGCCCTGAAGAAGGAGATCAAGCTTGCGCGCCGTGCCTTTGTGCCGGACGCCTCCATCAAGAAGGTCATCCAGTATGCCAAGCAAGGTTTTAAGGAGATCGACTTCGACATCTTCACCCTCGACTGGGATTCCGAGGCCTATCTGACCGTCGCCGGCCAGAACTCCAACAATTCCGTCCGCGTCACCGACGATTTTTTGCGCGCGGTGGAAGACGATAAAGAGTGGAATCTGACCCGCCGCATCACCGGCAAGGTGGCCAAGACGCTGCCGGCGCGGGAACTCTG
The DNA here is from genome assembly GCF_009765775.1 of Beijerinckia sp. L45. GTDB lineage: Bacteria > Pseudomonadota > Alphaproteobacteria > Rhizobiales > Beijerinckiaceae > RH-AL1. Next base: position 11,269 of record NZ_LMUU01000080.1, read on the forward strand.
GGACAAAATCGGCTACGCCGCCTGGGCCTCCGCCGATCCCGGCCTGCAGTATCACACCACCATCAATGACTGGCACACCTGCCCGGCCGCCGGCCCGATCGTGGCCTCGAACCCCTGCTCCGAGTACATGTTCCTCGACGACACGGCGTGCAATCTCGCCTCGTTGAACCTGCTGCAGTTCCGCGACGCCGCCACCAAGAACATCGACCTCGGGTCTTATGAACACGCCGTCCGCCTGTGGACCGTGGTGCTCGAGATTTCGGTTCTGATGGCGCAGTTCCCGAGCCGCGAGATCGCCCAGCTCTCCTACGAATACCGCACCCTCGGCCTCGGCTATGCCAACATCGGCGGCTTCCTGATGTCGTCGGGCATTGCGTACGATTCCGACGAAGGCCGCGCGATCTGCGGCTCGCTCTCGGCGATCATGACCGGCATCTGCTACGCGACCTCCGCCGAAATGGCCAAGGAGCGCGGCCCCTTCGCCCGCTACCACGACAATGCCGACAGCATGCTCAGGGTGATGCGCAACCATCGCCGCGCCGCCTATGGCGACGCCACAGGCTACGAGGCGCTGTCCATCGCCCCCGTGCCGCTCGACGGCTCGTCGCTGCGCGATCCCGCGCTGATCGACCATGCCCGCCGCGCCTGGGATCTCGCCGTCTCGCTCGGCGAGCAGCACGGCTATCGCAACGCCCAGACCACCGTCGTCGCGCCGACCGGCACGATCGGGCTCGTGATGGATTGCGACACCACGGGCATCGAGCCCGACTTCGCCCTGGTAAAATTCAAGAAGCTGGCCGGCGGCGGCTACTTCAAGATCATCAACCGCGCGGTGCCGGAAGGCTTGCGCGCGCTCGGCTATCGCGAGGCGGACTTGGCCGAGATCGAGGCCTTCGCTGTCGGCCATGCCTCGCTGCGCCAGGCGCCGGGCATCAACCACTCGACGCTCAAGGCCAAGGGTTTTACCGACGCCAAGCTCGAAGAGCTGGAAAAAACGCTGGCCGGCGCCTTCGACATAAAATTCGTCTTCAACAAGTGGACTTTGGGCGCGGATTTCCTCAGCCAGGTGCTGAAGATCCCCGCCGCGAAGATGGACGATCCGGCGTTCGACCTGCTCTCCTACCTCGGCTTCTCCAAGGCCGAGATCGAGGCCTGCAACGTTCACGTCTGCGGCGCGATGACGGTCGAGGGTGCCCCGCACCTGAAGGAAGAGCATTACGGCGTGTTCGATTGCGCCAACGCCTGCGGCCGCACCGGCAAGCGCTACCTCTCGGTGCAGAGCCACATCCGCATGATGGCGGCGGCGCAGCCCTTCATCTCCGGCGCCATCTCCAAGACGATCAACATGCCCAACGACGCCAGCGTCGAAGAGTGCAAGGACGCCTACATGCTCTCCTGGCGTCTGGCGCTGAAGGCCAACGCGCTCTATCGCGACGGCTCGAAGCTGTCGCAGCCGCTGAACAGCCAGCTGATCGAGGACGACGAGGACGAGGCGGACGACGTCGTGGAGGCGCTGGCCGTCGGCCCGATGCCGCTGCGCACCGCGGCCATCGCGGAAAAGATCGTCGAGCGAGTCGTCGAGCGGGTCGAGCGCATGCGCGAGCGTGAGCGCCTGCCCGACCGCCGCAAGGGCTACACCCAAAAGGCCGTCGTCGGCGGCCACAAGGTCTACCTGCGCACCGGCGAGTACCAGGACGGCCGCATCGGCGAAATCTTCATCGACATGCACAAGGAGGGCGCCGCCTTCCGCAGCCTGATGAACAATTTCGCCATCGCCATCTCGGTCGGCCTGCAGTACGGCGTGCCGCTCGACGAATATGTCGACGCCTTCACCTTCACCCGCTTCGAGCCTGCCGGTTTCGTCCAGGGCAACGACGCGATCAAGAACGCGACGTCGATCCTCGACTACGTGTTCCGCGAACTCGCCATCTCCTACCTCGGCCGCAACGAACTCGCCCACATCGACCCGAGCGAGATCGGCCCCGACGTGATCGGCTCCGGCGAGAACCAGGGCAAGGCGCAGGGCGGCAACAATGGCGGCGGCGAGATCCCGGCGAGCACGGCGCGCTTCGTCTCAAAAGGGTTCGTGCGCTCCAAAGCCGACAAGCTGATGCTGGTGCAGGGCGGCATGACCCAGCCCACGGCGCCGCAGGGCCTCGCGACCTTTGGCGCCACGGCGCTGAAGGCCGACGTCGCGACCGAACTGCAGCAGGTCGCCAGCGCGCTGCACGCGGAGCTGGGGACCTTGGAGTTGGAGAAGCCGGCCGCCACCGCCGCCGACCAGCGCAACCTGGCACGGATGAAGGGGTATACCGGCGAAGCCTGCGGGGAGTGCGGGAATTTTACGCTGGTGCGGAACGGGACGTGTTTGAAGTGCGACACGTGTGGTGGGACGAGCGGGTGTAGTTGAGGGGGGG
>NZ_LMUU01000081.1 GCF_009765775.1 Beijerinckia sp. L45
TCACTCCATTTTTTACCACCCGTGCACACACTGTAGACCTGAATGACGTTTTCGAGGAAACTCGGTTTGAGAACTGCTGTGAAAATCAGCTGTTTTTTCTTTTATTAGTTCTACGACCTCCGAGATATACACTCTGACCCGTCACGACGTTCTTCCGATCTAGCAGGGTCGTCGTCATCGGTCACGTCATATCGCAGATAGTAGATAACGATTCGATAGCCAAGGACGGCCAAACCCG
>NZ_LMUU01000082.1 GCF_009765775.1 Beijerinckia sp. L45
GCTCTTGAGAAACCCGGCCAACGCCGCCTCGGGCGCACCGACGCGCGGCCCCTTCTTTTCCTCCCGCGTGTCCGGCTGCGCCGCCGGCAGGCCGGCGACATGGAGCGCCAAACGCCGCGGCGTCGAGAAGGCAGCGGCGCCCTCGTAGAGCAGGCCCTTGGCGACGAGCGCGTCGGTGACGAGGCGCTTCAAGTCGGCCGCCGCCTGCGTCTGCATGCGGGCGGGAATTTCTTCGGAGAACAGTTCGAGGAGGAGGTCGGGCATAGGGGTCCTTGTGTGTGCGGACCGTTTAGCGCGATCGGAGGAGCGTGTCTCTAGCTGCAGGCGCGCTCTTGTTGGGATACACCATCAGGCCGCAGATGCTTCAGAAGCCTAGCAAGGGTTTGATCTTGGCGCGGACTTCCGCAAGAACCTGCGGAGATACGAGGCCTTTGTGCGCCGCCTTGCGGGCGCGCCAATCCAGACTTCTCACCTGGTCCGCGAGGACGGCGCTCGGCGGATCTTGGCTGACCACGACTTCGAAGACATAGCCTTTCAGGCGCGACGTCATCGGGCAACAGATCATCATGCCGCGAAGGGCGTTGTATTTGGCAGGGGTAAGCACGAGCGCGGGCCGGTGCCCGGCCTGCTCGCGACCGGCTTGCGGGTTGAACTCGAGCCAGACGACATCGCCCGCATCAGGAACGTACGCTGCACTCACCACACTTCTGAGCCGACCGGTGGTCCAAACTCGATCTCGTCCTGGAATGTGTCGGGCGTCATCCGCGCCAAAAGTTCGTCAAGACCATAGGTTGGAGCCGCCACCGGCTCGATGATGATCCGGCCGCCCTCTTCCCTGACATCGACGGCCTGATCGATGCTCAACGCCGCCGCTGCCATGATGGATGTGGGGATCCGGACGGAGGCGCTGTTGCCCCACTTCTTGACGCGCACCTGCATTTTCCACCTAAACGTATCAACGTTGTCGATACGTTGGGCGCTATTCAGACAGACGTCAATGCTGGCGGCGACAAAGGAGCACTTCGAGCTATGCGGACAGCATCACCCCCGCGCCGCCTGCCTCCGTCTTCAGCCACGCCGCGCCACACGCCTTCGCCAGTTCGCGCACGCGCAAGATATAGCTTTGGCGCTCAGTCACCGAGATCACGCCGCGGGCGTCAAGCAGGTTGAAGGCGTGGGACGCCTTGATGCACTGGTCGTAGGCCGGCAGCACCAGCAGCGCGCGCTGGCCGGCATCGCCTTTTTCCAGCAGGTCGCGACACTCACCTTCGGCATCGGCGAAGTGGCGGAACAGTTTTTCGACGTTGGCGGCCTCGAAATTATGCCTCGAATATTCCTGCTCGGCCTGTTTGAACACGTCGCCGTAGGTGATGCGGGCGTCGCCATCGAGGCCGTTGAAATTGAGGTCGTAGATCGAGTCGACGCGCTGCACGTACATGGCAAGGCGCTCGAGGCCGTAGGTCAGCTCGCCCGAGACCGGCGCGCATTCGATGCCGGCGACCTGCTGAAAATAGGTGAACTGCGAAACTTCCATGCCGTCGCACCAGCACTCCCAGCCCAGTCCCCAGGCGCCGAGCGTCGGGCTCTCCCAGTCGTCCTCGACGAAGCGGATGTCGTGCAGAGCGACGTCGATGCCGATGGCGGCCAGCGAGCGCAGGTAGAGGTCCTGCAGGTCCGGCGGCGAGGGCTTCAGGATCGCCTGGTACTGGTAATAGTGCTGCAGACGATTGGGGTTCTCGCCGTAGCGCCCGTCCTTGGGCCGGCGGCAGGCCTGGACATAGGCGGCGCGCCACGGTTTTGGGCCGAGCGAGCGCAGCGTCGTGGCGGGGTGAAACGTGCCGGCGCCCATTTCCATGTCGTAGGGTTGCAGGATGACGCAGCCCTGCTCCGCCCAGAATTTTTGCAGGGTGAGGATAAGCCCCTGGAACGAGCGGCGGGGATCGAACGGGTCGGGCGCGGGGGCGCTCATGGCGGATCTCGGCAGAGGAAAGGATGTGGGCGTGTGGGTACTGGGTGGGGCAGCGGGCGTCAAATCGATGGACTGTAGCAGCGTTCGCCGCATTGTCTTTCCGGGGCGCGCCCGAGGCGCGAGCCCGGAACGTAGGAACACGATGCTGAAGTGGCGGACACCATGATGCAGGGCGGAAACACGGTTGTGCTCTCTGTAACCCGGTGTGCCTGGGTTCCGGGCTCGCCTGCGGCGCCCCGGAAAGACAAGCGCGGACATTTCTTCTCAGAGTCGCGCTGCCAAAACCATTTCTCTTCTCTTGAACTCGCCCTGCCGTTGCGCTCCAGTGCGAATAACGTTTTACCAGAGACACAGTCATGACTGAATTGAGCATCGCATCGACCGATGCGGATCGTCCTCGCGCGCGAACGCCGGGGCTGTTTAAGAAGGACGATTGGTGGGCGGTGGCGATCGGGCTCGGCCTCGTCGTCATCGGCTACCTGTCGCTCAGCTTCGGTCCCGGTCTCGCCTGGCTCGCCGTGCTGCCGGCCAAGTGGAGCCATGCCGATCAACTCGCCGCCGACCTGAGCAAGAATGCGCTGCGCTACGTCGCGCAGTTTGCGGTCTGGCTGGTGCTGACGACGACCGCCCTGTCCGCGCTTGGCTACCGGCTGCGCCAGACCGTGCCGGCCTTCGCCTTTCTCTACGTCGTCTCGACGCTCATCATCGTACTCGGCCAGTGGGACCAGGCGGTGCGCTACAACCTCGAGCCACCGCTCGTGGCGCTGGCGGTCGGGCTGATCCTCGCCAACCTCCACGTGCTGCCGCGCGAGCTCGACGCCGGGTTTCGCGTCGAGTTTTACGTCAAGCTGGGCGTGGTGCTGCTCGGCGCGACGCTACCGCTGACCCTGATCGTCTGGGCCGGCCCGATCGCCTTCCTGCAGGCCTCCATCGTGTCGCTGGTGACGTTCGGCGTGATCTTCTTCACCGGGCGCGCGCTCGGCATCGATCCGCGGTTTGCCGCGACGCTGGGCGTCGGCGGCGCCGTCTGCGGCGTCTCCGCGGCCATCGCGATCGCCGCCGCCGTCGGCGCGCGCAAGCAGGACGCCGCGGTGGTGATCTCCATAGTCATCTTCTGGGCGATCGTGATGCTCTTCGTCATCCCGTTCGGCGCCCAGGCGCTCCACTTGCCGGCCGGGATCGGCGGCGCGTGGATCGGCACCTCGGAATTCGCCGACGCGGCGGGCTTTGCCGCGGCGCAGGCCTATGGCGAGATCGCGGCGAAGGTGCCGGGCGCCGCGGCCAATGCCAGCGACCAGGCGGTCGCCGCCTTCACGCTGATGAAGGTGATCGGCCGCGACATCTGGATCGGCATCTGGGCGATCGTGCTGTCCGTCATCGCGACCACCTACTGGTCGCAGGACGGCATCACCAACCGCCCGCAGGCGCGCGAGATCTGGACGCGGTTTCCGAAATTCGTCATCGGGTTTCTGCTGACCTCGGCCTTCGTCACCTTCGTCGCCTACCAGGTCGGCCATGCCGACTTCAGCAAGGTGACGACGCCGGCCCTCGTCACGCCGATCAAGAACCTGCGGATCTGGGCCTTCACCTTCGGATTCTTGAGTATCGGCCTGACCACGCGGGTGCGCGACCTCGCCGGCGTCGGGTTCAAGCCGGTCCTCGCCTTCAGCACGGGCGTGGTGGTCAACGTCGTGCTCGGGCTGGTCTTGTCCGTGCTTGTGTTCGGCGCCTATTGGGAGAAGCTCAGCCCATGAGCGGCGATGCGCGTTGCGGCGTCTGCCGGCATTTTCAACCTGACGGGCAGAGTGCGGAGCGCGCCCTGCCCGGCTTGGCGACGCTGAGTTCGGGCCACGGGGCGAGCCGGGCTGATGACGGGTTGTGCGTGAAACACGACCGGTTTTTGCGAGCGTCGGCGAGTTGTGGGGCTTTTTCTGTTAGAAGCACGGACGCGGCACATTAAGAGAGACCATTGGTTGTAGAACTGTCTCCGTGCTAGATTTGGCTCCATTCCAGGTGAGCCATGCATAATTACATCGCCCTCATCCATAAGGACGAAACGTCAGATTACGGCGTCTCGTTTCCGGATCTTCCAGGCTGCATCACGGCAGGACGCACCGTGGAAGAAGCGCGCGCATTTGCCAAAGAGGCTTTAGCGCTGCATCTCGCCAGGCTGGCCGAGGATGGCGAGCCCGTCCTGAAACCATCATCGCTTCACCGCATCAGGGAAGACGGCGCCAACCATGGAGCGCTCGCGGTCTTATCTTGACGCACCCGGTAAAACCCTCTACCCACCATCGCTTCTCAACGGGTTCGCCCGTTCGAGTACGCACCCGTGGCCAGTCGCTTCGCGCGATGAGCCTGTCGGCTTCTCCCGGACTTTCGAGTTCTTTCGAACTCTCAAGATTGTGGGGTCAAGCAAAGGAGGGCGCGTTCCTCTGCCACCCAGCCGGCAGATGACGCGAGATTGATGGCGGTGCGGCCTTTTGAGGCCTGCGCTTTCGCCAACGGTGTCCTGTTGCCGGCGCATTTTCGAGGACACGCGATGACCAAGCGCGCCGAATCCAAGTATAAACTCGACCGTCGTATGGGCCAGAACATCTGGGGCCGCCCGAAGAGCCCCGTGAACCGCCGCGACTACGGCCCCGGCCAGCACGGCCAGCGCCGCAAGGGCAAGCTTTCCGACTTCGGCACCCAGCTGAAAGCCAAGCAGAAGCTCAAGGGCTACTACGGCAACATCTCGGAAAAGCAGTTCCGCATGTATTACGCGGAAGCCATCCGGATGAAGGGCGATTCCGGCGACAACCTGATCGGCCTGCTTGAGCGCCGCCTCGACGCCGTCGTCTATCGCTCGAAGTTCGTCGCCACCGTCTTCGCCGCACGCCAGTTCGTGAACCACGGCCACGTCAAGGTGAACGGCCGCCGCGTCAACATCGCCTCCTTCCTGGTGAAGGTCGGCGACGTCGTCGAGGTCAAGGACTCGTCGCGTGAACTGGCCTTCGTGATGGAGGCGATCTCGCTATCCGAGCGCGACGTGCCGGACTATTACGAGACCGACCACGGCAAGATGACCACCAAGATGACCCGCGTGCCGCTTCCCTCCGACGTGCCCTACCCCGTCGTGATGGAACCGAACCTCGTGATCGAGTTCTACTCGCGCTAAGACGCGCGCGTCGTAGCGAAGACACATCAAGGCGGTGCCATTGGCGCCGCCTTTTTTGTTACGCGCCTGCGCCTCTATCAAGGCACCCTCGACCCGCCTATAAGGGTTACCCTTATATGCGCTGGTGATAGACAAGCAGCGGCCAACGAGCTTCGATTGGCACGACAAGAACGAAGCCGACCATGTCGCTCGTCATGGCATTTCTTTCGCCATTGCGAGTGCGGTGTTTCTTGACCCGCGGCGGATCGAAACTGAAGACCGCCGCAAGGACTATGGCGAGCGTCGCTGGAACACCGTTGGCCTCGTGGACGGCGTCTGCATCAACGTCACGTTCGCAATGGTAGCAGAGACCGCCCGGATCATCTCCGCGCGGCCGGCTCACCGCAAGGAGAGGAGACGCTATGGCTCGTAAGACCCTTGCCGAGCTCGCGGCAAATCCACCAACGTTTTCCACGGAAGAGCGGGCACGTCTCGCGGCGATGACAGACGATGCTATCGACCAACAGGCCGATCTGGATCCTATCAATCCGACCATGACGGACGAAGCGCTCGATCGCGCCGTCTTTGCGCGTGCCGTTCGCGAAGCTCGCGAACAGGTCGGACTGACGCAGCCTGTTTTTGCCGAACGCTACCACATCAGTCTCAGCCGCCTGCGCGACTGGGAGCGCGGACGCTATAAACCGGACTCAGTTGCTACCGCTTACATCAAGACGATCCGCCACAACCCCCTCGCCGTGGAGCGCGCGCTCAAGATCGACGATTAAGCACTTCCCGCCGCTCCAAAGGTTCAACGCCTTGGGCTAAAGCGTCCGCATGAAACTGGCGAAGCGCATCAGGCCTTCGGGCCAGGGCCCGTGGCCGCTCTCGTCGTTGAGGTGGCCGGATTCGCCGGCATCGACCAGTTCGACATGCCAGCTCTTGGCCAGCGCTTCGCTGTCGGCGTAGGCGGCGTAGGAATCGTCGCGGCTGGCGATCAGGACGGCCGGAAACGGCAGCGGATCGAGCGGCACGTCGGTGAACGCCTTGTCGATTTCCGGAATCGACAGCATCACCGCCTGCGACGGCGGTGCGACGAGGAAGGCGCCGACCACACGCTCCGCGATCTGCGCCGCGGCATGGCCGACGGTGATGACGCCGAGACTATGGGCCACCAGCACCACCGGCCGCTGCGCCGCCTTGACGGCGTCGATCAGGGCGGCGGTCCAGGCCTCCAGGTTCGGATTGTGCCAATCCGCCTGAATCACCCGTTTCGCCGTGGGCAGCTTGCTCTCCCAACGGCTGTACCAATGAACGTCCGTGCCGCCGCTGAGGCCGGGCACGATGATGATGTCAGCTTCCGATGTTCGCATGGCGCAGGGAATAGCAGGCGCGCGGCGCGCGGAAAATACGCGGGAGACATTTTCTCTCTCGCGCCCGCAAGCCACGCTCTTTGTTCTGCGCGGTCATCCTGCGCCCTGCCTAAAACCCTTCCAGCACGATCTTGCCCCGCGAGGCACCGCTTTCCAGCAGCACATGGGCGCGTTTCAAGTTATTGGCGTTGATCGTGCCGAACGTTTCCGCGAGCGTCGTGCGCAAAATGCCGTCATCGACGAGCTTGGACGCTTCCGCCAGCAGCTCGTGCTGCGCGATCATGTCCGCCGTCTTGAACATCGAGCGGGTGAACATCAGCTCCCAATGGAGCGAGATCGACTTGGCCTTCAACACCTTGACGTCGAGCGTCGCGGGATCGTCGATCAGGCAGAAGCGGCCCTGCGGCGCGATGAGCTCGGCGATGCCGGCCATGTGCTGGTCCGTCTGCGTCGTCGAGAACACGAAGGACGGCTGGCCGATCCCGAGCGCCGCGATCTGCGCCGGCATCGGCAGGGTGTGGTCGATGACGTGATGCGCGCCGAGGCCATGCACCCAGTCCCGCGACTCCGGCCGCGAGGCGGTGGCGATGACGGTGACGTCGGTGAGCCGCCGCCCCAGCTGGATCGCGATGGACCCGACGCCGCCGGCGCCACCGATGATCAGCAGCACCGGCGCGATCCCCTTGAGCGGGCGGCGGATATCGATGCGATCGAACAGCGCCTCCCATGCGGTGATCGTGGTAAGCGGCAGCGCGGCCGCCTCGGCAAAACTCAGCGTCTTGGGTTTGGGCCCGACGATGCGCTCGTCGACCAGATGAAATTCGGCATTGGTGCCCGGGCGGTTGAGATCGCCGGCATAAAACACCTCGTCGCCGATCTTGAACAAGCTGACGTCCGGCCCGCAGGCCACCACCACGCCGGAAGCGTCATAGCCCAGCACCTTCCGCATCCCGGCCTCGGGCTGGAAGCGGGTGCGCACCTTGGTGTCGACGGGATTGACCGAGATCGCCTTGACCGCGACGAGCAGGTCGTGGCCTGCCGCCATCGGTTGCGGCAGCTCGAAGTCGATGAGCGACGCGTCAGCGGCGATCGGGCCTGGCGTTTCGAATCCGACGGCTTTCATGGAAGCTCCTGATAGGTGTGCGATTGCCGGGGGTTATGGCACCGGTGCCGGGGCTTGGCCACCTGGGGATCCAGACGCCGCGATGCAATTGGCGCCTCGTCCAGGACGGTGTAATCTAGCTCTAAAGGACATACTGATGAATGCCGCCACGCTCAGCATCGAGTTGCCCTCGGACCTCGTTCAGTTGGTCCGCAGCCATGTCGAGAGTGGCGCTTACGCGTCCGACAGCGCGGTGATACGCGATGCTCTGCACCTTCTGCAGCAGCGGGACCAGGAAAGGGCCGAACGCCTGGCATTGGTGCGCGGTCAGATCGCCGAGGCCGCCGAAAGCGCCGACCGGCTTACCAACGACCAGATCGGCCGCCATTTCGACGCCCGGCTCGCGGCGGCAGAGGCCAAACGCGCGTCGTGAGGCGAGCGCTCGTCTACACGCCGCAAGCGCGTGACGATCTCGATGGCATCTTCGACTTCATCGCCGTAACCAATCCGCGACGAGCACGAACCTACATCGATGAAATCCGGGCGGCCTGTTCGACACTTTGCGACACACCGATGATTGGCACGGAACGGCCCGATCTGCGGGCGGGCCTGCGTGTCTTGCCGCTGTGGCGGCGCATCGTCATCGCTTACGAACTGCCGCCCGATCGCGTGGACATTCTGAGAATATTTGCGAGAGGTCGGAACTACGATGCCATTCTTGGAGGCTGACGCGCTGGTCGCACTGGGCCGTGTTGATGACCAGGGACGGATGCGCTGACCGAGCTCGGGTTTTCTCCCTTCGACGCTGCGGCGATCATCGTCGTGCTGGCGGCGGTGTTCAGCTACCTCAATGCGCGCTTCATCAAGCTGCCGCAGACCATCGGCCTGACCATTCTCGGCGCCATCCTCTCCGCGCTCGTCATCGCGGTCGGCCGGATGTTTCCGCAGCTCGGCCTGATCCATGCGGCGCAGCGTTTTGTCGACGGGCTGGACTTCCGCACCACCCTGCTCGACGGCATGCTGTCGTTCCTGCTGTTTGCCGGCGCCTTCCAGATCGACCTTGCGGCGATGCGCGGGGGGCGCTGGGCCATTCTGGTCCTGTCGAGCGTCGGCACGGTCCTGTCGACGGTGATCGTGGGGTTTGCCTTCAAACTTCTGCTGTCGTTCACCGGCCCCGACCTGCCGCTGATCTGGTGTTTTGTGTTCGGCGCCCTGATCAGCCCGACCGACCCCGTCGCAGTCATCGCAATCTTGCGAAAGGCCGTGATGCCACCGACCATCCAGGCGACGGTGGCGGCGGAGAGCCTGTTCAACGACGGCGTCGGCGTGGTGGTGTTTTCCATCGTGTTCGCCGCCGCCAGCGGTGCCGCCGATCTCACGCTGGGCAAGGCGGCGGGCCTGTTCGCGCTGGAAGCCGGCGGCGGGATCGTGTTCGGCCTCGGCATCGGCGCTCTCGCCTTCTACGCGCTGCGCGGAATCGACGACTACGTCGTGGAAGTGCTGATCACCTTGGCGGCGGTGATGGGCGGCTATGCCGTCGCGCAGGCGGCCGGCGTCAGCGGCCCGGTGGCGATGGCGGTCGCAGGGCTGATCCTCGGTAACCACGGCCTGCGCCACGCGCTCCATGACGCCACCAAGGAGCATGTGATAAAATTCTGGGAGTTGATCGACGAGATCTTGAACGCCGTGCTGTTCCTGCTGGTCGGCCTCGAGGCCATCACTGTGTGGACCGACACGCGGATCATGCTGGTCGCCCTGGCTGCGATCCCAATCGTGCTGCTGGCGCGGCTTGTCTCGGTGGCCCTGCCGCTCGCGCTGCTGCACCCGTTCGAGAGCCTCGGCCGCGGCGCGCTGCCGATCCTCTGGTGGGGCGGTCTGCGCGGCGGGATCTCGATCGCGCTGGCGCTGTCGATCCCGGCCGGGCCGGGGCAGCCGCTGCTTTTGGCCGCGACCTACGCCGTGGTGTTATTCTCCGTGCTTGTGCAGGGCGCGACGATCGGGCGGGTTGCGGGGCGGTATCGGGTGGGGTGAGGGGCGACAGCCCAGCGAACATTTAATTCGGGCAAAAAGTCTGCTAAAAGGCACCATGAAGATCACATCTTTTAGTGAATTTCAGCGCGACCTCGACGGCACGATCGATAGCGTCATCGCCGATCACCAGCCGGTCGTGATCACTCGCGACCGCGGCAGGCCGGCTGCCGTGCTGATGTCGCTCGAAGACTTCGCGTCTTATGAAGAGACGCGGTATCTGCTGCGCAGCCCCGCCAATGCCGAGCACCTCCTCGAGTCCATTGCCGAACTCGAAGCCGGCCAAGGCGTCGAGACGTCGTTGATCGAGTGAAGCTGATCTTCAGCGAGCGGGCTTGGACGGACTACCTGTATTGGCAGGCGACCGATCGCAAGATGCTCATGCGGATCAACGATCTGATCAAGGACTGCATGCGCTCGCCGTTCGCCGGTATCGGCAAACCGGAACCGTTGCGCGGTCCCTTGGCCGGCTGGTGGTCGCGGCGGATCAACCAGGAGCATCGTCTCGTCTACCGCGCGATTGAAGATGGACTTCTGATCGCGCAGTGCCGGTACCATTATTGATCGGACATGTTCGCGGCCATCAATAGCCCTCATGGTGAGGAGCGCCGCAGGCGCGTCTCGAACCACGAGGGCGGTCCGCGGCGGTGCGATCTAGAGCCCTCGTGGTTCGAGACGCCATCTTCGATGGCTCCTCACCATGAGGGGATAGAAGCCGCCCCTACCCCCCAAAAACCCGCGCAAAGATCGCGTCGACATTCTTGAGGTGATACCCGAGGTCGAATAGGTCCTCCAGCTCGGCGTCGCTCAGCGCCTTCGACACGTCGGGGTCGGCCTTGAGTAGCGGCAAAAACTCGCCCTCGCCGCGCCACACCGGCATCGCGTTGCGCTGGACCAGCGCGTAGGCGTCCTCGCGACTGACGCCCTTCTGGGTCAGGGCGAGCAGCACGCGCTGCGAATGCACCAACCCACCGAGCCGGTCCAAGTTCTTCTGCATGGTTTTGGGATAAACCAGCAGCTTGTCGATGACGCTGGTCATCCGCGCCAGCGCGAAGTCGAGCGTCACCGTGGCGTCGGGGCCGATCATCCGCTCGACGGAGGAATGCGAGATATCGCGCTCGTGCCACAGCGCGACGTTCTCCATCGCCGGCACCGCCATGCCGCGCACCAGGCGGGCGAGGCCGGTGACGTTTTCCGTCAGCACCGGATTGCGCTTGTGTGGCATCGCCGACGAGCCCTTTTGGCCCTCGGAAAAGAACTCTTCGGCCTCCAGCACCTCGGTGCGCTGCAGGTGGCGCACCTCGATGGCAAGGCGCTCGAGGCACGAGGCGACGACGCCGAGCGTGGCGAAGAACATCGCATGGCGGTCGCGCGGAATGATCTGCGTCGACACCGGCTCCGGCACCAGCCCGAGTTTTTCCGCGACATGCGCCTCGACCCGCGGATCGATGTTGGCGTAGGTGCCGACGGCCCCGGAAATCGCGCAGGTCGCGATTTCTTTCCGCGCCGCCACCAGCCGCTCACGGCAGCGGGCGAACTCGGCATGGGCCTGCGCCAGTTTGAGACCGAACGTCACCGGCTCGGCATGGATGCCGTGCGAGCGGCCGATCGTGGGCGTGAACTTGTGCTCATAGGCGCGCTTCTTCAGCGCCGCCAGCAGCGCGTCGACGTCGGCAATGAGAATGTCGGACGCGCGGGCCAGCTGCACCGCGAGGCACGTATCGAGCACGTCGGACGACGTCATGCCCTGGTGCACGAAGCGCGCATCCGGGCCGATGAACTCGGCGAGGTGGGTGAGGAAGGCGATGACGTCGTGCTTGGTGACGCGCTCGATCTCGTCGATGCGGTCGACGTCGAAGGTGACGTGGCCGGCCTTGTCCCAGATCGCCTTGGCGGATTCCTTCGGGATCACACCGATTTCGGCGAGCGCGTCGCAGGCGTAGGCCTCGATCTCGAACCAGATGCGGAAGCGCGTCTGCGGCTCCCAGACCGCGACCATGGCGGGGCGGGAATAGCGGGGGATCATTTTTTCGGACCTTCTCGTTGAGTCAGGGCATCGGTTCGCACGCAAAAGTCTGCAACTTTTGCGTCCGACGCCCTAAATGAGTTCGCCGCGCGCCAGCAGCGCGGCATGGCGGATGGCGTCGATGTTCGTCTTGTAACCGTCGGGGCCGTCGCGGAACACCGCGCTGCCGGCCACCAACCGGGTGGCGCCGGCTTCCGCCACCGCGCCCGCCGTGGTCGCATCGACACCGCCGTCGACCTCGATGGCGATGGCGCGCCCCAGCGTCGCGTCGCGCACCGCGCGGATCTTGTCGATCGCGGCGTGCAAAAACTTTTGGCCGCCGAAGCCGGGGTTGACGCTCATCACCAGCACGATGTCGATGGCGTCGAGCACATAGGAAATCGCGTCGACCGGCGTCGCCGGGTTGAGCGCCACGCCGGCCTTGCAGCCAAGCGCCCGGATCGCCTGCAGCGTGCGGTGCAGGTGCGGCCCCGCCTCGGCGTGGACGATGATCGACTGCGCCCCCGCCTCGGCGAAAGCCTGCAAATAGGCATCCACCGGCGCGATCATCAGGTGCACGTCGAACGGCACGTCGGTATGCGAGCGCAGCGCCTTGATGACGTCCGGCCCGAACGAGATGTTCGGCACGAAATGCCCATCCATCACGTCGAGATGCAGCGCGTCCGCCCCCGCGGCGACGATCGCCCGCACCTCCTCGCCGAGGCGCGAAAAATCGGCGGAGAGGACGGAGGGGAGGATGGTGATCGGCATGACGGGGCTCGCGGCTGAAGGCAGGCGGGTAGCATGGCTGCGCGCCCTGAGTCCAACGGCGCCGTCATTGCGAGCCGCAGGCGAAGCAACCCAGGGGCCGCTGCGCGAGATGGCTGTTTGGGCCCCTGGGTTGCTTCGCTCCGCTCGCAAAGACGACGCCCCCTTGACTTTTTCGCGCCTGCGCGTACGGTAGCCCTACCGCATCGATCCTGTCAACCCGCAGGCGCCGCGGCCCGAAAATCGGCCATGCGCGCGTCGGCGTTCGCCCACCTCGCAACTGAGATTGTCGGCTCCCGCCGACACCGCGGCGCCGGATTGTTGGCGCACGCCGACGCCGCGGCCGGGTCGGTGATCGCACAGCGCATGGGAGGCAAAAAACGCCATGCTCGTCACGCACACGTTCGATCTGGCGCTCGCCGCGCGCGGCCGCCGCAAGCAGCTCAAGCTGCGCCAGGCCGAGGTGGCGCAAGCCGCGCAGGTCGGCCGCGAATGGCTTGTCGATTTCGCACACGGCAAGCCGACCCTCGAACACGCCAAGGTTTTGCGCGTGCTGAGTACCCTCGGGGTCCAGGTTCCCATCGAGATGGGCCGCTCGCCGGACTGGACCCTGCCCCTAACCGCCGCCGCCATCACCCGCCGCGCCCGCGTCGCCGCGATGCGCCCGAAGACGCGGGTGCTGAAGGACCGCGCCGACGTCACGCCGCCGGCGGATTGGCCGGGGCGGGAGATGGGGTGAGGGGGCAAACTATCAAGAGGCTTGCGATCCAGCGGACGACAGCGTTTGTCGCCCAACGTCAGGGCACAGCGCGCCATCGATCTCTTGATTTCCAAAACTTGCGCTCTGATCCGGCTGTCAGCGGCGCGCAGCCCGCTCCGCGGCGCGCCTCCGGCGCGTCCTTGACAGCCGGATCAGAGCGGAAAAGGCTGCTCAAGAAGCAATGGCGTTTTTGTATGGCCTCGCACGAATGATCAGATTTACCGCGGTGATGCACCTACCCCGGATTTACTATACGGTGGCTTGCTGCTTAGAATAATTCAGGGTGCTAAATTCCCTTCTTCATCAATCCAGAATTTTCTGCGGCCGGGTCCCTGCTGCTTTATCGACGCTATCGTACTAAATACTTGAACGTATAGCGGGCTTACCTTGCTAATCGCGCCCTTGACGCTGATCAGAGGCGCGGCGTGACAATCCTTTTTCCTGCAAGCGATGTGGTATTGTCGCAAATATTCCCAGAAATGGCTTTCGTAATTGTCGCGAAGCGCCATGGCCGCAACAGTTTTGAAATCGAACCTGCTGCTGTCAACGCGGCGCAACACCCAGAGAAATGTTTGTGCACGGAGCCGAATTCCCATTCTAAGTCCGACAAGATATAAGACACGGGTGGAATCGGCCCAAGGTGGTTCGATGACAAAGCTGGCTTGAACGCAGCCAAGCGCCCAATATATCTGGCCCGCCGTGGTGCGGCATTCATCGAAATCAGCAAGCCAAGCATTAAGATTTTCTTCTCGAAAGCGACTTGCGGTCCGACCCGCCGCATAACGAATGAGCCTTTCGGACAAGCTTGGCATGGCATCCAGAATTAAGCCACCTGCGAGCCCGACCACAATTGTGCCGAGAGTTGCGGCAATCAAATTGCCCATTGTAGGCCTCCGATCGTCCGAAGCTGAGAAAGAAGTTCGCTCGCTTCTCGGCGTCCCTCTCCGGTCAGTTTGTAGAACCGCTTCCTTGGGCGTTTCTCCAGGCTGGGCTCTATCGCTTCCCATTCACTATCCAGCCAGCCCTGCGCTTCAAATCGGAGAAGCATTGGATAGAGTGTACCCGCGCCGACCTTTGTCAATTTGAACAAGTCGCTCCCCGCGAGGGGTATTGATGGATCTGAGAGGAATGCCGCCAGCACTCGAAGACTTTTATCAGATAGTCGCATTATGACCACCTATATCGATTCTCGATATAGGTAGGAGTATCCTGTTTTAAAGGCAAGGGTCATGGATGATTTAGACGCTGTTACGGTGGCGCGCAGCAAGCGCTGAGATCATCGAAGAGCGCATGGCATTGGACAAGCGGCGCGCGTAGGCAGGTCGGGTTGTTTATGTTTCACTTGATGCAGATCTGGCGGGCACTCGGCGCTCTTGCCACCACACGCCGACGCTATTATGTTCCTATTTTGTTCTGGGATCACAGGTATGAGAAACGGCCTCAAGACGGCGCTCTTTGTTTCGGCATTTTCTCCAGCTCTCATAAGCGTTGGAGCAGCGAGGCTATGGGCACATGGGCTCAGCTGGGATGCAATCTACTATATACTAGCAGGCTTATTTGGAAGTTTGTCGGTAGTCTATATTATGGCCTCTCTAAAATGGCTCGGCGAGTCGTTCCCGTTCCAGGCCAAAAAAATTGAGGCTAACGACGGATTGCTATTTGGTGTGGTTGGTACATATATTGCCCCTTTCTTTGGCAAGGCGTCGGACATTACGCTAGGTGTTGTTGTTATTTTATTTTTGATAGCTTTTCTGGTTTCGTACTTGGTGGGATCAATACTTCCAAGCCCATTGATGCGCCTTCTCAGTTTTCGATTTTACAAAGCAGAGTCGTCAAACGGCGTTGTTTATACCTTAATTACAAATCGAGAGCTACTTGACCCGGGCAGCGTAAAGATTGTTAAGAAAATTTCGAGTTCTATGCTATTGGAGATTGTATGATCGATGATGAACTTATTTGCACTTACGAACAATTCGTCGCGTAGAATTGTACGCGTTCCCCTTTCGAACGATATTCAAGGCGACGTAGAGGCTTTATTTAAAAGCCAAGAGTCTGATTTTGATTTACGCGCTCAAGAAAAAGTAGTTTTTGATGGGAAATACAGGCCTGACGACGGTGAATGCTTAGTAATTAACGACTTTGATGACATTGATAACTTACAATACGCTGTTGACAATCCTCTTAGTGTGCCTGAAATACGACCAAGTCCGGTCGAATTTGAAAGCATAAAAGCACTCTTTTCTGGCGATTCTACAAGTGCTGACAAATCTGTCTTAATACAAAGCTTCGATAAGCGAAAGATTTTATCCAACAAAGGATTGTCTATATTTCACTCTTCGAATGTTTATAAAAAAGTCGACGGCTTAGGACTTACGCTTGACAACCGGCTTTCCGCAGTACTATCCAACGGAACACTGGCGTTCTTTAGTTTTTACTCAGTTCGTCAAATGTTTGATCTTAGTCAATATTATAAGGAAGCGACCGACGAAGACCTCAATGAGTTCGCCGCAAATAAAAAGATCCAGATAAATGACCTTGGTAATTTTGTAGGTGTATCTGATACCTAGATTCGCCGGAAGGTCGCGTTAGTGATGCAGAGCGAAATTCTGGATAAGATAGACGTAGAAGAAACCAAAAAGACAGCCTTACTTTTTAACATAACAATTGACACAGCTATTGTGGATGAGAAAGTGGTTATCATCCTTCCAGCAAACAAGTCCGACCTAAAGAAGATTCTACGTTTTCTCGATGAGGACTACTATCAATCTATTCTCCTCAGCAAGCCATTTTTGTCCAACTCGAAAAAACCCGCTTAAAAATGAGGATTGAATGAGAGGCTTTCATAGGGGAGACCCCGCCGCCCCCACCCCAAACGGCGCATTCAGCCGCACGATCGTCCAGTTGAGGAACGCGGCAAACGCCACCCAGGCGAGGTACGGGGCGAGCAGCCAGCCGGCGAGCGGCGTGAGGCCGGCGGTGCCGACGATCAGCGCGAGGATCGAGAGCCAGAGAAACGGCACCTCGATCAGCGCCCAATCCGGGCGCTTGAAATTGAAGAACAGCGGGCTCCACAGCATGTGGAAGACGATGTTGAACCCGTAGAGCACACCGATGCGCCAGTGCGTGGCGGCGTCGGGTGCGGCGCGCCAGGCCAGCACGCCGGCCCAGGCGGCGAGGCCGAGGATCAGGGTCCAGGCCGGGCCGAACAGCCAGTTCGGCGGGTTCCAGCTGGGCTTGCGCAAGGCGGCGTACCACGGCCCGACCTCGGTCATGGCGCCGCCGACGCCGAGCACGGCGATGGTGATGACGGCGGCGATGATGATGTCCATGGGCGCGCTCCAGCAGAGGGTTTTCCATAGCGCAAGTTGCTGCAGGTGCCCATGGCAGAGCGTCAAAGCATGAGCGCGTTTTGCGCTCAGAAAGCCTTAAAGGGCACGGCGGCAGGACAACCCAACCGGATTTTTCTGTCAATGATCTGCGACCGGCGGAGCCGGCGCGGGCTTACGCCCGCGTCATTGACAGAAAAATCCGGTTGGGTTCGGGTTAGCCGTTCCATTCAAGGCCGGCTCCGCCGATGGTCGGCGTGCCTCTCTTCGGCATCCCTCCCCGCGTCATTCCGGACGGCGCGGAGCGGCGATCCGGAACCGGTATTCCCCGATCACCCCGCACCATCCGCGCACCCCGGTTCCGGGTTCACGCCTGCGGCGCGCCCCGGAATGACGGCCGCTCCTCAATGGTGCCAGAACGCCATCTGCGCGAGCGTCAGCAGAATCTCCGTCACGATCAGCACGACCACCGTGGTCTCCAGCCGCGTGGCGCGGTCGGCGTCGATGATGTCGGTGAGGGCGCGCGCGGTCTCGGCGATGACGTCGAGCTTGCGCTTCAGCGTCTCCGCCCGCTCCTTCAGCTCGTACTCGTCCTCGAGGCGGGCGTAGAGCCGCTCGAGGTCCGGGCGGTCCCACAGCACGTCGGGTTTTTCTTCCACCGCGACGCGGCCGGAGACGCGGTGCTGCACCAGCAGCGTCTGCCCGATCAGCTTGAGCATCGAGCGCCGCCTGCCGGGCGGGCGGCCGCTCTCGAACAGCTTTGCGGCAAACGGCTCGATGACGTCGAACACCGCGTTGACCTCGCGCTCGTCGCGCCCCAACGACACGGTTTTGGCCAGCGCATCGGAGACGACCAGGAGGCGGGCATGGGAGAGATCGCGCAGCGCGATGATGCCGCCGGGCGGGATCTTGTCCTCGTGCTCGGGCGAAATATCGAGCTGCGCACTCTCGTCGTCGACATGGGCGTGCGGGCCGGAGACCCGCAGCTTGACCTGGGCGAGGACCTCTTCTTCCTCGAGCGGCGAGAGGCCGACCATCACCGCCACGCCGAAGCGGTAGAGGGCGACGAACCCCGCCGCGCCGGCGCGGAAGGCCAGCGGGTTGGACGAGATCATGTCCGAGCGCTCGAGGCCGGCCGCGTCGATGCGATCGCCCAGCAGCAGCGCACGCGCCGTCATGCGTCGCAGAGCTTGCGGCTCGACGAGCTGCAGCGGGGAGTTGAGGTCGCCGGTGGTCATGATGGGCTTGGTCTACCCCCGAAACGGCCGAAAGTCACGGGGCACTATCCTCCTCCTCGCAGAGGGGGAGGGGGACCATGCGCAGCATGGTGGAGGGGGCTTGGTTCTCGATCATTCACGACGCCCGGCCCCCTCCACCGCCTTCGGCGGTCCCCCTCCCCCGCGCTTTGCGCTGGGGAGGATTTTCCGAATGATTTGATCGCCGCCAGCAAAAGCGTCACAGTCCGGTCGATGAAAATTCTTGCGATCGACACGGCGCTGCCGGCAGTTTCCGCCTGCGTCCTCACCGAAGGCGACACCACTCCGGAGGCGGAAGAGACGCTGGCGATGGAGCGCGGCCATGCCGAGGCGCTGCTGCCGCTGATCGAGCGGGTGATGGCCAAGGTCGAGGGCGGATTTTCCGCGCTCGGCCGCGTCGCCGTCACCGTCGGGCCCGGCTCCTTCACGGGACTGCGGGTGGGAATCGCCGCCGCGCGCGCCATCGCGCTGGCCTGGGAGCTGCCGGCTGTCGGGGTGTCGACGCTCGCGGCCCTGGCCGCGCCGCTGATCCTCGAGGACAAGCCCGAGACCATCGTGGTGGCCATCGACGCCCGGCACGGCCACGTCTATTTCGCCGCCTTCCACGGCGACGGCCGCCTGCTCTCGGCGCCACGGTTTTCCGACGCCCGCGAGGCGGTGGCCGCGCTCGGCGAGGGCCCGTTGCGGCTTGCCGGCTCCGGCGCGCCGATGATCGCCATCGAGGCTTGGTCGCACGGGCTCGCGGCGGAGATCGTCGGCGACCGCATCGCGCCCGACATCGCCTTCGTCGCCCGCCTCGGCCTGCTCGCCGATCCGGCCCACGCGCCGCCGCGCCCGCTCTACCTCAAGGCGCCGGACGCCAAGCCGCTCGCCGTCGCCCCGCTGACCGCGCCGGAGCCCCAGCCGGAATCGGCCGCAGAAGAGCCGGCGGCATAAAGATGTTCGGTTTGTTTGCGAAAACCTTCGCCCCGCAGATCCGCCGCCTCGGCGTGGACGATGGCGCGGCTTGCGCGGCGCTGCATGCCAGCGCCTTCGCCTTCCCCTGGCCGCAGGGCGACATCGAGACGCTGCTGCTCGAGCGCACGACGGTCGCCGACGGCGCCTTCGGCTCGAAGACCGACGACCTGCAGGGCTTTATTCTGTGCCGTCTCGCCGCCGACGAAGCGGAAATCCTGACCATCGCGGTCGCCCCGCGCAAGCGGCGGAAGGGCCTGGCCGGCCGGCTGATGACCGCCAGCATCGCGCGGCTGTCGACGCTTGGCGCGAAAAGCCTGTTCCTCGAGGTCGAGGCGGAAAACACCGCCGCCCGCGCGCTCTACAAGCGCTTCGGCTTCGCGACGGTGGGCGAACGCAAGTCGTACTACCGCAAGGCCGACGGGACACCGGCGCTGGCCTATATCTTACGGCGCACAATCGTTTAGACGTCTTCCAAAGAACCTATCCTGTATCTGCGGAATCAAGCTATTAGGGGGCTCTGGCCCTGTTTCGAATGGCGACGCGATCCGGTTATGTCAAAGAATGCAACTACGGCCGTCTGGATCGTCGTCATCGTCGCGGCCGGCCTCTGGAGCTACCTGAACCAGCGCGCCAGTCTGTCGGTCCGTTTCCTGCCCGGAGCGGCCTTCATCCTGGCGGGGATGCTGCTGACGGATGCGATGGAGGTCCGGCGCACGGGAATCGCCGCGATGCGCCACCAATCCGACATCCGCCGCGATGCCGATGCGGCGGCATTCCGGACGCAGCTGCGCGTGCAATATGCCACCACGGCGATCATCCTGGGCATCGGCGTGGCGGTCCAGATCGCCATCATGTTTTCCTAGGCGCGCTGGGTCGCGGCGAACAAACTCGGAAATTAAGCGCCCCGCCCTGTTCTCATCGCGATGAAAAGGTCCTAAATTGCTGGGTGGAGCCCTGTGGGCGCGGCGGAGCCTGGTGTCAGCACATTCTATGACGGACCTGATCGAACGGGCAGAACCGCTCGAAGACGATCGCGCGCGCGGCGGCCACCTGCCCGCGCCAGAGACGGCGAGCCTGCCCGCCACGCCTGATCGCCTCCAAGATCGCCGCAAGGTCTTCATAAAATCCTACGGCTGCCAGATGAACGTCTATGACGCGCAGCGGATGACCGACCTGCTGGCGCCGGAAGGGTTCGACGAGACGCCGGCCATCGAGGACGCCGATCTCGTCATCCTCAACACCTGCCATATCCGCGAGCGCGCCTCGGAGAAGGTGTTTTCCGAACTCGGCAAGATCCGCGAGCTGAAGGCCGAGCGCCGCGCCGCCGGGCATGCCACCCAGGTGGTCGTCGCCGGCTGCGTCGCCCAGGCCGAGGGCGGTGAAATCCTCAAGCGCGAGAAAGCCGTCGACCTCGTCGTCGGCCCGCAGAGCTACCACCGCCTGCCCGACCTCATCGCGCGCGCGACGCCGTTCAATCGGCTGATCGACACGGAATTCGCCCTCGACGGCAAATTCGCCGGCCTGCCCGCCGCGACGAAAAGCCAAACCCAGGCCAGAGGTTACACCGCGTTCCTCACGATCCAGGAAGGCTGCGACAAGTTCTGCACCTTCTGCGTCGTCCCCTACACGCGGGGCGCCGAACTGTCTCGCCCGGTGGCGCAGATCGTCCGCGAGGCCGAAGGCCTGGCGGCGGCCGGCGTGCGCGAGCTCACCCTGCTCGGCCAGAACGTCAACGGCTACCACGGGCTCGACGAGGCAGGCGGCGTCACGCCGCTCGCGGCCCTCTGCACCCGGCTCGCGGCGATCCCGGGCATCGTCCGCATCCGCTACATGACGAGCCATCCCAACGACATGAGCGGCGATCTCTACGCCGCGCACAAGGATCTGCCGGCGCTGATGCCGTTCCTGCATCTGCCGGTGCAGTCGGGATCCGACCGCATCCTGAAGGCGATGAACCGCAAGCACACCGCGGCGGAATACCTGGATATCGTTGCCGCGGCGCGGACGGCGCGCCCGGACATCGCGCTGTCGTCGGACTTCATCATCGGCTTTCCCGGCGAGACGGAAGACGATTTCGCGGCGACCCTCGACCTCATCCGCGCCGTCGGCTTCGCCAGCACCTATTCGTTCAAATACTCGCCGCGCCCCGGCACGCCGGGCGCCGACCTGCCCGACCAGGTCGACGACGCCGTGATGAAAACCCGCCTGATCCGGCTCCAGGTCCTGGCCGAAGAGCAGCGCCAGGCCTTCAACCGCAGCCTCGTCGGCCAGACCGTCGACGTGCTGTTCGAAAAGCGCGGTCGCCACCCCGGCCAGATCGCCGGCAAATCGCCCTATCTCCAGCCGGTCCAAATCGACGGGCCGGATTCGCTGCTCGGCACGGTCGCCGCGGTGACCATCGTCGACACCAGCACCAACTCCCTGTTCGGCGTGCTCGCCGAACGTTTCCCCGCGAGGTCTAGGGCTTGAGATCACCCAACCGTCCTGTCGTGCCGCAAGCCTTCGTCTCCAGCCAAGGCTCGGTGGCCCTCGGCCAGCCCGGCACCGGCGATCTGATGCTGACCTTTCCCGACAATCGCTTCGCTTCGCAGCTGTTCGGCCAGTACGACCAGAACCTCGCCAAGCTGGAGCGCGGCCTCGGCGTGGTGGCGCACGCGATCGGCAATCAGGTCTCGCTCAAGGGGGCGCCGGAGGCCTGCGAGCGGGCGCGGCTGGTGCTGAACAACCTCTACGAACGGATCAAGCTCGGCCAGCCGATCACGCTGGGCGACGTCGATGGCGCGATTCAGGAGGGCACGCTGCAGGGCATGCTGTTTCCCACCGGCGCCGCGCTGGTCGAGGGCGAAAAGCTCGCGTTCGAGCAGATTTCGACGCGCAAGCGCGGCCCGGTGCGCGCCCGCAACCAGGCGCAGAACGTCTATCTCCGCGCGCTGAAGGCCAACGAGCTCGTCTTCGCCGAAGGCCCCGCCGGCACCGGAAAAACCTGGCTGGCGGTGGGCTACGCCGTGTCGCTACTGGAATCCGGCGCCGTCGAGCGGCTGATCCTGTCGCGTCCCGCCGTCGAGGCCGGCGAGCGGCTCGGCTTTCTGCCGGGCGACATGCGCGATAAAGTGGACCCCTATCTGCGCCCGATCTTCGACGCGCTGAACGATTTCATGGACCCGCGCATCGTCGAGCGCGGCATGACCACCGGCATGATCGAAGTCGCCCCCCTCGCTTTTATGCGCGGGCGGACGCTCAGCAACGCCTGCGTGCTGCTCGACGAGGCGCAGAACGCCGCCTCGATGCAGATGAAGATGTTTTTGACCCGCCTCGGCGAGGGCTCACGGATGATCGTCACCGGCGATCCCACCCAGATCGATCTGCCGCACGGCCAGCGCTCGGGCTTGAGCGAGGCCATCTCGCTGCTCTCCGGGCTCGAGGGCATCGGCCACGTGATCTTCAAGGAGGGCGACGTCGTCCGCCACGATCTCGTCCGCCGCATCGTCGGCGCCTACGAGAGCCAGACGCGGCGTCAGCACGAAGCGCAGCAAGCCGCCTTCGAGGGCAGAGACCCGACATGAGTCCGGCCATCGACATCTCGGTCGAAGAACCGGCCTGGAGCGCTGCCGGCGACGTCGAGGCGCTGGCCCGCGCCGCCGTCGACGCGGCCCTCGCCGCAAGCGGCGACGAGCTTACCGACGAGTCCGAACTCAGCATCGTGCTGTGCAACGACGCCTTCATCGCCGCGCTCAACGAAAAGTGGCGCGGCCTCGCCAAGCCGACCAACGTGCTGTCGTTTCCCGTCGATATGGATTCGCCGGCGCTCGGCGATATCGTCATCGCCTACGAGACGGTGGCACGCGAAGCGCTAGAGGACGGCAAGACGCTGCGCGATCATCTGTCTCACATGATCGTCCACGGCTTCTGCCATCTGCTCGGCTTCGACCACGAGACGGACGAAGAAGCCGAGGCGATGGAGGCGATGGAGGCCCGTGCGCTCGCCGCGCTCGGCATCGCCTCACCATTCGAAAACGCCGATCTCGTCGCAAAACCGCAGGCCGCAGAGGACAGACGCCCAACCCCATGACGCACAGCGACCACCCCGGGCCCTCCTCCACGGATATGGGCACCGAGCGATCCGGCGCCGGGCCGAAGCCCAAGCTGATCGAACGCCTGCGCGCGCTGTTCGGCCTCTCCGGCGCGTCGATCCGCGACGACATCCAGGACGCCCTCGAAGACACCTCGTCGCAGGCGGATTTTTCCGCGCAAGAGCGGACGATGATGAAGAACGTGCTGGCCCTGCACGAGCTGCGCGTCGTCGACGTCATGGTACCCCGCGCCGACATCTTTGCCGTCGCCCTGACGATGACGCTCGCCGAGGTGCTGGCGATGTTCCGCATGGCCGGCCATTCCCGCCTCCCCGTGCATGGCGAGACGCTCGACGATCCCCGCGGGATGATCCACGTGCGCGATCTCGTCGACTACATCGCCTCCGCCGAGGAGCCTGTCGACACGGTGAGCGACGGCACGCCCGACGATGCCTCGGGCCTCTCCACCGATCGCTCGCCGCGCAAGCTCGTCATGTCGCTGGGGTCGCTCGATCTCAGCCTGCCACTTTCGGCAGCCAAGATTTTGCGCCCCGTGCTGTTCGTGCCGCCGTCGATGCCGGCCCTCGACCTGCTGGTGAAGATGCAGACGACGCGCACCCATATGGCGCTGGTGATCGACGAGTACGGCGGCACCGACGGCCTCGTCTCGATCGAGGATATCGTGGAAATGATCGTCGGCGACATCGAGGACGAGCACGACCTCGACGACGGCCCGAAGATCGAATCCAGCGAGGACGGCAGCTTTCTGGTCGACGCCCGCGCCGACCTGGAAGAAGTGTCGGAAATTCTCGGCACCGATCTCTCTGCGATGAGCGACGCGGAGGATTTCGACACCGTCGGCGGCCTGGTGACGGCGCTCGCCGGTCACGTCCCGGTGCGCGGCGAGATCGTCGTGGACGGCGGCTTCGAGTTCGAAGTGCTGGACGCCGATCCGCGGCGGATCAAGCGACTGAAGATCTATCGCCAGGTGGCGGCGGGCGGCGAAACCACGACGTTGCCCGCCGCGGTGAACGATCGCAGCGGGGCGGCGGTCTAAAGCAGATCCGGCCCTAAGCGGGGACGAGACTCAAGGCGACCGGCTCGAGCGCGCCACGATGTGGTGCCGACCCACGACGCCAAGCCGAGCACGCTGAATCCGGTTCCCAGGATGCAGACACCGGCCCATCCAGCCGCCGCATAGGCCCGCGTCGCGCCGAACGCCCCCAGCGCGCTGCCGATCGAGTAGAATACCATGTAGCCGGCAATGATCCGCCCCTGGGCGCCGGGATGGCGTCCCACGATCACCGTTTGACTTGTAACGTGCACCGCCTGCACGGCGAGATCGAGCCCGACCACGCCGACGATCAAGCCGACCAAGGACATGGGCAACAAGGCGATGAACGCCCAGGACGCGCAAAGCAGAGCAAGGGCAATCCCCGTCACGGCTTTGGCCATGCCCTTGTCCGCCAGCCGTCCCGCGCGCCGGGCCGCCAGCGCTCCGGCGATGCCGACCAACCCGAAGAGGCCGATCTCACCATGGGACAACGCGTAAGGCGGCGCGCGCAGCGGCAAGACCAGAGCGGTCCAGAAGGTGCTGAATGCCGCGAAGATGGCGAGCGCGAAAAGGCCGCGCAGCAGCAACGCCCGATCGTTCAGGAACAACCGGGGCAGCGACCCCAGGACGGCAAGATAGCCGTCCGAACGCGGCCGCACGTCGCGCGGAAGCGCGCGCCATAAGACCAGCGCCATGCCAGAGAGGGCCGCCGCCGAAACGAGGTAGACCGCCCGCCATCCCGCAAGATCGGTCAACGTCCCGGCCGCGAACCGCGCACCGAGAATTCCGATCACGATGCCGCCCGTGATCTTCCCCACCGCCGCACCACGTTGGCCCGGCACGGCGAGCGACGCGGCATAGGCGACGAGTGTTTGGACGACCACAGCCAGAAAGCCGACCGTGAACAGGCTTGCCAGAAGGGCGACGGTGGACTGTGCCGTCGCCGCCGCGATCAACGCGACAATCGACAGGGCCATGTGCCCGATGATCAAGCGGCGTCGATCGACGATGTCGCCGAGCGGTACAGCAAGGACGAGGCCCAGCGCATAGCCGATCTGAGTTACGGTGATGACCGAGCCGAGCGCCGCAGCCTCCATGCCGAAGCTCGCACCCATCGCATCGAGGAGCGGCTGCGCTGCGTAGACATTGGCGACACACAAGCCGCCTGCGACGGCAAAAATGGTCGTCAGAGCGGGCGATAGGCCGCCAGGCGATTCTTCAAAATCAGGCAGCGGCAGAGGTCCAACCATTGTGTTTTTCATGGTCTTATTTTAAGACCATCTCGATGGAGAACGTCTAGTTCTAAATCAGGACTAGTTTGGAGGACGATGCCGATGGTCAAGCGGGTCAGCCTGTCGCAAGCGGCCTGTCCGGTAGCCCGGGCTCTGGACGTGATCGGCGACTGGTGGTCACTCCTGATCATACGCGATGCCTTGGAGGGTGTCCGGCGCTTCGGTGCCTTCCAAGCCGGGCTCGGCATCGCCAAGGGCATGTTGGCGACTCGCCTGCGCGATCTTGTCGAAGACGGGATCCTGGAGATCGCGCCTGCGTCGGATGGCAGCGCCTATTCCGAATACGTCCTGACCGCGAAGGGACGTGAGCTCCACCTCGTCGTCGCGGCTTTGCGCCAGTGGGGCGAAGCCGCGCTCTACGCACCCGGCGAAGACCATTCCGTTCTGGTGGATAGGACCAGAGGCCAGAAGGTCGCGCGCCTCGCCCTCCAAGCCGCCGATGGTCGGACGCTGCAGTGGAATGAGACGAGGGTCCGACACGTGGCGGCGGTTTGAACGTCCCTCGGACGTGGCGAAGGAGACGTGGCGAAGGAGACGTGGCGAAGCACTGGTCTCGGCCGCCGTCGCCGCATCCCCCACGGCGGGGCGAATCTGCTAGAGCGAGGCCGTAGGTCGGCATCCGCCGGCGCCGGATCGAGAGTCGACGATGCTGAGCCTGGCCGATCGCGTAATTCTGGCAAGCGGGTGGACGCGGCGGCTCATCGCGCTGCTGGCCGGCGCGTTCGGCGCGCTCGCCATGGCGCCGATCAATGTCGGCCCTGCCCTCGTCGTGCCGATGGTCGTGGCCGTCTGGCTTCTCGACGGCGCCAGCGAAGGCGGCCCGAAGCGGTTTCTCGCCTGGCCCGGCGGCGGCTCGCTGCGCCTCGCCTTCGGGGCCGGATGGTGGCTCGGCTTCGGCTATTTCCTTTCCGGGCTCTGGTGGCTCGGCTCCGCGTTTCTCGTCGAGCCGGAATTCGCCTGGGCGCTGCCGCTCGGCGTCGTCGGTCTGCCGATCCTGCTCGCCGTGTTTCCCGCGCTGGGCTTCGTCGTGGCGCGGCTGCTGTGGGCGCCAGGCGCCAGCCGGCTGTTCGCCCTGGCGTTGGGCCTCGGCCTGTCGGAATGGCTGCGCGGCGGCATCTTGACCGGCTTCCCCTGGAATCCCCTCGGCATGGCGCTCGGCGGCACGCTCGTCACGGCGCAGGCCGCCGCCTTCGTCGGGCTCGATGGCCTCACCCTCATCAGCATCGCGCTCTTCGCCGCGCCGGCGACGCTTGCCGATGGCAACGCCGGCCGTCTCCGGTGGACGCCGACGCTGGTGGCGCTCGCCGCCTTCGTCCTGCTCATCGGGTTCGGCGCTGCCCGGCTCGGCCAGACGCCCCCCGGGACCGTGCCGGGCGTGGTCGTCCGCATCATGCAGCCGGGCATCGGACCCGATGAAAAGTTCCGCCCGGAAAACAAGGACGCGATCCTCGCGCACTACTTCGAGTTGTCGCGGCGCAACGACGCGGCCAAGGGAGTGACGCTCGACGATGTGACCCTGCTCGTCTGGCCGGAATCCGCCTTCCCCTTCATCCTCACCCGCGATCCGCAGGCGCTGTCGGCGATCGGCAGCCTGCTCCCGGCGCATACCGTGCTCGTCACCGGCGCCGCCCGGGAAGAAGACATGCCCGCCAGAGGCGGCCACCCCGCCTATTCCAACTATTACAATGCCATCGAAGTGGTCGGCAGCGGCGGCACGCTGCTCGACAGTTACGACAAGATCCATCTCGTGCCCTTCGGCGAATATCTGCCGCTCGAAGGCATCCTGCGCCAGCTCGGCTTGCGGCACTTCGTATCGATCCCCGGCGGTTTCGAACCGGGGACGCGACGCCGGCCGCTTGTCATCCCCGGCCTGCCCAGCGCGTCACCGCTCATCTGCTACGAGGCGATCTTTCCCGGCGCCGTGATGCCGGATGTCGGACCGCGGCCCCAGCTACTTTTGAATGTAACCAATGACGGGTGGTTCGGTTTGACGGCTGGTCCTTCGCAGCATTTTGCCCAGGCTCGCCTGCGCAGTATCGAGGAAGGCCTGCCCATGATCCGCGGTGCGGCGACGGGGATCTCGGCAATCGTCGATCCCTATGGACGCATAACGCAAGCTTTGCCGCTTGGGGCCGACGACATCCTCGACGGACTGCTGCCGCAGCCCATTTCGCAAACCATCTTCGCAAGATACGGGAAAATGTCGAAGGTGGTCATGGCCGGTTGTATGCTGTTGACATTGCTCATCCTACGCGAAAGGTTTAAGCGTAAAACGTCGCAAAAAACGGTGTAGCCGAGCATAATCGCAATTTTCCGTATTGCTTTTGGTCAGTCGATCGGTTGAATAAAGTTGCATCAGAACAAGTGAGACCAATGGTGGACCGCAGACCGACTTCCGTGAAAAAGGTTCCGAACCCGATCGACAAGCACGTCGGGAGTCGCGTCCGCATGCGGCGGGTGCTGTTGGGTATGAGCCAGGAAAAACTCGGCGAAGCCCTGAGCCTCACCTTCCAACAGGTCCAGAAATACGAAAAAGGCACCAATCGCATCGGGGCCAGCCGGCTTCAGCAGATTTCCAAAAGCCTCAACGTGCCGCCGGCGTTCTTCTTCGAGGGCGCACCGGCGTTCGACGAGGCTATCCCGGACTCCTTCACCCATACGGCCGCCGCCGAGTACGGGTCTGCCTACGTCGTCGACTTCATCTCGACGATGGAAGGCCTGCACCTCAATCGCGCGTTCGCCCGGATCAAGGACCCCAAGGTGCGCAAGCGCGTGGTCGACCTGATCGTTGCGATCGCCGGCGATGAAGAGGTTCCAGAGGTCGAACCGGCCGAGGCCGCCGCCTCCGAATAAAGGCGCGGCCGGCCACGTGCGGTCGGCCCTCAAGCCGCGCTGCGGAGGCCCTGGCCCTAGCGGCCCTTTGCCACGCCACACATGGCTTCGCCTACAAAACCAAGCTGGAACCGAACCTTTATGGTCGCATTGGCCTGTGTTAGGGCGAATGATAGCTGCCGTCTATTAGCCGATATATCATTTGGCATTTCAAAATTTTGTCTTAGAGACGCCTTCGAGGCTGCTGGAATTGCGGCACACCGTTGCTTTTTGGAGGTCTTTTGTCCGCGACCGAACAAGGCGAATTTGAGGACCTGCTGATCGCCGTTGCCAAGCGCGACCGCAGCGCCTTTCGCACCCTCTATGATTTGGCGTCGCCGAAACTTTACGCGACAATCCTCCGTATTGTGAGGAGCAAGCCTGCAGCAGAAGAAGTTCTTCAGGATGTATTTCTGCGGATTTGGCAGAAAGCCGAAAGTTTCTCTCCTGATGCTGGGCCAGCCCGTGCTTGGATGAACTCTATAGCGCGTAATCGCGCCATCGATGTTCTTCGACAAAAGTCATTCGTCGCGCTTTCGGGCGGCGAAGACGGCGGGGATGTTTACGAGCGGATCGCCGAAGAGCGCGATCGTGAGGCGGACATGATCAACAATGCGTCTTTGCGCCACTGCCTTGATACTATAGAAGAACCAG
>NZ_LMUU01000083.1 GCF_009765775.1 Beijerinckia sp. L45
GCACCCGCGTCGCTGGCGAGATAGGCGTTGGCTCCCGCCACACTGCCGTCTATCACCTTTGCGCCAGGTGGTACAGCTTGCCCTGCGGCTTCATAATGCAGGGCATACCGCGTCCGGAAATTGACCGTCCGGCTGCTGGCCCCGGTGATTGGCAGCCGGGCGTGCAGAACCGCTTGGAAAAAGATGCGGTCGCAGACCGGACTGAGCGCCTTCGGCATCAGCCAGGCCGCGAGCAGCCCGAAGGCCGGGCGGCACAGCATCCAGCAGCTGGTATCGACGTGGCGGTGCCGCTCCTCTTCGCCCTCGGTGATGGCCATCGCGTTGCCGTCGAGGTCGCAAAACCGGCGCTTGCACGCCACCAAGGGATAGCCGCTGTGCCCATGGCCGGCGACCATGTTGGCGATATGATCGTCGTCATACCAATTGTCGGCATCGAGATAGGCGACGGCATCGAACCCGTAGCGATCGGCGAGAAGACCGCCGATCGCCCTCGGGGTGTTGCCGTTGTCGGCGTTTTCCAGCGGCAGCGCGAGATGCAGCGTGCGCGGCGAGGTCGCGAACAGCGGCTTGGCGTGTCCGTCGGCGACGAGGATGTGGTGGCATTCATGCGTTTGCGCCAGGACGCTGTCGTGGCACTGCCGCAGGATGGCGTCGCTCTCTGTATGGTAGGGCGTGACGACGGCGATCTTCAGCATCGTGACCTTTTGGATAACGGCAGCAAACCCGATGCGATGACGGCGTCATCCCAGGTCTCGGCTCGGATTTCATGCGCAGTTATGGCTTTCACGCCGCGTTTGAGCTACCCCGCGCGGCATGACACAGTTTTCCGGACTCGCCGCCTTCCCGATCACCCCGACCGATGCCAGCGGACGCGTCGATGCCGACGCGTTGCAGCTGCTGCTGAAGCGCCTGACCGATGCCGGCGTCGCCTCGATCGGCCTGCTCGGCAGCACCGGCTTGTATCCCTTCTTCAGCCGGGCCGAGCGGCGCCGCGCGATCGAGATCGCCGTCGCGGCCGCGGGCGGGACGGCGCTGCTGGTCGGCATCGGCGCGCTGCGCACCGACGACGCCGTGCTCTTGGGACAGGATGCCAAAGCGGCGGGCGCGAGCGCCGCGCTGCTGGCGCCGGTCTCCTACACGCCGCTGACCGCCGACGAAGTGTTCGTCCACTTCGAGACGGTGGCCCAAAACATCGACCTGCCGGTGTGCATCTACAACAACCCCGGCACCACGCACTTCACCTTTACGCCCGACTTGATCGCCCGCCTCAGCCGCGTGCCCGGCATCATCGCGGTCAAAAACCCGGCGCCGCCTGCGGACGTGGCGGCCCATCTGCAGGATCTGCGGGCGCGGACACCGGACGGCTTTTCACTGGGCTACAGCGTCGACTGGAACGCGATCGAGGCGATGCTGGCAGGCGGCGACGCCTGGTACAGCGTGCTCGGCGGCCTGTTCCCGGCGCCGTGCCTCGCCATTCTGGCGGCGGTGAAAGCCGGCGATGCCGCCGAGGCGCGCCGGCTGAATGCCCGGCTGCAGCCGCTGTGGGATCTGTTCACGGAATACAGCAGCTTGCGGGTGATGTTCGCCGCGGCCAACGCGCTTGGGATCGGGGCCGAGCCGCCACGGCCACTGCTGCCGCTGCCGGAGGCGGTGTGCCTGCGGATCGCGGGGGTGCTGAGGGAACTCGGCTTGGATTAGCGGTCCTCGCTCAGGCTTGATCGATATCGATGATCGGTACACCGTCCGGCGGCATCCGCTTCCGGATCTGCTCGAAGATGGTTGATCGGGAGTGGCGATACCATCCCCAGAACGCCAGCAAGATCACGCCTGCAACCAGCCCGACCGCGATGACCACGACAAACACGATGAAAACGCGCGTAGACCCGATGTCGCTGGTCAAGATTGTCGTTAGGAAGCTCAGGGCGACCGAGATCAGGAAGATCGAGAAATTGAGAAACAGGGATTCAGGGGAGCCACGCTCGAGAAGTTGAAGCTCCGAATCCGAGACTTCATAAATATTGAGGCGGTCTATTCGCGCGCGCCGGATCGCTGGAAGAAGCTCGTTCGGTCGCTGATCCGTCATGCCGCGTTTTGCACGGTACGGACCGACGCCCTCACCGCGCCCGGATAGCCGCCGAGGTCGACGATGAGATGCCATTTGCCCGGTCGCGGCGGGGCGAGCACGAACGGGGACTTCTTTACCAGGCCCCCGTAATAGGAGTGTCGCCCGCCATTTTTGTAACTGCGGAAATTCGCTTCATCCAAAAGCTTGACGTTGGCCTGCTTGTCGAGGGTGACCTCGACAAACTCTTCGGATCCAAGGCTGAGATCGTAGTGCAGATAGTTCAAGCTACCTCTCCCGCACGTTCATCCTCACATCGGTCGCCCATCACGGCGTGAATTCTACCGTGCCAGCCGCACCACGTTGTGCAAACTCCCGTCCGCCGCATCCATCAGCCGCTTGAAGCCGCGCGCGGCCTGGCGGATGCGCTGCTCGTTCTCGACCAGCGCGAGACGGACGTAGCCTTCGCCCTGCTCGCCGAAGCCGATGCCCGGCGCCACCGCCACTTCCGCCTTCTCGATCATCAGCTTGGAGAACTCCAGGCTGCCGAGGTCGGCGAATTTTTCCGGCACTTTCGCCCAGACGAACATCGAGGCGTTGGGCACCGGCAGCTGCCAGCCCGCCTTGGCAAAAGAATCCACCATCACGTCGCGACGCTTCTTGTAGATCGCGCGCATCTCGTGGATGCAGTCGTCCGGGCCATTCAACGCCGCCGAGGCCGCGACCTGGATCGGCGTATAGGCGCCATAGTCGAGATACGACTTCACCCGCGTCAGGGCGGAGATCAGCCGCTCGTTGCCCACCGCAAAGCCCATGCGCCAGCCGGCCATGGAATAGGTTTTCGACATCGAGGTGAACTCGACGGTGACGTCCATCGCGCCCTCGACCTGCAGCACCGAGGGCGGCGGCTCGTCGTTGAAGTAGAGCTCGGCGTAGGCAAGATCGGAGAGGATGAAGATCTCGTGCTTCTTCGCGAAATGCACGAGGTCCTTGTAGAAATCCAGCGAGGCGACGAGCGCCGTCGGGTTCGAGGGGTAGCAGACGACCACCGCGATCGGCTTGGGGATCGAATGGATGATCGCCCGCTCGAGCTGCGCGAAAAAATTCGGCGTCGGCTCGGCCGAGATCGAGCGGATGGTGCCGCCCGCCATCAGAAACCCGAAGGCGTGGATCGGGTACGAGGGATCGGGCACCACGACCACGTCGCCGGGGCCGGTGATCGCCTGCGCCATGTTGGCGAAGCCTTCTTTGGAACCCAGCGTCACCACCACCTGGGTGTCGGGGTTCACCTTCACGCCGAAGCGCCTGGCGTAATAATTGGCCTGGGCGCGGCGCAGGCCGGGAATGCCCTTGGAGGCCGAGTAGCGGTCGATCCGCGTCTTGGTGATCGTCTCGATCAGCTTGTCCTTGACGTGCTGCGGCGCATCGAGGTCGGGGTTGCCCATGCCGAGGTCGATGATATCCGCGCCGGCTTTACGCGCGGTGGCCTTGATGCGGTTCACCTCTTCGAAGACGTAAGGCGGCAGGCGCTGGATGCGGTAAAACTTCGACATGATGCGGGGTCGTGGCCTTGTAGGGTCCCGCTCTTGTCCGATGGACAGGATGAATCGGGCCGGTTGATCAACCTGCAACCTACCATGCCGCCGCGCCGCGTACAGGGGCCATTGCGGCGCATTGGCGGAACCAAAGCCCCAGGCTCACTATTCCGTGATCGAGATTTGCCGTAAGGCAAAGCCCGGCGTTTCTCTCGATGCGGTCCCATTGATGAATTCTGCTTTGAGAGCCAGCAGTTCGACCAGCCCTGCCCCGCCTGCGTCACGCACATTACACGGCCTCGACGCCCTCAATTTTTTCCTCGCCGACGTGCGCGACGGGCTCGGCCCGTATCTGGCGATCTATCTCATCGCGGTGCGCGGGCCGACCCAGGGCTGGAACGAGGCGACGACCGGCCTGGTGATGACCATCGCCGGGATCGTAGGGCTTATCGCGCAGACGCCGGCCGGCGCCCTGATCGACGGAACGCGGCACAAACGCGCCATCGTCATTGCCGGCGCGGTGGCGGTGACGCTGAGCTGCCTGTCATTGCCATGGTTGTCGAATTTTTATGCCGTCGCGGCGACGCAATCGATCGCCGGCATCGCCGGGGCCGTGTTCCCGCCGGCGCTCGCCGCCATCACGCTCGGCGTCGTCGGCCCAAAACTGTTCGCCAAGCGCATCGGCCGCAACGAGGCGTTCAACCACGGCGGCAACGCGCTCTCGGCGGCCGTTGCGGGATCGACGGCCTATTTTTTCGGGCCCATCGTCGTATTCTGGCTGATGGCGGTGCTCGCCGCGTTCAGCATCGGCGCGATGTTGATGATCCCGGCCGCTGCGATCGACGACGAGATGGCGAGCGGGCTCGAAGCGTCGAAAGACGATCACGGCGACCAGCCGTCGGGTCTGACGGCGCTGTTGCAGAACAAGTATCTCATGCTGTTCGCCCTGCTCGCGGCGATCTTTCATCTGTCCAATGCGGCGATGCTCACATCCGTCGGCCAACTCCTGACCAAGCTGTCGGGGAAGGACAATGCGACGTCGCTGATCGCGGTCTGCATCGTCGCCGCACAATGCGTGATGGTCCCGATGGCGATCATGGTCGGGCGGAAGGCCGATGTTTGGGGGCGAAAGCCGATCTTCCTGGTGGCTTTCGGCACGCTCGCCCTGCGCGGCGTGCTTTACCCCTTCTCCAACAATCCGTTCTACCTCGTCGCGGTACAGTGCCTCGACGGGATCGGCGCCGGCATCTATGGCGCGCTGTTTCCAATCGTGGTCAGCGATCTGACGCGCGGCACCGGCCGGTTCAACGTGAGTCAGGGTGCCGTCGCCACGACGCAGGGACTGGGCGCGGCGCTTTCGGCGACGCTTGCGGGACTGATCATCGTTTCGGCCGGCTATGCGAAGGCCTTCATCGTGCTGGCGGGGATCGCGGCGGTGGGCTTCGTCATCTTCTTGGTCGCGATGCCGGAAACGCGGGACATCATGCCACGCCGCGGTCGGACCGGTAAGACGACCGCCGATTCTTCGATACGATCGGAGGCGTGATCATCGATGGTATCCTCTCAAACGAGTTCTTTCGAGAAGCACGGAAGCACGGCCCTGTCAGAATCCATCCTGCTGTTCGTCCACATCGGCGATCTGCATCTGACGACGGAAGCCACGGATAATTATCGCGATTTGCAGGCGATCGTTCGCGAAATTACCGACGAAATCGGAAACGCACTCGATTTCGTCTTCATCCCCGGCGACAATGCGGACAACGGGCTGCCGGCGCAATATGCGCTGGCGCGCCGCGCGCTGGCCCGGCTCCCCGTGCCGGTGCATGTGATCACCGGCGATCACGATATGGAGCAAGGCAGCCTCGATAATTTTTACACGGCCCTCGGCGCCACGCAGCTGCCGAACGCCATCGACGCTGGTGGCCTCCGGTGCCTTTTCCTCGACATGTGCGGCCCCGGCTCCGGCGGCCCGGATTTCCGCATCGGCGACCGCCAGATGGCGTGGCTGGAAGCGGAATTGCGGGCCGCGGACGCGTCCGAGCAACGCTGTGCGATCTTCATGCATTCCTTTCCCGCCGACCTTCGCGGCGAGGGCGAGACCGCGCGTATCAACGCGGCGCTGCAAGCTCGCGGGGTCCTCCTCGTTGCGATGGGCCACACCCACTACAACGAGCTCGCCAACGACGGGCGCACCATCTTCGCCGCGACACGCTCCACCGGCCAGATCGAGGAAGGGCCGGTCGGCTACAGCGTCATCGCGATCGACGCACGGACGGTGTCCTGGCGGTTCCGCGAACTGGGATCGGCGTTCCCGTTGGTGCTCGTCACGGCGCCAGCCGACCGCCGGCTGGCGACGGACGCGTCGGATGCCGATCACCTGCCGCAGGGCGAATGCCTCGTCCGCGCCAGCGTTCTCGGTCGGACTCCGATCGCGCACTGCACCTGTCGCATCGACGACGGTCCGGAGGTTGCGATGCGACCCACCGCAGCCACGCGCTACGCCGTCAGCGTCGTCATCACCGCCGCGACGCGGACCCTGACGGTCACGGCGACGGACGACCATGGCGCCATTGGCACGGAATCGATCGCGATCGCCACGCGCGATCACCTCGTCGCGCCCCGCCGGGGCGACGGCAGCGACGCCGACACGGTCGGCGCCTGGCCTGAGCGCGGCCTCCTCGGCACACAGCTCGGCCCGAACCGGAACGGACGCAAATGGTAGTG
This sequence comes from Beijerinckia sp. L45, assembly GCF_009765775.1. Lineage (GTDB taxonomy): Bacteria > Pseudomonadota > Alphaproteobacteria > Rhizobiales > Beijerinckiaceae > RH-AL1. The sequence goes on from NZ_LMUU01000083.1 coordinate 6,322, forward strand.
AAAGCGAACGAACCAACTTCGGGCAGCGAGGGGTGCCGCGCATGACGCCGCATGTCGTCACCTGGATCGTCATCGGCCTGGCGATCCTCGGCGTGATCGCGCGGCCCTTCGATTGGCCCGAGGCGATTTGGGCGGTTGCAGGCGCCGCGGTCCTCGTCGTCTTCGGCCTCCTGCCGGCCGGTGACGCCTGGACCGGCGTGCGCAAAGGCAACGACGTCTATCTCTTTCTCATCGGCATGATGGCCCTGTCGGAAGTGGCGCGCGCGGAAGGCCTGTTCGACTGGCTAGCCAGCCATGCCGTGCGCCAAGCCAAAGGTTCGGCAAGCCGGCTGTTCCTGCTCATCTACATCGTCGGCACGGTCGTCACTGCGTTTCTTTCGAACGACGCGACGGCCGTTGTGCTGACGCCCGCGGTCTATGCGGCGGCCAAAGCGGCCAAGGCCGAACCTTTGCCCTATCTCTTCATCTGCGCGCTGATCGCCAATGCGGCGAGCTTCATCTTGCCGATTTCCAACCCGGCCAATCTCGTCGTCTACGCCAGCCACATGCCGCCGCTCGGCCCGTGGCTGATGCGGTTTGGCGTCGCCTCGATCCTGTCGGTGGTGATGACGTTCCTCGTCCTGCGCTGGACCCAGCGCAAGGCGCTGCGCGGCGCGATCGAGACGGAGGTCGAGAATAAGCCGTTGTCGCTGAGCGGCAAGATCGCCGGGCTTGGAATCGTCCTCACCGGCGCCGTGCTGATCGCCGCCTCCGCCTTTGACGTGGAACTGGGCCTGCCGACGTTCGCCGCCGGCCTGCTCACGGTCGCCGTCGTCCTGATCCTCAAGCGGGAAAACCCCTGGCACGTCGCCAAGGACATTTCCTGGGGCGTGCTGCCGCTGGTTGCCGGCCTCTTCGTGCTCGTCGAGGCCCTGGAGAAAAGCGGCGTTCTCGCCACGCTCGCGCAGACCCTGAAGACGGCGGCGGCACGATCCGACGTCTTCGCAGGCTGGACCAGCGGCGTCATCGTCGCCGTCGCCACCAACCTGGTGAACAACCTGCCCGCCGGCCTGCTCGCCGGCGCCGCGGTGCAGACGGCGCAGGTCCACGACAAAGTGTCGGGCGCCATCCTCATCGGCGTCGATCTCGGTCCCAACCTGTCAGTGACCGGATCGCTCGCGACCATCCTGTGGCTCGCCGCGATCCGCCGCGAAGGCGAGAGCGTCGGCGCATGGAGCTTTCTGAAACTCGGCCTGATGGTGATGCCGCCGGCTCTCGTCGCCGCGCTCGCCGGCCTCCTCCTCATGCCGGGCGCCTGAGCCTTCATGATGCCACCTCGACGCGAAAGGATTTTCAAGATGAACGCCTCGCTTAGCGCTGTCCTCCTCTACCCCCTCATCATCGTCGCCGGCGTGCTGCAGGCGTTTGGACCGCCGATGAACGGGCAGCTGCGGCAGTCCCTGGTCAACCCCTGGATCGCAACGCTGGTCTCCTTCGGCCTGATC
>NZ_LMUU01000084.1:0-1491 GCF_009765775.1 Beijerinckia sp. L45
GGAAATTACGGCCCTTCGGCATGACCTGCCGGACGGCCGTGATCTCCTCCTGCGCGGCGAAATCGAACAGTTGCGGCGCCGTCGCGCGATCGGCGATGCGCTCGCGCGGCGGCAGGATCGGGCGCTTGATCTCGTCCGCGCGCGCCAGCGACACCATGTCCGGCCCGAGCGTCGACAGCAGGCCAAGCATGCGGCTCAGATCCTCGGCCTTTTCCGCGACGACATGCACGACGTCGCCCTCGCGCTGCAGCCGGCCGGTGACGGCGATGAACCGGCCGCCGATGACGGCCGGCCGCAACACCTCGAACACCTTTGGCCAGACGATGATATTGGCGACGCCGGTCTCGTCCTCCAGCGTCAGGAACACCGTGCCCTTGGCCGAGCCCGGCCGCTGCCGCACCAGCACGAGGCCGGCCACGGTGACGCGGCGATTGGCGGGATAGTTTTCGAGCTCTTCCGCCCGCAGTGCGCCGCGCTTGGTCAGCTGCGCCCGCATGAAAGCGACGGGATGCGCCTTCAGCGACAGCGACAGATGGCGGTAATCCTCCACGACATGCTGGCCGAGCGGCATCGGCGGCAGGTTCGCCTCCGGCTCGGTCTCGACGAAGCTCAGCGCCTTCAGCAGTGGCAGGTCGTCCTTGTCGCCTGATTTGTTGAGGCCGCGGACGATCCACAGCGCCTCGCGGCGATCGAGCCCGAGCGAGCGGAAAGCGTCGGCTTCGGCAAGCTTTTCCAGGACGGCGGGCGTGAGGTCGGCACGCAACCAGAGGTCGCGGATGGAATCGTAGCCCGCGCCGCGTTTTGCGACGAGGCGGGTCATGTCGGGTTCGCTGAGGCCGGAGACCTGGCGAAAGCCGAGCCGGATCGCATGGGTGCCAAAGATGTCGGCGGCGCGGTCGGCGTGCCTGCCGTGGACGTGGGGGCGGACGACGTCGAAGGCGCAAGCAGACTGGGCCACCCCTGGCTCCTCCCCACAAGGGGGAGGAGGATTGGACTGTGAAACCGGCTCCAAAACGCCCTCATCCTGAGGAGCAGGCGCAGCCTGCGTCTCGAAGGACGAGGGATCGTGAGGCTCGCTTTCTGGGGACTGCCCTCGTCCTTCGAGACGGCCCCGGCGGGCCTCCACAGGATGGGGGCTCTTTTCGACTGGTTCGAGTTCAAACAGAATCGAATCCCAGTCGGAAAAATTTACGTCGACGTCCGCGACCGGCACGCCGTGCTCGCGCGCGTCTCGCACGATCTGAGCAGGAGCATAAAATCCCATCGGCTGGGCATTCAAAAGCGCGCAGGCGAAGACGTCGGGGTAGCGGCATTTCATCCAGCACGAGGCATAGACGAGGCCGGCGAAGGAGGCCGCGTGGCTTTCGGGAAACCCGTAGGTTCCAAAACCTTCGATCTGCTTGAAGCAGCGCGTCGCGAACTCTTCCGGGTAGTTCCGATCGATCATGCCCTGCACCATCTTGGTGAAGAAGGTGCTGATCGTCCCGACCT
>NZ_LMUU01000084.1:1610-5466 GCF_009765775.1 Beijerinckia sp. L45
CCGAGCGTCTTGCCCAGCACCGCTTCCAGCTCGGGCGAGGGATATTCGACTTTTTCGAGACCCTGGCGGCGGCGCAGGTAGGGATGCACCATGTCACCCTGGATCGGGCCGGGCCGCACGATCGCTACCTCGATGACGAGGTCGTAAAATTCCTTCGGCTTGAGCCGTGGCAACATCGACATCTGCGCCCGGCTCTCGATCTGGAATACGCCGATCGTATCGGCCTTCTGGATCATCGCGTAGACGCGCGGATCCTCCTTGGGCAGCACGGCCAGCGTATGGTCGCGGCCATAATGCTTGCGCAGCAGATCGAAGCCCTTGCGCAGGCAGCTCAGCATGCCCAGCGCCAGAATGTCGATCTTCAGAATGCCGAGGGCGTCGAGATCGTCCTTGTCCCATTCGATGGTGGTGCGCTCTTCCATCGAGGCGTTGGCGATCGGCACCACCTCGTCGAGGCGGGTGCGGGTGATGACGAAGCCGCCGGTGTGCTGCGACAGGTGGCGGGGAAAGCCGGTGAGCTCGTGCGACAAAGCGATGGCCTTGGCGAGGCCGGGATCGCGCGGATCGAGCCCGATGCGCTGCATCTCCCCGTCATTCGCGGTTTCGGCGGCGAACCGCCCGATCGTCGCGCTGATCGCGCCGACCACATCGTCGGACAGGCCGAACACCTTGCCGACCTCGCGGATCGCGGATCGCCCGCGATAGGTGACGATGGTCGCGGTCAGGGCCGCGCGGGAACGTCCATAGTGTTCGTAGATATATTGCATCACCTCTTCGCGGCGATCGTGCTCGAAATCGACGTCGATGTCGGGCGGTTCGCGGCGGTCGACGGAGATGAAGCGTTCGAACAGCAGGTCGTGAAAGTCGGGGTCGACCTCGGTAATCCCCAGGCAATAGCACAGCGTCGAGTTCGCGGCGGAGCCGCGGCCCTGGCACAGAATTTCTTTCGAGCGGGCGAAGCGCACGATGTCGTGGACGGTGAGAAAATACGGCGCGTAGTTCATCTGCGCGACGAGGGCGAGTTCGTGCGCGATGGCCGCCGTGACCTTGTCGGACACGCCGTCGGGATAGCGCCATTTTGCGCCTTCACGAGCGAAATGCGCGAGCGCCTCCTGCGGCGTGGCAAAGCCCTCGCGCAGTTCCTCGGGATAGTCGTTGCCGAGCTGGTCGAGCGAAAACGCGAGCCCGTCGAGAAAGCGCACGGTTTCCGGGATCGCCTCGGGCGCCTCGATAAACAGGCGGCGCATTTCGTCCGGCGGTTTCAGGTGGCGCTCGGCGTTGGGCTGCAGGCGGCGGCCGGCCATCTCCAGGGTGACACCATGGCGGATGCAGGTCAGCACGTCCTGCAACTCGCGCCTGGCGGAATCGTGCATCAGCACGTCGTTGGTGGCGATGAGGGGCAGGCCGAGCTTGTCCGCGAGTTTCTGACGCTTGGCGAGGTCGGCGCGCATGTTTTTGCCATAGGTCATGCTGGCGCCGACCCAGAGTTTTCCGGCCGCGGCGTCGATCAGCGTGACGAGATCGGGGCGTTGCGCCGCGGGCGTGCGATCGATCGTCCCCAGGTCGAAATCCGCATAGGTGCGGCTGGCACCCTTGGACTCGGCGTCCGGCTCGAAGCTCGAGGTCGGCAGGAGGATAAGTTGCTGACCTTCGATGTATTCAAGCAAATCGGCGAGGGTGATCAGGCAGCTGCCTTTTTGTGCGCGGATGTTGCCGGTGGTGAGCATGCGGCACAGCCGGCCGTAGGCCGCGCGATCTTTGGGGTAGGCCAGGATATCCGGCGTGCCGTCGCAGAAGACGAGGCGCACGCCGCTGACCACGCGCAGGCCTTTGGATGGATCCTTGGCGGGGTCATCCGCCTTGTTGTTGCGGAGAAACAGGTGCGCGCGGACGATGCCGGCCATCGAATTGCGGTCGGCGATGCCGATCCCGGTCAGGCCCAGCTCGATGGCCCGCGCGACGAGCTCTTCCGGATGCGACGCGCCGCGCAGAAAGGAAAAGTTCGTCGTCACGCCGAATTCGGCGAAGCCGTCGGGTTCGGCGAAGCGGATCATGCGAACAGTCCGTGCATGAACCAGCGCGGCTCCGCCGTGTCCTGGTAGAGGCCCTCGCGAAACAGCCAGAAGCGCTGGCCCGCGGTGTCCTCGGCACGAAAATAGTCGCGCGTCGGCAGCGTGCTCTTCCACCATTCCGCCGCGATGCGCTCCGGCCCTTCGATGGCGGCGACCTGATGCAGGACGCGCCGCCAGCGAAAACTGACAGGCGGGCTGTCCGGCAGGCCGGCGATCGTCTGGATCGGCTCGGGCGGCTGGAGCAGACGGATCGGGCGCTCGGGGAGGGGATTGTTTTGTGTCACATGGATTGCAGCAGATTGATGGACCCCCATCCCCAACCCTTCCCCGGAAGGGGGAAGGGGGCGCGCTCCCGCGGCATGCTTGCTGGCCGCCGCCGAAGCCACGGCCGCGCGCTCCGGTACGTGCGTGTCCTGCGGCACTAGGCGGGTCACGCGGGACAGGCCGAAGCGGGCGCCGAGGCGATCGATGAGATCGGCGAGATCGGCGGCGTCCGTGCCGGCCGCATCCCAACTCGGCTGGCTCTGGTCCAGCCGCTCGGCGCTGAGCGCGGCGAGGCGGATGACGTCGAACCCGTAGCCGGTGTCGAGGCCCGCCTCGCCGATCGACTCGAGGCGCTCGCGGAACAGCCGCGCCATCGCGGCGGGATCGCGCAGCGGCCGGCTCGTCCCGGCGTCGATATGTTTGACCACGCCGTCGACGCGAAACAGGCTGACGTCGAGTTGCCGCGCGCCCTCGCCGTGACGGGCGAGCAGGCCGCAGAGATCGGTGGCGAGCGCCAGGATCGTCGCCTCGATGGCCTCGCGCTGCACGATGCCCTCGGCGAACCGCCGCTCGGCGACGAAGGCCGGTGCCTCGAATGTCGGCGAGATCGGCCTCCCGCGCTCGAACAGCGCATCAAGGCGGTCATAAATGTCGGGGCCGAAGCGGGCGGCGATCGGCGCACGGGGACGCAGCAGGAGATCGCCGACCCGGCGCAGGCCGGCCTGGCCGAACTGGGTGACGGCGCGGTCGTCGAGGCGCAGCGCCGCCAGCGGCATCGCGGCGAACACCTTGGTCCGATGGACCTCGAGCGCATCGGCCGGAATGAGACGCCGCGTGCCGCCATAACGCGCCAGCGCCCAGGCGGCGCCGGGCGAGCCGGCGATCGCCGGGCGTGCCGCAAACCCCTGGGCCTGCAGCCGTGCTGTCAGCGTGTCGAGCAGCGCGGTCTCGCCGCCGAACAGGTGGGTGGCGCCGGTCACGTCGAGCATGGCGCCGTCGGGCGCGTCCAACGCGGCGAGCGGGGTGAACAGCCGGCACCAGTCGACGAGCGCACGCAGCGCATCCGCCTCGGCGGCGGGATCGGCATCATGGACGGCAAGGGCCAGATACATCGCGCGGGCATCGGCCAGCGCCATCCCGATCTTCAGGCCGAGCCGGGCGGCACAGAGGTCGAGGGCGGCGAGGCGATAGGCGCCTTTCACCTTGGCGACGGTCACCAGCGCTTCAGGCGCTGCGGGCGGACAATTCTGCTGCGAGGGGGGCTGGAGCAGCCGCGCGACGCGGTCGGTCGCGAGCCGGGGCAGAAACAGGGAGAGGTAACGCATCACGAAAATAAGCCTCTTCATGATCCCAGAGGACCGGCCAAAAACGATCTTGATCCAAGGCGAAACCGCTTGGGCCGGCACGGATGCGGGCGATGCGCACCGCCCAGGCGGCGAGGCCGGGCAGGGGTGTCCGGCGGCCGGCCGAGGCGGCATGCGGCCCGGCCATGGCGCGGACCTCGAAGCGGGTCCGCGCCG
>NZ_LMUU01000085.1 GCF_009765775.1 Beijerinckia sp. L45
GCGCGCCAGAAGGCCGAGGCCTATCTGGAGTTTCTCGGCAAGCACGACCCGCTCACCAAGCTCTACAACCGGTCCTTCTACAACGACGAGATGAACCGCCTCGAGCGCAAGGGCCCGCACCCCGTGACCGTACTCGTCGGGGACCTTAACGGCTTGAAGCAGGCGAACGATCAACTCGGCCATGCCGCCGGCGACGACCTGTTGCGCCGCATCGGCGAAGTTCTCGGCGAGGCGGTCAAGGCGCCGTTCACCGCCGCCCGGATCGGCGGCGACGAATTCGCCGTCCTCATGCCCGCCAGCGAAGAACACGAGGCCGAAAGTTTGATGGCGGACATTGCCGCCCTGATCGAGGCTAACAACCAGTTCTATCCCGGATTGCCCCTGAGCCTGTCGATCGGGGCCGCCACCGAGCGGGCCGGCGAGCGGCTGGAGGCGACGATCAATCGGGCCGACGCCCGAATGTATGAGGCCAAGCGGCTCTACTACGCGGAACCCGCGCTGGATCGCCGCCACGACAGCCCGCCGATGTAAGGGATTTCGTCGCGGCTGACGGACGCAACGTTCCGGACGCCGTGCGATTGTAGCCTGCGTGGCGCGTCACGAGGCGGCGCACGGCCCGGAGTTTTTAAGATGAGCAAGTATGTTGCCGCCTATCTCGCGACCTTGGTCGTCTTCTTCGCCCTCGATTTCGTCTGGCTCAGCATCATGGGCAACGCGCTCTACAAGCCGACGCTGGGCGACATTCTGCTGCCGAAGTTCAGCCCGGCACCTGCCCTGATCTTCTACGTTCTCTACATCGTCGGCGTCGTCATCTTCGCGATCGTCCCGGCGATCCAGAGCGGCAACTGGACCTCGGCGCTGCTGTTTGGCGCGCTGTTCGGGTTTTTTGCCTATGGCACCTACGACATGACCAACATGTCGACGCTGCGCAATTGGACGCTGCAGATCACCGTCGCCGACATGATCTGGGGTACCGTGCTGACGGGTGTCTCCGCTTCGGCGGGCTACGTCATCTCGAAGGCGGCGTTACGCGCGTTCGGCATGGCGAGCTGATGAAAGGCGTACCCGGATCGCGGCGATGACGAGATAGGGCGTCAGCGCCGCGACGCTGTAGAGATTGAGGTGTGTCAGCGAAGTGTACTCGGCGGGGGTGAATTCGTGCAGCGGTGCGCCGAGATGCCCGGCGGTCAGGGCGCAAAGGCCGGTGAACGTCGCAAGCACGATGATGGTCGGCCATTCGCGCAGCCTGAAGAACAGAACGGCGATGACCAGACAGGGCACGAAGAACCAGGCGATGCCCGACTCCGGCCCGAACGCCTTGAGCGACAGCAGCGAGTTGGCCAGGCCTGCGATCACCAGCAGACTGCGTCCTGCCAGCGGGCTACGGCGCGCGAGTAGCGGCACCGCGACGAAGAAAGGCGTCGACAGCCACGTCAGCAGGCTCGGCCAGGCGTCGCGCCCGACGAGAAAGGCCACATAGAGCGGGTAGGTCGGCTGGTTGCTCCAGACGATGAAGGCCGCGGTGTTGGCGATGGCGGCGTAGGGATCGTCGTTGGCGAGATAGCGCGTCAGCCAGTCTTTGCATCGTCGATAAACGTGCCGCGCGCCAGCGACGACACCCATCAGGGCGTCGGACGCAGACGATAATGGCTGACGCCCCAGGTGCGGCCGCCATCGTCGCCGAACAGGCCCTCCGTCGCGAGATAGAACAGCCGCCAGCGCCGAAGCCAGAGTTTGGCCTGGTCGCCGTAAACATCGGCGAATAGCCGCTCGATCGCGGGCTTGTGGGCGTCGCAGTTGGCGAGCCAGTCGCGCGCGGTCTTGGCGTAATGCTCACCGTTCCAGTCCCAGCTGTCGGCGACGGTATAGAGATCCGGAAACTGTTGGATCAGCGCGCGGCTCGGCATGATACCGCCGGTGAAGAAATGCTGGGCGATCCAGTCTGCCTTGTCGCGATGATCGAAGCGGTACGGCGCGTTGATATGCGTGAACACGTGCAGAAACAGCAAGCCGTCCGGCTTGAGCCAGCCGCGCGTGCGCTCCAGCAGCAGCCGCCAGTTGGCCATGTGCTCGAACATCTCGACCGACACGATGCGATCGAATTTTTGCGTCGTCGCGAACACGTTCATGTCGGCGGTGACGACGGTGATATTTTGGAAACCGCGGGCCTCCGCCTGCGCCATGATATAGGCGCGCTGGCTTTGCGAATTCGACACCGCGGTGATGCGGGCGTTGGGATAATGCTCGCCCATCCACAGCGTCAGCGAGCCCCAGCCGCAGCCGAGCTCGAGGATGGTCTGACCGTCGGCAAGCGCCGCATGCTCGGCGGTGAGGCGAAGCGCGCTGACCTCGGCCTCGGCCAGGGCTGTTTCAGGCGTGTCGTAGTAGCAGCAGGAATACTTGCGGCGCGGCCCGAGGCAGAGGTCGAAGAATGCCGCCGGGACCTCGTAATGCTGGGTGTTGGCGGCGTCCGTGTGCTCGGCGATGGGGTAGGCGTCCATGCCGGCCGCGAACCTGCGATCGATGCCCGGCACCGGCACCGCAAGCTTGCGCCGCGTGCGCCCGACCAACGCACCGATCCCGGCGCGGGTCACCGCATCGGGAAAGGGCAGGCGCTCGATCGCGCCGGTGGCCGCTTCGATGAGGTTCATGAAATATCCTTCGGGCGGGGCGGCCAGGGGAAGAAGGCGCTGACCCGCTCCTGATAGGCGCGGAAATTACCACCGTGCTTCTTGATCATATGGGCTTCGAGCGGCGGCACGCCCGAGACATAGCGCAGCAGCCAGAACATGAAGATCGGACCGCTCAGCGCGAGGAAGCCCCAAAAATAGGCGCCCGAAACATTGATCGCGATGATCGGGTAGGCAAGCCAGCCAAGCCACTCGAAAAAATAGTTCGGATGCCGCGACCAGCCCCACAGGCCGGCATCGCAGATCTTGCCTTTGTTGGTCTTGTCGGCGGCGAACTGCCGGAGTTCGGTGTCGGCGACGCCCTCGCCGAAGATCGCGGCGATGAGAACGAAGGCGCCGAAGATGTCGAGGACGCGGATGCCCGGCGCGGGATTATGGGCGGCGATGCCGACGGAGACCACCAGGACGAAGGCGGCCAGTGCCTGGATCTGCAGGAACCAGAACAGCCGGGACTGAAAATCGTCCTTCCATTCCTCGCGCAGCGCGGCATAGCGCGGATCCTCTGCCTTGGAGCTCAAGGTCCGCTGCAGAATGTGGGTGCCGAGGCGGATCGACCAGATCGCAACGAGGATGGCGACGAGCACCTGGCGCGCCGAGGGCGCGTGCAGGGTCCCGTTCCATGGCACGAGCGCTAAAAACACGCCGCCGATGCCCATCTCGTAGGACCAGAACACGTCCGACCACCCGCTGTTCCGGGTCCTGTATTGCGCGAACCAGGCGCCGGCCATAATGGCGGACAGGGCGAGCGCGGTCGCGACGATTGTGGTGACGATCATGGGAGCTGATTGGTCCTGTAGAAGCGGGGCGAGCCAGGGTTGGAGCGGAGCTCGTGCACCCGGGCTTCGACGAAGGCCACGGTGTCGGCGAACACCGGTGCGAGCGGACGGAGCAGGGGGCTGAACGCGCCGAGAATGGTGGCGTGATCGACCCGCTCGTAGAATTTCGCCCGCGCGTCGCCGCCCAGCATGCGGATCCGGGCGCCCAGGCGGCGGCTGTTCTCGGGCCGCACCGTCTTGTCGGAAAGACCGCTGAGCAGCAGCATCGGCACGGCGTCGCCGCGAGCATAGGCGATCGGCTGGCTCAGCTTGAGATCGCCAGCCGGCGCGAAGATCGCTTCCAGCACTTCGCTGTGCAGCGGCAGGAAATCATAGGGCCCGGCAAGGCCGACGACGCCGGCCAACGCGGCCTGGCTCTTGCCGTCGAGCCAGCGCCGATCGAGCGCCAGCATCGCCGCGATGTAGGCGCCGGCGGAATGGCCGATCAGCAGGATCAGGCCGGGATCGGCGCCGAACTCGTCGGCGTTGCGCTGCGCCCAGCGCACTGCCTTCGCCCCATCGGTGAGAAAATCGGGAAACCGGACTTCCGGATAGACGCGATAATCGGGCACGACGACGACGAAGCCGCGCTTGGCCAGCGCCATCGCGGCGAAGCGGTAGTCCGCGCGCTCGCCGCTTTCCCACCCGCCGCCGTAGAAGAAGACAACCAGCGGCGCATTGACCGCACCTTTCGGGGCATAGACATCGAGCAGGCCGCGCTTGCCGTCCGCAAACCGGATGGTGCGCGTGACTTCGACACCGACGCCGATGGCGATTGCATTGAGGACACCGATCCCCGAGATCGGCCACGGTAGCGCCATCGCCTAATTCACCCGCCCCTGATCGTCCATGCTGAAAGATGATACGCGGCAAAAGGCCTTAAAGTTCATTGCTTTTATCGAGATCCAAAAACCATTTCCGCCCGTATATAGTTCGTATGGCGTGCTGCGCATCTGGCGCAATTGCCTTTGAAGGCATTTTATGGGGCTTGGGTTGAACGAACGGCTCGACGTCGCGGTGGTCGGATCCGGTATTTCGGGATTGGCGGCCGCGTGGCTGCTCAGCCAGCACCATCGCGTGACCGTCTTCGAAAGCGCCTCGCGTCTCGGCGGCCATACCAACACGATCGACGTCGCCAGCGGCAACGGGTCGCAACCCGTCGATACCGGCTTCATCGTCTTCAACGAAGCCACCTATCCCAACCTGACGGCGCTGTTCGCCCATCTCGGCGTCGCCACGCAGGCGTCCGAGATGTCATTTGCCGTGTCTCTGGACGATGGACGGCTGGAGTATGCCGGCACCGATCTCAACGGCCTGTTCGCGCAACGCCGCAACCTGTTGAATCCGCGCTTTCTCCTGATGCTGCGCGATCTCCTGCGGTTTTATCGCGAGGCGCCGCAGAAGCTCGCCGAACTGGAAACGCTGAGCCTCGGCGCCTTTCTCGATCAGGATGGCTACGGCCGCGCGTTCCGCGACGATCACCTCCTGCCGATGGCGGCGGCGATCTGGTCGGCGCCGAGCAGGACGTTGCTCGACTTCCCTGCGATCTCCTTCGTCCGCTTCTGCGACAACCACGGGCTTCTCCGCGTCACCGACCGGCCGATCTGGCGGACGGTGACGGGCGGGTCTCGCGCCTACGTGGCACCGCTGACGGCGCCCTATCGCGATCGCATCCATCTCGATCGCGGCATTGTCTCGGTCCGTCGCGATGCGGACGGCGTCATGCTTCGCGATAGCCAGGGCGCGGCGTCGCGCTTCGACCATGTCGTCGTCGCCACGCATGCGGATCAGGCGCTGGCGATGCTCGACACGCCGAGCGATGCGCAGCGCGCTGTGCTCGGCGCCTTCCGCTACAGCCAGAACCGCGCCGTCCTGCACGGGGACGCCCGCCTGATGCCGAAGCGCCGAAGCGTCTGGGCGAGTTGGAACTACATCGGCCGAAGCGGGCTGGATGCCGACGCCGTCTGCGTCACCTACTGGATGAACCGGCTGCAAAACCTCGCGGCGGCGCCTGAGTATTTCGTGACCTTGAACCCGACGCTCGACCCGGTCGGCGCGCTGCGCGAAGAGACATACGCCCATCCCATCTTCGACCTCGGCGCGCTTGCCGCACAAAAGCGCCTGTGGTCGCTGCAGGGGCAGAACAACGTCTGGTTCTGCGGCGCGCATTTCGGTGCCGGGTTTCATGAGGACGGCCTGCAGTCGGGCCTTGCCGTGGCCGAGGCGCTGGGCGGCGTGCGGCGGCCGTGGACGGTCAAGGACGAGTCCGGGCGCATCATGCTGGCGCCGCTTGCCCCCACGACGCACGCCAGGCCGGTCGCTGCATGACGGCATCGTCCCTCTACAGCGGCATCGTCCTGCACCGTCGCTTCGGGCCGAAGATGCATGCGCTGCGCTATCGCATGTTCATGGCGCTGCTCGACCTCGACGCGCTGGACGAGCTCGACGGAACACTGCGGCTGTTCTCGCGCAACCGATTCAACCTGTTTTCCTTCCATGATCGCGACCATCTCGATACGGGCGCCGGGCGCCAGGCCGGCCCGTGCAGCCTGCGCACCCAAGTCGAGGCCAGTCTCGCCGAGGCCGGCATCGCGCTGGGTGGCGGCGCAATCACCTTGCTCGCGCTGCCGCGGATCCTCGGCTACGCCTTCAATCCGCTCAGCGTCTTCTTTTGCCATCAGGCCGATGGCGCGCTTGTCGCGATCCTCTACGCGGTGCGCAACACCTTCCACCAGCGCCACACCTACCTCATTCCCGTCGCCCCCGGCGGCACCGGGGCGATCGAGCAGAGCTGCCAAAAAGTCTTCTATGTCTCGCCGTTCATGGACATGGACATGACCTACGCGTTTCGCATCGTCCCGCCCGGCACCGATCTCTCCGTCGCCGTCGACGGCTTGAAGGACGGCACCAGGATCATCGCCACCTCCTTTGCCGGCACGCGACATCCGCTGACCGATCGGGGCATTCTCCGCGCTTTTCTCGGCCACCCCTTTCTGAGTTTCGCCGTCGTGGGCGGGATCCATTGGGAGGCTCTGAAGCTTTGGCTTAAGGGCGTCCGCCTCCGGGCCCGTCCCGCGCCGCCGGCTCATCCTGTTTCCATCATTATGCGTAAGGAAATCTGAGGTCATGTCTCTCGTCGATCGCACGATCTCGCCCACAGAGCCGACGCATGCCTTCGATCGCCGCCCGGCCAAGGCACGGGGGCTGCAGGTCCGCGCCGTCGCGCGCATCCTCTCGCATCTGGCCTACGGCCGGATGATCGTCATCCTGCCGCACGGCGAACGCCTGGAATTTTCCGCGCCGGGGGCCGGCCCGGAAGCGACGCTGACGATCCACCGCTGGCGCACCGTCTGGCGCACCGTGTCGCGCGGCGACATGGGTTTTGCCGAAGCTTTTATCGACGGCGACTGCTCGAGCCCCGACATCGCCAAGGTCGTCGAGCTGTTCGTGCGCAACGAGGCGGCGCTCGCGGCGATCACCGGCTGGGCGCCGGTCCATCTCATCAACAAACTGCGCCACCTCGCCCGCGCCAACACCAGGCGCGGCAGCAAGCGCAACATTTTGGCGCATTACGATCTCGGCAACGACTTTTTCCGGCATTGGCTGGACGACGGCATGACCTATTCCTCGGCGCTTTACACCGCGCCGAACCAGACGCTCGAGGCTGCGCAAACCGCCAAGCAGGACAGGATTCTGGCCGAGCTGGCGCTTGAGCCCGGCCAGAGCGTTCTCGAAATCGGCTGCGGCTGGGGCGGCTTCGCCGAGCGGGTCGCCGAGCAGGGCTGTACGATCACCGGGCTCACGCTGTCGCCGTCGCAGCTGGCCTATGCCGACAAGCGGTTGGTCGATGCCGGACATACGCACGACCTACGGCTCCAGGACTATCGCGACGTGCGCGGCACCTTCGATCGCATCGTCTCGATCGAGATGCTGGAGGCCGTCGGCCGCGCCTACTGGCCGAGCTATTTCGCGATGCTCAAGCAGCGCCTCGCCAAGGACGGGCAGGCGGTGCTGCAGGTCATCACGCTGGATGAATCCCGCTTCGAGGGCTACGTCGACCAGGTCGATTTCATCCAGCGCTACATCTTTCCCGGCGGCATGCTCCCGACGCCGACCATCATGCGCGAGCAGATTTCTCAGGCCGGCCTCACCCTGAAATCCACCTTCACCTTCGGCGACAGCTACGCCAAGACGCTGGCGGAATGGTCGAAGCGCTTCCACGCCGCGCTGCCGGCCGTCGAGGCGCTGGGCTTCGACGCAAAATTCCAGCGGCTGTGGAATTACTATCTCGCGTACTGCGAAGGTGGCTTCCGCGTCGGCATGCTGGATGTGGGGCTCTACACGATCACCCACGCTTAAGGTTCTTCCTCTTATCAGGTGCGAGATCCTCACCCGCGACGCGGGAGAGGGGACCACCGAAGGCCGGGAGAGGCGCCGCAGACCCTGTTGCATATCGGCACCATGCGCGTCGCGCCGCCCGCACCGACATTTTTGCGTCACTCTGCGTCACGCGTCACCTTTTGGTCCCGCTGCGCCCAAAGCGCATGGAGCCAGGATGCGCGCGGCCTCGAGCCGGATCAAGGCCGCCGCCCGGCCCGGTCCGCGCATCCCGACATCCGCGCGCCTGCGGTCCGTCCGATCCTACGCCCCGTCCTCGACCACCGTGACCGCGCCCGCAATATCCGCCGGCACGTGCCCCGCGGTTTCGATGTCGAGCCGCAACATGTCGCGGTCGTAGCGCAGCGTCACTGGGCAATGGTCGCAGGGAAAGGTCAGGTGCTCCTTGAAGAAGCCGACGGGCTTGGTGGTCTTGGTGCGGCAGCGTGGGCAGAGGACGGAAAGGGTGTCGTCATCGGTGAGCATGAAGCGTCCTGTCGCGCGCGCATTTCGTCCGGCGTGGCGAGCGTGCTATGCTGAACGCGATCACGCAAGGGCATGGTGCCCGGCGGAGCAAGAGCACCAAGCTCGGCGAGATCGTCATGACCCGCGACGAGTGGCCGGACTCTGATGCCGGCTTGTACCGCAATGATTTCTATAGCTGGACCCAACGCGAGGCGGCGAGGCTCCGCGCGCTTCCGCCCGACGTGTTCGATCGTGTTCAACTGGACGTCGCAAACCTCGCCGAGGAGATCGCCGATTTGGGCAAGCGCGATCTCCGTGAGGTCATGTCCTACCTCGGCCTCGTCATCCAGCACCTTATCAAGCTGCAGGCGGCGCCCGATGCGCGCGACGCTGCGCATTGGCACGCCGAGGCTGTCAACTTTCAGAGCGCGGCGCGGCGTGCCTTTTCGCCTGGCATGCGCCAGCTGATCGACGTTGCCGAAATCTGGACCGACGGCGGCCGCGCCGCCCGCCGCTTTCTGCGCGACCACGGCGCGCATGATCGGTCGCTGAATTCTTGTCCCTTCACGCTCGACGACCTGCTTGCCGCCGACTTCGACGTGGACGCGGCGGTGGCGCAGATCGGCGCGAGGTAAGGCGCGGCACCACGGGCAGAGGACGGCGAGGGTGTCGTCATCGGTGAGCATGGTTGATCTCAAACCTTTGCCAGCGCGCGCGCCCCCTCCACCATGCTGACGCATGGTCCCCATCCCCCGCGCTTCGCGCAAGGGAGGATAAGCCGGCCATCCTCACCCGCGCAGCGGGGGAGGGGGACCGCCGAAGGCGGTGGAGGGGGCGCCACGCGCCGCGATCGTCGCGAGAACATCTCGGCGGCGCTCTTCGTTCAAGATGTCGGATGCGTTGAACCGAAGAATCGCGATGCCGCGCGCGGCCAACCACGCATCGCGTTCACCATCGTGCCGGACCTGCGTGGGATGATCATGGGCTGCGCCATCGCCCTCGACGGCGAGCACCATATCCGCGCTATAAAAATCCAGAATGTAAGGGCCGATCGGGTGCTGCCGGCGAAACCGCAGCCCGGCAACGCCACCGCGCCGAAGCCCCTGCCACAACAGCACCTCTGGCAAGGTCATCGCCTTTCGCAGGTCTCGTGCTCTGACGATCGTCTTGGATGGCGCGCGCATGCCCCAGCCCCCTCCACCATGCTCCGCATGGTCCCCCTCCCCCGCGCTTCGCGCAAGGGAGGATAAGCCGGCCATCCTCACCCGCGCAGCGGGGGAGGGGGACCGCCAAAGGCGGTGGAGGGGGCGCCGCGCGCCGCGATCGTCGCGAACTTTATTTGTTTTTGCGCAGGTGTCTCGCTGCTTTCGGCTGGCGAGCGTCATCCATCATGGACATGTGCTGCACATGTACCTAGGTTGAACGCATGCCGTCGATGATTCAGATCCGCAATGTGCCCGACGAGATCCACCGCACGTTGAAGGCGCGGGCGTCGCTCGCTGGCATGTCCCTGTCTGACTATCTGCTGCGCGAGATCAGGCAGGCCGCGGTCCGCCCGTCGCTCGACGAGATGCTGGAGCGCCTGCGACAGCTGCCGCCCGTCGAGCTGTCCGAGACACCGGCTGAAGCCGTCCGGGCCGAGCGCGACCGCCGGTGATCGTCGACGCCTCGGCGATGATTGAGGTGCTGCTGCGAACCGATAAGGCCGCTGACGTCGAGATGCACCTGACGGGGACCACCGACGGCCTTCATGGGCCGCATCTGGTCGATGTCGAGGTCGCTCAGGTGCTTCGCCGTTTCGTGCTGCGTGGTGAACTCGGCGTGGAGCGAGCCGCCCGCGCGCTGGAAAGCCATGCGCAGTTTCCGATGCGGCGTCACGCACACACGACGCTGCTGCAGCGAGCATGGCAGTGGCGAGACAATCTCTCCGCCTATGATGCGATCTACGTGGCGTTGGCCGAGGCGCTCGACCTGCCCCTCGTCACCTGCGACGCCCGCCTTGGCAAAGCGGCCGGCACTCTCGTCAATGTCTTGGTGGTTTGAGGCGAGATGCGGCCCGGTCTTCGCAATCCCACGAGGCGCCCACGGCCGGACCGAGCCTACTTACTATCCTCCACGACCGTCACCGCCCCCGCAATATCATCGGCACGTGCCCCGCGGTTTCGATATCGAGCCGCGCATGTCGCAATCGTAGCGCAGCGTCACAGGGCAATGGTCGCATGGAAAGGTCAGGTGCTCCTTTAACCATCCGGCGGTTTTTTTGTCTTGTTGCGGCAGCGCGGGCAGAGGACTGCGAGCGTATCGTCATCGGTGAGCATATTTCATCCCGAACAACTTCGGCTCTCAGTTATAAGCTTACCGAGCTGAAGTGCGATTCGGCGCCACCGACGAACCGCCAGCGAAAGCGATGTCAGGAAGCGCCATGCGTTTGTTGCGGTTCAGTTCGTGAGGCCGCTATTATAGCCGAAATCGTGCCTCGCATGCGCGAAGAAATCGGGGGACTAGTTTTTGGACGTTTATTTCTCAGCCGATGTGGAGACCGATGGCCCTATCCCAGGACCATTCTCGATGCTTTCGTTCGCATTGGTCTATGCCGGCACATTCGATGGAGTGAAGTTTTCTCGCCCGCTGGACTATAACGAAGTATTCTACGAGGAACTGAAACCTATATCCATCAATTTTCAGCCGGAGGCTCTTATTGTAAACGGAATAGATAGAATAAACCTAATAAAAAATGGACAAAATCCAGATAATGTTATGAACTCTGCTTCGGAGTGGATTAAGCAGATGTGCTGTGGGGGAGAGCCAGTATTGGTCGCTTACCCCTTGAGCTTTGACTGGAGTTGGCTATATTGGTATTTTATTAAATTTTGTGCTGATGGGTCGCCGTTTGCGCACTCAAGGTGCTTCGATATAAAGACTGCTTTTGCGATCAAGGCTGGTCTCCCTATTTCGGAGTCTGGAAGGTCCAAACTTTGGTCGTCGCTCAAATCCAGCCGTAAGCATAGCCATCACGCTTTAGATGATGCCATAGAGCAAGCAGAGATATTCGCCAATATTTTTGAGTGGGAGACATTGAGTGATCGAGTTGGAAGAGCGTCGAACGCAGACTAAGATCAAAGTAGCCGACTTAAAAAATAGATTAACTAGGGCTGAAAGGATCGCGGGAGATAAGGCTTGTGTTTATGCAACCGGGTCCTTTGGGCGGGGTGAGGCAAGCAAGCACAGCGATCTTGATATTTTCATTTTAGGTAAGGACGATCCTAAACTAGATAAGGAGGGTCGTAGGGGTAGTCAATTAAAGCGCCTAGACGACATCTGCATTAAAGCGGAGCTAATTCACGCGACTAGGGAAATGGATTTTCCTGAATTCTCGGGTGATGGAAAATTTCTAGTGCACTATTCGGTCCGCGACTTCACCAAAGAGCTTGGGTCTCAGGAGGACGATTTTAAAAATACCTTCACAGCTAGGTTGCTGCTTTTGCTTGAAAGTATCCCGCTTGTCGGGGCTGTGGCCTACAATGAGATTGTATCAAATGTTTTAGATGCTTACTGGAGGGATTGGGAAGGTCATTCGGCTGAGTTCATGCCTGCGTTCTTAGCGAATGACATTCTTCGCCTATGGCGTACCTTTTGCGTAAACTATGAAGCCCGCACTCTCAGAATGCCCGCGGAAGAAAAAGCAAAAGGGAAACTTAGAAATTATAAGCTAAAACATAGCCGAATGCTCACGTGTTATTCGGCCTTATTATCTTTATCCGCTACATTTAGTCAAAAAGGGACGGTATCGAAAGATGATGCGTTGTTAATGATCGGACGGACTCCAACTCAGCGTCTTGAAGCTCTTATGCAAGATCGTGATCTAGTGGAAGCTCATGAGGCGTTGAATAATCTTCTGATTAATTACAATCTATTTCTGAAGAGGACAGACGACACGGAAGAAAATCTCCTTAAAATATTTGGTGATCCAGGCTCTTCGAAGTCTTATTTTGACGAAGCATATAGGTTCGGAGATATTATGGCCGAGGCAATGAGTTTGATAGGCAGCAATGCCCGTTTTCATAGGTTGCTTATAGTGTGATGGGGAACCGCTAGCGCGGCTCCCCAAAAAGCCTTACCGCGCGAACTTCTTGTACTTCATCCGATGCGGCACCAGCTCGGTGACCCCCAGCCGCCGCTTCTTGTCTTCCTCGTAGTCGGCAAAATTGCCCTCGAACCACTCGACGTGCCCGTCGCCCTCAAAAGCCAGCATGTGCGTCGCGATGCGATCCAAGAAGAAGCGATCATGCGAGATGATCACGGCGCAGCCGGCGTAGTCGGTCAGGGCGTCTTCCAGGGCGCGCAGGGTCTCGACGTCGAGATCGTTGGTCGGCTCGTCGAGGAGCAGCAGGTTCGCCCCCTTCTTCAGCATTTTGGCGAGATGCACGCGGTTGCGCTCCCCGCCGGAGAGTTGGCCGACCTTCTTCTGCTGGTCCGGGCCCTTGAAATTGAAGGCCCCGGTGTAGGCGCGGGAGTTGATCTCCTGCTTGCCGAGATAGATGATCTCGTTGCCTTCGGAAATTTCCTCCCAGACGTTGTGCTTGGGGTCGAGCGCGTCTCGCGACTGGTCGACGTAGCCGAGCTGGACGGACTCGCCGACCTTGATGTCGCCCTTGTCGGGCTTTTCCGAACCGGTGATCATCTTGAACAAAGTGGTCTTGCCGGCGCCGTTGGGGCCGATGACGCCAACGATACCGCCGGGCGGCAGCTTGAAGGTCAGGTTGTCGATCAGCAGCTTGTCGCCAAAACCCTTGGACAGGCCGTTGAACTCGACGACGTTGGTGCCGAGGCGCTCGGCCACCGGGATGACGATGTTGGTGACGGACGGAATGCGGTCGGCCTGCTTGTTGACGAGGTCCTCGTAGCGCTGGATACGCGCCTTGGACTTGGCCTGCCGCGCCTTGGGCGAGGAGCCCATCCACTCGGCTTCCATCTCGATCTGCTTCTGCCGCGCTGAGTCCTCGCTCTTCTCGAGCCGCATGCGCTTGGCCTTCTGCTTCAGGTACGAGGTGTAGTTGCCCTCGTGTGGGATGCCGCGGCCGCGGTCGAGCTCGAGAATCCAGCCGGTGACGTTATCCAGGAAGTAGCGATCGTGGGTCACGATCAGGATCGCGCCCTCGTAGTTGCGCAGATGGCCTTCGAGCCAGTTCACCGTCTCGGCGTCGAGATGGTTGGTCGGTTCGTCGAGGAGCAGCAGGTCGGGCTTTTCCAGCAGCAGCTTGCACAAAGCGACACGGCGGCGCTCGCCGCCGGACAGCTTGTCGACCGGCCAGTCGTCCGGCGGGCAGCCGAGGGCGTCCATCGCCTGCTCGACCTGCGCGTCGAGATCCCAGAGATTTTGCGCCTCGATCTCGTCCTGCAGGCGGGTCATCTCGTCCGCCGTCTCGTCGGAATAGTTCATCGCGAGATCGTTGTAGCGCTCGAGGATCGCCGTCTTGCCGGCGACGCCGAGCATGACGTTGCCGCGTACGTCGAGCGTCTCGTCGAGTGGCGGCTCCTGCTGGAGGTAGCCGACGCGGGCGCCCTCGGCGACGAAGCCTTCGCCCTGATACTCCGTGTCGATGCCGGCCATGATCTTCAGCAGCGTCGACTTGCCGGAGCCGTTGATGCCGAGCACGCCGATCTTGGCGTCCGGGTAGAAGGAGAGGTGGACGTTGTCGAGCACCTTCTTGCCGGTGGCGAAGGTCTTGGTCAGACCTTCCATATGATAGATGAACTGCCGCGCCATGGGGCTTCGCCGTTTCGTTCGGGGATGAATTGGATTGGTGGGTTCTAGCGGGGCGCGCTCCTGCGGTCCAGCGGTTCCGGACCGCGCCGTTTTAGCTTTCAGACATCCTGTCCGGTCTTTGGGTCGTCACAATCCTAGGACTAGTTGCCGCACGTCGCCGCGTGGTAACGCGGGAGCGACGTCGAGTTTGTTGGAGGGTCATCCGTGGCGGATGTGGGATTGCGCGATCTGGGGGCCTTCGTGCCGGGACGACGAAGCGAGCCGGCCGTGACGCCCGTCGGCGAGGTGCCGGTGCTCGGCGCTGCCGATGCTGGCTCCGTCATCATCACGCCGCCGCCTGCCCCTGCCAAAGAGCGGGCCGTGTTCGGCGGCGATCTCCCCACCGGCGCCGACGCGCTCGGCATCGACACGCCCATCGCCCACCTTGCCGAACTCGCCGCCCATCGCGGCACGGCGAGCCCGACCTGCATCGGCCTGCTCGGCGGGGCAGGCTCGGGCAAAAGCTTTGCCCTGCGCCGGCTGACCGCCCGGATCGGCGCGCTGGCCAGCGCGGCCTCGACCACGCGAGGTCCGTTCCTTTCCCGCGTCCACGTGCAGACCCTCGATGCCGGCACGCTCGACGGCGATCCCGCTCTCGCATTGGCAGCGCAGCTGCATGCCGGCCTGCGCCAGCCCTATCCCGACCTTGCCCGCGAACTCGGCCATACCGCTCGCGACCCGCATGTCGTCGCCCGCGAAACTGGCGAAAAGCTCGACGACGCCCGCCGCCGCCTCGATGCCGAACGCCGCACGCTCGACGAATCCGGCTCGCGCCTCGCGCGCCTGACCGAGACGGTGCTGTATGAGGCTGCGGGGTCGCAGGTCGACTCCTATGCCCGTGCCCATCGCGGCAGCCTGGAAAACCGTCAGGTCGCGTTCGGCATCACCGGCGACCCGATCCGTAACTACAAGGACCTGGTCCGCGTGGTAGCGGAAAGCGGCGGCCCGATCGGCCTGTCGCTGCGCGCGCTCTACGGTTTTAAAGGCCAGACGCGGCTGGTGGTGCTGGCGCTCGTCTTCGTGCTCGTCGGCATCGGTCTCGGCGTCGCCATCGACATGCAGGACAGCTGGCTTGGCGCGATGCGCGGCGGCCCGCAGGCGAGCGTCGCGACCGCCACCTGGATGGCGGCGCACATCGATCTGCTGGCCCTGGCGAAGAAGGCGGCGTTCATTCTCGCCGTCCTGTTGGTGGCGGCCAATCTCTGGCGCGCCTTCAACTTCGTTCAGCCGATCCTGACCGGCGTTCGCCTGCTGCGGGCCGATCTCGCCAACCGCCGCCGCGATCTCGACGGGCTCTATGCTCACCAGACCAAACGCGTCGACAACCTGAGCGCCGACGTCGAGCGTCTCGCCCGGGTCTCGGCCGAGGCGGAAAAGCGTCTTGGCGGATCGGGTCATCACGGGGCGATCGACGCGCCACCCTTCGACACCACTGTTCGGGCGCAGGCGCGAACCTTCTTCGTGACGCTGGGGCGGATGCTGCGCGAGGGATCGCAGGCCGCGCCGCAGCGGATCGTGTTGGCGCTCGACCATCTCGATGCGGTGACCCCCGTGCGTGCCAAAGAAATCCTCGACAGCGTGCATCGGCTCGCGGCCGAAAGCGGCATCGTCACGCTGGTCGCCGTCGACCCGCGCCGTCTTGACACCAGCCTCGCGGATCTCGAGCGCTGGATCCAGCTGCCGCTGCGCCTCGACGCCAAGCCTGAGGAGCGCGATCACACGGCGATCGTCCTGCAGGCGCTCGGCCATGCGCCTGCGCCCGCCTCGGCTCCCGCGGTCGACGCGACGCGATCCGCGCTGGACGAACCGGTCAGCGAGGCGGAGGCCACGCTGCTCGCGGCCCTGGCGCCTGTCGCTGGCGGCTCGCCGCGTCTCGTCAAGCGCTTCGTCAATCTCTACACGCTCGCCCGCCTCGACAGCGATGCGCAGAAGGGAGCCTTGGCGCTGATGCTGGCGCTCGACCAGGGCGGCACCCAGGCCGAACGCCAGGCCTCCGAAGAGGCGATGGCGGGGCCCGACCTCGGCGCGTCCTTCGCGCCGGCGCAGACCAGCGCGCGCCTTCGGCTGGCGCTGGAGGCCGTTGCGGCCTTCGACGGACGCGTCAGTAAGGCGGATGTTGCCAAGGCCGCCTCGCGCGCTACCCTGTTCTCGGTCGCCGCCTTCGTCTGAGGCGGCGGAAACATTTCGATTTTTCGCACGGGTTTTCATGCAAAAGCAGGTTCGGACCTCGGTTCTCATGTCGCTCCTTTGCGCCGCGCCGGTCGCGGCGAAGACGGTCAAGATTCCGGAGGGCAAGCCGCAGGTCGCG
>NZ_LMUU01000086.1:0-25322 GCF_009765775.1 Beijerinckia sp. L45
GTCTTTGCCTATGAGAACACCGCCGGCGAACATCTCGTGCTGCGCGCGTCCAAGCTTCCTGGGGCTGCCCGCATCGATGCCGCTCTCGCGGCGGCGGATGATCACGTTATGTGGCGACGCCGTGGCGTGGCCTACGCGCTCAGCGGCACGCCGCCCCTCCATCGCCTCAACGCCATCGCGAGGGCTCTGCAGGCGGACGAAGATGCCGCCGACGGGCCGGATTAGCCAGTCGCACGCTGACGCTCGCTAGCCCAAGGCCTTGCGCGGATCGTAGGGGTGCTTGTCGGCAAGCGCTTTGGCTACGGCTTCGAGCTCGCTCTTGGCATCGTCCGGCAGAACGATCCGTAAGGCGACCAGAAGATCGCCGCGCGCCGCCTTGCCGTCGGGCAGGCCCTTGCCACGCAGACGCAGCGTGCGCGCGCCGGTCGTCCCGGCCGGAATCCCGAGTTCGACGGCATTTTCGAGCGTCGGCACGTTGACCTTCGCCCCCAGCACGGCCTCATAGAGCGTGATCGGCAGGTCAAGCCGAAGATCGTGGCCCTCGATGCGAAACAGCGGGTGCTTGGCAATATGAATGGTCACGATCGCGTCGCCCGCCGGGCCGCCCCAGGGGCTCGGCTGGCCCTGCCCCTTCAGCCGCATCTGCTTGCCTTCCTCGATACCCGCAGGAATCGACACTTCGAGATCGCGGCCTGTAGGCAGGCTGACGCGCGCCTTCGTGCCGTGAACGCTGTCGGCGAGCGAAACCGTCACGGCCGCCTGCACGTCCTCGCCCTTGGCCTGGGCCTGCGACTGGCCGCCAGGCTGCCTGCCGGCACCGCGACCGCCGAACAGGTCGGCAAAAATGTCGCTGGCGTCGAAGCCTTGGGCGCCGGCGCCGGCGCCGGCGCCGCGACCGGGACGGCCGCCGCCGCCAAAATTGAATTCGAAGTGTTCGGCATTGGCGCCACCGCCCCGACGCGGATCGGCACCACCACCGAATCCGTCGAATCCGTGGAACTTCGGCTTGCCTTCGGCGTCGATCTCGCCGCGATCGAAAGCGCCGCGCTTCTTCTCGTCGCCGAGAATCTCATAGGCCGAGCCGACCTCGGCGAACTTGTCCTTGGCCTTCGGTTCGGTGCTCTGGTCGGGATGGTATTTCTTGGCGAGCCGACGGAAGGCCTTCTTGATGTCAGCCGCCGTCGCCGCCTTCGGCACGCCTAAAACGGTATAAGGATCACGCATTGCTTAAGAGCCCACTCCAACGCCTGCCCGCTTCGGGCGCAGGCGTAATGTCTCGCTCATCATGTGGGATGTGACCGCAGAGTCGCAAGATATATGGCGGCTTCGGATCAGCTCTTCTTGAAAAGCTTAGTTTCGGTGATCGCCCATTCGCCCGCAGCGACGGTGCATGCGGTTCCCTGGATCGCCTTGTCGTCGCCCGTCTGCTGTACCGTTCCGAGAAAGGCGCGGCAGACGCGGGCATCGGCGGGATAGGCGTGCCCCACCGCCGTGAACGAGCCCTTGTTGCCGGTCGTCGGGTTTTCCCATCGCACCAGTCGGCCGTCGCCCTGGGGATCCAGCGCCGTCGACAGCGCAGCCGTCGCGCGACGGCGGTCTTCTTCGTCGGCGATCTTGCCAACGGCCGGCTTGATCGATCCCGTCGTTTCATCCGCCCGCGGATTCATCGACGCGATCGGAAACGACATCGAGCAGCCGCCGCCGACCATCGCCAAAATCAGGCAGCCCCCGACGGCGGCGAGGCTACGATACAAGACCAAAGGTGGCGCGGCCCCTACCGGGGCGCCGCGTGCTGGGCTATGCTGAGGGACGTGTTGCACGCAGGTACCTACTCGGACAATTCTTGATCGGAAGTGTACAATTGAACGTGTTAAAGAGCCGTGACTTTACTTTGGCCGACGATCCTTTCGTTCTGTTCGAGGCGTGGCAGGAGGACGCGCGTATCGGCGAACCCAACGATCCGACCGCGATGGCGCTCTCGACCGTCGACGGCGACGGCCTGCCGGACGTCAGGATGGTGCTGCTGAAGGGCGTGGATCGGCGCGGGTTCGTATTCTACACGAACTTCGAAAGCGCCAAGGGCCGCGAGCTGCAGGCCTCGATGAAGGCGGCGGCCCTGTTTCACTGGAAGAGCCTGCGCCGCCAGATCCGCATCCGCGGACCGATCGAGGTCGTGAGCGATGCTGAAGCCGACGCCTATTATGACAGCCGGCCGCGACAAAGCCGGATCGGCGCCTGGGCCAGCCCGCAGTCGCAGCCGCTGAAAGATCGCGCGGAACTCGAGGCGGCGTTCGCCACCTACGATGCCAAGCATCCCGGCGAGATGATCCCGCGGCCGCCGCATTGGAGCGGCTTTCGGATCAAGCCGACGGCGATCGAGTTCTGGTCGGACGGCGCGCATCGCCTGCACGATCGCATTCTTTTCGCGCGTGACACCGTCGACGACGGCTGGTCGAAGACCCGGCTCGCGCCATGACCCGCAGCCGGATCTATCCGCAGCGGCCTCTGCTTGCCGCCAGCCTTGCCGTGTTCCGCGACAACCGCGTCCTGCTGGCGCAGCGCTTCGTGCCGCCGCTGGAAAACCGCTTCACGCTGCCCGGCGGCCTCGTCGAGGTCGGCGAGACGCTGGAACAGGCGGCGTTGCGCGAAATGATGGAAGAGGTCGGCGTTACCTCGCGCATCCTCGGCTTCAATCGCCACGTCGAGGTCATCGAGCGTGATGCCCAGGATGTCGTGAAGCACCATTACGTCATCGCCTCCTTCGTCGGGGCCTGGGTCGCCGGCGAAGGCGTGATCGGTCCGGAGGCCCAAGCTGTCGTCTGGGTGGACCGCAACGAACTGCTGCGCCTGCCGGTGACCGATCATCTGCCGCCGTTGCTCGACGCGGCCTGGGAGATCGCCGAAGCGCACGGCGTGCCGTGCTGAAGCCGGCCTTTTTGGTCGCCGCCATCGGGCTCGCCGTCGCGATGGCGACGCCCGTCGGGGCCGCCGAGCACGCGCCGCCCGCTGCGCCGGCGCCCGCGGCGCCGACGGACGTCAAACCCTACGACCCGCAGCTGCTGCGGCTCGCCGAGATCCTGGGGGCTTTGACCTACCTGCGGGGGCTTTGCGGCGACAAAGATGCCGACGCCTGGCACAAGCGCATGCAGACCCTTCTGGATGCCGAAGGCACGACCGCAATCCGCAAGGAGCGGCTGGCCGGCGCGTTCAACCGCGGCATCGAGGGCTACGCGCTGTCCTACCGAACCTGCACCGTCAACGCCCATCTGATCATCGAACGGTTTCTGGCCGAGGGTTCGCAGATCGCCAAGGAAGTCGAGAACCGTTTTGGGGCGACGTGAGCTAAATTACTGAATTCTTTACTATATGACGTGCCAACACATGACTAATTTGTGAGAAAATTTCCCATATTTGTGATTTGATGGGATAGAAGCTGGCTGGCTTAGTCGCTCCGGGATCATGGAGCGGACAAAATCTGTGCAAAATGGATGCATCAGGCTGAACGAAGCCGCGGGAACCCCTCCGTCCGACAACACCATCATCGTCTCCGGCCCGTCGCGAAGCGGTACATCCTTGATCGCAGCTGCGCTGTGCGGCGCGCGCGTATGGCTAGGTGACGCCCTCGACAACGCGTGTTTCGAGGACGTGCACATTGCTTACATGATGGAAAAAAAGAACTCTTGGCTTGCGCGACCGCAACAAGCGGCCCGCCATCCGACCTCTTGGAAGTTTGCTCTGAAGGGAGCTCCGGTCGCGGATCTGGTTTCGTTGATTGCGCAGCGAAACGAGGCGCATGAACAATGGGGATTTAAACGACCGAACATTCTGTCGCGGCTGGGACCAGGCGGTCTTGCCCTGTTCCGCCATCCGCGTGCGGTAATCTGCTTTCGTGATCCGGTTGCCATGGCGCATCGGACGGCCGTTGCCGAAGGTGTTCCGTTTGCCCGGGCACTGAACAATGCGCGGCGCCTACTCGACGAGAACCTGAGAGCCGCGGCCACCCTCACGTGTCCGGTCCTGTTGGTAAGTTTCGAAAAAGCCGCCACCGATCGGGATGCTTTCCTCCGAGAGCTTTTCGACTTTTGCGGCGTGCCTGTGGCATGCGAACAGACCCCCCGCATAAACCAGTTCGTCGATGAGGCCGGCGGTGAATACAAGCGCCTCACGGCATCCCCTGTGGCGGGCTATATCGACTCCCACGGCGCTCCGGCCCTGACGGGTTGGTGCCACCGGCCTCAGAACACCGAACCCGATTCAGTCGACATCTATGCCGATGGTGTGAAGCTTGCGACGATCCTCGCCGATCGCGAGCGCGCCGACCTTCGGATCTCCAGCTTCCGATCCACCCGACACGGTTTCGAACTTGATCTGACCCCATACAACCTGTGCAGCGACGTCATTATCGATGCCAGAGTGGCTGGAACGGACATCCGGCTCGAAGGCGGCGGCTTTACGCTACACACCCACATCGAGCGCTCGCCGGGCAAGCAGATCGACTCCTTCGAGTTGAATAACGACCATGATGAAGGCCGCCGCTTGCACCGTCCCACTTTAAAACCGATCGGCGTCTCTGCGTGAGCCGACCGCCTCAGCGCCGCGGAAATGCCTCCAGGAATCGCACCGCCTCGCCGCTCGAGGGCCCGACCAGCGCGCCATCCCACATGACCCGCCGGCCCCGCACGATCGTGCCGACCGGCCAGCCGGTGACCGGCTTGCCATCGTAGGGCGTCCACGGCGCGCGCGAGGCGATCCAGGCGTCGGTGATCGTCACCTGCCGCTTCAGGTCGACGATGGTCAGATCGGCGTCGTACCCCGCCGCGACGCGGCCCTTGCCGGCAACCTGGAACAGTCGCGCCGGCCCGGCGCTCGACATATCGACGAAACGCTGCAGGCTGAGGCGGCCATTTGCGACATGGTCGAGCATGATCGGCACCAGCGTCTGCACCCCCGTCATGCCTGACGGACTTTGCGGATAGAATTTCGCCTTCTCCTCGAGCGTATGCGGCGCATGATCCGATCCCAGAATATCGGCGATGCCTTGCGCCACCCCTTGCCAGATCTGTTCGCGGTGCGACGGTTCGCGGACCGGCGGGTTCATCTGCAGTCTGGTGCCGAGACGCGGATAATCCTCGGCACTGAGGGTGAGATGATGCGGCGTGACCTCGCAGCTCGCGACGTCCTTGTGTCCGGCCAAAAACGTCATCTCTTCGCCCGTCGAGATATGCAGGACGTGGATGCGCGCGCCCTGCGCGCGGGCGATGCGGACGAGGCGCTGTGTGCAGCGCAGCGCCGTCTCCACGTCGCGCCAGACGTGATGGCTCGCGGGATCGCCCGGCACGCGGAGCGGCTTGCGCTCTTCAAGGCGGAACTCGTCTTCGGAATGGAAGGCGGCGCGACGGCGCGTGTTGCCGAGGATCGAGGCGACGCCCTCATCGTCCGCGACCAGCAGCGAGCCGGTCGAGGAGCCCATGAAAACCTTGATGCCGGCGGCGCCAGGCAGCCGCTCCAGCTCGGCGACCGCATGCGCGTTCTCGCGCGTGCCGCCGACCCAGAAGGCGAAATCGCAATGCATGCGGTGATGGCCGCGCCGCACCTTGTCGGCGAGTTCCGTCTCGCCGGTCGTCAGCGGATTGGTGTTCGGCATTTCGAAAACGGCGGTGACGCCGCCCATCACGGCGGCGCGGGAGCCGGATTCCAGATCTTCCTTGTGCTCGAGGCCCGGCTCACGGAAATGCACCTGGCTGTCGATGACGCCCGGCAGGATATGGAGACCCGTCGCATCGATGACCTTGCCGGCCGTTTCGGCGCCAAACGTCCCGAGGGCGATGATCTTGCCGCCCCTGATCCCTATATCGCGAGGACCGATGCCGTCGTGGTTGACGAGCGTTCCGCCTTTGACAAGAACATCGTAGGTCTGCGGCATGTGCGGCCTTTCGGCGTTGGAAGCGATACCGCTGTCCTAACGCCTCGCAAGAGAAAGTCGAGATCGTTGCCATGACCCGATGCTTGCTCGCCGATCGTGGCGTGATCGCCGTCTCCGGCGAGGACGCCGAATCTTTCCTCAACCGTATGTTTACCAACAGCGTTTTGGACATGCCGCCCGGCAGCGCCCGCTTCGCCGGACTGTTGTCGCCGCAAGGAAAACTGCTGTTCGATTTCTTCGTCGTGAAACAGGCGGACGGTTTTCTCGTCGACTGCGTGCGCGCGCAGGCGGCGGAGTTGGCCAAGAAGCTGATGATGTTCCGGCTGCGGGCCAAGGTGGTCATCACCGATCGCTCGGACGAACTCGCGGTCGCCGCGGTGTGGGACAGCGTGCTGATGGAAGCGCCGGGTCCGGCGTTCCGCGACCCACGCCACAATGCGCTCGGCTACCGCATCGTCGCGCCTGTCGCGGCCGCGCATATCTTCGACGACCCCGATGGACCCGCGGCTTACGAGGTCCACCGCATCGCCTGCGGCGTGCCGAAGGGTGGCGTCGACTTTCCCTATGGCGACACCTTCGTCCACGACGCCAACATGGACCTGCTGCACGGCGTCGATTTCGGCAAAGGCTGCTACGTCGGCCAGGAGGTGGTGTCGCGCGTGCACCACCGCAACACGGCGCGGAAGCGCGTGGTGCGCCTGAATTTTTATGGCGATGCACCGGCCGTCGGCGCCACGGTCGAGGCTGCGGGCACGGTGCTCGGCGCACTGACGTCGCTCGCGGGGCGCGAGGGCCTGGCGACCTTGCGCATCGACCGGCTCGCCGACGCCGAGGCCGCCCGCACGCCGATCACCGTCAACGAGACGCTCGTAAGCATCAGCCTGCCGAGCCACAGCGTCATCGAGCCGCCGGCCTATGCCGAAGATCTCTATGACTGAGCCTGAAGACAAACACCGCTGCATCTGGTGCGGCATTGATCCGCTGTATGTCGCTTACCACGACACCGAATGGGGCGTGCCGGAATACGACGATCGCGCACTCTTCGAAAAGCTGATCCTCGATGGCTTCCAGGCCGGCCTCTCCTGGATCACCATTCTGCGCAAGCGCGACGCGTTCCGTCTCGCCTTCGACGGGTTCCAGCCCGAGATCATTGCGCGATACGAGACGGCAAAGGTCGAGGCACTGATGGGCAACGCCGGCATCGTCCGCAACCGCGCCAAGATCGTCGGGACGATCGCCTCGGCGAAGGCCTATCTGGCGATCCAGGAGCAGCGCGGTTTCGCCGATTTTCTCTGGGATTTCTTTGACGGCAAACCGTTGCGCAATGGTTTTGCGACCCACGGTGACATTCCCGCGGCGACGCCGATCTCGTTGGCGATGTCGAAAGAGCTGAAGCGCCGCGGCTTCGCCTTCGTCGGCCCGACGATCGTTTACGCCTTCGCCCAGGCGTGCGGTCTGGTCAACGACCATGTCGCGGACTGTTTTCGCGCGGAAGAATGTGCGGCGCTCGCACGGCCGTCGTTGCGAGCGGAGCGAAACAACCCAGGGGCGCCGTAACCGCGATTGCGGAGCCGCAACCCCTGGGTTGCTTCGCCTTCGTCTCGCAATGACAAGATCATCCCCTTCTCCCTCTTGCGAGAGAAGGGGAACATCTCAGTTCTTCAGCGGAAAGTTTGGCACGATACGACCCGACTTGGTCGGCTCGTCGTTTTCCGACACACTTTCCGAGGTCTCGGTGACCTCGTCTTCGTCCAGATCGTCGGCGGGGCCGATATCATCGTCCTCCGGCAGGTCGCCGCCGTCCTCGCCCTTGAGCCGGCGCGCTTTCGCACGACGCACTTCCGGTTCGGCACGGACACGTTTCTTGCCGGCCTCGACGATGTCGCGCTCGGGGCGCGGCAGCACCGGGCCCTCGGGATAGACGAAGCCGAGCTTCTTCACCCCGTCCTCGTCGGTCGTCACCATCACGCGGACCGCGCCGCCGTTCTTCAGGCGGCCGAACAGCACCTCGTCGGCGAGCGGCGTCTTGATCACCTGCTGGATGACGCGGGCCATCGGACGCGCACCCATGTGCTCGTCGTAGCCGTTCTCAACCAGCCAGCTGCGCGCCTCGTCGGTCAGCTCGATCGTGACGTTGCGGTCAGCCAGTTGGGCTTCCAACTGCATGATGAACTTGTCGACGACCTTGACGATGACTTCTGGCGGCAGATGACCGAAGGACACGATCGAATCCAGCCGGTTGCGGAATTCCGGCGTGAACATCTTGTTGATCGCTTCCTTGTCCTCGCCTTCCCGCTTGTTGCGCGTGAAGCCGAAGGCGGACTTGGCCATGTCGGCAGCGCCGGCATTGGTCGTCATGATCAGGATGACATTGCGGAAATCGATCTGCTTGCCGTTGTGGTCGGTGAGCTTGCCGTGATCCATGACCTGCAGAAGGATGTTGTAGAGGTCGGGATGCGCCTTCTCGATTTCGTCGAGCAGCAGCACGCAATGCGGATGCTGGTCGATCGAGTCGGTAAGCAACCCGCCTTGGTCGAAGCCGACATAGCCCGGCGGTGCGCCGATCAGCCGCGAGATGGTATGCCGCTCCATGTATTCCGACATGTCGAAGCGCACGAGTTCGACGCCGAGGCTGACGGCGAGCTGTCGCGCTACTTCGGTTTTGCCGACGCCGGTCGGGCCGGAGAACAGGTAGCTGCCGATCGGCTTCTCGCCATCGCGCAAGCCGGCCCGCGCCAGCTTGATCGCCGAGGTGAGCGCCTCGATCGCGCTGTTCTGGCCGTAGACCACACGCTCCAGCGTCTCGGTGAGATGCTGCAAAACCTCGACGTCGTCCTTCGACACGGTTTTGGGGGGAATCCGCGCCATCGTCGCGATGGTCGCCTCGATCTCCTTGATGCCGATCGTCTTCTTGCGCTTGGGCTCCGGCAGCAGCATCTGGCTGGCACCGGATTCGTCGATCACGTCGATCGCCTTGTCCGGCAGCTTGCGGTCGTGGATGTAGCGCGCCGACAGTTCGACCGCCGCCTTAACGGCCTCATTCGTGTATTTGACCTTATGGAAATCCTCGAAATAGGGCTTGAGGCCCTTCAGGATCTCGATGGCATCCGGCACCGACGGCTCGTTGACGTCGATTTTCTGGAAGCGGCGGACGAGCGCGCGATCCTTTTCGAAATACTGGCGATATTCCTTGTAGGTGGTCGAGCCGATGCAGCGCAGCGTGCCTTGAGCCAAAGCAGGCTTCAGCAGGTTCGACGCATCCATCGCGCCGCCTGAGGTCGCACCGGCGCCGATCACCGTGTGGATCTCGTCGATGAAGAGAATCGCGTTCTTGTGGTTCTCGATCTCCTTCATCACCTGCTTCAGGCGTTCCTCGAAGTCGCCGCGATAGCGCGTACCGGCAAGCAGCGTGCCCATGTCCAGCGCGAAGACGGTCGCTTCCGCCAGCACTTCCGGCACTTCGCCCTTGATGATCTTGCGCGCCAGACCTTCGGCGATCGCCGTCTTGCCGACGCCGGGATCGCCGACGAGCAAGGGGTTGTTCTTGTGGCGGCGGCACAACACCTGGATCGTGCGCTGCACCTCGGCCTCGCGGCCGATCAGTGGATCGATCTTACCGTCGCGCGCCTTCTTGTTGAGGTTGACGCAATAAGCGTCGAGCGCGCCTTCCTTCTTCTTCGGGTCGTTCGACTCTTTGTCCTTGCCGTCGCGGCCTTCGCCCTCGTCGTCGGCCCCGCGCGGACCCTTCGACCCGTCTGACAGCCCCGGACGCTTGGCGATCCCGTGGCTGATGTAATTGACCGCGTCGTACCGCGTCATGTCCTGCTCCTGCAGGAAGTAGGCGGCATGGCTTTCGCGTTCGGCAAAGATCGCCACCAACACGTTGGCGCCCGTCACCTCTTCGCGGCCGGACGACTGCACGTGGATCACCGCACGCTGAATGACGCGCTGGAACCCCGCGGTGGGTTTAGCGTCTTCCCGCCCGTCGCTGACGAGATTGTCGAGCTCCTGGTCGATGTACTCGCGCAGGTTCTTCTTCAACAGGTCGAGATCGATCGAGCAGGCGCGAAGCACGGCTGCGGCTTCGACGTCCTCGGTCAGACTGAGCAGAAGATGCTCGAGCGTCGCATATTCGTGATGCCGTTCGTTGGCCACGGCCAAGGCCCGATGCAACGATTGTTCGAGATTGCGGGAGAAGGACGGCATTGCTTCTACCTCTATTTCTTTTCCATGATGCATTGCAGCGGGTGCTGATGCTTGCGGGCGTAATCCATCACTTGCGTTACTTTGGTCTCGGCAACTTCATAAGTAAAGACGCCACACTCGCCGACTCCATGCTGGTGAACATGCAACATGATTTGTGTGGCTTCTTCAGGATTCTTGCTGAAATATTTTCGCAGTACGGCCACAACGAATTCCATCGGGGTATAGTCGTCGTTGAGCAGGAGCACCCGGTACATGCCGGGGCGGCGCGTCTGAGTCCGCGTCCGGGTTATGACCGCGGTGCCGGTGCCTCGACCGTCGTCGTCGCCACCCTTCTGCGGTTCCTTGGCCGCGGTGGTGCCATTCAAGGACAACCCTGGCACAGCGCCAGACGCCTCACCCGATGCGAGCGCGCCGCCTGTGGTGAGCGGGACGAATCCGGCGCTCTCAACGTTCAATACAAACCCGTCCGTCAATTCAGCGCGTCCTCATTCCTGTTCGAAATATGCGGCGCGTCGAGCGGCATTGCTAGGCCCTCGGCTGCTTTTCCCGCGCACCCCCAGGCTCGATGTCGCTTTCGTGTCGCGAAACTGCCTCCGTTAACTGCGCCGCGAGCCCCAGGGTGGTCGCCTAGCAAGGATGACGCCGAGCGCCGCTCACAACGAAAAAGGCCCAACCGAAGTCGAGCCTTTCAAATAGCTTGAAGCTTGTAAAGCGCGATGCCGTCGCGGCCTCGGCGCTATCCTTATTGCTGCATTGCACCCTTGGCGCGCGACAGCGCGGTCTCGACCGGCTTGAACGCTTCCTTGGCGAGATCCTTGTAAAGCTCGCTCATCTTGGTCGCCTGGGCGACGAAGCCTTCGAGCTGCGACTTGGCGAACTCGGACTGGATCTGGATCGCCGTCTCCAACGACTTAACGCCCATCAGCTTCTCGATGTAGGACGACGTATGTTCGAGCGAACGCTTCGAATAATCAGTCGTTTCGGTTGCGATCGCCTGGAAGCCGCGGGTCAGAGAAGCCGCAGCGGCGGCTGCCTGCTCAAGCTGCTCTTTGCTTGCTTTTTGAATGTCTTCGAACTGCATCGCCATGTCTGTCACTCCCATTGAAATGATTGCGCATCCCAGCTTGAAGCCGGCGCGCAGTGGGTTATTTCAACCACGGCTTGAACATAGTGCGCCGCACAATATGCGTCAAGAGTCATTTTGTTGCACCGCAACATTTGTATCCGAACGGCACGCTTCCGTTCAGATCGAACGGGTTCCTTAACCCTGGAGTAACTCCACCCCGCTAGCGTGTTTTCAGGACACGTTGTCCTGAGGCGCCGCCGTTGCCGCCTCGTGGATTGAGGTCGGAGACTGATGCGTATGGGCGAGTTGCCGCCAGTGAAACGTCGTACCGTTCGACAGGCGGTCCTAACGAGCTTGGGTGTTGCTGTCTTCCTCGGCGGCCTGGCGCCGCTTCCCGCCGCGGCCCGCCATCACCATCATGGCCGCGCCGCAATGGCGCACCGCATCATCTTTCACGCCCGGCACCAGCGCGTGGCGCATGACCATGCACCGCCGCGGCATGTTCGCCCAGGTTCCTATACGCCGCCCTTCTCCGCCTACGCCGTCGACGGCAACTCCGGCCGCGTCCTCTATGGCCGCGACGAGAACGAGCTGCGCCATCCGGCATCCCTGACCAAGGTAATGACGCTGTATCTGCTGTTCGAACAGCTGGAGAAGCGCCGCCTGTCGCTCGACACCGAGATGCGCATCTCGCAGCATGCCGCCGCGCAGAAGCCGACCAAGCTCGGACTCCGGCCCGGCTCCACGATCCGCATCGAAGACGCGATCAAGGCCATCGTCACCAAGTCGGCCAACGACATGGCGGTCGCCGTCGCCGAACAGATCGGCGGCGACGAAGAGACGTTCGCCCGGATGATGACGCGCAAGGCCCATGCTTTGGGCATGTCGCGCACCCTCTACCGCAACGCGTCGGGCCTGCCCAACGACGAGCAGCTGACCACGGCGAAGGATCTCGTCACGCTCGGCCGCGCCATCCACGACAAATTTCCGCGCTACTACCACTACTTCTCGACGCCGTCGTTCCGCTACGCCGGTCAGTACATGCCCAACCACAACCATCTGATGGAAACCGTGGACGGCATGGACGGCATCAAGACCGGCTACACCGTGTTGTCCGGCTTCAACCTCCTGACCTCGGTCAACCGCAACGGGCACTACCTCGTTTCCGTGGTGGTCGGCGGCAAGACGCGCCTTGGCCGCGACCGCATCATGGCCGATCTCATCGAAGCACAGCTCGACAAATGCGCGACCGTCCGCACGGCATCCATCGTCGAAGAGAACCCTGCCCTCGAGCAGGTCGCCGAAGCGATTCCCGTCGTCCAGCATGTCGGCGAGGCCGCGCCTGCCGTCGAAAACGTCAACGAGGACGAGGCGGAGAATGCACCGCAGCCGGCCGCGGCGATCGTGGAACGGCCGGCCCATGTCGAACCGGCGCCCCCCCCCGTCCGCGTCGCGGCACTATCTCCTGAGATTCCCGAGCCCCGCGCCCGCCCGGCCTACGTCTCCGGCGTTCCGAAACCGCCGGGCGACGACCGGATGGCGACAGGCTCGATCCGGCCTCGCGTCACCAGTCTCGATGGCTCGACCGCTCATGTCGTCGGCGAGGCCACAGCAACTCCGTCCTCGCGTCGCGCGATGCGTCATGCCGCCAAGGAAGCGCGCGACGCGCAGCCGGCGCCGATCAAGGTCGCCAAGGCAGAACCGGCGCCGGAGCCCGCACGGCCCGTCGCCGCGCACAGCGGCTGGATGATTCAGATCGGCGCCACCGACGACATGGCGAAGGCCACCGATCTTCTGAACCGGGCCAAGAGCCAGAGTCACGGCACCCTCGGCGCCGCCAAGCCTTTCACCGAGACGGTGAAGAAAGGCTCGGGCACGTTGTATCGCGCCCGGTTCGCCGGCCTCGAAGCCGGTTCGGCGGAGGAGGCATGCAAGGCCCTGAAGCATTCCGGCTTCTCGTGCTTTGCCACCAAGAATTAAGAACGCGCTCAAGAGCTTGGCTCGCGTTCTTTCCACCAAGCTGCTTGGGTCTGCGCCTCCTGTGAGGCCGTCGAAGCAGTCCCGTTCTACGTGTGTTGCGTTATGTGTTGGGAGCGTTAGGTATGGCGGCGCATCAGGACCTCTTTGGCCTCGTTCACCCGGGCCGCAAGATCGGTCGAACCACCCTGGTCGGGATGCAGCTTCTTCATAAGCGAGCGGTGCGAGCGCACGACGTCGTCCCGCGCCGCGCCGCGCGGAAGACCGAGCACTTCATAGGCCTCATCCTCGGACATGCTGTTCGAACGCCGCGCCCGATCCCGCCGCGTGTCGCGATCGCCCTGTCGTGTCTGACGCCATCCGGCAAAGCGGCGGTCGAAATAAGCTTCTAGCAGGCGAGCCCCTTCCGGATCGGTGGTCTGGCATAGCGCGTAGACCGCCTCACACTGGACGCGGGACAGCTGTTCGAGACGGCGGCCTTCGTCCGGGCCGGCCAAAATCAGCCCCTGCATCGCCCCGGTGCCGAGATCGAGCTCCATCTCGATCATGGCCGAGCGGACACGCGACAAGGTCGCCCGCGCCGCGGGACCGGGCGCCGGCTTTAGAATCACCACCTTCCTGTTCGCCAGGTTGAACATCCAAAGCGCACCGCCGAGGAGCAGCAGCGCCACTTCGAAATGCCCGCGCAGGAACACGACGGTGGCCGCGAGCAACGCGAACACCGCGGCGCCGAGCTTAATGAGCCGGTTCATCGTCTTCGGATCCACCGGCAGCCGGTAATTTGAACGCGAGACGGCGAACCAAAGAATGAGGAGGCTTGCGACGACGAGGATCATGGAGGTGACACTAATTTAGGGTCGCGACGAAGGGTACCCGGCTTGGCGGCTCGCTGCTCGCCAAATCCGTTGATGCACGCGACTACGACCAGGATGATGGCCGCCAAAGGGTACCGATGTCGACCGTAAAAGATCACGCCAGCCTTCCGAGGCTTCATCGCCCCGTTGCGGTCTTCGACGCCGGAATCGGAAGCTACGCCGCCGTGTCGATGATCCGGCGCCGCTTTCCGCAGCAAGACATTCTCTATTTTGCCGACCGCGCGAGCTTCCCCTACGGCGGCAAGACGCGGGTGGATCTGCTGGCGATCCTTCGCCGGACTCTGCATTTCCTCGCCGGCTTCGATCCAGCCGCCATCCTCGTGGCGAGCAATGCGCCGTCGGTGACGGTTCTCGACGAACTCCAGGGCGAGATCTCCACGCCGATCTTCGGCGTCCGACCGCCCATCCGCGAGGCCCTCGCCCTGGCAGGAGACCGGGACCTCGCCGTGCTCGGCGTGCGTTCGCTGGTCGAAAGCCAGGAGCTTCGGATCTATGCCGCGCGCGAAGCCGGCGACTCCTTTGCGCGCGTGCATTTTGTCGATGCGTCCGCACTCGTCGAATGCGTCGAGAGCGGCGCCTTTCTCTTTCAAAAGGCGGCTACGCAGGCGGTGGTCGATGCCTTCGCGGCTGAGCTCGACGGCCGATACCCGGGCGTCGGGGCCCTGACGCTGTCGAGCACTCACCTTCCATGGCTGGAGGACTATCTCACGACGGCTTTCGGCACGCGGCCCCTGCTCGACCCTTTGGCGGCAGCCGTCGCGGCGATCGCTCCGCATGCCGCGCCGGGCAGCGGCGCCGTTCTTGGGCTCGTCACGGAAGACGAACGCTACGGCATCGCCGACTTCCGCCGCATGCTGGAGCGGCTCGGCATTGTTCTGACACTCCATGCCGTCCGGGTCTGAACCGTCTCAATCTAAAGAAGGCAGAGCTCGCGGAGCGCATAGCGTAGTTGTTCCGGCATCTCGGCCGCCTCGGCAAGGCCGCCATCGAGATCGCGCGGGCACATGTCGTGTTTGAGGTAACGCCAGCCCTGAAACGGGCGGCACGGATTCGGAAGAACCGCCCGCACGATCGGTTCGAGGACGAGTTGGCAACGCCCGATCCCGTCAGTGTCGGTGAACGGCCGCAGATCCAGCAGCTTCTGCCGCGCGCAGAGCTGACCCTTGATCACCCAGAACAAGGAGCCGTCGTCGAGCAGTTCCGGGAGCCGTTTCGGCACCATTCGCGTGGTGTGAATTTGCTCGAGTGGTTGCCCGGCCACACCCCGAAGATGCAGGCGCGCCGCGATGTGGGCCTCGAGATCGGCGATCGATTCCACGCCGACGCAGAGCTTCATGAGGTGAAGAGGCATGCGACCGTAATATCCGGATATCCCATCGATGAATAGCATCCGCCCTGCCGTCGCTGGGGACGACGTCAGGATCTGTAGTCGCCCCCTACCAACGGCTGAGCCGCACAGTTCCACGATCGAGAAGTTAGCTATTGATATGAAAACATTTCGGACGCAACCTTGACGCGCGCCGCCGCTTTCACACCCGCGACGCGTCAACATCAACCAGTTTGATATGGAAGGTTCAGCAATGTCCCTAGCTCGAGCGTTTAAATTGCACGCAGCGCAAGTGAACAATGTTCAGGCCGCTTACAAGGCCAACGTGATCGCCGTGAACACGCTGATGAACACGGTGCTGAGTTCTTCTCTTCCCACTCTAACGACACCGCCGCCAGATTGGGATTCGTACTCCACCGCCTACATGCAGGCGAAGTCCGACGCGCTTGGCTGGGTCAACAATGTCTTGAACCGGCTGCTATCCGTCCCTGGTGACGTTCAAGGCTATAACAGCATCATCACGACACTACTTCAGGACGCGCTCCGCCAGGCGCAAGCCCTCGTCATCAATCCAAATAACGATATTGCTTTGCAGATCCTGCGCAACGACCTCAGCACCGTCTCGCAGCAGCTGAGTTCTGTCAGCGTTTTCGTGCAAGGCACCGTCAGCCAGCTCCAGAGTTTTGGCAATTCCCTGCCGGATATGGCGACCCAACTGCAATCTATTGCGACGATGTCGTCGCAAGATGCCAATGCCGACCAGCAGCAAATCGATGCCTTGAACACGGCCATTTCGCAACTTCAGAGCGACATCAAATCGTTGACTGCCGCGATTGTCGCGCTCGCCATCGCCGACGGCATCGCATTGACGCTTGGCGTCGTGGCAACCATTGCGGCATGGCCGGTCGGCGCTTTGACCTGGCTTGTCATGGGTCCGGTTGTCGCTGTTGCGACTTATGAAATCACCATGGACGGCATCCAAATCACCTCTGACAAAAATGAGATCACGGCGAAAGAAAACGCCATGAACAATCTGACCGCCGATGTCGCGACCCTGCAGGTCCTCGCGACGACCTACGGCAATCTCGCAACGGACACGACAGCGATCGAAAAAAGCCTGAACGATATTCTCGTCGAGTGGCAGGCGCTCGAGAGTGATGTGACGGCAGCCGTCAACGACATCGTCGAGGCGACTTCTGATACGTCGGGGACAAACTATGCCGCCGTCGTCAACGACCTCCAGGATGCCGTCACACAGTGGAACGCCTCGTACACGCAGGCCGGCGCGCTGACGATCCAGATCAACGTCAATAACGCGCAACTCGGGATCGGCATGACCCAAGCGCAGGTTTCGGCGACCCTCGCGTCAGGAAAAGTGACCGACGTCATCACGTACTTCAACAGCATCACGGTCGGGAACCAGCAGGCGCAGCGTTCGTCGCGGACCGGCTGACAATCACAACAATGCTCTCGTCAGCCAGCGCGACGTGCTGGCCGACGGGTTTCTTCAGCTATCGCAGAAGCGATCGTCATATCGCTTCGATCCGCTCGAGCCGCCAGCCCTCGGCTTCGGCCTCGGCCTGCCAGTCGCGCCATGCCTGCAGCGACGTCACCGCCGCCATGTAGGCACTGGTCTCCGGTCCGACGGTCACGGCATAGACCTGGAGCCGGTTGACGACAGGCGCAAACATCGCGTCCGCGGCGGAAAAGGCGCCGAAGAGGAACGGGCCGCCGGCCCCAAAGCGGTGTCGCGCATCGGCCCAGGCGGCTTCGATCCGCGCCACATCCGCATCGACCGCTGTCTGGATCTCGGCATCTAGCCGCAATGTCGCCGGGCTGCGCTTCATGTTCATCGGCAGGCTGCGGCGCAACGCCATGAAACCGGAATGCATCTCGGCGGCAAGCGCGCGCGCCATCGCCCGCGCCGCCTTGTCGCGTGGCCAGATCGGCAGCGTCGGGTGAACTTCGGCGACATATTCGATGATCGCCAGCGAATCCCACACGACAATATCGCCGTCCGTCAGCGACGGGCACTTGCCGGTCGGCGCGTGCCGCAGC
Source organism: Beijerinckia sp. L45 (assembly GCF_009765775.1). GTDB lineage: Bacteria > Pseudomonadota > Alphaproteobacteria > Rhizobiales > Beijerinckiaceae > RH-AL1. The sequence continues at coordinate 17,433 of NZ_LMUU01000086.1, forward strand.
ATCTCCGCCTTCGACGTGTCGAGATCCATCGGGATCACGACCTCGTCGAACACGATGTCGAAGTGCCGCATCAAGAGCCACGGCCGCATCGACCAGGAGGAATAGACCTTGTTGGCGATGGCGAGCGTCGGCGGCATTCAGCTCACGCGCTCCATCGCCGAGATCTTTTTGGTGTCGCGCATCGTCGCGTAGATGATCAGGGACAGGAAGATCATCCCGGAGAGGTAGTAGTAGAACCAGCTCTCGTGTCCCCAGGCCTTGCACTGCAGCGCGATCATCGGCGCGGTGCCGCCGAAGACCGAAACAGTGATCGCATAGGGAATGGCGATGCCCGAGGCGCGGATCGCCGTCGGGAAGAGCTCCGCCTTGACGATCGCATTGATTGACGTGTAGCCGGCCGTGAAGACCCAGGCCGCGCAGATCAGCAGGAAGACGATGAACGGCGACTTCGTATCCTTCATCAACGTGAGGATCGGAACGGTGGTCAGCGTCCCGACGACGCCGAAGAAGATCAGCAGCGGCTTGCGTCCGATGCGATCGGATAACGCGCCATAGACCGGCTGGATGCCGGCCGCGAACAGCAGCGAGAAAAAGATGACGAGCGTTGTCGTATCCGGCGCCAGACCGACGGACAGTCGTACATACGTCTGCATGTAAGTGGTGAAGGTGTAGAAGGCGGCAGTACCGCCAGCGGTGAGCCCGACGACGAGAAGCAGTTCGCGCGGATAGGTGATGAGGGTGCGCAGCAGACCCGTCGCGGTGACGATCTTGCCGTCCGAGCGGGCCTGTTTGAAGGCCTTCGTCTCTTCGAGGTTACGCCGCATCACCAGCGTGAACACAGCAAGCAAAGCGCCGATGACGAAGGGAATGCGCCAGCCCCACGCTTTAAGCTCGGCCTCTGTCAGAAACACTTTTTGCAGCAGAAGCAGCACGACGATCGCGACGAGTTGGCCGCCGATCAACGTGACATAGGCGAAGCTGGTGTGAAACCCGCGACGTTTGGGATCGGCGATCTCTGAGAGATAGGTGGCGCTGGCGCCGTATTCGCCGCCGAGGCTCAGGCCCTCGATGATGCGCGCCGCGGCGAGCACCAATGGCGCGGCAAAGCCGATGGTCGCATAGGTCGGGGTCACCGCGATCAGCAAGGAGCCGAAGCACATCGCGCCGACCGATATGGTGAGCGACAATCGCCGGCCGTGGCGATCGGCGAGGTATCCGAACAGCCAGCCGCCGAACGGGCGGGCCAAAAACGTCGCCGCGAAGATCACGGCAGCATTCAGCTGCTGCACGACGGGATCACTGTTGGGAAAAAACGCGGGACCGAAATAAAGGGCGAACGCCGTGTAGGCGTAAAAATCGTACCATTCGACGAGATTGCCAAGCGACCCGATGAAGATGTCGCGCATTCGGTGTTTGCGATCGGCCGCGTCGCCATCGCCATCCAACACCGATGTCCGAGCCGCGATCTCATCCATGTACGCCCACCCCACGCAGTGTTGTTGTCAGCGATGTTTCATGGATCATACGCGCTCTGCAAGCCGGGCATCGGACGAGACCGTGGGAAACAGCGGGCAACGCCTCAGCCGTGTCCGGCCGCAACCGTCCGGCTTTCGGACCGGGCCCGGTTGAGCGCGACGCCAAGCCGGCCGGGAAGGCTGCCGTCCGACAGCTCGGACGGTATCTGCACCTGGCCGCCCTCACGCCGCCGCGCCAGGACCGCCGCCTCGCCGAACCCGTAGAGATCGACCACCAGCCGCGCGCAGTCGAGCGCTTGCGGCAGGACGAAGCCCGTCGGGGACGCAAAGCGCGACAGTAGGATCAGCGATGCATCGCCGTCGCTCATGCCGGCCGCGCGCAAAGTCGCGCCCATGTCGGCGGGCGCGACGAGATGCGCGCCGAGCGTGGCGTCATAGGCCGCAAGGAAGCTTTTCGAATCGAAAGGGCCGTGGAGAACGAGGCCCGAGGCGCCGATCAGCGCGGCGAACGGACCGGCGACGAGGCCGGCCAGGGTTGCCGGGACGATCGTCGAGAGGATCGGCTTCGTCGGGTTGATTTGCGCCTGGTCGACCAGGGCCAGCGCGGCGGCAAACAGGGCGGCCTGACGATGCGCGACGGGCGCGGGCGTGTTGGCCGGGCCATCGAAGGTCACGATGACGGCGGCCTCGGCACCGAACGGCGCAGCATTCTCCATCAGAGCCGCCGCACCGAAATCGGCCGCACCGTCCACCGCCTGTGGCCCAAGCGTCGCGACCAGCCGGATCGTATCCGACACCGCAGCCGCCGAGAGATAAGCGTCGCCGAGCGCGAGGGTGCCGTAATGCGTCGGTCCCACCAAAGCGACGGCATCGGCAGCCCGCGCGTAGCTTGCAAGCTCCACGGGCCCGAGACCGCAGGGCGCGAGCGCCGGCTCGAGGCCAGCCCGAAGCGCTGCGAAAAGCGCCGCCAGGGATTGCACGGTGCTGCCCGTCACCAGCAGGACACGCTCGCCGGGCTGCAGGCCGCATTGGCGATATTGCGCGGCAATCCCCTGAACGCGGGCGGCGAAATCGCGGGCGCTGACACTGCGCTCGTCGTCGCAAAAAAGCACGGTGTCGGGCGACTCCTGCAACGCCGCAAGAAGCAAGGCGTCGAGACCGCGCGTGGGCGCGGGATCATCGACGGCGACGCCGTTGGGCAGACCCTGGCGCATCACGGGCTCGTCCTCCACCACGTATCGAAAGTCGCGGACGCGGGCGGTCCATAATGCGGCGACGCCGCGGGATGCGCGAGCCCGATTTTGGCGGCAACCCACTCATCCGACGCGTGAAACAGCGGCACGATGTAGGAACCCGACAGGAGCACTCGATCATAGGCTCGCACCGCGGTGAAAAAGTCTTCCTGCGAGGTCGCACCGAGCATCGCGTCGATCAGCCCGTCGATCGCCGGGTCGCGCGCGCCGGCCAGGTTGAACGAGGCCTCCTGCGACGCGCTTGCCGATCCCCAGCGCGAGCGTTGCTCGTTGCCGGGCGAGGCGGTGGACTGCCACAGACCGATCATCATATCAAAATCGAATTTTTGGCGGCGGCGCTGGTACTGCACCTCGTCGACGAGCCGCACGGTGGCGTCGACGCCGATCCGCCGCAGGCCGCCCTGGTAGCTCAGCGCCAGCCGCTCCTGGTTGCGGTCCTTGACCATGATCTCGAACGCCAGCGGCACGCCGTCCTTGACCAGACGCCCGTCCTCGAGCCGGTAGCCCGCGGTTTCCAGCATGGACAAAGCCTTCCGCGCGCCGGCGCGATCCTCACCCGATCCGTCGCTGACCGGCGGCACGCGCTTTCCGTCCATCACGTCGGGCTGCACGGCATTGGGATAGGGCGCCAGCAGCCTGCGTTCGGCGTCGCTCGCGGGATGGCCGACGGAAGCGAGATCCGACTCGTCGAAAAAACTCTTGCTGCGCGTGTAGAGTCCGCTGAACAGCTTGGCGTTGACCCACTCGAAGTCGAAAACGAACCCGAGGGCCTCGCGTATCTTGATATCGCGAAACAACGGCCGCCGCAGATTGAAGGCGAAGCCCTCCATCCCCTTCGGACCGCCGAATGGCAGGCTCTCTCGTTTCACCCTGCCCTCGCGAAGCGCGGGGAAATCGTAGGCGCTGGCCCAGCGCTGCGGGTTGGTTTCGATGCGCGCGTCGATCAGCCCGGCCTTGAACGCTTCGAACAAGGCATTGCTGTCGCGGAAATACTCGATGTCGATCTCGTCGAAGTTATAGAGACCGCGCTGCGTCGGAAGATCCTTGCCCCAGTAATCGAGATCGCGCTTCAGCACGAGCCGCATCCCTGGCTTTACCGCGACGATATGATAGGGCCCGGACCCGACCGGCAATTTCAGGCTGGTCTGGTCGAACGTTTCCGGATCGACGCCCGCGTGCGACAGCACCGGCATCAACGCCAGGATCATCGGAAGCTCGCGGTCCTTCGAGCCCGCAAAGTCGAAGCGTACCGTCATCGCATCGAGCGTCGCGACTTTCGCCACGAAGGAATAGGCCGCGCGCTGTTGCGGCCTGCCCTTTTTCTTCAAGAGATTGAAGGTGAAGACGATGTCTGCGGCGGTGATCGCGGACCCGTCGGAGAAGCGTGCGCGCGGATCGACACGGAAGGTTGCGTAGGACCGTGCTGCGTCGGTCTCAATCGATTGAGCGACGAGGCCGTAGAGGGTGAAAGGCTCGTCGAGCGAGCGCGTCATCAGAGTTTGATAGATGTTGCCGTTGATGCCCTGCGCGGTGGACCCGGCCTTCAGGTTGAACGGATTGAGACTGTCGAACGTCCCCTCGAAGCCGACGACGAGCTTGCCGCCTTTGGGGGCATCCGGATTGGCGTAAGGCAGATGCGAAAAACCCGCAGGCAGCGCCGGGGTGCCGTACATGGCGATCGCACCGCTCGAAGCCTCGGATGCGTCCGCTCTTAACGCCGGCCCGGCAGCCGTCATCGCGCATACGAGTGCGGCGACGATCGCGCGTGGCGGCCAGACGAAGATCCGAAGCAGGTTAACCATGTGCAGTCTCGTAGACGATCTTGTCTTGATTCGCATGAAGTGTTGCGCCGGCTAAGCTGCAGCAAAGCCGGAAGAACACAGCGTAAGCGTTTGGCATGTTGCCTTTCTTTGGCGGCACGATGGTCGCGGCAGGCCCTCGGCTCGAACGCTCAAAACGTTGGACAATCATGACGTCGTGACCATGGCGCGGGCTTCCCCGATGCAATCTCCTCGACTATAGAGGGCCGGCCTCGTCAACTTGTCGCCCCAATGCAAGTTGAAGAGCGTGGCGTTTTATCAATGGCGGCCGGCTGCGTTGCGCTCTGGCCCGCTTCCTCACTCACCGATGCACCGGCGACTTCTCTCGTTCCTCCAGCGACGAGCGCCCGATTGAAAGGACTTTCGATGTCGCACCCGTCCAAGCGATTGCTTACTCTCGCCGTTCTCGGATCCTGCCTGCTGGCGAGCCCGCTCGCTGCGGCGCCGCCGAAAAAGAAGGCCCCGGCTCCGGCGGCCGACACCGAAACGCCAGCGGCAGCCCCTGCGGCGGATGCGCCCGCGGCAGCGCCCGCCCCGGCGGCAGGCCAGCAGGCCGGCAGCGGCCATCTCGATCTCGTCCCGACCCAGAACGACTGGACCAAGGTTTGCGGCAAGGATCAGACGGCCGGCAAGGAAGTCTGCTACACGACCCGCGACTTCAGCGCCGCCGCCAATCAGCCGCCGGTTCTCGCGCTCGCCGTCTATGACGTGAAGGGCGACGACACCAAGATCATCCGCATGCTGATGCCGATCGGCCTGATGCTGCGTCCGGGCTTCCGCTTCTCCGTCGACAAAGGCGCCAGCACCGACGGCGCCTTCGAGATCTGCTTCCCGAACGGCTGCTTCGCCGAGGCGAAGGTCAAGTCCGACACGACCACGTCGATGAAGAAGGCGACCGCCCTCAACGTCAGCGTCCGCAACCAGAAGAACGAGCAGGTCGATTTCGCTATCCCGCTCGCTGGCTTCGGCAAGGCCTTCGACGGCCCGGCTATCGATCCGAAGGTGCTGCAGGAGCAGCAGGCGAAGCTTCAGGCCGAGTTGCAGAAGCGCGCCGAGGACGAGCGCAAGAAGCTTGAGAGCCAGCAGCCGGCAGCCGCCAGCCCGACCGGTGGCGCCGCGATCGCGCCGCCAGCAGCCGCGAAGTAAGGCCCCAGCCGACGCGAAAAGGGCGCTCACCGACCAGTGAGCGCCCTTTTCAGATCTAACGAAACGATCGCCGGGACCGACCGTCAGTTCATCCGTGCCATCTTGACTTGGTAGCCCCCGTCGTTCGCCCGGGTGAACATCTCGTCGACCTGCGGGTGGCGCACGGGATCGCCGGATTCGTCGGCCAGCAGGTTCTGCTCGGACACGTAGGCGACATACTCGGTGTCATCGTTCTCGGCATAGAGATGATAGAATGGCTGGTCCTTGCGCGGCCGAACTTCTTCGGGAATCGCTTCCCACCATTCGTCGGTATTCGCGAAAACCGGGTCGACATCGTAGACGATTCCACGAAAAGCATACTTGCGATGCTTGACGATCTGGCCGATCCCGAATTTGGCGGTTTGAGGCTTCATTGAACCCTGTGCGTCGCAATTCACAAGCGACTTATTGCTGAACATCTGGAGTGCTATTTGCGTAGCCACGGTCCAATTCCTTGTCAACACGAGCGGGATTTGAGCGCCGTGTTCAGGAGCGCGTGTTTGTAAATGACGTTAACTGCCGCCGAAATCCCGCTGCGCCGCCAAGGTTTTCCGGTCGAGCTTCTGTTGCCGAGCGAAATGGCGGCCGTGGATCGCCTCGCCGGGCAGATTGGCCAGTCTGGCGCCGTGTTGATGGAGCGTGCCGGCCAGGCGATCGCGCAGGCGGCTGTGCGTCTGATCGGCGAGCATGTGCCGAACGCCCATGTCGCGGTGCTCTGCGGCCCCGGCAACAACGGCGGCGACGGCTTCGTCGCGGCGCGTCTTCTGGCCCAGCGCGGCCTGATCGTGACGGTCGGCCTGCTCGGCGAGAGACTGGCTCTGAAGGGCGATGCGGCAGGCGCCGCTGGCCTCTGGACCGGGCCCGTCACGGCGCTTGCCGATATCGCCTTCGACGATGCCGACCTCGTCATCGATGCGCTGTTCGGCGCGGGCCTGGCCCGCGATATCGACGGGCCGGCTAAAGCCGCGATTGCGCGCCTCAACGCCTGGGCGAAGGCCGACGGCAAGCCCGTTCTGGCCGTCGACATTCCGTCCGGCGTCGATGGCGCCAGCGGAACAGTCCGCGGCATCGCCGTCGAGGCGACCGCCTGCATTACGTTTTTCCGCCTGAAGCCCGGCCATTTCCTCATGCCCGGTCGGCTGCGTCGCGGGTCTTTGTCTTTGGCCGACATCGGGCTCGATCCCCATCTTCTCGCCACGATCCATCCACAGGCGATGCTCAACGCGCCGGCGCTTTGGGCCTCCCGCATGCCGGTGCCGAGCCTCGCCGGCCACAAATATCAGCGCGGCCACGCAATCGTCGTTTCAGGGCCCATGGCGCAGACGGGCGCCGCACGCCTCGCGGCACGCGGCGCGCTGCGCGCCGGCGCCGGTCTCGTCACCATCGCGACGCCGCTGGACGCGCTTGCCGTCCACGCCAGTGTCCTCAACGCCATCATGACCCGCGTCTGCGACAGCCCGGACGATCTCGAGGACATGCTGACCGATCGCCGCAAGAACGCCGTGGTTCTCGGGCCAGGCCTCGGCGTCGGACAGCGAACCCGGGACTTCGCCATGGCAGTGCTGGCCGGCATCGAGATGGAGAGCGACGAGGACGAGCCGCCGCGCTCGATCGTGTTCGACGCCGATGCGCTGGCGAGTTTTGCCAAAGAGCCTGCAACCCTCTTCGCCGCGATCAAGGAGAGCCCCCACGGGGTGGTTCTCACACCCCACGACGGGGAGTTCGCCAAGCTGTTCGGCTCGCTGATCGACAAGTCCGCGTCCAAGCTCGAGCGGACCCGCAAAGCCGCGGTGATGAGCGGCGCCGTCATCGTCCTGAAAGGCCCGGATACGGTCGTCGCCGACCCCGACGGACGGGCCTCGATCGCGGCCAGCGAAGCACCCTGGCTGGCGACGGCAGGGTCAGGCGACGTTCTTGCCGGGATGATCGGCGGCCTGCTGGCGCAAGCCATGCCGCGATTCGAGGCGGCCTCGGCCGCGGTCTGGATGCATGCCGATGCCGCCCACCGCTTCGGCCCCGGCCTGATCTCCGAAGATATTCCCGAGATGTTGCCCAAGGTGCTGAGACAACTTTTCGAGAGCGATTTGTTCGGCAGCGCGTAAGCGGCGCGTCGATTGACGCAGATTTCCCGAGACGCGGGTGGCGTTGGCCCGAGAC
>NZ_LMUU01000086.1:25409-41670 GCF_009765775.1 Beijerinckia sp. L45
AATCTCGTGTTTCCACGCGTGCGGCACATCATATAATAGACCGCCCGGGCGAAGAAGCGACCATGCGCGAACCCAACGAAATCGACTTTTGGCGCGGCTTCGCCCTGATTACGATCTTCGTCAATCATATCCCCGGCAATTTCGTCGAGCGCTTCAGCTATCGCAATCTCTCGCTCTCGGACTCGGCCGAACTCTTCGTGCTGCTTGCAGGCTGGTCGATGCGCCTGTCGATCGAGAACCCGAAGCGCCCGCTGACCATCCCTGCGATGATCTACAAGCTGTGGGCACGCGCCTTCACGCTCTACGTGGCCCAGACCTTCATCACGGAAATTGCGATCTTCATCCTGGCGGCCTCGTCCGTCTGGCTCGACGCGCCGTTCCTGCTCGACTGGCACAACGTCGGCGCGGTCTTCCGCGAGCCGATCGAGGCGCATATCGGGCTGGTGCTGCTGACCCACCAGCTCGGCTACTTCAACATCCTGCCGCTCTATGTCGTCCTGATGATTGCCGCACCGATCATCGCACTGATCTATCGCGCGATGCCGCCGCTGCTGCTGCCGATCTCGGTCGGGCTCTATGTCCTGACCCTGTCGCTTGGCATCAACTTTCATTCCTGGCCGATCGAGGGAACCTGGTTCTTCTCGCCGACGGCCTGGCAGCTGATCTATGTCCTGGGCTTCCTGCTGGCCGGCAAGACGACGGATATCGGGGCCTTCGCCCGGCGCCATCTCACGGTGCTGCGTTGGATTGCCGTCCCGATCATCATCCTCGGCGTGGTGATCGCATCGACCCGGTTCTTTCCGGATCTGATCAACCTGCCCCACCCCAGCCTGTTCTTCATCGTCTTCGACAAAACGTTTTTGTCGCCGGACCGCCTGTTCCACATGCTGGCGCTTTGCGCCTTGTTTGCCGGCGCCTACAACTACCTGGCCAAATGGCTGCCCGGCTTGGCGAAATTCTTAGCCATGCTTGGCCGTAATGCGCTTAACGTGTTTTGTGCAGCGTCTCTCTTAAGCCTATGTGGCCAAATTGTGCGGTTCATATACGGAGGAAGTGTTGTCACAGACGTCGTATTATTTTCTATCGGCGTCTCGATCATGGCGTTCATCGCATGGATAACGGAATGGCGTACCCGCACCCGCGTTGCTACCGTCTCTGGCTCGGCGCTGCCATCGCCTGCTGCGTCCTCCTGAGCACGCCGGCCTTCGCCATCGACCCCATCCCGTCGCCCGCGGCCCAGCAGACGCCGCCGGCGCTGAGCCCGCAGTGCGACGTCCCGGCCGCCGACATCGCCGCCCCTGCCCCGCTTCCCAACGTCACCAAGGTGCTCGCCGAGCACGGCACGCTGCACATTCTGGCGATCGGCTCGGCCTCGAGCGCGGGCCTCGGCTCGACGGCGGGCGTCAAAAGCTATCCCGTCCAGATCAGCGACATCCTGGAGAGCGCGCTGAAGGGCGTGAACGTCGAGATCGCCAACCGGGGCGTCGGCGGCGAAGTCGCACAGACCTCGGCCGACCGAATCCGTAGCGAGGTGGCGCTTATGAAGCCCGATCTCGTGCTTTGGCAGCTTGGGACCAACGATGCGCTGTCCCGCGTGGATCCCGACCAGTTCACCGATGTCGTCAAGACGACCATCGAGTGGCTGCGCGACAGCGGCATCGACGTCGTGCTGGTGGGCCTGCAATACACCTCGCGCTTCGCCAAGGACGAGAGCTACGACGCCATCCGCCAGGCGCTGCAGAAGATCGCGACCGACGAGAAGGTGCTGTATGTCCGCCGCTATGACGCGATGAAGTTCATCGCCCAGACGCGGGCCAATCTGCATTTGATGGCCAACGACAATTTCCACCTGAGCGATCTCGGAAACCAGTGCATGGCCGAGCATGTTGCGCGGGCGATGATCGCCAACCTGTTCGTCAAACGGTTTCGCCCCAACCCGAACTGAGGCTCGTGATGCTGCCCAGCGCGCGAACGGCAGCTTTCTAGACTGTTTTCGGCGCCGCTTTCCGGGGCGCCCGTTTCCGCGCAACCGGTGCCTTCAAAACCTTCGGCGGATTCTTGATCGGCGCGGCGAGATCGTAGGCCCAGACGCTGAACGACTTGAGCTGATGCGGTCCGAACGAGATGATCATCGGCACGTCCGCCGCGTCGCGACCGCGCGCCACCACGATACGGCCGATGCGCGGAATATTGTTGCGCGGATCGAAGGTGATCCACCGATCACTGAGATAGACCTCGATCCAGGCGGAAAAATCCATCGGGTCGACAACCGGCACGCCGATATCGCCGAGGTAGCCGTTGATGTAGCGCGCCGGGATGTTCATGCAGCGGCATAAGGCGATCGCGAGGTGGGCGAAGTCGCGGCAGACGCCGCTACGCTCCTGGTAGGCATCGTAGGCCGTGCGGGTCGACCGCGCGTTCGGGTAGCTGAAGGTCAGGTGCTTGTTGGCGAAGTCGCAGATGGCCTGGACGCGCGTCCAGCCGGGCGCGATGTCCCCGAAGAGGTTCCAAGCGATCTGGCTCAGCCGGTCGGTCTCGCAGTAGCGGCTTCCCATGAGGTAGAGCAGGCAGTCGTCGGGAAGGTCGGCAGTCGCGATCTCATTGGCGTCAAGGTCGGTCAAATCGACGGTGCCGGAATCTTCGGCGGTCCCATCGCCGCGGATGGTGGTGTCGCCGGCCGGCGCCGTAAACCGTCGACAGACATTCCCGAACAGGTCGTGGTAGAGCGTCGCGGAAATCGCCGGCTTTACCGAGAATTGCTCGGGCGCGATCAGGTCCGGGGCGCGCTCGTCACGGACGGTGAGAAGGCAAACCACCGCCGTCGGCCGCCGGCAGGTGATCGTGATGTCATAGCCGAAGCGAATTTGCATGAAGCGACCTGGGCACGCTCAACGACCCATTCGAGACACGGCTTCTATTCCTAGGGCGAACCCAGCCGCCTGCCAAGATGTGTCGAAGGCTAATAGGGATCGCTTGAACCCTTGCGCTACGTCACCTCAAACCATGCGGCCAGCCCCGAAACCTGCCGGTCGAGAACCAGGGACTCGAGCGCCCATTTGCCCGGATTGTCCGCGACGAAGGCGACATGCTTCGTGTGCCCATCGGCGACGAGCACGGCATTCCGCCAGTAGGGCTCCCAACCATCGTCGAGATCGTGGAGCAACCGCATCACGTGGCCATGCACATGAATTTGCTGCGCGAAGGCGCTTCTGTTGACGAGTGCCAGCGACACCGCGGACCCGCGCTTAACGGTGAACAGCGGCTTGCCGGAGACGCCGTCCGACGCGATACCGTTGATCGTCCAGAGATGGGCATTATCCGACGGCGGGATGGTTTTAGGCGGCGCGGTCTTGGACGCGGCGGCATTTTTCACGCCCTTGCGCGGCGGTTCGGCCGCCGGGGGCACCGGCGGCTTGGCGCCGCCGTCGATCACGAGGTCCATTTTTAAGGCCCGTTCGAGCGGGATTTGCGTCGGTAGGGCGCCGTTCTGCGGCAGCGCGGTCACGGCAGGCCAGGGCTTGCGCGCCTCGCCCTCTGTCTTGAAGAGCAGCAGCGGGCGATCCGCGCCGCCCTCGCCGCGCAGGATCAGGCGCGCCTCCTTGCCTGCTTCTGTAGGCAGGTCGATCATGATGTCGAAGCGTGCGCCGGGCCCGACGGGGATCGTCTGGCGCACCGGCTCGAACAGTTCGCACGGCTGGCCGTCGATTGCCTGAACCATCGGGTGCGCGCCCTCGAAGCCGACGATCATGATCCGGGCACTCATCGCGCTGAGCAGGCGCAGTCGGACCCGCGATCCCGGCTTGAGGACGGTGGTCGACGGCGCCGGCTTGGAATTGACGGTGACCAAAGGCCCGATCCGGCCGAGGTGACGCGCGGCCTCGACATCGAAAACATCCTTGATCTGGCCCTTGTCGTCGAGGCTCCAGTCGTCGAGCACGAGCAGAAGCTCCTGGTCAGCCGCCGGTGGCTCGGCCTCGTCGACGATCAGCACGCCGTAGAGGCCGCGATCCGTCTGCTCTGCGCTCTGCGGCCAGACATGCGGATGGTACCAGAACAGTCCCGCATCGGGCGGGGTGAAGCGATAGTCGAAGCTTTCGCCAGGCAGCACCGGCTTCTGCGTCAGGCCGGCGACACCATCCATCGCATTAGGGACGCGCACCCCATGCCAGCACACCGAGGTCGGCTGCGTCAGCTTGTTGATCAGACGAACCTTGAGCTCGTCGCCTTTCTTGATCCGCAGCAACGGCCCCGGCACCCGACCGCCATAGCCCCAGATCGCGGTCTCGCCGGCAGGGTCGGATGCAAGGCGGAGCGAACCCGGCCGCGCCTCAAGAATCGTCCAACCGTCGTCCGCGACCTTGTCCTTCAGGACAGCCGCTTCCGTTGAAGTGGCCACCGGCAGCACGACGACGGTCGCGGCGGCGCCACCAAGAAACAAACGACGATCGATCGACATGCAGGCCCTCGCGATGAGCGCCGGTGTTACACGATCGGGTTTGACAGCGGCAACTGGCGGGGGCTTTTCTGCGCTATACGCCGAACCAAAGCAAAATTCTGGTGCCCATCGACGGTATCACTAGGATTACCTAAAATATCAATGATTTCAGGATTTTATGATGCCACCAGACCCGGTTCAGTTCCGCAGGTCCGCGGGCAACAACATGAGGTGGCCGTCCTCAAGACCGCATTCCTCGTATTTGCGGCTAGCCATCGCTTCGATTCGATTGCGATGGCGTTTCAGAATATCAAGGCTGCCTTCAAAATCGTGGGTCTCCAGAACTCTCAGGGCTTGTTCAGAAAGAAAAACCGAGACCGTGGTCTTGCCGTCGAACATCTTCATACCGACCGGCGCTCGTGTCGTTCCATAGAACGGCTCGGATTGGCTACTTTCCAAAGGCATGTAGATCTCCTCGGTTCGCTGCACTGCACATTAACCCTCCGCTTTAAGTGGTCAAGCTTGGCGGGCGCAGCGACCGATTAGGCGCATCCACAAACCATTTCTTACAATGTTTTGATGGTCTGTAAGAGGCCTCCAATTAGCGGGCTCGATGCTGCGGGCTCGCAAGCCTGAGCCCGCAGCATTACGCCGCTCGACCGCGATTTGAGCCGATAACGGCGGGATCTCTTGAATACATCCGCCTTTTAAGCAGTGGGCCGAGAAGGCTTGAGAGCTTGGCTGACTTCAAGGTCCGGTGACCGACGAACGAAAAGGTTGGTCGGCGGCGCCGTTGGGAAGGAAGGGCCTGGGAGAGGTGAGCTCTTTCGGTGCTTGGTTCGAACGCGGCGCATCTGCGGGCACAAGTGCATAGTACTCTCGGCATCGCTTGATGCCGTTGTTTAAGGCTCCGCCAGCATTGCGTTCAGAGTTCGCGATACGCGACCCAGAGCACGAGAGCGAACTCGGATAAGGTTGTGCAGACGACGGCCCATCTGACATGAGGGTGATCTGCACAAAGGCGATGGCAACGAGGGCGCTGTTGTTCATTGAAGCTCCTTGAGAGTTGCGGGTTGATCTGGTCGGCAGGGGTGGTCATTCAGCCGCGGCGAGCGCCGCGGCCCCCGACTTTTGATGGCGTCGATCCGGATCAGACGGCCTTCAGATGGAGTTAGACCGGCAGGATGTCCGGCCTCCCCTTGCTCATCTGGGTGATCAGCTTGGGGTCGAGATTGAGATGCCGGGCGACCAGTTCGGGGGGTGTGCAGGCGAGCCACTGGGTCAGCGCCACTTCGGCGAAGCGGTCGGCCTTGAAGATTTCGAGGAAGACCAGATCGGTCGTGCCCGTGTTCTGCACATAATGACCGAGGCTCTTCTGCACGTAGCCAAGATCGCCGGCGCGGAAGTCTGCCGTCTGGGCTTTGGGCCCGGTGTTGAAGACGGTCATCCGCGCGCTGCCCTTGATGTAATACTGCCATTCGTCGGCATTGGGATGCCAATGCAACTCGCGCAGACCGCCCGGCTGGATCGTCACCAGCGCCGCCGCAATCGTCGTCGAGATCGGGAAGTTGCGGCTGTCGATGACCTTCACCGAGCCGCCCTTCGTCGTCTTGGTCGGCGCCATGTCGTTCATCGAGAAGGTGAACTGGATGTCCGACTCGCCCTGTGGCGAGGCCGCGGCCTTCTGTGCGGCGGCAAGCAGACCCGGCTCCTCGGCCTGGAAAATCCAGAGCGCGTCGAGCGGGATGTTCTTGAACGCGTCGGCCGGTACGTTGAAGTTTTGTGCCAAAACGTCCGGCGGCGTATGCGCGACCCAGTCCGTCAGCATCAGCGTGTTGAACTCGGACGAGTGGCCATTATCGAAAACGAGGACGAATTCGGCGCCATCCGGGCCAAGCCCCTGAAGCGAGTGCGGCAGGCCGGGCGGAAAGTACCAGAGATCGCCCTGCTTGACGTCGCGGATCGAGGGTCGGCCGTCGCCGTCGATCACGGTAATGCGGCATGTGCCGGAGACCATCACGGCCCATTCCGCCTGCTGATGCCAGTGCAGTTCGCGCACACCGCCGACCGACAGGCGCATGTTGACGCCCGAGACGGAGTCGGAGATCGCAAAATCGGCCTGCGTGACTTCGCGCGCCCACCCCCCGTTCTGAATGCGTTTGTGCGCGTTGTTGAACGACGACCAGAACAGCGGCATGCCGTCGACGTCGGTGGACGGCGGATCCTGGAACGAGGGAAACTCGTTGGCGAGCTTGGGATTCTGCGGGCCGGGATTGGTGAGAGATGACGGCGTCTTGGCGTTCACCGACCCTTCAAGAGGGTGATCGGGATTGCCGAAGGTGCCAGCGCTGGCTGCCGCGCTAGCCACAAAGGCGCCGCCGACGGCGCCGGCAGCTAGAATTCTGCGCCGTGATAAGTCTTGCATAGGGTGCTCCATTGGCGATCAGTTGACGACAAAGTGAAGTCTTTGCCGCCACGCGAGTCGCGAATACTTAAGTAGATTCAAGGATCGTGCTTGTGATACTGCGGCTTGCGGCAGGACGTGTCTGCCGCTATACGCTCAGATCCCGAGGACGCGAAAGCGATTACGTTTATTATGACTTCGAATAACCAGCATGTTTGACGTAAATCTGCTTCATACGTTCATAACAGTGGTGGAGACTCGGAGCTTCACCGACGCCGGAAGGGCGCGAGGCCTCAGCCAGTCGACTGTCAGCCAGCACATACGCCGCTTAGAGGAGGCGGCGGGATGCCAGCTTTTAGCGCGGGACACGCATGGGGTCGCGCTGACGGCCGATGGCACCCTGATGGCCAATTTTGCCCACGACATCGTGGAAGTCAGTCAGCGCGCTGCGGACTATTTTGCCGATGTCTCACCGCGCGGCCGCGTGCGGTTCGGGGTCTCGGAGGATCTCGCCCTGACCCGCCTGCCAGGCATTCTCAAGGATTTCATCGCGGCGAACCCGCTTCTCAACGTCGAGCTGCGGGTCGGCCTTACCAGCACCCTGTACCAGAGCCTGGACAGTGGTCAGCTCGACCTGATTTTTGCCAAGCGACGTGCCGATGACGACCGCGGTACGACGATCTGGCGGGAAAAACTCGCCTGGATGGCTGCGCCTCACTTCGTTCTCGACGCGGAAGCCCCGGTGCCGCTGGTACTCTACACGTCGTCGAGCATCACAAGCGCCCTGACGATTGACGCGTTCAATCGATCCGGGCGATCATGGGTGGTCACCTGCAGTAGCGAGACGCTGAGCGGCCTGCGCGCGGCGACGCTGGCCGGGCTCGGGATCGCAGCGCAGTCCCGCCTGCTGCTCCGACAGGGCGACCTCGTCGAACTATCACCCGCCGCTAAGCTCCCCGACCTGGGCGATATTGAATTCGTCATCCTGGGACGCAGCGCCAAGCTGCAGGGCGCAACCGCGGCTCTTGCCGAGGTGATCGCAGAGCGGGGGCCTGCGCTCTGGGCAACTCTTTGACAGGGAAACGCGGCCTGTGCGCACCTACCCGTGAGCCAGGAAGCAACTTCGATTGCAAGAATTATTCATCAAGGATCGCCGCGACCAGCCGAGCCATGCCCATCACCGATCTGCAAGGCGAAAACCTGATGACGGCAAGGCTGAAGCGGTCGGGGCTGATGGAACACGCCTGGTCGAATCGCTTCAACCTGTCTCGTCTCATGCCGGGCGCTGCGCTCGAAGATCGCGCGCGCCATCCGCAAGCTGACAACACCCTCCGGTCGCTGATCTGATTCAAATCGCCGCCTTCGTGACATCGTTGCCCGGCGGGTTGTCAGGATGGCGCTCGCGACGATGTGAAAGAGATGATCGGGCCTGGGCCGAACGCCAGAAATGTCAGGGTTGGACGCGGTGCCGTCAGCCGATTGTGGCCGGAATCGGAAGGGCAGCCTTTCGATGGCGAAGGGAAAGTAGCGGCTGTTCGCAATTGTGCTAGTTGCAGATGATCGCGCGTCCCGAGGGCATGCGAGGTGTGCGCGCACTACAAAGGCGTCTGCAGCAAGCGACCCCCTTTAGGGACTCATCAAGGATCGAAGGCATTGGCAGGGTTGAAAGACAAGCGCGGTTTCATTGACAAGGATCGGCTGGACCTCTCCGAGCGCAAAGCGGTCGAATACTGGATGAAGCGGTGGGGAGTGACGCGCGATCAAATTACCGGTGCACATCGCAAAGCGGGGCTGATGATCAAAGACATTGCCGCAGAGCTTGGCAAGAAGCGTTGAACCGACAAATGGCCGAGATCGGCCTGCCTGTTTGAACGCCACTGTTTTGGAAAACGGGGCGTCTGCGAATAGCCTGTTCCGACCACCCCAGCCCGTTCCGCGGCGTTTCTAGGCGTCCCAAATCCAGTCATTCATATGGACTGAGCTGTCCCGCCTCTCACGCGCCTGCTCCAATTTCGGGAAACTGCGGCGTCCATACGACCCCGCAGTGGCATTGGAAGGAGCCTTGACGCGCCAAGCACATCGCCTGCCACTTGGTTACTGTGCCCCAGAAGGCCAGAAAACAAAACAAAACAATGCTGGTGCCCATCGAGGGACTCGAACCCCCACGCCTTGCGGCGACGGTACCTAAAACCGTTGCGTCTACCAATTCCGCCAGATGGGCCGCCGAAGGCGGAGCCCTCTTTTGCGCAAAAGCGCGGAAAGCGCAATGCGGTCGCCGCGCTGGCCCCTGCTTTCCTGCGGCACGGGCTGAACTGTGCGGGCAAGAAGCCGACAGGACGATCCGCCCACCGTTGACAAAACGGTGCGGGACGCGCCAAGCAAGCGCAACCAATTGGGTAGCGCGATCGGAACTCCGGTTCCGGTGATGCGACTCGTGGAGGCGCTGCCTTCCACCGGCACCACACCACCGTTCTACCGCGACCATCATCTCCAGCGGGTTTTACAACCCGCCGTCCAACAGGCGTTTTTCCCATGCAAGTGACCGAAACCCATTCCGAGGGGCTCAAGCGCGAATTCAAGATCGTTCTCCCCGCGCAGGATCTCGCGACCCGCATGGAGGGCCAGCTCAACGAGATGCGCGCCAAGGCGACGATCAAGGGCTTTCGGCCTGGCAAGGTGCCGGTCGCGCATCTGAAGCGCATGTACGGCCGTTCGATCATGGCCGAGATCGTCCAGGAGGCGGTGAGCGAAGCCAACCGCAAGATCATCGCCGACAACAACATCCGCCTCGCCGGCGAGCCGAAGCTCGACTTCGACGGCGACCCCGAGGCAATGGAACGCGCCATGGAATCCATGGGCGACCTGTCGTTCAAGGTCGCACTCGAAGTGTTGCCGAAGGTCGAGCTCGGCCCGATGGACGACATCGAAATCGAGAAGCTCGTCGCCGACGTCCCGGAAGAGGAAGTCGACCGCATCATCTCCCTGCTCTCGGAGCAGAACCGGGTCTACGAGGCTAAGGGCGACGATGCCGTAGCGGAAAAGAGCGACAAGGCGACGATCGACTTCGTCGGCAAAATGGATGATGTCGCTTTCGAAGGTGGCACCGGCAACGATGTCGATCTGATCCTCGGTTCGAATTCCTTCATTCCCGGCTTCGAGGATCAGGTCCTCGGCATGAAGGTCGGCGAAAGCCGCACCATCACCGTGGATTTCCCCGCCGACTACGGCGCCACGGAGCTCGCGGGCAAGCCGGCGAGCTTCGGCGTGACGTTGAAGAGCGTGGCGAAGCCGGGCGACCTGACCATCGACGACGAACTCGCCAAGGGGTTCGGCTTCGAAGACCTCGCCAAGTTGCGCGAATCAGTGCGCGGCAACATCGAGAGCGACTACAACCAGGCCTCACGCTCCAAGTGGAAGCGGCACCTGCTCGATGCCCTCGACAAGAAATACTCCTTCGAGCTGCCGCAGGGTCTCGTCGAGCAGGAATTCGCGTCGATCTGGCGGCAGGTGGAGAGCGAGCAGCAGCAGAGCGGCAAGACGTTTGCAGACGAGAACACGACGGAAGAGGCGGCCCGCGTCGAGTACCGCGGCATCGCCGAGCGTCGCGTGCGCCTCGGGCTCGTGCTCGCCGAGATCGGTGAGGCCGCCGGCGTCAAGGTGACCGAAGACGAGATGAACAAGGCTCTGATGGAGCGCGTGCGTCAGTACCCAGGCGAAGAGAAGAAAGTCTGGGACTTCTTCCGCGGCAACCCGCAGGCCATGGCGCAGATTCAGGCGCCCTTGTTCGAGGATAAGGTCATCGACCATGTCGCGGCGCAGGCCAAAGTCACCGAGCGAAAGGTTTCCAAGGAGGAGCTGACCGCCGAGGACGACGTGCCCGCGAAGACCGCAGACGCGGCGTAATTACCGAGATAGCACAACCACTTGGCTTGGCCGTTTGACGCAGTGCTCGGGAGGGCCTTTGCGGAACGGCCAAGACTTCCTATCTTCACGAATGAAGCCGGGACGCCCCTCTGGCTTCTGCGAACAGAGAGACTTGCCCATGCGCGATCGCAGTCCGATCGAGGTTTACGACAATTACCTGATCCCGCAGGTCATCGAGAACACCGCTCGGGGCGAGCGCGGGTTCGACATCTATTCGCGCCTGCTGCGCGAGCGCATCATCTTCTTGACCGGCCCTGTCGAAGACAACATGGCCTCGGTGATCATCGCGCAGCTGCTCTTTCTCGAGGCGGAAAACCCCAAGAAAGAAATCTCGATGTACATCAACTCGCCGGGTGGCGTGGTGACGTCGGGTCTGGCGATCTACGATACGATGCAGTTCATCCGCCCGAAAATCTCGACACTGTGCACCGGCCAGGCCGCCTCGATGGGCTCGCTGCTCCTCTGCGCCGGCGAGCCGGAGATGCGCTTCGCGCTTCCCAACGCGCGGATCATGGTGCATCAGCCCTCCGGCGGGTTCCAGGGCCAGGCCTCGGATATCCTTCGCCATGCCGAGGACATCATGAAGGTGAAGCGCCGCCTCAACGAGGTCTACGTCAAGCATACCGGTCGCGACTACGACACGATCGAGCGGACGCTCGACCGTGATCACTTCATGTCCTCCGACGAGGCCAAGGAGTTCGGCATCGTCGACCAGGTCATCGTGAAGCGGCCGGAAGAGAAGCCGGAAGTCAACAAGACGGCCCCTTAGGCCGGCATGAGGCGGCCGGTTACGGGCGCCTTAAGCATCCCTGGATGATCAGGACCTTGGCGGCGGCAGCGGCACTAGCTTTCTGTGCGCAGGTCGTATCACCTGGATCAGGGAAACGAATCTGATGCGCGATCGGTTGGTCCTCGTGGGATCAGCCTACGGACGTTGCTTGTCCGTACCAGTAGCCTTAAGATTTGCTTAACTGATTTGCCGCGACAGTGGCATTGAATAGCCGCAAACTGTTGCATCGATGTGACGCACGGCCGTCGTGGCATCCGACGGGTTACCTTCAGCCCGATATTCGCTTCTTCGGATGGGTTGGATCGACAAGGATGGCTTCGGCCATCGCAAACGGAGAGCGACGGGCCGCGTGCAGCGCCGTCGGTTTCGAGGGTCGGTAGGTCAGTGCGGCCGCCCGACTTTGCTATAACGCACCGCTGGAGTGCACGCTCTGGCGGCATGGAGACGAGCCATGACCAAGGTCGGCGGCAGCGATTCGAAGAACACGCTCTATTGCTCCTTCTGCGGCAAAAGCCAGCATGAAGTGCGCAAGCTTATTGCCGGGCCGACGGTGTTCATCTGCGACGAATGCGTCGAGCTTTGCATGGACATCATTCGCGAAGAGAACAAGTCTTCCCTCGTCAAGAGCCGGGACGGGATTCCGACCCCGAAGGAAATCTGCAAGGTCCTCGACGACTACGTGATCGGCCAGTTCCAGGCCAAGCGCGTGCTCTCGGTCGCCGTGCACAACCATTACAAGCGCCTCAACCACGCGACGAAGCACACCGACGTCGAGCTGGCGAAGTCGAACATCCTGCTGATCGGGCCGACCGGTTCGGGCAAGACGCTGCTCGCGCAAACGCTCGCCCGCATCCTCGACGTGCCGTTCACCATGGCCGATGCGACGACGCTGACCGAAGCCGGCTATGTCGGCGAGGACGTCGAAAACATCATCCTGAAGCTGCTCCAGGCCTCGGACTACAACGTCGAGCGGGCGCAGCGCGGCATCGTCTATATCGACGAGATCGACAAGATTTCGCGCAAGTCGGACAATCCGTCGATCACCCGCGACGTGTCGGGCGAAGGCGTGCAGCAGGCGTTGTTGAAGATCATGGAAGGCACCGTCGCCTCCGTGCCGCCGCAGGGCGGGCGCAAGCATCCGCAGCAGGAATTCCTGCAGGTCGACACGACGAACATCCTATTCATCTGCGGCGGCGCTTTCGCCGGTCTCGAGAAGATCATCTCGACCCGTGGCAAAAGCACGTCGATCGGCTTCGGCGCCTCGGTGTCGTCGCCGGACGACCGCCGCATGGGTGAAGTTCTGCGCAAGGTCGAGCCTGAGGATCTGCTCAAGTTCGGTCTCATTCCGGAGTTCGTCGGCCGTCTCCCGGTCATCGCGACGCTGGAAGATCTCGACGAGAGCGCGCTGAAGAAGATCCTGACCGAGCCGAAGAACGCTCTGGTTAAGCAGTATCAGCGCCTGTTCGAGATGGAGAACACCTCGCTCACCTTCCAGGACGAGGCGCTGAACGTCGTCGCCAAACGAGCGATCGAACGCCGCACCGGCGCGCGTGGCCTGCGCTCGATCCTCGAAGGGATCCTGCTCGATACGATGTTCGATCTGCCGGGTCTCGACAGCGTCGAGCAGGTGGTGATCGGTCCCGAAGTCGTCGAAGGCAAGTCGCGACCGCTCTACATCTATTCTGATCGCGAAAAGACCAGCACCGGGACTTGATCCGGCGCTGCAAGCCCGCGCCGTTTACAATGGTGCGGGCCATGCAGCCGATCCGATGCTGCCAAATGAATTGCGCCGGACGGAATGCCGTTGAAACCCGATCAAAGCGTCGCCATCTGATTTTCCGAAGCTGATCAAGTTCCCGGTTGCCGCTGCTTTCTAAGGGCGGCTTGGCCGGAGATAGGAAAAACCAAATGCCCAGCCAAAAGCGCGAGCCCTCTGCCCCCGGCGTCATCGAGAATTTCCCGGTTCTGCCGCTCCGCGACATCGTCGTGTTCCCGCACATGATCGTTCCGTTGTTCGTCGGTCGCGAGAAGTCGATTCGCGCCCTCGAAGAGGTGATGAAGGCTGACAAGCTCATCCTGCTCGCCACGCAGGTGAATGCCACCGACGACGACCCGGCCACCGACGCGATCTACCAGACGGGAACGCTTGCCTCCGTGCTGCAGCTGTTGAAGCTGCCCGACGGGACGGTCAAGGTTCTGGTCGAAGGCCAGACACGCGCCAAAGTGCATGCCTACACCAGCACCGACGACTTTTACGAAGCCGATGCCGAGACCATCGCCGACGATGACGCCGACGAGGTCGAGGTCGAAGCCCTGGCACGCTCCGTCGTGTCCGAGTTCGAAGGCTACGTGAAGCTCAACAAGAAGATCTCGCCCGAAGTCGTCTCGGCCGTCACGCAGATCGAGGATTACTCGAAGCTCGCCGACACGGTCGCGTCGCACCTCGCGGTCAAGATCGCCGACAAGCAAGCCGTGCTCGAGATGACCTCGATCACCAAGCGGCTGGAAAAATGCCTTGCCCTGATGGAGAGCGAAATCTCGGTCCTGCAGGTCGAGAAGCGCATCCGCACGCGCGTCAAGCGCCAGATGGAGAAGACGCAGCGCGAGTACTATCTCAACGAGCAGATGAAGGCGATCCAGAAGGAACTCGGCGACGAGGACGGGAAGGACGACCTCTCGGAGATCGAAGAGAAGATCAAGACCACCAAGCTGTCGAAGGAAGCCCGCGACAAGGCCAATGCCGAGCTGAAGAAGCTGCGGCAGATGTCGCCGATGTCGGCCGAAGCGACGGTGGTGCGCAACTACCTCGACTGGATCGTCTCGATCCCGTGGAACAAGAAGTCGAAGGTCAAGAAGGACCTGAACATCGCGGAAGAGCTGCTCGACACCGAGCATTTCGGCCTCGACAAGGTTAAGGAACGGATCGTCGAGTATCTTGCCGTCCAGAGCCGCGCCAACAAGCTGAACGGGCCGATCCTCTGCCTCGTCGGACCGCCCGGCGTGGGTAAGACCTCGCTCGGCAAGTCGATCGCCAAGGCGACCGGACGTGAGTTCGTGCGCATGTCGCTCGGCGGCGTCCGCGACGAGGCGGAGATCCGTGGGCATCGCCGGACCTACATCGGGTCGATGCCCGGCAAGATCATCCAGTCGATGCGCAAGGCCAAGACGTCCAACCCGCTCTTCCTGCTCGATGAAATCGACAAGATGGGTCAGGACTTCCGCGGCGATCCGTCGTCGGCACTTCTCGAAGTGCTCGATCCGGAACAGAACAAGGCGTTCAACGATCATTACCTCGAGGTCGACTATGACCTGTCGAACGTGATGTTCGTCACCACGGCGAACACCTTGAACATCTCGCCGCCCTTGATGGACCGCATGGAGATCATCCGGATCGCCGGCTACACCGAGGACGAAAAGATCGAGATCGCGAAGCGTCATCTCATCCCGGCCGCCATCAAGAAGCATGGCCTGGACGAGAAAGAGTTCTCGATCGATGACACCGGCCTGCAGGCTCTGGTGCGCCGCTACACCCGGGAAGCCGGTGTGCGTAACCTCGAGCGTGAGATCTCCAACCTCGCCCGCAAGGCGGTAAAGGCGATCCTGACGTCGAAAGCGACGACGGTGCATGTCACGGAAGAGAACGTGGCGGACTATCTCGGCGTGTTCAAATACCGTTACGGCGAAGCCGAGACGGAGGATCAGGTCGGTGTGGTCACCGGTCTCGCCTGGACCGAAGTCGGTGGCGAACTTCTGACGATCGAAGGCGTTATGATGCCCGGCAAGGGCCGCATGACGGTGACGGGCAATCTGAAGGACGTGATGAAGGAATCAATCTCGGCGGCGGCGTCCTATGTCCGCTCCCGCGCCGTCGATTTCGGCATCGAGCCGCCGCTGTTCGATCGTCGCGACATCCACGTCCACGTGCCGGAAGGCGCGACCCCGAAGGACGGTCCGTCCGCCGGTGTCGCCATGGCCGTCACCATCGTCTCGACGATGACGGGCATTCCGATCCGTCGCGACATCGCGATGACGGGTGAGATCACGCTGCGGGGTCGCATCCTGCCGATCGGCGGCCTGAAAGAGAAGCTGCTCGCTGCCCTGCGCGGTGGGTTGAAAAAGGTGTTGATCCCCGAGGATAACGCGAAGGATCTCGCGGATATCCCGGCCAACGTCAAGAACGCGCTGGAGATCGTGCCAGTCGCGCGGATGGAAGACGTCTTGAAGCACGCCCTGGTGCGCCAGCCGATCCCGATCGTCTGGGAAGAAGAGATCAAGCCGGTCAAGGCGACGCCCCTCGGCGTCGACGAAGACGGTGCGGGTCTCGTCGCACACTGATCGGTTCGATTGGTCCCAAAACGCCGCGTCTCTCAGGAGGCGCGGCGTTTTTCGTTTTGGCTGGACGATGACCAGGATGGCGCGGTTTTAGGTGGCTGCGGTCTTTCCGGTGAGGCGATGTCGCCGTGGAATGGCTCGATGGAGAAAAACATCGACGGATCGTGGAAGCGGCTTCAATTCCAAGCCGGAACCACGTATGTCACGGCATCCGATGCCGCATAGGCGTCGCGGGCGGTTAGCTCAGTTGGTAGAGCATCTCGTTTACACCGAGAGGGTCGGCGGTTCGAGCCCGTCACCGCCCACCAATAAAATCAATGACTTAGATTATTATTTTCGATCGGGTGGCGCTTTCGGGCACGATTAGGGTGCCATG
>NZ_LMUU01000087.1 GCF_009765775.1 Beijerinckia sp. L45
ACGTTGCCACGACGAATATCCTTGACCGAGACGTTCCTGCGCAGCGAACTCAGGATCGTTCATGCGAATTAAAGATCAGAAATTACTCACTTGACGTTGAAACCGACGTTGTCACCCGGCGTACCCTGCTCGAGCTGCTCGTGGTGCATCTCGACCGACTTGACTTCAGTGGTCACGTTCGAAGGGGCGAAGGTGACAATCATGCCAGCCTTGATGATACCGGTTTCGACACGACCAACAGGCACCGTGCCAATACCACCAATCTTGTAAACATC
>NZ_LMUU01000088.1 GCF_009765775.1 Beijerinckia sp. L45
CCCATGGCTTGTTTGCCCATAGCAGATTGGTAGGTGTTACGAGGAGACTATGGCGCTGTGAATACTTAGAATATGGATTGCAGGAATGGGACTCACCTGATTGTGGTCGGGGAAAGGAATGATGCTCGCGCAAACACCGAGGATCATGCTCGGGTGGATCTCACAATGGGTCCATGTATGCGCGTTGACACCAGATTTCAACCGCAAGGCAGGATCGAAGTCTTCGTTAGCATGAGGGTCGATTCCACTGGCTTGCAATCTCGA